>JAIELF010000002.1 GCA_019753235.1 bacterium
TGAAGTCAAGCCCAGCGGCGCTCACCGCCGCCGGCAGCGTCCATGAAGCGATCGGCGACGAAGCGACCGTGATTTCGGTCGACGGACAGCCGGTCTCGGCACCCGCGAAGAAGTTCGTAAAGAACCGAGCTGGTCGAGTGCTGCACACGGCACGCAAAGCGACCGACGACGCGACGCAGCAGATTCAACAGGGTGTCGACAAGGTCCTGCATGTCAAGGACGTCAACGAGGGAACGCTTCCTCTTGGCCACGAGGCCGACGTGCAGGCCGACGAAGCTCTCATTAAAACTCTTGCCAACGGCGAGCAGATCCTCAACGTCAAAGAACGCGTGATCGGCATCTACCGCGACGGCAAGCTTGTCCCGGTGGAAGCTCTCAAGGGGACGACGACTCGCCCTGTCGCCACGGTTCCCGCGGCCCCGGTTCGCAAAGAAGTTGATCCTTGGTTCGGCGACACCGTCACCGCTCCCTCTGAAGAGATCCGATCGGGGGAGCCTGCCGCCCCGGCCGAGCTGACGCCGCCCCAGTCGGAATCGGCCATTCCGGTTCTCCAGGGTGAAGAAGTGATCGAGGCCACCAGCTACACCACGCCGAGCGGCGAAGAAGTGACGCTGCTGGTCCCGACGCAGACAATCACGCACGAGCGAGTGGTCGGCGTGCAAATCGGCGAAGAAGTTCCTGCGAAGATGCCGGTGCAAAAGCAGAAGGTGACCAAACCGCTGGCCAAGCAGATCATCCCGTTCGTTAAGAAGTAACCGGATCATTCCGCTTCGAGCAATGACTCGAGCTCTGCACATTCATGGTGCAGGGCTCTTCCCTTTTCTTGATTTCCTCTCCGCACTGGCGCGATCAAAGAACCTCGGCGGCAGGCCGATAATGCGGGGGGACCCCCAACGACTTTCCGCCATCGATCGCCAAGATCGTCCCGGTAAGAAATGGGGCGGAGGGATCTGCCAGATAACCGATCGCATCGGCCATTTCCTCGGTCGTCGACATCCGCCCTAGCGCTAGCGCCATCGGACAAGCAGCGATCACCTCACGCGCTCGACGAGCCGGGTCCGATGCTGACAGAACATCCGCATCCATCATCCGCGTCCCTTCCACCGGCCCCGGACAAAGCGCGTTGACACGAACACGATCCTTCGCATGACAAAGAGCCAGCGACTTGGTGAGCGCGATGAGGGCCCCTTTGCTGATGCTGTACACAGGGTCCGCGGCCCGCGTCAGCAGGCCTGCATTGGAAGCGATGTTGACGATCGTTCCCCCGCCCGTCCGAGCCATCGCCGGGATCGCGAACTTTGCCGTGAGGAACGCCCCCTTGAAATTCGTGTCCAGGCAACGATCCCAATCCTCCTCGGTCACGTCCGGAATCTGACCCGCCACCTCGATACCGGCCGAGTAAATCACCACATCGAGCCGACCCGTTTCATTCGACGCCCATTCGACGAGGCCCTGCACTTGATCGCTTGATCGAACATCGCACCGAGTCGATCGAATTCCCATCGCTTCGAACTCGCGGACGGTTTCGGGGAACTGATCGATATCTCCCGTGAAGACTGCCGCCTGCCGACGAGCAAACCAAAGGGCGGATGCTTTGCCGATACCGGTCGCCGCCCCCAGGACGATGACCGTCTTTTGTTCAAATGAACCTGGCATGGAGAATGCCCCTACTTTTTTCTCGTTCGTTAGGTTCAAGCGAATCGTCCCGCACGTTTTATCGCGACCGAAATGCCCCTCTCGAAATCAACTGTTCTTTTCTCCAGGAGTCGGTACCGGTGATTCTGGAGCCGGCGTCGGGGTCGGCGCCGACGGATTCGCCTCCGGAGGCGCGGCGGGCGGCTCTGGGAAACGGACGACAATGTCATCATCCGGACTGGGCGACGCCGATCGAGGGAGCGGCTTATCCGAAATCTCTTTGGCATAAAAATCGATAATGGGAATTAGCTTAAAACCGGGGGCCAATTCGAGCACGCGAAGAAAGTCCTCCCGCGCTCGCTCGGGCTGAGCCAACTCAAGATGGATAATGGCCAAGTCGTAGCAAAAGCTCGCTTCGAGCCCCGCGGCACTGACCGTTCGAAGAGCTTCGGTGAAGGGGATCGCTCCATCGCGAGCAATCATCCGGCCTTGAAGAACGGTGGCGAAACCGCTCTCGAGCGATTCGCGCAGTCGAGCCGCCTTGACCTCGGCAATCGCCTGTTCCATTGAGAGCCGTGCTGGCTCGAATTGCCCAGAAGTGAGTTGAGTCTGCGCGAGAAGCCAAAAATAGACGCCCGGCCCCAGCCGACTCGCTCCGCGCATCAACCGAAGACGTTCGCCTGCCTTGTCTGGAAAGCCCAGCCTCAAAAGAACCCGAACGATAAAGTCGGCGTTCGCATCCGCCTCGGGCGACGTCGCCGGCACCTTTTCGATCTCTTCGAGAGCGCGGCCCGGTAAATCGAGTGCAAAAGCAACCTGTGCGTTCTCCATGGGTCGATCTCGCTCTGCATCGGCCCGCAACAACGCCACTTGTCGTCGACCCATCTCAAGTTCCATCTCAAGCCGTCGTCGATCGGCATCGCTCGCGTTCTTCAACGTTTCACTCAGCTTTGCCGCTTCCCCTTCGATCCGCGTTGCCTCTGCTCGGCGTTCATCGCTCAATTGCTTGATCTGCTGCTCAAAGAGTTGCAAACGCTGATCGACGTCTTTTTTCACAAGCTGCATCTGACGGTCGATAAGGGCGAGTTGTTCCGGACTACGAGACGCTCGGCGCTGCTCGCGCAAATGTTTAAGCCAAAGATCCATGAACCGGTTTCGTTCGCATGCCAGCGCCATCGAGGTATGGATCCCCAGGGCAGTCTCGGGTTTCCACTGGTCGGCCCCTGCCAGAAGCGCGCTCTGCAGCGCGGCCATGGTTTGATGATGGCGTGTGAGAACGATGTCGCTTGGAATCATCTGCTTCATCGCCTTGGGAGGATTCTCATTCGAGCCCGCCTCTTTGCTCGCAGCGTCCTTGCTCGGGAGACTGGGGCTAGGGCCAATCGATTCAAAATCAGGCGGAAGCTGCGCGAGTTCATTCAGTGAAAGATTCAAGTACGCCAGTCCCAATCGGAGATGCGCGTCGGGATTGTCCGGATTAGCCGAGACCGCCGAGCGAAGATAACTTGCCGCGATGACACCCGCCCCCGGCTGGCTCAGCCATCGCCCCCCCGTCGAGAAGAACGTTCCGCGGATCAATCCCGGCGGTCGAGCAACCATCCGCAAAGGCCAAACCTTATCGATGAGCGACGGCGCCGTCACGGCACGATCCGTCGGGGGAGGAGGTTCTCGCTTGGTTCGAAATGCAAGCGTGTTGGCCTGAATTCTTTTCTCTTTCACAACAGCATAGTCCGCATGCTCATCGCTCAGCCAACCGTAGACGATCGCTTGATCATCGACAGCGATCGGTGCCAAATCACTTCGTCTCGCGAGTCCTTGCCGAATCGCGCGCATCACTTCGGTCTCTTCACGAGCATCGACAACAACGTGCGTGATGCCGAGCTTTTTAAAGGTCTCTTTCCAGTCGTTGGCCTTTTCTGGACTCAATCCCGTCAGCGAGATGCGAAGTCGTTCGTAAACGGAGAATCCCTTTTCATCGAGCGGCCAACGAGGATCAAGGAATGATCGGTGGCTAGGCAGCGTATAGGACAAGAACGAATCAATGCTGTTGCCGGGACTGATGTGAAATGTCTTGCCGGCAAGTCCGCTTCCTTTGAGCCAGTCAGCGGTCTCTTGCGCGAACTGATTCCGGTCGATGCCGAATCCGAACTGTGCCAGCCGGCCTTGCATGCGACCGGTCAACGCAGAAAGCATTCCTCCGAATAGAGCAATCAGTAGAAGGACGACCACCAATTGCGCGCGAATCAGACCCCAACCGGTTGTTTGCACCCCCGCACGGAGATTTCTCGCGGCAAACTCCTGTCCCCCCTGCGACGCAACAAACGCCAGGATAATCCCAGATAGACCGATCCAGCGGTGACAATAAGCTGACACCAGTGCCACCAGCAACAACATCACGCGAGTCGCACTTATCCGTTGAAACCCCGCCAGGACGACGCCCCCTGCCGTGAGCAGAAGAACGACCCAGGCGACTAAATCGGGAGTCCAATCTCCTCGTTTCATCGCTTCAAGCGGACTGGCCCAGCCTTCCCATCCATAATCAAGCGAGGGGAGCGACTGATAGACCGGGATCATTTGCCAAGGGAAAAGCCAATTGGCCAGTCCAAACGGACTAACGAGGCCAGCCCCCACGGCAAAGAGAGCCGCGAGACCGATCACGATGGCGATCATGATGGGCCGCGAGCGATTCGTTTGGCCGATCGTCTCGGGTGCCAACGTCGATCCGAAAAGACCATCCCCCAAAAGAAACGCCAACAACACTCCCCCGCCGATGGGATAAGCGATGTCGACATTGGCCCAAAGAAGCAAGATGATCCCCGCGACGAGATAGAAGACTGGTCGGCCGGTCACCGCGGCTTGATGCCCCAACCACAAAACCGCGGACAACAACAAGTAGCTAGCAATGGTGGGACCGACATCGAGATGGCCACTCATCGCCACGATCGCCAACCCGACGGACCAAACCGGCCAAGAGAACGGGGCCGGCCGACAGCGGATCGTCAACAATAGGAAAACACTCGCAACCACGGCCGCGACCTTCGCCGCTACGAATGCGACATCCCCCAAACGAAGCAGGCCGGCTGAGAGAATGTTGTACAGCCATGCCGGATCCACCCCCGTTGCCGACGAGCCGGTGTAAGAAAAATGGCTCACCGTTGGAAATGACGGAAAGGATTCGAGCAACTGGTTGCCATGATGGGCACGACGCCAAAGATCCGGAGAGCTGGCCAGGAACGATGCGGCAAAGAACGCCATCAACAGCGTGAAAAGGCCGATGATCAAATCGTATCGACGAAATGCATCGCGAATCTCTTCGGGAGTCATCTCGCGAAGAGCGTCCTCGCCTCCCGGCTTTCCCACAGCGTCTGGCACGACTGATTCTTCCCTTCCCCGGCCACCATCGGTTCCCAAAGAATGTTTGTACGGTTCCGCCGGCCCCTTGGTTCTAAGCACGACAGACCATCGACAGACCATCGAGACTCTGTCGCCGCCGGGCCCGCATCGTTCTGAGCCAAATACCCTCGAAACGATCGCCGTCCGGTGGCGCAGGCAAGTTGAACCACTTGCGACGCGGTTTCCCATCAATTCGGCCATGGAACGGCTGATTAATCCTCAGTCTTTGGCTCACAAAACGATGAAAAGCCGCCGGCGCACGACGGTCGACCCGATTCGCGACGAACGTTCAAGTATATTGGAGCAGGGATCGGCATGCGGGAGACTTGGCGGACAGACCGAACGTCATCCCGATTCCTTTCGTCCCGATACAAATGAAACTCGATCGCGTGATCGCCGGGGACCCCGCGCCCCGGATCGAAGAACAAGGATGGATGCGACTTTCATGAAATGGTCCAAGGCCAAGCTGATCTTCCTTCGCGAAGTGCGAGATCAGCTCCGCGACCGACGGACGCTGCTCATGATTCTGGTATTGCCGATCGTCTTGTACCCGGCTCTGGGGATCGGGCTGTTTCAACTCACGCTCAGCTTTGGTAAACAGAATCGGACGGTCGGCATCGTCGGTGCCGAGGATCTTCCGCCCCATCCGCCGCTGTTGGCGGAGGATCGACAAACATTTCACACCGATTTGTTCGGCAGCAACGGCCGGCCCAGCGTTTTGAAAACCATCGTCAACGACAAACTTACCCGCGATGACATCAATCGAGAGTATGTCGACGCCATCGTGCAGATTCCCCATGGGATGGCTCGGCGGCTTGCGGCCGGCGAGAACGTCACGGTCAATATTCTTTTCAATGGGACCGATGATCGATCCGAGATCGCCTCGGCCATGCTGCGCGATCTGCTGTATCGCTGGTCCGATCAAGTCGGTGAATACCGCCTCTCGCAAGCGGGGCTTCCGCGCACGTATGCCCATCCGATCTCGATTGAAGATGGGTTCAAGGATGTGTCGCGCGGATCAGGCCGATCGGGAACGGCATGGAGCCGAATGTTCCCGTTCCTGCTCGTGATGATGGCGCTTACCGGCGCGTTCTATCCTGCCGTCGATCTCTGTGCCGGCGAGAAAGAGCGTGGAACGATGGAAACACTTCTCATTTCACCAGCGACTCGGGCCGAGATCGTGCTGGGAAAATTCCTGACCATCTTTCTGTTCAGTGTCATCACGACGATCGTCAACCTGACGAGCATGGGGCTCACCTTAGCCCAGACGTCCAACATGATACCGGCCGGCGTGAAAGAGTCGGCAGCGGCATTGTTGGCTCCACCCTCTTGGGTGGCGATCGGATGGATGATGGTCTTGATGCTGCCGCTGGCTGCATTCTTCAGCGCGATGTGCATGGCGCTGGCAATCTTCGCTCGCAGCACGAAAGAGGGACAGTATTACCTCATGCCTCTCTTTCTTGTCGTGACGCCGCTGGTGTTTTTGACGCTCGTGCCTGGAGTGGAACTGGATGCTTTTTACAGCCTCGTTCCTGTAACGAATGTGGCCTTGTTGCTCAAATCGCTGATGCTCAACCAGTATGAATCCGCGACGCTTTATTTTCTTCCGGTCTTGATTCCGACTCTACTTTACGGCTTCCTCGCGCTTCGTTATGCGGCCGACCAATTCAATCGAGAGGATGTCCTCTTCCGCGAAGCCGAGCGTTTTGACATCGCGGTTTTCCTCCGCCAATGTTTCGTCGAGAAACGCCCTGGAATCACGTTTAGCATGGCGTGGTCGTTCTTTGTCTTTTACATGCTGTTGCGATGGTACTTGCAGGGGCACTTGCCGATCACCCCGATGGGAATCATCGCTAGCCAGGTTGGCACGCTGGCGATCCCGGCGATTGTCGGCGCGTACCTATTCACTCGCCGGCCGATGCGTTCGCTGCAATTCCGTAAGCCAATCTGGTCCGCGTCGGGCCTGGCCGTGCTGCTGGCGATCACCATTCATCCTGTCGCGGTGAGCCTGGCGCTGACGCTGCAGCAATGGTTTCCCATGCCCGATGCCAGCGCCTTGGCGGAAAAGCTCGCCCCGATTTTTCTCGGTGTACCCTATTGGCAACAATTGATCATCGTGGCGGTCGTACCGGCCGTCTGTGAAGAGATTGCTTTTCGAGGTTGGATCTTGCCGGGCCTGTTGCAACAATATCGGCCCGCGGGGGCGATCGTGATCTCGGCTGTTCTTTTCGGCGTTTCGCATATGGTGCCCCAACAAATGGTGGCAGCGACCCTGCTGGGGATTGTCCTGGGCATCGTCGCCACGCGAACGGGAAGCGTGCTTCCGGGAATGGTGTTTCACGCCTTCCACAACGGCATGATCGTCACGTACATGGGTAGATCAATGGAAGCAGGTAACGTGATCGGCTACCCGTCCATCGTCGTGCTGATGGGAGGCTTAGCATCGACCTTGCTTTTGGGCATGCTGGTGAGCAAACCATCGCGAATGCCTCGCTTCGCGAGCTCCCCTTTATTCGACTCTTCTTCCCAGAAGACCGCCGTCGCCTTGTGATTCTGACGTCAGCTTTCGCCGATCCGTCAGCCCTGCGCGGGGCATGCCCGTCTGCGGAGTTGCCTTTCAACGGCTTGGCCCGTTCATGTTGCTGACCAGCATGGGTCCATCCAAACGAATCCGATCTCGCGATCCGTTGGTTATTTCAGCAGCTTGACGAGGATGGTCGGCAGCGGGGAACGAAACGAAAGAGGCTCCGCGGTTCGGGGATGGGAGAGGGCTAGCTCGCTGGCATGCAGTGCGAGTCGCGGCGCGTCGGGCAACGAATGGCGTGACGATTTTTTCGACGGTCGGCCGTAACGCGAATCCCCCACCACCGGGCAGCCTATGCTCGCCAAATGAACTCGGATCTGATGCTTTCGGCCTGTTTCCAATCTGACGCGAAGTAGGGTTCGGGTCAAACTGCTTTCGATGACCTCGTAGCGAGTTGTCGCGGAACGCGAGTGAGCGGATGGCTGGTCGCGACTCGTCACGCGAAGTGATTTGGGATTCTCGGTCAGGTGACTGGTGATGGTCCCCTGGGCCGACGGGGGCTGACCGTTGACAACGGCGAGATAATACTTTTCGATCGTCGGCCAGACGTCCTGAAGCGACTGCTTCATGGCGTGGCTCTTCGCGAAGAGAACCAAGCCCGACGTTTCCTCATCGAGTCGATGCACCACGAAGACGTCGCGATCACGCGAACCACGGGTCTGGACGAAATCGCGAAGTCGCGCGTAGAGCGTGTCGACTTTTTCCCGATCGGTCGCCACGGTCAGCAGTCCCGCCGGCTTCTCGACCACGAACAGATCATCGTCTTCGTGGATGACCTGAATCCGAGATTCATCAAGGCGTTTTGCCGCCATCGCCGACGACAGTTTTAGGATGGTCAACTCATCGCCCATCGACAGCAGAACGTCGAACTGCCGACAACACGTTCCGTTGATGTGCACCGCACCGTTTCGTAGAAGCGCCTTCACGGCGGTGCGACTCTGTCCCAGCACTTCCAGCAGAAAGGGCAAAAGAGGCCCCGGTCGCGAGACCGTTAATCGGCGCTGCAAGGTCACGCTATCCACCTAACCATGCCCGCCACCACCAACGAAGCCATGCCTACGGAGAACTCTCGGCTTGATAATCTTGGTGAGGTCCATCGACTGTCGCGATGTGCCCTTACTCTTCCTCCAGCGATTTTAGAACTTAACGTCGCCGCCGAAATACCATCCGAAGTAGGAGACGGTTTCGTTGTTTTTCGGTCGGATATCGCGGTCAAGATCGAAAGAAATATTGCTGGTACCGGTGCCAACGTTGCAGAGGATGAGGGCTTCCCAACCGGCTCGGAGACGGACACTGGGGTGCGGAACAACGTTCATGCCGAGCTGAAACTGCACCGTGCCGCTCGACAACATCTCTTGCCGTTGTCGACTGAAGCCGACGAGTCCATCGCCTCGCACGAGCGAAGAATCTCGCTCCATGAAGTTGGCACCCCAGGCCCCCTTGCCGGCCAGATCGATTTCGAACCAACCCCAGATGGGGCGAATCGCGTGCAAGCCAATCTCTGGCGCCACAATGTTGTTCTTTACATCCACCGTGGTGGTGGCAACCGTTTCGATCGATGGTTGTGCCCGATAATTGATTGTATCCGGCGTCGCCCCCACGTTGTTGGCGGCAAAGCGATCGAACGGGCTTCGGGCTTGGTAGCCTGACCCGCCAATGCTTCCCGTGGGAGCAACATCTGCAAAGATGAAGCGAAAGCCTTCATTCATTGAGAGATACTTGACGCCGGCGGTTCCCCAGATCTTCCAAACGGGATTGAACCATTCGAAGAGGGATTTCTCGAAGGTCAGATCGCCTCCTTGAATGTTGAAGTGATAGTCGGCAATCGCCACTTCGCCGTCGGTCCACAACAAGCTTCGGACTCGCTGATCCTCCGGTCCGTTCGGAGTATTCTGTCGAGCGGCATCATTGACGGTCGGCTCTCGGGGAACATCGCTGGACGTGGTCGGGTATTGTGCCGTCGGCGTGAGTGCGGGGGATTCCCTCTGCGGACTGTGGGGATCCAGACTCGGATCGTCGCCCACCTGCCTGCGACGTTCGCCCGCAAAGAAAGGATCGCCGGTCGTGAATCGTGAGTTCAAGTAGCCAAATCGTTGATATTGCGGGAGGAACGGACTGTTGTCGTCCGAGATCACGCGAGTCAAGAATGACGCGCCCGAAACATCTTCGATCAAGCGCGACTCGAACGTATCGACCCGAAAGTAGGTCAACATCAACCGGCTACCATCTTCAAATTCCAAGCCGATACGTGGTCGGTTACCATTCTCTCGACCAAAGCCGAACTGATCGCTCTGCATTCGGTCGGCTTCGGGGATCAGTGTTTCGCCGATGGGCCGATTGGGCTGTAGGAAGGCATTCGTGATGTTTGGATTCTCGCCGGGCAAAACGACCTCGCCAACGCCAGGAGTATTGGGGTCAATGACGGTGATGAGCCCCCCCTGCGTGGGAGAGTTGCTGATGGGAAAACCATAGAGCGTGTTTTCGTTCGGATCGCCGGTGACAGCGGGCCCTAGACCATTACCCTGATCGAAGATATTCGAGGTCGTTCGGGTCAGCGGTTGATTATCGCCATGCGTCCGGCCCCAGCGAAGTTGATCGTACGCGAAAACGATTTTGAAGTGCCGTGGGCCCGCAAAGAGTTTGCCCATCTCACCCGAGGTCTCGCATCCGCTGGCGGCGATCGCTGCCGGGTTCATGAAAGCATCTGAATAGTTCGAGTATAAGTCGGTACGAGGCGTGCCGATGGCCGCGGGGCCAGGTATCGACGCGGGTGCCGGCACCGTCGCCCCCGGCGCGGCCTCGGTCGCCCCGGCGACGACTGTCCCTGCCGCGGAAGTCGGCTCTTGTCCCCAGCCGATGCTCGCCCAAAGGCATAGCGTTGCCGGGGCCAACACCGCGAACCATGACGCCAAGCGACCCATGCTACGACTCCCTTCGCCACACCCACCCTGTGGACGAACGCACGATCGACGAGGGGCTTTCGCAACCCATCGACGGCACCCGTAGGCGACTTTGGGACCCCCTGAACCTTTGAACCGAGACGCTTGCCCCTTCTCCGGGAAGCGCAACGTCACCGCCGACAAAATCGGAACGGCCGTTAATAGCGTTATCGACCCCCTAGGTTTACTGGCTTGAGATCTTCCGCCGTCAAAAGGTGCAAAACCGTCAGAGTCCAACAAAATCAGGTAGAACAGGCAATCCACGAGGACTGCGATCCTTTTCCGGGGCAAAAGTGTCCTTCGAAAATCGATTCTCTCCCGATTCCTTCGGTTCTCCTCTGGAGACGGAGCGATCAAGCGAGAGAGGAGTCTTCTTTCCCGCGTTGGGCGAGGAATGTAGACTGTTTCTGGCAGGATAGCCGACTTAAATGCCCAGAGCCCGAAGAGGGGCGACAACAGGACCCCCTCTCCAACGACGAACAGAACAAAGGTTCATGACCATGGCCAGTGCTGAAGAGTCCTCGCAGGTTGCTTCTGATGAACGGGACCAGATCGACAGGCTCGATCAGAAGGACAACTTCACCATTCCGGTCGCCGACCGAGTTCTTCGGCTTCCCCCGTATCTCTTTGGCAAGATCAACGAGATCAAGTACAAGAAGCGTCGCAAGGGAGTCGACATCATTGATCTGGGGATGGGAAACCCAACCGATCCCCCCGATCCACAGATCGTCGAGAAACTGTGCGAGGCGGTTCGCGATACTCGCAACCACCGTTACTCTGCGTCGGCAGGCATCCTGAATCTTCGCCGAGAGGTCGCGCTGCAGTACGAGCGTCGCCACCAGGTAAAGCTTGACCCATCAAGCGAAGTCATTGCCACGATCGGTTCGAAAGAGGGCTTCAGCCACATGTGCCTGGCGATGTTGGGACCAGGCGATACTTGCATCGTCCCCGCGCCGAGCTTCCCCATTCACGTGTATTCGCCGATGCTCGCTTCAGCGAACGTGCTTCAAATCGATGTTACCCGCCCCGACCATTTCCTCGCGGAAACTGCGCGGACGTGCGAAACGCTTTACCCGCGGCCCAAAATCGTGATCGTCAACTTTCCGCACAATCCGTCCAGCACCACCATCGACCGCGACTTCTACGTCGAGTTGGTTCGACTCGCCAAGAAGTACGAATTCTATGTCCTCAGCGATTTTGCCTACGCGGATGTCTACTACGACGGCTACGTTCCGCCGAGCTTCCTGTCGGTACCCGGGGCGAAAGATGTCGGTGTCGAATTCACCACGATGAGCAAAGGCTACAACATGGCGGGTTGGCGCATCGGCTATTGCGTCGGCAACCGCGAGATGGTCAAGGCGCTGGCGACCATCAAGGGCTATTACGATTACGGCATCTTCCAGGCGATTCAGATTGCTTCTATCATCGCCCTGCGACACGCGGAGTCGGCTCGGCTGGGCATGTGCCAAGAGTATCAAAAGCGACGCGACATCCTGGTCAGCGGCCTGCGCAAGGGAGGATGGGAAATCGAATCACCCCGCGCGGGAATGTTCGTTTGGGCCCGCGTTCCCGAGCATTGGCGGCAGAAGATGGGAAGCATCGATGTCGCGATGAAGCTGCTCGAAGAGGCCGAGGTCGCTGTCAGCCCCGGCCGCGGCTTTGGACCGGTCGGCGAAGGATACCTTCGTCTGGCAATCGTTGAAAATGAGCACCGACTTCGACAAGCGGTTCGGCAAATCAATCGCTCCATGAAAGTGGAGCCTGCCGTCCAGACGTAGTCTCTGCCCCCCTCGAGGGAACGGGGGCATTCTTTCTGCTCGCGCGTTCCTTTCTCGCATCGGTCGAAAGAGGAAGCTATTCTGGGGTGGATGTTTTCTCAGAGCAATTTCCACCTCGTGAGCGCCCGTCCATGACGCACCTTGGCTCCCTGTTGACACCCGACCCGGCCGTCCCCGGAAGCATTTGGCCCGCCGTCCCGGCGACGGGCTCTGCCCGCATGATGAGCCTGTTGTTTCAACTCGAGCAATCGCAGTGGCTGTCTGCGGATGAGATCCAATCGCAGCAAGGCCGACAGCTCGGCACACTGTTGCGACACGCTTACACCACGTCCCCCTACTACCGTCGGCAATTCGACCAAGCCGGGCTGTCGCTCGAATCGATTCGCACTGCCGACGACTGGCGGCGAATCCCAGTCTTAACGCGAGAAGATTGGCAGCAGGCAGGTCCCGAAATCTATTCGCAAAAGACGCCCCAAGAACATGGCAACATGAGCCAGCTTTTCACCTCTGGCTCGACCGGCAAACCGGTGATGGTGGTGACGACCGGTTTGACGCAACTTCTCTGGAACGCGTTCACCGTACGCGATCATCTTTGGCATCGGCGAGACTTTCGCGCGAAGCTTGGCGCGATTCGTTTCGTCAGTGGCAATGCGTGCGATCCCCCCGACGGTCGGATCGGCAACAACTGGGGCCCGGCCACGGCCGGCGTCGTACGGACCGGGCCCAGCGCTACCCTACACATCAAGGCTGGCATCGACCAACAGGTCCCCTGGCTGGCCGAGCATAACCCAGAGTATCTCATCACCTATCCCTCCAATGTCCATGCCTTGGCTCGGCACTGCGAAGAGAAAGGCATCACGCTGCATCGACTGCGCGAGATCCGAACCTTCGGCGAGATTCTCGAACAACATACGCGCGATGCCGTCCGCAGGGCTTTCGACGTCAAGATCGTCGATATGTACAGTTCACAAGAGGTCGGTTACATCGCCCTGCAATGCCCTGATCACGAGCACTACCACGTCCAAGCCGAGAACGTCCTATTAGAGGTCATTCGCGATGATGGGACGCCTTGCCAAACAGGCGAAATCGGACGCGTGGTGGTCACCGCGCTTCATAACTTTGCGACGCCGATCATCCGCTATCGCATCGGCGACTTTGCCGAGGTCGGCGAACCATGCCCTTGTGGCCGAGGCTTGCCGGTCCTTCGCCGAGTCGTCGGTCGTCAACGCAACATGCTCGTTTTACCCAACGGCGACTTGCGATGGCCTTCCGTGGAAGTTGAAAGCATCACGAAAGGTGTTGATGAAATCCCGCCCATCCAACAGTTCCAGGTGATTCAGCGAAGCCTCGAAGATATCGAAGCGCTGTTGGTCTCGCCCCGGCCTCTCACCGAGAGAGAAGAAGCTCTGATCATTCGTTGGTTCGAAGGGAGCTTTGGTTGGTCATTTCGTGTGAAGTTTACCTATGTTGATCACATACCTTCGAGCCCGACGGGCAAATTCGAAGACTTCAAGTCTGACGTGGCAATCAACATGATTCCCAACGCTCGCCCCGCGCGATCAAGTTGAAACCTCGCCGCTTTCTTTCGTCCGGTCGTGACGATTGCAACGAACTTGCGTGCTAGTCTTCTCTCAGACGAACACCCGCGAAAAGGCAACCCGGTCGTAAGGCCGGCACGCAAAGCCGCGGATCCTTTCGCGCACCACCGTACCGTGGGCCGAGGGACTGCCGGGCTACCGAAGGGGGGAATCGTCGTTTCGCAATCTCGGCCACAGGATGTTCAGGCCGACCCTCTCTCGAATCGACTTGTTCCACATCACTTTCCTCGAGTGTTCGACATTTTCGATCGCATCACTCGAGGGTTCTTTTCATGTTGGGATGTCGTCTTCATCTCCTTGCGACGCTCGGAATTCTGCTGCTCGCGCACGCCTCCTTGGCACTCGGCGAAAAAGTTCCAGACCGAACCTCGGTCAGCGTTGCCGCCGGCCGGGTTGATTCGATGGATGTTCTTCGACGAGCCAACCGCGCCACGGTCGAACTGATCGCCCGCACGGGGAGCGGCCGGTACGTTGGCCAATCCAACGGCGCGGGGGTCGTGATCTCGAACGAGGGATACATCGTCACCGCGTACCATGTCGTCCGCGATTATGAGAAGCTAGAAGTCCGCATGAACGACGGCACCGTGCTGCCGGCCACGATGGTCGCGGCCCATCAAGAGGTCGATATCGCGCTTGTGAAAGTGGCGACCAAAAGTCGGCTCGAAGCCGCCAGCCCGGCCTCGAGCCGAAGAATCACGCCAGGAAGAAAAGCAATGGTCGTCGGCAACCCGCTCGGTATGGGCCAATCGGTCATCAGCGGCAAACTGGGAACGGTTCGCATCGTGTCATGGGATGGAAATCGCGCCCCACTCCGGGCAATCGAAGCCGACGTCGTTCCAGGCAACTCGGGAGGCGGAGCTTTCGATGTCGAAACCGGTGAGCTCCTCGGAATCACTGTCGCGAAGAGCTCAACGCTGGAAGGGACAGGCTACATCGTCCCCGCCGATCAACTGGGTCAGCTCCTCCGCGATCGCTGGCCGATCACCGCCTGGATCGAAGCGGAGGAGGTCCGCACCACGCTGGGGGCTCAGTTCCGGCCAGTCTCGCTGCGAGAGGGTCGATTCACGCAGGGATTGCTCGTGACCCATGTCGAGGCAGGGAGTGTTGCTGAGCAATCAGGCTGGGAACCGGGCGATGTGCTCGTCGGGTTGGGCCGATACCAAACCCAATCGGTCGACGACGTCGTTTACGCTCTGGATGCTCATCCACTGATCACGGGACGGGCTCTTTCCTTTGTTTTGGCTCGCGACAATGCCCGCTCGGTCGGGGTGATCGATCTTCATCATCCGTCCCAGGAACCGATCCTCGCCCAGGGAAGCCTGCTGGCCCCCATGCGGTAGGATCAGTCCGGCCACCCTCTTTTGGCAGGCGGAGATCCTCTCCGAAGGCCTGCTCCGTCAAAAAGGCAGCAAGCATCTCATCCCTGCCATTTTCCGCAATGCAAATCACACAAATGACTTAAGCTAAGAATCCACGCTCGGCACGCCAACTGCATATTCGGGGGTTCGATAGGTTGCGGAGATGGTGTTTCTCTACGGAGAGTGATTGCAATGAAGATTAAGCCGATTGGGGACCGCGTGTTGATTGAGCGGGAGGAGTCGGAGGAAAAGACCGCCGGCGGCATTCTGTTGCCGGACTCGGCGAAGGAAAAGCCTCAAATTGGCAAGGTGGTGGCCGTCGGCGACGGACGCGTCCTTCGCGATGGGAAGCGATCCCCGCTTCAGTTGAAGGTCGGGGACCGAGTCTACTTCACCTCGTGGGCAGGCGACGAATTCAAAGATGCCAAAGGGGGGAAGCTCCTCCTCATGCGGGAAGAGGATATCCTCTGCACCCTGGGCTAACATCGACGCTCTCCGTCGACGTTGGTCGTGGCAAAACGGATCGCGCGATCGCGAAGTCTGACCCGACGCGCACGATCCAGCAAGTCCATCGCGGTAACTCCGCGATCCTTGCCCCTCGAACAGAAATAAAACAAGACTTTAGGGAGGTTTGAAACCACATGGGTGCCAAGCAGATCGCTTTTGATCAAGAGGCCTGGGAAGCCATGCGTCGCGGCGTCGGCAAGCTTGCCCGCGCGGTGCGCGTCACGCTCGGACCGAAGGGACGAAATGTCGTTCTCGAGAAGAGCTTCGGCTCGCCGACCGTCACCAAGGACGGTGTCACCGTCGCCAAAGAAATCGAACTTGAAGACAAGTACGAAGACATGGGCGCCAAGCTCGTCAAGGAAGTCGCCAGCAAGACTTCTGATATCGCCGGCGATGGAACGACGACGGCCACGGTCTTGGCCGAGGCTATCTTCAACGAAGGGCTCAAGAGTGTCGTTGCTGGCATCAACCCGATGCAACTGAAGCGCGGCATCGAGAAGGCGGTGGAAGATATCACCGTCAAGCTCAAGGGGATGTCCATCCCCGTGAAGAGCAAGAAAGAGATGGCCCAAGTCGCGACCGTCGCGTCCAATGGCGACGACGAGATCGGCAGCAAAATTGCCGAGGCCATGGATAAGGTCGGCAAAGATGGCGTCATCACCACCGAAGAAGGAAAAGGGCTGGCGACCGAAATCGAACTCGTCGAAGGGATGCAGTTCGATCGCGGCTACCTCTCTCCTTACTTCGTGACCAATCCCACGAAGATGGAAGCAGAGCTGGACGACGCGATCATCCTGATCCACGAAAAGAAGATCTCTGCGGTCAAAGATCTTGTGCCTGTTCTCGAGAAGGTTGCCAACGCGGGCAAGCCTCTCCTCATCATTGCCGAGGAAGTCGAAGGGGAAGCTCTTGCGACGCTGGTCATCAATCGGCTGCGAGGAACGATCCGGGTTTGTGCCGTCAAGGCCCCTGGGTACGGCGATCGCCGAAAGGCAATGCTCGAAGACATTGCTACCCTCACAGGTGGGCAGGCGATCTTCGAAGATCTCGGTATCCAGCTCGAGAGCGTCGAGATGGCTCAGCTGGGCCGAGCGAAGAAGATCCGTGTGGACAAAGATAACACCACCATCATCGAAGGAGCGGGTAAGCCGGCGGCGATCAAGGGACGAATCGACCAGATTCGTGTCGAGATCGACCGCGCCACCAGCGACTACGATCGCGAGAAGCTCGAAGAACGCTTGGCCAAGCTCGCCGGCGGTGTCGCCAAGATCAACGTCGGGGCGGCAACCGAAAGCGAAATGAAAGAGAAGAAGGCCCGAGTCGAAGACGCGCTGCATGCCACCCGCGCCGCTGTCGAAGAGGGGATTCTGCCTGGTGGCGGCGTCGCTCTCGTTCGGGCGTGTGCTTCGGTCAAACCGAAGGGCCTCTCGCATGATGAAGAGGTCGGCTACAACATCATCCTGCGGGCAGTCTCGGCACCCCTGTATTGGATTGCCAACAATGCCGGCGAGGATGGCGGCGTCATCGTCAGCAAGGTCAAGGAACTCTCCGGCAACGACGGCTTCGACGCCCGCACCGGAAAGTTCGTCGACATGGTCAAGGAAGGGATCATCGATCCCACCAAGGTGACCCGCAGCGCCTTGACTAACGCCGCCAGCGTTGCCACCTTGCTCTTGACCAGCGACGCGCTGGTTTCCGACATTCCGAAGAAGGATGGCCATGCACCTGCCGGGCACGGCGGCATGGAAGACATGTACTAAGCGAAGAATCGCCGAAGTACGCCGAAAACTCGCGACCCCGGGCAGCAAATGCTCGGGGTTGTTTTTTGGTTCGACGAAAAGGCTATGCTAAGATCGGCTGAACTACTTGGCCGGCCACGTCAGTCAGGCGGAAGTGTCGGCCCTGATACTTGAAGGTCAATCGTTCGTGGTCGATCCCCATGAGGTGCAGCACGGTCGCTTGTAGATCGTGGATATGGACGGGATCTTTCACGATGTTGTAAGAGAAGTCGTCGGTCTGACCGTGAATGGTGCCAGGCTTGATACCGCCGCCGGCCAACCAGATCGTGTAGCATCGCGGATGATGATCGCGTCCATGCTTGGTTTTGTTGTTGATGTCCCCCTGACAGAAGACGGTTCGACCAAACTCTCCGCCCCAGACCACCAGCGTATCTTCGAGAAGCCCTCGCTGCTGCAGATCCTGAACCAGCCCCGCCGAGGGTTGGTCGGTATCACGGCACTGTTCCACAAGCTGGGTTGGTAAGTTTGAATGCTGATCCCAACCTGAATGAAGTAGCTGTACGAAACGAACGCCTCTCTCGACTAACCGACGCGCGAGCAGGCAGTTCCTTGCAAAAGAACCAGGCCGGGCAACATCGGGGCCATAGAGATTCAGTACGTGGGCAGGCTCAGTGGCAAGATCGAGGAGTTCCGGAACCGATGTCTGCATTCTGTATGCCATCTCGTATTGCGAGATCCGCGTGCTGATCTCGGGATCGCCGACCCCGTTCAACTTGATCTCGTTGAGTCTCTTCACATCATCGAGAACACTTCGTCGAAGCGAGGGAGCCATCCCCGGCGGATTGGCCAGGTACAAAACCGGATCTCCCCCTTCAGAACGAAACTTCACGCCCTGATACTTGCTGGGGAGAAACCCGCTCCCCCAGTAGTAGTCATAAAAGAGTTGCCCACACGAACCCTCTCGATCGCGCGAAGTCATCACCACATAGGTTGGCAGATCGTCGTTTTCACTTCCCAAACCATACGAGAGCCAAGCGCCCGTGCTGGGCCTGCCTGGCTGCTCGCCGCCGGTGAGAAGCATGGTCATCGCGGGGGCGTGATTAATGGATTCAGTGTGCATGCTTCGAATGAAGCAGAGTCGATCACTGATCGACGCCACATGCGGAAGATAGTCAGTGATCCACATTCCCGCTTGGCCATGTTGCCGAACCGGGACAATCGACGGAAGGAGTCTCTTCTGTGCCTGCGTGGCGGTCATCGTCGTGAGTCTTTGACCCATCAAGACCGAGCTGGGCATTTCTTCGCCCCGGCGCTTTTCGACTTCGGGCTTGTTCTCGAAAAGATCGACCTGCGAAGGGGCTCCCGACATTAAGAGATAGATGATTCGTTTCGCTTTGGGTGCAAAGTGCGGGAGATCATTCAGCCCACCGGTCGCCGCCAACCCGTCGCGCGTAAAGAGAGTCGCCAACGCGGCCGACCCCAAACCGACGGCCGAGGCACCGAAGAGCTGGCGACGGGTGATCATTCGCTGGATCTCATCGAACGAAGACATCGGTCACTCCTTCGTCATGACTTCGTCGAGATTCAAGATCACATTCATCACCACGGTGTAACTTGCTAACTCGGTTGGGGGCCAAGCCGAGGACGCCGGCCAATCGCCGACCTTCAAGAGCGCGGTCGCCTCCTCGGGATGCTTGGCAAAATACGCCTGGGCTGATTGAAGCCGAGCGAGCAGGATCTCCTTTTCCACATCTGTCGGCTGCCGAAGCGAGGCCGATTCAAATGCCCACGCCAGCCGATCCGAAGATCCAACAGGTGATTCGCGAAGTGTTCGCTCGGCCAAAACGCGGGCCGCCTCCACGAAGGTAGTGTCATTGAGCAGCGTCAGCGCCTGCAACGGCGTATTCGTCAGACGCCTTCGAACTTCGCAAACCTGTCGAGTGGAGGCATCAAAGAACATCGTCGGTCCGACGCTTCGGCGCCAGAACGTATAGAGGCTTCGCCGATAGAGATCCGAACCTTTGCCCTGCTGGTACTGAATTTTCCCGAGGCTGAAATCGGTCCAGACATTGGCTGGTTGATAAGGATTGACGCCGGGCCCACCCATCGTGTCGACCCAGAGACCGGCAAGAAACAGAGCCTGATCGCGAAGCATTGACGCCGTGAGACGATGTCTCGGCCCGCGCGCGTAGAGCCGATTCTCTGGATCCTTTTCAAGCAAACTCGCATTCACCATAGACGATTGCTGATACGTTTGGCTCGACACGAGGAGTCGATGGATCCCTTTCATGTCCCATCCACTTTGCTGACACTCGACCGCGAGCCAATCGAGCAATTCGGGATGCGTGGGGAGTTCTCCCTGCGAGCCAAAATCCTCGGCCGTTCGAACGATCCCCTGGCCGAAAAAGTGTTGCCACCAACGGTTGACAGTCACGCGCGAAGTCAGAGGCTGTTCCGGCGAGATCAACCAGTTGGCCAATAAGAGTCGGCTCCCCGTCGAAGCAGCATCGGCGCCGGCCAATACCGACGGAAGGCCCGGCGTCAGTTCCGCCGAGGTGTCGGGCTTGTCGTAGAGCCCTCGTTCCAAGCGATAGGTCTTGCGCGGCTCGGCTCGATCCGCCAGCACCATCGTCTCCAGCATGAGATCGTCGAGTCGACTCCTCTCGCTACGAAGTTGATCGAGTCTCGCCTTCAGTGCGGGCCGCTCGGTAGCGATTTGTTGAAAATAACCTCGAAGGGCTGATTGGTAGTCGCTGGATCGATGGACACTTGGGACAAAGGCGGCCGCCAGCACGAACTCGGGGGCGGGATCGATCACAGGAAGGGTCG
The DNA here is from genome assembly GCA_019753235.1 of bacterium. Taxonomy (GTDB): domain Bacteria; phylum Planctomycetota; class Planctomycetia; order Kolteriales; family Kolteriaceae; genus JAIELF01. Next base: position 20,361 of record JAIELF010000002.1, read on the forward strand.
GCTCCGGACGCGACGAAACGGAGAGTCGAAATCGTCCCAGGTTATGCTGCTTGTGAGGCGAAAGACTTTCGAGAACGACTTCCAGCTTGCTGCCAAGCTCGATGGGAACCGCGTCGCGAAAGACGAAAACGCCTTGCCGATCGCGCTTCATGTCGTTGCTCAGAATCGCCCAACCGGTGCGGTCCTGATCATCAATGGCCTGCGCAATCGAGTATCCAGGCTGTTCAAAATCCGCCCGCGCATGCTTGATGGGAATGGAGACCGGCTCGCCGCCGTCGGGTTGATGCAACAAAACCCGCACCCTCGTCAGCACAAAATTCCCGCTGTCTGACCGAGCCAGCCCCCCTTGCGTGAATTCGGGATGAGAAAGTGCTTCGAGCAGCAGCCCCGTGATGGGCGATGTCGGCACCGGCGCGATCACGCGATAGACATCGTTCTCGGGATTCGTTCCCGACACGAAGATGGAAAGATCTTCTTGCCTCGCGAGAGTTGCCCCTTGCGCGGATTCGAGATGATCGGGCACCAGGGGCTGCCAAACGGATTGAATCCCCTTTTGCCGAGCGGATTCAACGATCGACGCTTCCCAAGCAATTTGCGCCCCCTCGGACGTATCCGGGGGCTGGGCGAGCTCTTTCTCTCCTAAGACGATCTGAGCAAGCAGCTCTTCTTTTTTGGTCGTCTGATCAGGCGTCGGCATCTTTATGGTCGGAAAGGCGTTGCCCCCCCGATCCACCCCACCCACTTCATCGATGCTGTTGAAGAAGGCGAACAGGCGGTAGTAGTCCTTCTGCGTGAAGGGGTCGTACTTGTGATCGTGACACCGAGCACAACCGAGCGTCAAACCAAGGAAGACCGTCGCGGTCGTATCGACACGATCGACGCAATACTCGATGCGCGATTCCTCGGGGATGCGCCCCCCTTCCCCGTTGAGCGGATGATTACGATGAAAGCCGGTCGCGATTTTATCCTCGATCGTGGAATCGGGAAGCAAGTCACCGGCCATCTGTTGCTGAATGAAACGATCAAAGGGGAGATTGGCGTTGAAGGATCGCACGACCCAATCTCGCCAAGGCCATTGCGTTCGCGTGCCGTCATTCTGGTAGCCATTGGTATCGGCATACCGAGCCGCATCAAGCCACTCGGCCGCGTGATGCTCGCCGTACCGAGGACTGGCGAAGAGGCGATCGATAAAGCGATCGACGGCATCGGGCATGGAATCTGCCGCGACCGCTTGAACCTCCACCGGCAAAGGAGGAAGACCCACTAGATCAAGTGATAGTCGACGCGCGAGGGTCTCTCTCGAAGCAGGTTTGGAAGGGGAGAGCCCTTCTTGGTGAAGGCGAGACAACACGAAAGGATCAAGAGGGTTGTTGGCCCCTTCGATCGGCGTGGTGCTCGGCCAAGGTTGTTGTTGGGGCGGGACGAACGCCCAATGATCTTTCCAGGGAGCGCCCTGCGCGATCCAAGTTCGGACGAGTTCAATTTGCGTTTGGGAAAGCTTCCGACCCGAATCGGGAGGGGGCATCTGCAGATCAGGATCGGTAGAAATCATCCGCTGAAGGAGGAGGCTCGCATCGGGCTGGCCAGGCTCGATCGCCTTTCCTGCATCGCGAGAAGCGAATGCCGGCTCGCGAAGATCCAACCTTAAACCTGCCTCCCGGGTCTTCTCGTCAGGACCGTGGCAGTGATAGCAGTTATCCGACAGGATCGCGCGGATGCTCTTCTGATAATCAACGGGAACAGCTTCCGCCCACAGAGGTGCGACGCACGCCGCCATGATCACGGGATAAGCCCGGGCGGACAAACTCATCGGCTCCCATCCCTTTCTCGGCACTCTCGACTCTTCTTAGGTTCCCATCTCAGTCGGCGCCCGTCGTTTCCTCCCTATCAGTTTATTTTAGAAAGATCGTGGGACCGTCGAGAACCTTCCTGTTGGTGACAAGTCATGATGAGAGCATCGCGGATCGCCCATTTATTCTTGTGGGGAGCCCAAATCGCTTTGGCCCAGCCGAGCTCCAAGCCGGCCGGTCCGCCCAACATCATCGTGATTCTCGTGGACGATCTCCGCTTTGATAGTCTCGCGTGCGCGGGGCATCCTTTCTTACGCACGCCATCGATCGATCGGATGGCCGCGAGTGGATTTCGTTTCACCAATGCGTTTGTGACCACGAGTCTCTGTTCGCCCAGCCGAGCCTCTCTTTTCACCGGCCAGTACATGCACCGTCACGGCGTCGTGGATAACAACGTCCCGATGCCCAAAGGGACGGTTCTATTTCCGCAGACGCTCCAAAAAGCGGGCTACCAAACCGCCATGATCGGCAAGTGGCATATGGGAGGATCGAGCGACGCTCCTCAGCCCGGTTTCGATCGCTGGATCAGCTTTCTTGGCCAAGGGACTTACACAACACCCAACCCGACTTGGACGCTGAATGTTGATGGGAAACGCCTCCCGCAGCGAGGTTACATCACTGATGAACTGACGCAGTATTCCATCGATTGGCTCGGCTCGCTTGACCCGGATCGGCCATTCTTTCTGCACTTGGCCCACAAGGCGGTTCACGCCCCGTTCGAGCCTGCCGCAAGGCATCGTGACCTTTATGCCGATGCGCCGATCGAACTCGCCAAGCTTCCCAGCGATTGGGACCAACGCGATGGCGTTCCGATGTGGGTCAAGAATCAACGCAACAGTTGGCATGGCATCGAGTATCCCTACCACTCGAAACTAGACTTTGCCGACTACTACCGAACTTATTGCCGAACACTGCAGGCCGTGGATGAGAGTGTGGGACAACTGCTTGACTGGATTGAAAAGAGCCCGCGACGAAACAACACCATCGTCTTCTTTCTCTCCGACAACGGGTTCCTTTGGGGAGAGCACGGCCTGATCGACAAGCGATGCTCCTACGAAGAATCGATCCGAATCCCGCTTCTCATCTGGGCGCCCGGAATGAGAAACGAACCCGCGGTGGTTGAATCGATGGTTGCCAATATCGACCTGGCACCGACCATTTTGGAATTGGCCGGCTTGCCCGCGAGCGCCACGATGGATGGGATCAGTTTCGCACGCACTCTTCGAGATCCTAAATCGCCCGCCGCTCGGCAAGAGCTTTTTTACGAGTACTTTTGGGAGTGGAACTTTCCTCACACGCCGACGCAATTCGCCCTCCGAACCGACCGCTTTAAGCTGATCGAGTATCACGGCATCTGGGATACCGACGAGTTGTTCGACGTCGCCGCCGACCCCAAGGAAGAGAAGAACCTGATCCGTGACCCCGGTCATCAACAGAAGGCCAAAGAGTTACGTCGTCGTCTCCAAGAGATCAGGCGAACGTCGGAGGGGGACAAACTTCCGCTGGGATCCAAGCAGGGCCCGGGAGTTCAACGACGCTCGAAGAAGGGCTCGTCGGCCGCGGAGTTTCCTGCCAACGTCTTGGACGATTGAGAATAGATCGAGAATAGAAAAAAGGGCAAGCACGGTGATCGTGCCTGCCCTTGTGATGATGGAGATTCACCGAAGCCAGACCGTTACTTGCCCGTGGGCAACTCGACAATTTTAACATTCTTGAAGTCGAGATTGGTTGTGGGATCGTGCGACTGAAGCGCGATCTTCCCTTCGCCGGCATAGTAGCCGTTACGAGGGTTAGGATCGGGTTTTCGCGTGTCGGCAAAGTCGGTCACCTGATAACCATCGAGCCAAACACTGAATTGATTGCCGTGCACAACGATCGTCTTTTTGAAGTAGACGCCGTCATCGGTCGAGACCAATCGGGTCGGCTTGAGGTTGTAGATGCCGCCGGTGCCGAAATCGATCGGCCGATCGCGCTTGCCCATGTATTGGTTGCGGATCTGCGACTCGTAACCAACCCAGACCGTGCCCGGCAGCGATCGATAGAAGACTCCCGAGTTGAAGAACTTGCCGTTCACTCGAATATCGAGCTGCAAGATGAAGTCTTTGTAGTTCGCGTCGGTTTCGAGCTGGCCTTGCCCCCCCTGCTTGACGCCTTCCTTCTTGGGAACATCGACGTGAATGGCCCCGTCCTTGACAGCCCATTCCGCTTGCAGCTTGCTGGGATCGGGATCTCGGCTCGCGACTTTCCAGCCTGATAGGTCCTTCCCATTGAAGATCGGCTTCAATCCGAGAGGCTTCAGTTTAATGTTGCGATACTCGATGACGCTTCCTGGATTGTGTTGTTGCAGACCGATGTGACCGAAACGGAACTTCTTCTGCATGGTATCGCAGATAAGTTCGCCGTTGATTTTCGTGGTGATGTGATCGCCGTCGGCGGTGATCTCATAACTTCGCCACTGATCCTCACCCTTGATCAGTTTCTTGGCTGGGGCGACGTCGTAAAGACCACCCGTTTGGTAGAGCAGGCCCCGCGGGTCGTTGTCGTCGACCTGGGCTTCGTAGCCGCTGATCCCCAAGAGCCCAACGAACTGTTGGCCTCGCACGGGGGCGCCACGAAAGAAGATCCCGCTGTTTCCCCCCTTGTTAATGCGAAAGTCGAGCTTCATAACGAAGTCGCTGAAAGCCGCATGTGATTTCAGATGATTGAATCCTGCGGCCGGGTCGGAGGTGATGGTTCCATCCTTCACCATCCACATTTTTTCGAAGGCAGGCAGTTCGGCTTGCCAACCGAAAAGAGTTTCGCCGTCGAACAGAAGCAACCAACCGTCGGCGACCTCTTCCGGCGTCAGCTTGTTGTGGGCCTCCTCGGCTCGACACTGAGTTCCCAGAATCAAAAGACATGCCCACAGGCCCCATCCCAAACGCGTCGTCATTCAAATCTCTCCCGATCCCCCCGGCCACGAACCCCGGTTCTCGATTGAATTGCGGGCAGAACCACTCTTGCCCGCGGGGCTAGCCGAACGAGTTTCCAATGTACCCGCCGGGCGGCGCGGAGCCAGAAAAATGAGCTCGATTGAATCGCGGCAGGCCAGTATCAACCTGGGAGCGCGTCGAGAGCCTCATTGATCGGACCGATGTACGCGTTCATCGCAATGCGAAGGATAAAGAAGATGATGATCCCCGCCACGATCATCCAGACAACCCAGCCAAGGGCTTGATGGAGCAGTCCCAGTTGATGCTCGGCCCGCTCGGCCAGTTCCACGGAGAGTTGCCTCATGGCCTCGGGCACTTTCCCCGATTCCTCCGCATTTTCGAGCACGTCCAGGAACTCGGCGGGGAAGATCTGACGTTCGCGAAATGCTTCGGTCAGGGTGCTTCCGCCGCGAATATCCGCAAGGATTGGCTTGGATTGATCGGCAAAGAGCCCGTTATCCGAAGCAGCCAGGGAAAGCGGGATCGCCTGCTTCAAAGACATCCCACTTTCGAGGGTCAGATCCAAACCCAGCGTCATCCGCGCGAGCGCCAGCGACCGAAGAACATTTCCCAACACCGGAATGCGCAGCAGCAGCGCGTCGATCCGTTGAGCTTGACCCAGTTTGGTCCGAGCAAGTTGGTAGCCCCCAAAAAGGCCCGCCGCTAAGAGAGCCCAACCGGCGATCCAGATCATCGCGCCACGGGCACCGAGCAAACCGAGCCCGAGAATATCCGCCCCGCCGAGCATCCCGATGAGATAGATGACCAGGGCAATCACCAGAATCGCCATCACCAATTGAAAGACCGGCCAGGTGATTTGTTGAACCAGCCGCTGACGGAGAGTCTCTTGAAATCGATAGTACTTCTCAAGTTCACGAAGGATTTCGGGAAGGTGGCCCGTCTGGACCCCGACGTTGGCCAACGGCACGAGCAGCGGGGGAAAGAATGCCGACTCTGCCTCGAGGGCCTGCGCCATCGATTCCCCGTGTCGAACATGTTGCAACAGGGCCTCACTTGCCCGCTGCGCTTTGCCGGCCGAGCGATTGGAAAGAGTCTGTAACGCCTTGAGCAAGGGGACCCCCGCCCGCAGGCTCGTCGCCAACGATCGACACCAATCGGCCATCTCACGCGAAGAGAGTCGCTTCGAAAACATCTGCTCGATCCCTTCCCTATCCGCGCGAACGATGTGCGAAAGCGTCGGCCCACTCTGCCCGATCGTCAAACTCGGCACGGACTCGCCTGATTTCCCGATACACTCGGAAGCGCGAAGGCGTTTCCGACGAGAATCGAAACCGAGAGAGGTCGGCCCACCGCCGTTCTCTTGCCGACAGTATTGATACGCGGTCCGCCAAGGAGGGCGCCGACCGATAAGACAAAAGGCAAGGGATTAGCCGATGGCGATCGCGGGCGTCGACACTTCCGCCACCGGCCTGATCGCGTACTCCGGGCAAATTGCTGTTATCAGCAATAACGTCGCCAACATCAACACCGCTGCCTTCAAACGAAGCGAGCCCCGCTTTCAGGATATCCTCTATCAACAGGTCATCACGCCTGGGGCGCCCTCGAATCTCAGTAGCACGGGGGTCGGGGTCAGTTACGGTCGCGGCGTCGCGGTCGCCACTATACCGACGATCTTTCAGCAAGGGCCGCTCGAACAGGGAACCGACCTTGATGTCGCGATCAATGGGCTGGGCTTCTTCAGGGTCCGCGATAGCGAGGGGAACATTTTCTTCACCCGCTTAGGCGCCTTTCAACCCAAAGGGGTCGGCGGCACCGGGCCGATCAATATCCAGGTCAGCAATCAAACACTGACGCTCGATCCTCCCGTGGTCCTTCCCGGGAACAATGCCATCACGACGGTCGACAGTCTCGGGGTCGTTCGGCAAGGATCGTTCACTGCCCAGATCAACCTGACACAGGTGCAAAACCCCGACGGGCTCGAGCAGGTCGGCGACTTACTGTTTCGAGAGACAGTCGCCTCCGGAGCCACGCTCACCACCACACCGGGCCAGCCCGGTTTCGGGACATTGGTCGAGAATAGGCTCGAAGGATCCAACGTCGATCTTTCCAACGAGCTGATCGGGCTTTTGCAAGCCAGCCAGAACTTCAGTCTCAATTCGCAAGCCTTCGTGACCGGAAACGAAGAAGTTCGGCAAGTGATCGCCCTAGTTCAGCAGGTCTGATGGATCGGCAAACATCAGGGGGAATGAGATCGTTCTTCTTTTCCCGAAGTCTACTCAGAGAAAGAAGATGAGAAGCAGTTGCACTGGTGCCAGTCGTTCGTTACATTTCTTTAGATGACCGCCCCGCTGACGGGGATTAGATTCAACGCCCTCCGGCAAAAGAGGCACTTGCGGGAACAGCCCTTTGCCAGTTGAGTCGAGAAGAAGTCCACTAAGTTTGTCCTTCGAGTTCTACCTTCGCCTGCTCCTAAGGATGAACCTCCAGCGGACATGATGTAAGCGGCTTGGTCGGCGTCCTGATTCAGGGGGAACCATGGTGCTTAAACTCGTCGTGACGGCGGGAAAATTGGCAGGCAAAGAGATACCTGTCCGAAACAATCAGTTCGTGATCGGGCGAGATCCTTCGTGCCATCTCCGACCGAGTAGCCCAGCGGTCAGCAAACTCCACTGTGCCGTCATCGTTGCCGACGAAGGTGTTTGGCTGCGAGACTTGAAGAGCACCAACGGCACGTTTCTCAATGGGCAGCGACTTAACGATAGAGCGCTCTTGCATCACGGCGACAAGATCACTGTTGGCCCATTGACCCTCGAAGTTCAACTCCCGCCCACGAAGTCGGCGGTCAAGTCGCTTCCCGAGCGAGCCGCTCAGCCGAAGCCCGAACAGGAGGTCAAGATTTCTTCGCCGAAGCCTCCCAGCAAGAAGAAGGCGGACGTCGGTGACGATGATGTCTTCGAATGGCTGTCTGAAGAGGATGATGTCGACCCGACCCAGGCAGATTCCGATGCCAATCTCGATGTCATGCAACAAACACTTGTCGATACAGGACCGCTTCAAGCCGACACAATCCCCGAAGTCGATCCACCGAAATCCACCCCGCCAGCGCCGACCAGCCAAGGGGGGGAAACCACTTCCGCCGCCGACAGGGCGCTCAAGGGGATGGGAATGTCCTTCCGCAAACGAGCCTAGCAGCAATACCTGTTGCCCGCAGATTACGCCAGCACACCATCTTGCCGAATCATCGCGGCAATTCTGTCATCGGGGGATCCCTCCGCGTTGACACAACTCATGAATCGGGTACTTCCGCCGTCTTCCAGACAAGACATGCGAGAGGAGTACCCGTGCCGATGAAGACTTTCCCACAAAAGAACCCGTTCCAAGTCGAGTCGCTCGAGGAGCGAGTGGTTCTCTCCAGTGATTTGGCGGCCGTCGTCGCGCCGAGTAATGTGTCGGCACTGGTTTCTAACGGTATCTTGCAAATTCGCGGCGATAATCTCGGCAACAATGTCGACATCACGCAACTCAGTAATGGACAGTTTCAAATCAAAGGGAACACGGGGACGCTGATCAATCAGCGATCCAGCCCGGTCGTTTTGGGTAACGTCGTCGATATCAATGCACAACTGCGCGACGGGAACGACTCGCTCACCCTCTCGCTACAGAACAACCGCAGCTTGCGCGATATCTCGATCGACATGGGGGCCGGCCAACGAGAAAAGGTGGTCGTGAAAGGTGGAAAAGAGATCAGTGGCAACCTGATCGTGACAACCAAAGGAACCAGTGCACTGAATTTTGACACCGATGGAACGTCGCTCGATGTCAAAGGCCGCACCACCATCGTCGGCAACAGCGCGGTCGGCAGCACGACGGGGGATAAAATCAATCTCCTGGGGAAATACAATATTCTCTACGTTGAAACTGGTGATGGAAACGATTCGGTCACGCTTGGCATCAAATGCAACTGTGCCACCAATGTTCGATTCAATTCGAACAAAGCGACAGTGAAAACCCGGGCTGGCAACGACAGCCTACAACTCTTCAAAGTGAAGGCCGACGATTTCTTTGCCGATCTCGGCGCAGGAAACGACTCGTTGAGTCTCGCCACTGTGCAGTTGTCAAACACCTCGGCCAAGGCTCGGCTGCAAGGAGGATCGGGGACCGACGCGATTAAGGAACTGACCAGCATCACCGGTCAGCCCCTCTACATCAGCCTGGAAGGTCGGCCCTAACTCGCTGAGAAAAAAGAGCGAGAGAGGAAAGAGTACCTCCTCAGGTTACTCCTTACCCCTCTCGCTTGGCAACTTCACGAGCAAAAATCATCGATCGAATCAGCGCTCGCTCACTTCTGCATCCTCTGACGTATTCAAGCGAGACGGCATTTTAGCGCTCTTTGTGGCTCGCTCGGCCATCGATTGCAGAAATCTCTGCGCTTCGATGGGGAAGGCGTTCTCTTCCCGGCTCCAGAAACTGACGACCACTTGTTCGCCCGCTATTTTCACCGGCACGTGGTAGCTGCTCTTCATCACGAGCGAGATTCTTGCCATGTCTTCGCCGGGCACGGATCGAAGACTGGCGTTAACCACTTGCTTGGGATCGTGCAGATACATCGCCAGGCCGGAGTTCGCTGCCGCGAGTCGGTATTCAAGCCCACCGATCTTCGTGTTCAGAATGGCCGGTTGCGATACACGAATAAACTCGACATGATCGCCGGCCATTTTGCTGATACAGACTCGATCCAGTTGCGGCACCAAGCCCGACAATGAGCGAGCAAATCGCCGAAAGTCGCGATCGTTCTTCAAGGCCCCTAGCGCGGCCAAATTCAGATTCAAATCAGCCTTGATCGCCGTCTTCTCGACCATCTTCTCGAACCGCTCTGTCCGCGGTCGACCGTCGCTGGGCTCGGTGTCCATGGTGCAGACGAACCAACCCAGCATCATCTCTTCCCACGTTTGCTCGCCCCATCGGACCGATGCCGACGGATCGGGATTGGCACGATTGTTCTCGGAGTTATCGAAGTGAGCCACACACTTCATCACTGAACCGGCCGGCACGGTCTTCGGCTCGCGGAACCAATACATGTTCTGCCAATTGAAGTCGTAACGCGGGACATCGAGAAGGATTTCGCTCTTACCGTCCGGATAGACCAGCGTGTAACGAAACGCTTTGCCCCGAACGTGCATGTGCGGCATCAACGAGATCAACTTCGCATCCGCCCAGAAATTGAACTCCGCATCCACTGCATGATTGCTGGCATGAGGCGGGATCTCGAAGAACGGGTTGCCCGCGTTCATCGTCCGGGCTTCTTGCTTGACATCCTTTGAATCGGAATAGATCAAACCGACACAGCTTCGATCCTTCGCCGCCCTGCCGTTGGCGGTGTAGTGCATCTGAAAGACAAACTTCGAACCAGCGGGCACGAAGAACGCCAACCCGTCGGGCAGCATTGTCGGTGGCATGCCCGGAGCTTCTCCTTGAAGAAGCGAAAGATTGGCCGGACCACCTTCGAACATTTGTGGCTGCACGCCTGGAGGCTGAACGAAGACGATGATGTGATGAACCACCGCTCGATTCCCGGGTCGGCACTCCACTCCCTTGATCCATTTGTCCTCTTTGAAGCCAGGATCCACCGTGAAGTACTGATAATCGATCGTCCCATCGGCCGCGACGTCGAACTCTTGATCACTCATGTAAACGATTTGATGGGGCTCACCGATCTGCCAACCCTCCACATACTTCTTTGCTGCAGGAAGATCTTTTGGATCACCCATCGGAGCGCCGGCTTGCACCCATTCATGAATGGTCTTCTTCTCCTGATCGGAAAGCCGAGCATCGTTGCTCCAGTCCCCGGTGTGCGGGTCAGCATGCCAGGGAGGCATCCGCTGATCCTGCACCACTTCGTCAATCATCTCGGCCCAACCGCGAACCTCGTCATAATTCTCAAGAGCAAACGGGCCAATCTCGCCGGGACGATGACACGCGACGCATCTCTCTTGAAGGATAGCCGCGATCTCTTTTGTGTAGGTCACTTTTGCATTGGGATCAGGATCGCGGACACGTCCAATCTTGCAACCATCGGCCCGGGCTTCCGCCACCGTGACCTGCTTGTTGGCAAGGAGTTCATCGATGGCGGAGACCAATTCGTGGGACTTCGCTTTGTTCTGAGCGTACCCGCCGTTGGTCTTGAAGCCGTACTGATCGTCGATTCGTCCGACGTAACGGATCACGCGATCTTGGTCGAGAACAAAGACCTCGGGGGTTCGCTCGGCCGAGAACCGGTCGGCAAGCGAGTTGCCAACATCTTTGAGGATCGGAAATTGAATGCCGTGCTGCTGAACGAAAAAGCCGATCTCGGTGACCGCATCTTGTTGATTGGAATCAACGCCGATGATCTGCACGCCTGACTCGCGATACTTCCCGGCAAGTTCCTCCAGCCTGGGAGCGTACAGCTTCGCTAAGGGGCACTCCACACCCAGAAACACCACCACGACAATCTTCTTGTCCTGGAAATCGGCCAACTGAATCTGCTTACCTCGGAAATCCTGAGCGGCAAAGCCATCGATCTTGCGACCCACCGGCGTTGCCTGGTCGGCCGTCAACAGTCCTGACAGGATCAAACAAAGCAATCCGTTCATCGTTTTCCCTCTCTTACCAGCAGCAGAACAACGTTTTCCCCGGTCGGCGACGCCGTCACGCGTCAGGTCTTTTTGCCAACTCGCTGTTTCTTGCGAGAAGCGACGCCGACCCCAAGATACGCCGAGAAGGCTCGTATCAACTCTTGCGAAGTCTCTTCATCGTGCAGGCCGATTCCGGAAACGTCGACATCATCGAACAGAACGAAACTATCGAGCGTGCTCCCGACCATGCGAAGCCCGAACTCGACGGCAAACTCAGGCCGAGGATGCGGGATCTCGTTTCGATGGGCGAGCAACAACAGCGCCAGCTTGCGAGCGATGTAACCCTGCAGTTGCATCCCACGCTCGGCAAACCTTCGATCCACCCCGCAGCGAACCATGAACGCCCTTAACAAGCCGAGATGTTCGCGATAGATCTGCACCAGAAACCGAACCAGCTTGTTGAGAATCTGCTCGAGCGTCGCGTCTTTCCAGCGACTCGGATCAAGAGCCTCATCCGCGGTCGCATACGACTCTTGACAGAACCGCTCGTGCAAACAGTCAAGCAGCGTCTCTTTGTCCTTGAAGCGATCGTAAAATACGCCGACCGATGACTTCGCTTCTTTGACGATATCGGCCACCGTGGCGGCCGCAAAACCCCGCTCGCCAATTACCCGCTCGGCCGCGTCCAAAATCCGACTCAACGAGGCCTGGCTCCGTGCCTGCACCGGCGGCCGAACCCAACGAAATTCGAGGTTATCGCCTGACACGCCACACCCTTCCAAAGGAGAATCCGAATTCGGCTTCTGGAATATTATCGACCGAACGAAAGTTCGTCAAGACAGATTGTCGCACAGGCTCGACAAAACGAAATGCGCGGAGATCCGCAAGGGCCGTAGGAAGAGAGTTCGAAGCAAGAATCGAGAGAAACCACTCCTCGGTGGATCAACGTCCCTGCCAGTCGCGGGACGAGGTGGCTGGATAAAATTTCGTGACGGCCGGCGCGATGGGACCGCGCGATGCTCGGGGACGCGGAAGAGGAAAGTCTTGCGATGGCCCGACTTTCGGAGCGATCTTGGGATGTTCAACGAGATCGAGATTAGGAGAGGTAAGGAATCGCCCCAGCCCCCGGGCAACCAGCGCCGACAACCAACTCGAACGCCGATCCTTCGATGGAACTTCATCGACGAGTCGAATGAGATATGTCCCCTTGGCCGACAATTCGAGATGGACGGCATCTCCCGACAGCTCGAATCGGATCGGCGCGAAGGCATCGCGACGTAGACCTTTGAACGGCGAAAGAGGATCGCCGAAGGGAATCCCCAAAAAGCCCCGGACGAGTTTCTCAATGGGCCAGGCGAGAATAGCCCCCCAAGTCCGTCGACGCCTAGCCATCACGACGTCGGCAAACTCAAGCCGATCGAGCACCTTCCTGATGAAATCAACTGCCGGCACTGTATCGCCCTCGGCCCAAAGAATGATGGGCTCGATTCGATCTTGCAGGAATGCCGTCAGCGCCCTCCCCGAGGTAGGATCGGTGGCAACCGCCGTCCTCAGACGAACGTTACCGACCCGCGCCGGGAGCGGATCTGAAAAATTCTCAGCGAGAACAGTGATCGAATGAAGGACATTGGGCGCTAGTCGGGCCAATGCGGCTTGCCATGCGAGAATCACCTCGGGATCAAAGGTCGAGGAAAGGGTGCTGGGCCTAAGGAGAACGGCAACCGGCTGCCCCACCAAAGAAGAGCGGACAAAAAGTTCGTCGTAATCCAAAGGAGCCTCGTCACTGTTGGGTGGCGGTCGGCATCTCTCTTGCCAAATGTTCCGGATCGAGCAAGTCCCCTTGGCTTGCTAAGAGGAGCCGATGGTCGCGATGGCCGCCAAAGGCGATCTTGCGATTATCGACCACGGTGATCCAGTGGGCAGTGCGCGGATCTCGCTGAATCCACTCTTTTTGACTCGCCTTCATCACGACAAAACAGTTCTCACGCTTGGTCGACAACTGCGCCAGCTCGTCCCAATCCTCGATCGCGCGGGCGGGTCGACCGATGTGAAAAGCCAGATCGGAATCGAATTTGCCGAAGTAATACACGGTCGTGTCGGGGCCAGCAACGGCGCGAATCGCGCGGGCAAATCGCGACATCTCTCGCAGCGGATCAAGCGCTGGCAACAGAACATGCACTTGAAAAAAGAATCCCACCACCCAAGGCAACCCCAACCCCACCAGCAGCCGAGCCTCGAGCCCCTCATGCCAACCGGTATGCACTAGCCAGACACTCACGATCAAGACAACCCCGCCGATCACCAAAAGGGGCCAACTCTCTCGCATCGCCAACTCGACGTGGCTCATCATAAAGCGGTCTGTTTCGTTCAGATGATCACTCAGCAGATCGATCTTGAGCAGAGAATCGACGAAGCTGTTCTCTTGAAACTCGATCCCTGCCCAGATGAGGATCGGCACGAGCAAGAGCGTCAAACACCCCGCCGACGCGATGATCAGTCGGCGTCGCCGACGCGGATGGCGAATCTTGGCGACAAAGGAATCGGAATGAATCCGAGCCGTCCGATCGGCCAGCCAGCCCGCCAACAAAAGTGCGACCGGTGGAAATGCCGGAAGAAGATAATCCGCTCGCTTGAAGCTGACGAGCGAAAGAAGAACGAAGTGAGAGACTCCCCAGCAGAGCAGAAACAATACCTGCGGTTGGACAATAGGTTGCAACGAGCGGTTCTGCCCCGGCGGGAGCCAATCCTCGCGATGCTTCCAAAGCGACACCCAACAGACTGGCAATAGTATCGACCAAGGAAATGCATCGACGAATAGACGGGGAATGTAGAACCAGATCGGCCCGGACTTGAGCGCTTCACTGCTACCGACGGCCCGTTCGACATTGTGGTAGACAAAAAAGCTCCAGAAGAATTCTCCGCCCGTCAACCAGGTGATGTAAATGAACCAGGGACTGGCAATGGCCAACAGCAGTGCCGAGCCGGGTAGGATGCGAAGCTCTCGCCAAGTCTTCCATCCGCGCGCCTGCAGCCCCGGAAAGATCGGCTCCCCCATGAACAGCAAGTACGATCCCACCGGGAGCGCGAAGAGCAAGATCGCGATCGGCCCCTTTAACAAAACGCCGACAGCCAACAGGACGTAAACCCACCACGATAGCCTCCGCCTTGAACCGCGCGGATCAGCCGATTGCCAAAACAAATAGAGGCACAGCATCACCACCAAGCAGAGAAGCATGTCGATCCGACCGACACGAGCAAGCCAAGCGTAACGGGTGGTGCAGGCCAATATGCCCGCGGCCGCTAGACCCGTTTCGATGCTCCACATCCTCTGGCCCAGAAGATAGACGACTACCAACCCCGCGACACCCGCCACCGCTGCGGGTAGCCTTACACAAAGAGGATCAACCTCTCGGTCATGAAGGATTCCGAGGCTCGCAACCAACCAGTAATAAAGCGGGGGCTTTTGATTTTCGATCTCGCCGGTGAAGAGGCGAGGGACCAGCCAGTTTCCATCATCAAGAATCGACTGTGCATTCTGCGCAGCACGACCTTCGTGCGAACTCCACAGCCCGCGCTGAGCCACATGCCAACCAAATAGGGTCCAGCCAAAAACGATCACCATCACGATCGCAATGACCGACAACGGAAGCCCCCCCTGCCCTTCCGCAAGGTCGGCTTCGTCCATACCCGAATCGTCGGGGCGACGGTCGGCCTCTTCCCATTCGCGAGCGATCGGCATAACGAAGCGTGTCCGTTCCAGAGAGAAACCCGCTTGGCGACAACACCAAGGGCACAAGACTCTAACTCTCTCAGCAAACGGGTCAACCGAAGCCCATCGCCTGCGTAAGCCCTTTCGGCAAGTCAGAAGTGGGCTTGACATTCCCCAGGCGAACGGTTCGCCGATGATCGGTGCCGGCGATAAAGTAAAGTCGGAATTCAGCCCCGAAGCAGTGGGCCAAACATCTGAGAAAACGCGGGAAGGGGAAGGTTCATGTCACTTTTGGTCGTCGGATCGATCGCCATCGACAGCGTCGAAACACCTTCGGGGCAGGCTCAAGAGGCCCTCGGCGGGTCGGCATCGTACTTTTCCTATGCCGCCAGCTATTTCTGCCCGGTTCGGCTTGTCGGCGTCGTCGGCCAGGACTTTCCTGACGAGTATCTTCGCCTGCTACAAAACCGAGAAAACATCGACACCGCCGGCGTCAAAGTGGAGCCAGGCAAAACCTTCCGCTGGCGCGGCAAATACAAGGGGGACATGAACGTTGCCGAGACGCTCGACGTCGAACTAAACGTTTTTGGCTCGTTCGACCCCGATATCCCAGCGACTTTCCGCGAAACCCCCTACGTCTTCCTGGCCAACGGCAGCCCAACCGTGCAGCGCAAAGTCCTGCACCAGGTCAAATCACCGAAACTCGTTGTTGCCGACACCATGAATCTGTGGATCGAAACCGCTCGTCATGATCTGCTTGACCTCTTGAAGCAAGTCGACGGGTTGATCCTGAACGACCAAGAGGCACTGATGCTGACCGAGACAACGCAACTGGTCGCGGCCGGCAAGAAGATCCTAGCCCTTGGTCCGAAGTTCGTCATCGTCAAGAAGGGGGAGCACGGGGCGATGCTCTTTAGCGACGATGGGATCTATGCCCTCCCCGCGTTTCCCACCGATAAACTTGTCGACCCGACTGGGGCCGGCGACAGCTTTGCCGGGGGCGTGATGGGCTACTTGACCTATGCCGACAAGCTCGACGGCGAGACCTTTAAATCCGCGATGGCCTACGGTTCGGTCGTCGCCAGCATCAACGTCGAAGGTTTCAGCCTCGCACGCTTCAAAGAAACCACCCGCCACGACATCGACACCCGCTTCAGCAAATACCGCGACATGTTGAAGCTGGTGTAGTAATCGAGGGCGTCGGCCCCGAATCCTAGCAAATGGCTTTTTAGGGAATCAGCTTCATACTCGTACGCAGTGTCGAAGGGATACCTTCGCCATGAGCATCATTCCTTCGGCAAGGTTTGTCTTATGACGGGTTGAAGTTGGCTTGCAATGATGGCAGCGAGCTCACGAGACCCCTCGCGATTGAGATGGATGTCGTCCAAAAACCAGATCTCTCCACCGGAAATGGCTTCCGAGGAAAGAAACGGAACTCCCTCTTCGAGGCACACTTTCAACATCCGCTGATGCAGCAAGTCAGTTCGCAAAAGCAATTGCGACGATGTAAAGATGGGAGGACGGACAAAGCACGACCGGCGACTGGCATCCGGGGACATGTTGTCCTGCCAAAGTACAGGCGTCGTCATGAAGGCAATCCGAACACCGCGGCGACGACTCATAGAGATCATCTCTTTCATTCGAAACTCGAACGAATCGATCTCCCTTTTCCAATCGATCGATCGATTGGAAAAGGAAAGTTCCTTTCTTCGGGCGAACCATTGCTCACCTGAATCGTCCCAGAATACGGGGGGTTTCACGTCGGTGGCGAAACGTCGGCTGATTCTCCGACGAAGAGCGGAAGTTCCTTGCGGAATCAAAAGCTGTCGGTCCAAGTCCAAGAGGATCCTTAACAGATCGTTCACACCCAACTGGGCGATCACGATGTCAACTTCGTCCATCCAGGTGAGCCGATCAAGAAGTCGAAAACATTGCACGGTTGCGAAGTCACCGTGGCCGGCGTTTCCAACCCAAATTGACCGACCAAACTGCGTCGTAAGATCTCTCGACATCTGAGAAGTCCACGTCTCTGAATCGTCCAGGTAAGGACACTCCGCAGAACTTCCCCCGACGACCAGGACTCGTACCGAGCCATCATCTGTCGGCAACTCAGGTCCACGGATACCAAGTGAATTCCAATGAAATGTGGCCGTAGCGCCGACATCAGTCATCAGATCTGTACTCGGGTGAAACACGATCGATTGGTTGGGCGGACGTAACGGCACGGGTTCGATCTGCTCTTTCCATCGCGACATCCACTCGAGCAGAACCAATCCGAATGATAAGGCTAATAGATGAAATCTGATAATTCTCAACGAGAAGGGACTACCTTTGCGATCCAAACTCATTCCTTTGTACTTATGACACTCTCGGCTCTCCGGAGACCCAAAAGCCTGATTAACGATCTGGTTAAGCGATGATATCGGAAACAACCTTCCCATAAACATCGGTCAACCTTTGGTCTCGACCATCATACCGAAAGGTCAGACGCGTGTGATCAATGCCAAAAAGGGCAAGAATGGTCGCATGAAGGTCGTGAACCGAGACTGGTTGCGTGACCGCTCTATAGCCGTGCTCGTCCGTCGCACCGTACGAGATACCAGGTTTGACACCGCCTCCCGCTAGCCACATGCAAAAGCCGAACGGATTGTGCTCGCGTCCTGGCTTCGTTCGGTTGTTCAGTTCGGCGGTCGGTGTTCGACCAAACTCGCCTCCCCAAACGACCAGTGTTTCGTCAAGCAATCCTCTGGAACGAAGGTCTTTCAATAATCCTGCTATTGGTTGATCGACATAGCGTGCATTGGCCCGATGAAGATCGGCGAGCGCTTCATGCTGGTCCCATCGATTCCCATCGGGATGAGTTGGCGGAAAAAGGGTCACGACGCGAACCCCTTTCTCGATGAGTCGGCGAGCAATGAGACATCGCTTGCCAAATTGGTCGGTATCAGGTTGACCAAGTCCGTAAAGGTTTCTGGTCTCTACCGATTCGCCATCCAAGGAGAGTAGGTCAGGAACCGCTGACTGAAGTTGGAATCCCAATTCGTAGTTCTTGATGATGCTTTCCCAAGTCCCCGCAGATGGGTCCTGCGAAGATCCAAACGAGCTGAGCTTCTTTAGGAGTTTTAGCTTCTCTACCTGAAGCTCTTGTGTCGACTCCTGACGCGTCAGGTCAGTCATCGCTTGCGGTCGAGTAAAGTTCATCACACTGTATCGATGACTAGAGGACAAGAATCCCTGTCCGAACAGGTTAAGACCGCCCTGAGGTTCCACCTTATCCGTCAGGACAATGTAACCGGGTAGATCTTTAGACTCCGAACCCAATCCATAGGTGAGCCACGAACCAATGCTGGGATGACCCCGCATGACAGTGCCGGTAGCCATATAAATATTCGCGGATGGATGCTCCATATGCTTCGCGTACATGGACTTAATGAAGCATATCTCATCCACACATTTGGAGAGATTGGGAAATATCTCGCTGACCCAAGCTCCCGATTCTCCATGCTGTTGAAACTTAAAAGGTGAATTCATCACAAACTTCGTTGCGAATCGACCAGGAAGGTTAAAATCAATAGTCTTGCCATGATCAACAGCGAGCCTCGGCTTATAGTCGAAGGTATCGACTTGCGATGGACCACCATCCATATAAAGATAAATGAGATGCTTACACCGCGCCTTGATAGTCGGTTCTGCGCGCGATGCCATTGCCCACCATGCAATTGATCCTATTCCGAGAGCGGACTGCTCAAGGAAAGCCCGTCTGCCATATATCCCTGGAAATTTGAACTGGTTCAAGAATACCACTCCGCTAAGGTGAAAACTGGAATTCTGGCAGGCTCATTACCATATGGGCCAAGTCTTGCCACGCTGCCCGCCTAGCGTCAACTTCATGAAGCTTTTCGTAAAGCCTTTTCTGCTGGTGAAGAAAGGAGGACGAATCGACTAATTCCCTAGGCAAGGGCTTACGAGAAAGACTCCGAATGTAGAGTTGCTCAAGCCTTTTCTCCTCTTCCGGAACGCCATCCAAGAGTGAGGCACCTTGGCCTTTAGCAGCGGCTAGAACGAACGAGTTGTTCATAAAAATCAACGATTGCTGAGGCGAAATTTGATTGGTCCTCTTGCCAGTGCATTCCACAGGAATCGGAAAATCAAAAGCAAGCAAGATCGGGTCGATCTGGTTTCTTCGTAAGTTCCAATAGATGGTACGCCGCCGAGCAATGGAAGAAGAGGTGTTGACCGATGGCTGAGTGTCGCCAATGAGTGTGTCGGAAGGGCCATACATCTGATCAGAAAGGGTTTCGGCAACCATGCCAAGCGAGTCAACGACGCACTCTGCGTCCAGTCGTCGTCCGCTAAAGCGAGCAAAAAGCCGATTGTCCGGATCTTTCTCTAGCGAAGGCGCGGTGGCGACGGAGTCTCGCTGGTAGGCGGCTGTCGAGATTATGGCGCGGTGAAGATGCTTGATCGACCAGCCATTCTCAATGAAATCACAGGCGAGATAGTCGAGAAGTTTTGGATGTGTTGGAGGCTCTCCTCGACTACCGAAATCATCCGGCGTCCGAACGATTCCCTCTCCGAAATGGTGCTGCCAAACGCGATTAACGAGAACCCTGGCGGTGAGAGAACTAGCGTCTGAAATGAGCCAATTCGCCAGATCCATTCTTCCACTGTCGGTGGGGTTCGATGACGGGCGAGTCGCCTTGAAAAGAGACGGAGTTCCTCGCGGGACAACTTTGCCCGGTTGGTGCGGATCACCCCGAAGATGGATAGCGATATCGCTAGGACGAAAGTCCATCGCCACCATACCAAGCTTCGAGCGAGAACCATCACCCTCTATTGATCGAAGTTCTTCCTGAAGTAACCGATACCTTTCTCTATCAGGGGCTGGAAGCATCTCCACGAGTTCGTCGCGTCCTTGCAACAATGAGTCGTTTCGAACTACCCAAGTCAAAAGTTCCTTTTCATCGTGACTCAATAGATTATTGCTTAACCACTCTACACATTTACTTTCTGACTGCGACCAATCCTTCTTCACCATCATCATCGATAACGTATCAAGGACTCGCAGAATCGCTGCCTGATACGCTTCCGCAACCTGCTTGGGAGTGTGTATATCAGGTTCAAAAAGGGGATTCATGATGAGGGCGTTCAAATCTGTAGGCCTATAGACTCCTTCGCTTAGACGAGGAACTTCTGCAATCGCGAAGTCGTCAATCATGATGTGGCCCCAAGGACCTTGAGAAGCTTCATCCACTACTTCGAAAAAAACCTCTCGATCCTTGAAAAACATTGGGATATAGACATTGCGAAATCGATGGGAGTCTTCGCCAGTAATCGTGGCTTCAGAGACCGAAATAGATTCTGAATTAAGAATCACGCGTACGCAGGTTTTATCGCGATCTTTGCCACCCGCAATTCGAAAACAAGCAACCGCATTACCACTGCTTGATTTAAAACGAGGTGACACCAGTCGGCCCGTCCGACCGTTATCAAGATGGTAGCTACTGGCTACTCGCCGACCGCCAAAACCTGAAGCAGCAAACGGTAGAGTACCGTCCGGACGGTCGCCAAACGCTTCTCCCTTGGCAGTCCAACCTTGCCAATCATCCTCTTCGAACGTGGAGACAGAACTGAGCAATTTTAAAGGACGGCTCGGCCAGCGAGCGGCGTTGGCCGAAAGCCTTTCGCCGATTGCCCGCTTTCGGTAGGAAAAACTCTCTTGAGGAGTGGTAACCAAAGACCTCCAAGGTAACCAAAGCGACGTGTGCACGGACTCATCCTGCATGATTTCCCTATGCCACTGCTGCAATTTTATCTTGGACACTCCATGTTGCAGGGCGATTTGTTCGAAATTGATTTCCCTCTTCTCCGTCATGGCGATGTCTCGAAGGGCAAGCAGATAGTTTTTAACACGCAATGCTTCCTGCCGGCGTAGTCGCTGCGCTTCTGACGATTCACGAGCCTGACGCTCGATACGTTCAATCTTCCCTCGCAGATGAACCGTCCTCTCGTGAAGGGCATCAATCTCAATTTGTCGCAGTTGAGTATCCAAGCATTTCTGAGTGTTGGTTGAACTCATCAAGACGCCGGCCAGCGAGTAGTAGTCTGCAGCAGAGACAGGGTCAAATTTGTGATCGTGACATCTTGCACAACCCAGGGTGAGCCCAAGGAATGCCTTCCCCATGACGTCAATCTGGTTCTCCAATTCCTCGGCTCTCGAAACCTCCCAATCCATGGGAAGTTCGATCATCTCTTGAAACCATAGTCCCGCCGTCGCCGCTGAAGAGAGGATCCTTAGACCGTCCGAGCTGACACGCGGTGGATGTATGGAGTCTCCTGCGATGTGCTCCGTGACGAAAACGTGATACGGTAAGTCTTCATTGAAGCTTTCAATCACGTAGTCTCGATAAACGTAAGCGTTAGGCTTTGGCATGTCGTATTCAAATCCGTTCGATTCCGCAAATCGAACTAGGTCCAGCCAGTGCCTTGCCCAACGCTCGGCGTACCGCGGGCTAGCCAACAATCGATCGGTTTCTCGTTCGACCTTATCGGGTCGATCAAATGAGACGAAGGAAACCCATTCCGATGGGGTTGGAGGAAGGCCAATCAAATCGAAGCTTAGTCGGCGCAACAGCCGATCACGCGAAGCTGGAAATGCGCGTATGACACCAGATTCGTCGATCCGAGAATCAAGAAAGCCATCAATGGCAGATTGACTTGTGAGCGACGTGGGAGTTTCTCGATTAATGGGACGGAATGACCAATGGGGAGATGAATCACCTTTGGCTGGATCCGCTGAGGAAGGCCACGCCGCTCCATCGGCAATCCATTCCCTCAATGTTTTGACTTGCTCGCTAGCAAGGGGCTTCTCCGGAGGCATTTCCAAACCGTCCCGGCCTTCGACAGCCTTCATCAACAAACTTTCACTAGGCTTCCCGGGAACAATGGCAGGGCCGGTAACGCCTCCTCGCATCGCTCGGTCAAGTCGATCCAACGCGAGCCCGTTTTCGGATCGCCCCTTTGACTGATGGCATTCCTGGCAATGGGCAACAAGAATTGGACGAATCTCACGCTCAAAACGGTCTTCCGCCGATCGCTCGCCCCCAACCCAACACGAGGTTATCGCGAACAGAAGAAAGGTCATTCGAAGGCACCCTTCGACATGGAACAGAAAAGGCTGAAAATCCCTGCGTCTACTATTCTAGTATAAGTGAAGGCTCGTCGAAAAGTGCAGCGAATGGCGGCTAGTTTTAGCCTTGGTCGCTTGAGCAGGCTGTCGAGTAAAGAAACCGTTGGTGCATCTCGAATAGTCAGGCGGTGCGTTCGGCGTCGCCCACCAGGCATCGTCGTTGCGGTAAGGGGCCCGTCCGGCCACGGCTGCCGCATGAGTTTTGAAGGGTATCCGTCGAGGGTTGCTTTGGTCAAGGGGGGGCTTGACTATTTGTC
>JAIELF010000071.1 GCA_019753235.1 bacterium
TGGGTTGTCGCAAGCGAAGTCTTATCTTGCCCGAATGGGGACTAAGCAGGGATGGTCTCCCGAAGAGATCACGGCCAAACAGAACTCGTTGCAACCGACCAGCCAGTATGCGGGCTTCGACGAGGTTGATCTGGTGATCGAAGCGGTCTTTGAGAGTCTCGATCTAAAGAAGAAGATCTTTGCGGAGATCGGCTCTCGAACCAAGCCGGGAGCGATTCTTGCGAGTAATACGTCGACGCTTGATATCGACGCGATGGCCGACGCCTCATCGCGTCCTGATTCGGTTGTGGGGCATCATTTCTTTAGTCCCGCGCATGTCATGAAGCTCATTGAGATTGTCCGGGGCAAGGAGACACGACCCGACGTGTTGGCCACGTCCATGCAACTGGCCAAGCGTCTTGGCAAGGTGGGCGTTCTCGTCGGCAACGCCCGAGGCTTTGTTGGTAATCGAATGTACGGCCCCTACCAACGAGAGGCGCAGTTTCTCGTGGAAGAGGGAGCGACGCCCGAGCAGGTCGACCGCGTGATGGAAGCTTTCGGAATGGCGATGGGCCCGTTGGCGGTGGGCGATCTGGCCGGGCTCGATGTTGGTTATCGCGTTCGGAAAGAAGCCGCCCATCTCGTTCCCGCGGGTTGGAGACAGCCCGTCATCTCCGACAAGCTTTGCGAGTTGGGGCGTTACGGGCAGAAGGTGGGCAGAGGATGGTATCTCTATCCCGAGAACGCTCGCGAACGGCAAAGCGATCCGGAGCTTCTGAATCTCATTGAAGACGTTTCTCGATCGGCCGGCATCAAACGCCGAGCTGTTCCCGATGCCGAGATTCAAGAAAGGATTCTCTTCGCCCTTGCGATCGAGGGAATTCGGGTTCTCGAAGAGGGGCTCGCGATTCGCCCCGTCGATATCGACATCATCTATGTGCTGGGTTACGGCTTCCCCGCACACAAGGGAGGGCCGATGTTCTGGGCCGACCGGTGGGGGCTCGAGCGAATTTATCATCAGGCAAGAGAACTCGAAAAGAGTCATGGACCCTGGTGGAGCCCGCCGGAGCTGTTGGCATCGCTCGTCGGGGCGAAAACGACTCTTGAAAGCTGGTGTCGCGATGGGAAGAAGTTCGTCTCGGCAAGATGAAGTGTCGAGCCCATCGGGGTAAGACGCCGGAATTCTCGCCTGCAATCGATTACCGGCCGTGTACGATATGGACAGCATAAGGGAGCGGGATTTGAGCATCATGACCTTCCACGGGAAAGAGACGTTTGCCGCCCCGGCCGAGACGGTATTTGCACGTCTACTCGACATGGACTTCATGGCGGGGGGACTTTCGGATGTCGTTTCCGTCGACAAAAAAAGCGACGAAGAAATGACGTGCAAGATCCGTCCTGGCTTTTCGTTTCTGCGTGGGACGCTTGATGTTCACTTTCGCGTCGCTGACAAAGAGCCGCCGCGCAAAGCAACGATGTCGATTTCGAACAAAGGGATTGGCGTCTCGATGGCCATGGAGACAACCATGGAAGTCATTCCAAGTCCCGACGGGACGACGTGCGAAGTCATTTGGGAAAGTCAAATCAAGGAACTGGGTGGTCTGCTTAAAAGTGTGAGCAAAGGCCTCATTCAAGGGGCGGCCGGCAAAGTGAGCGCGGACGTCTGGGCAGGGGTCCATCGCCGGATGAATGCTTAAGCAATTCGTGCAGAGACTTAATACTGACGATTTGGATGAGAACTCAATCTCGATCGTGCAAAAGGGGGGAAGTGATGAATGCACCGTTGACGATGGAAGCCTCGCCGCGAACGGAGACATCCGAGGAGATTCTCCGCGATGTAGAGAACTTCTGTGAACAGATTCGCCCCAGCGAAGAACTCTGTTATCTCGAACACCGCTTCAATGACGAAACCATTCGTCTCGGAAAAGAGCATAACCTGCTTGGCCTGCTTGTCCCGCGCGAGTACGGCGGACGGGGCGCGGACCTTCGGACGTATGCGAAGAGCTTGGTCCGTATCGGGCGTGAAGGGTCCGGCGTGCGAACCCTTTTCTCGGGACATTGTTCGATCGGCCAACTCCCCATTATTGCCTTCGGGAACGAGCAGCAGAAAAAGAAGTACCTTCCCCCGGCCGCGCGGGGTGAATCGATCATGGCGTTCGGGCTGACCGAGCCGGAAGCAGGTTCGAACCCGCTCGAGATGCAAACGACCTATCGTCGGGAAGGCAATCACTACATCCTCAACGGCGTGAAGTATCTCATCTCGAATGGTGGGATTGCCGACGTCGTTGTCACCTTCGCCTATCCCGAGGGTCAGCAAGGCCGAGTCAGCGCATTCATCGTGCCGACCGACGGCGAAGGTTTCGAGAAAGAGGATCTGACCGCAAAAATGGGGCTGCCGACTTCGAACACAGCCATGTTTGAGATGCGCGATTACCCCGTTCCTGTCGAGAACATGCTCGCGGCCGAGGGGGATGGTTTTCGCGTCGCGATGACGACGCTGGTCAGTGGCCGA
Organism: bacterium; assembly: GCA_019753235.1. Taxonomy (GTDB): domain Bacteria; phylum Planctomycetota; class Planctomycetia; order Kolteriales; family Kolteriaceae; genus JAIELF01. The sequence goes on from JAIELF010000071.1 coordinate 2,492, forward strand.
CTGAGTGTGGCGGCAGGGTGCCTGGGGGTTATCGAAGACTGTCTCATTGAGTCGATCTCGTACGCGAAAGAGCGCCGCCAGCATGGCAAGGAAATCGGCCGACATCAACTCGTGCAAGAGCATCTGGCCATGATCGAGATTCATCGCCAAGCCAGCGAATCGATTCTGTTTTCTGCCGTCGATGCGAAGATCACCAGCGACGCCAACCCCAACGACAAAGAACTCAAACGGAAAGCCGACCTCCTCAGTGCCGAGGCGAAATTCTTTACCTCGAATGCAGCTTGGGATGCGGCCGACCGCGCCGTGCAAATTTACGGCGGCCGGGGTTATTCGACTCTTTATCGGCCGGCCCGTCATCTCACCGATGTGCGCGTTTGCCGAATCTATGAGGGGACGGACGAGATCCTTAAACTCAAGATCGCGGCGAGTTTGCTCGGCAAAGATTGGGAAGCATTCAAGTAGTCCGACCGTCGCCGGCGAGCGTTTTCAAGTCGCGACGACGGGCGCGGGCCATCCCCGCGCGACCTCGGCGGCTATCCTCACTGTTTGCTCGTGGATATCGACCGTGTCGCGGATCTCTCGCCCGTAACCGCCAGCCATCGTCACGATGACCGGTGTTTGGCGTCGGCAGCACTCCTCCAAAATAAACAGATCTCGCCGGGCTAGTCCCTCTTTCGTGATCCGCCAACGGCTGAAGCGATCGTGTTCGAACGGGTCTGCCCCCGCCAGGTAGATGACAAGATCGGGACGAGCCAAACGAAAAGCTTGCCTCACCCCATGCTGCCAAGAGGCCAGAAACACCTCGTCTTCGGTCTGATCAGGCAACGCGATATCGAGGTCACTGGCTGCCTTGAGGAACGGGAAGTTCTTTCGTCCATGGATCGAGAACGTGAAAATCGAATCGTCCCCGGCCGTGATCGTGGCTGTCCCGTTTCCTTGATGAACGTCGGCATCCATGACGGCAACTCGATCGACAAGTCCTTCCTTTTGAAGTGTTCTCGCGGTGACGACTGCATCATTGAAGACGCAAAAGCCCTCGGCGCGATCCGCGAAGGCGTGATGCGTCCCGCCCGCAAGGTGGACGGCCAAACCATCGCGCAAGGCAGATCGGCCTGCCGACAGGGTAGCGCCGGTGGAATGTCGGCTTCGCAAAACCAGTTCGTGGGACCAGGGTAAACCGAGCCGCAGAATGTCCCGGCGATCGAGATCTCCACTTTTCATTCGCTCGATGTAATCGCTGTTGTGTGCTCGCAAGAGTTCTTCATCGGATGCCGGTGTCGAGCGAATAAGGCGACATCCTGCGGGGAGATCCGCCTCCACCCGCTCGCGCAACAATGTGTACTTCTCGGCAGGGAATCGATGACCTGGCGGAAGGGGAAGCGGGTAATGGTCGGTGGTGTAGATATCCACATCGCTACTCCCGCTGCTGGCTTTCCGCTTATTGAGTATTTTCAGCCTTACTGTAGTGGACGGAACGACGATCGTTTCTCAACGGGACTGCTTCAATAATTTCTAGAATAGAGACTGGGAGAGCCTTCTAGCTTCCTTTAGCATGGAGTAAAGGCAGAAGGGTTTTCTTCGCTTCGGGTGACATGGTCCTGTCCCAAAAGGGCAACTCTAGCGTTCGAGGGTAACATCGTGCGTGGATGGTTTGTTGCTTGCGGGGTGTTGACGTGGGGATTGATCGGGTGGGGCGAAACGCCTTCCCCGCCGCGCGAATACGAGATCAAGCGGAATCTAGTCTACGCAACGCCTGCCGACCGAGAATTGTTATTGGACGCGTATGTTCCCAAAGGGGAGGGGCCGTTCCCTGGGGTGCTCGTCATCCATGGTGGCTCTTGGAAAACCGGAGATAAATCGCAGCTATCGGGTTACGCGATGAAGTTGGCCGCCCGTGGGTTGGCCTCGTTCGCCATTAATTACCGCCTAGCCCCTGAGTTCAAACATCCGTGCCAGATCGACGATTGCCGAGCCGCCCTTCGTTGGATCGAACAGAATGCGGGACAATACCATGTCGATGCCGACCGCCTCGGAGCGATTGGCTACTCCGCCGGGGCCCACCTTGCGTTTTTGCTTGGCGTTGCCGGCGATCAAAAGTCGCCCAAAGATCCGGTTCATGTTTGGAAGGGGGATTCGACCACCGGGCGTCGTCTCCGTGCCGTGGTCGCCGGGGGGAGCCCGTGCGACTTTACGGTGGTGAAAGAGAAGAGCAAAACGCTGGTCGATTTTCTCGGGGGAACGCAGCAGGACGTCCCCATTCTCTACGTCGATGCCTCCCCGCGGTTTTACATCAGCGAAGACGATCCGCCGATTCTCTTTTTTCACGGCAAAGCGGATGCGCTTGTGACCATCAAGGGGCCTCAAATCATGGTGGAAGAGTTCAAGAGCAAGGGCGTTCCCGCCGAGCTTGTCGAAATCGATCGGGCCGACCACATCACCGCCGCGATGAATCGCGGCGCGGTCGAGAAAGCGATCGATTTTCTCGCGCAGCGTCTCGATGCGAAGTCCGCCAGCGCACCCCCCGCGGGCCAGTAGCCGAACCCTTTCCCAAACGATTCAGTAGTTGTGACGATGAAAGCCCTCCGGAGGTACAGCAGCTTGTTGGAACCAGACACCATCTCTTGCGGCGCCGGCATGAGTGAGTCTGACGATACGGCAATGGCTGTCGAGCAGGCGCTCGAGATGGCTCTGGAACAGGTAGGGCAAACCCCCGATTTGGCTTTTCTATTCTTCTCGTCGGCACATGCTGCCAGTGACATACAGGCGGCACTCGGGGATCGACTCCCTCAAGCATGCGTGCTCGGAGCGTGTGCCGAATCGATCGCTTTCACCCGAACCGAAGTCGAGCGATCAAGTGCTATCTCGATCTGGTTGGCTTCGCTGCCGGGCGTCGCGATCACTCCTTTCCATCTCGATTACGATGCGACGGTGGATGAGGGGTCTTTTCTGGGTTGGACAGACGAACTCCTCAGTGATTGGCCCGCTTCGTCGGTCGTCGTGCTTCTGGGGGAACCGTTTACGTTTCCTGCCGACCGCTTTGCGGGAGTGCTGAATCAAGAGCATCCCGGCGTGCCGATGCTGGGCGGGATGGCCAGCGGTGCTGATCGACCCGGGGTCGACCAGCTTCTCCTGAATAAACAGGTCTTCTCGGCCGGCGCGGTGGGGGTTCGGCTGAGCGGCGATTTCTCCGCGAGGTCGGTCGTGTCACAGGGGTGCAAGCCGGTGGGACATCCCTATGTCATCACGCGCGCTGACAGGAACGTGATCTACGAATTGGGCGGCAAGTCAGCGTTAGCTCAGCTTCAATCGCTGGTTGAAGGGATGAGCGACGAGGATCGAGAGAAGGCGACCGGCGGACTCCATATCGGCCGGGTAATCAACGAGTACCAAGGGTCTTTCTCTCGCGGCGATTTTCTGGTTCGTAACTTGATCGGGATTGATCAGCGGAGCGGCGCGATTGCTATCGGCGACTATGTTCGCGCGGGGCAAACGGTGCAGTTCCATATTCGCGACGGTCAATCCGCGGACGAAGACTTTCGCCAAATGCTTGCTCTGGCTGCCGAGCAGGGAATCCCCAAGGGAGCGCTTCTCTTCTCTTGCAATGGCCGAGGTTCAAATCTTTTTGGCGTTCCTAATCACGATGCGGGGGCGATCGCCGATGTCCTAGGCAATGTTCCGCTCGCGGGGTTTTTTGCCGCCGGCGAACTCGGGCCGATCGGCGGACGAAACTTTTTGCATGGGTTCACGGCAAGCCTGCTTCTCTTCGGGAAAGCTTCTTCCTGATCTCGTCCCGATCGACAAATAAGTATCGCGAGGCGGCCGGGTCATAATAGCGATCGTGCAACGCGAGGGCTTGTTCGAGCAGCTTCTTTTGTTGATCAGTCCGAACGTTATTCTCCTCGTAGATTTGAACCAGCCGCAGCGCGGCGATCGCCGTGTCGGCCGATTGTTCCGCTCGATCCCAATCGGCCTCGGCCCGGTCCTTGTCACCTTCAACCCAATGTTTATGGCCTAGCTCCGCCCAATAGCTGGAAACCAGCCCTCGCGCGAAACGGTGGAACGGATCATCAGCCAGGATCCCAGGCGAAGGGACTGCCGGGGGCTCGGCAATCTCCTGAAAATCTCGCGGGTCGACCGGCGGCGAAGCGATGTTGATGCGTTCGATCCGATAGGCCAGCCCTTGCGGAACGAAACGGATTTTCCCCAGAGAGGAAAGCTCTCTCTCGATGGCCGGCGAACTGGGAACCATCGAATAAAGCGACGAATAACTCTTCTTCGAGTCGTACCCGAAATCCTTGCGAAGCAAAACAACATCGGGGCGATACTTCTCCACCTTCGTCAGATAGAGCAGCACATAGACAAAATCATCCAACGGCAGGACGGCGGCATTGGGAGGGAGAGAATCCAGAAACGCTCGCCCCACGCGATCGGCAATCATCTCCTGTCGGCGATAACCATGTGGATACGAATTGATGGCAAACGCAATCGTCACCATGGTGGCGGCACCGGCGGCAATCCACTTCCATCCGGCGCTCGATGGCGCGGCCAGAAACGATGGACGCATCCCTGCAATGAACGTCGCCAGGATGAAGTCCGCCGGGATGCCGTAAACACGATGAACGAACATCCAGCCGGCATTAAAGCGATCGTTGACAAGAAACGGAAGTGCCACGTTATTGAGGAGAACGATGGCGAGCCCGACCAGAAGATAGTCCCCCCGTTTGCTGACCAGCGTGATTGCCGAGAACATCCCCACGATTAAAAGGATGGGAAAGCCCGCCGGCGCGTAGCCCATCATCGCGTGGTAGGCATGCTGAGCAGAATCCGTCCACGATTCCGCAAAGCGAATACTCTCGGACCCCTCGGTGTAGGCTCGTCGAAGGACATGATCGACCATTTGCTTCCAAGTGGCGGGATCCCCCGCATTGGGAACCGGATTGGCCGACGCGCGAATCGGCAAGTAAGCGTATGTCGCCAGCCCGAGAAGAAACCAAAGGATCGATGGGACAAACGCAGCGGGTCGCAGGATGGCTTTGGGTTGCCGAGCAAGAACCCAGAGGAGAAGGGGGATCGCAAGAAGCGGGGTCAAATAATGATTGGCCGACCCGAATCCGACAGCGGCGGCGAGCGTCTGCAAATGAACCGGTTTGGGATCATCGACAAAGCAGAGCGCCCCCCAAACGGCCAAGGAAAAAATCAGGGCGTTCAACGAATAGACCTCGGCAATCGTCGACTGCGACCAAAGCGACGGCGAGACCGCCAACATCAACGCGCCGAAGAGCGCGACCCAAGGAAGCTCCGAAAGTTTGAAGCCGATCCGCTGTGTGAAGAAACAGGTTCCGGCCCCGCACAGAGCCGAGAAGAAGTGGATTCGTTCGGCCATGGTGCCGATCGGAATCCAAGTGAATGGATGGGCCAACAAACACCAAAGGGGATAGCCCGGCGGGTGCGGCACCCCCAAGTTGACCGCCGCGGTCAAAAACTCGCCAGAGTCCTCGAGAGTCACCGTCGTCGCGAGCGACCAAAGGTAAAGAGACAACGGTAAGACGAAGCTCAGCAAGGCCGCCCAGCGTTGATGAGGGTGGGGATCCTCTTTAACCTCGGTGGGACTCGGGCCGATTTTTTGGTCAGGGCGTCTCGCCATGGCGTTTTGCTCGGGATTTGCGTTTGGATCGTGATGAGCTGGTGGGTTCCGACTCGGGCTTCTCATCCCCCCAGCGAGAAAGAATCAGTTTATTGTTTGCGGGGTCGATCTGGTGCTCGAATTGTCCCAGGAAACTGTTTCCCAACAAAGGCTCGGCATCGCGCGCATTCCGAGGTAACACGGCACACTCGACATCGTTCAATTCGAACGGACCGACCCGGACTGATTTCACTTTGATGAGTTTTCCCTCCAGCGTGTCACCATTGGCGATTTTCATCATCACACTGGGATCGCTGTCGGTCGGCTCGGCACCCGCTCGCCGAGCCAAGTCAAAGGGTAGGCAAATCATGCCGGCCCCGGTGTCGAGAACGAACTCCGCGTGAGTATCATCGTTCAAGATGACATCGACGATTCGGACGCCGGACTCGTTTCTTAAAGGGATCTCGCTCGATTGTAATCGCTTTAAAAGTTTGTCGATCTCTCGCCGATCCGTTTTGAAGTTTCGTCCCGGGCCGAGCGCTGCGGGGCCGGCGGCTCCTGGGGGTAGCTCGGCAATGGCGTCGAGAACTCCCTGGTCCTTGGCCAACTCTTCGTACTTCTCTGTCAAACGAGCCACCCGCGGACCGAGACTTCGCAATTCCTTGATGACGCCGGCACGTGCCGACTCGAAATCGGACCTAGCCTTCTTAATGGCAGCCTCATCATCAGGGCTCTGTCGACTGATCATCGCGGTGATCTGATTGATTCGCACGACCAATTGATTGTGACGAGCAATGTCGCCGGCCGGAAGATTCGCAAGGGCATCGGTCAGCGCGGTATGCTCTCGCCGAAGGGCGAACTTATCGGCCTGCTGACCTTCCTGAAACTCGACCGAGGATCGGAACTTTTTCTGCAAGTCGTTCAGCCGACGAATGCGCGGCCGAAGTTCGGTCATTTCGGCGTGGACTTTGCCTTCATCTGCCAACACCACGAACGTGCCGTCACGCTCGAGATCGTGCTCGGCCAGCTTCGCGGGGAGCGGCTCCGGGTCGGCAGCAAGAATCATGAAAGAAGCAAACCACGTCGTCACCATGGGGCACCCGATTCCGTTGGTCAATAGGGGGATGAACTCCTTGGATTCTCTCCTGGTCGAGCACCTGTTGTCAAATCAACCTTCGCTGGAAGCGGGTGGAGCGCCGATCGGGAAATCCCAAATGGAGGTGGGAGGATGACGTAATCCTTACAACCCGATTGGTCGGCAAAGTTGACCTGCCAGTCAAAGTCCCCGCGGGGGATTCGGTCATCTGCTTACGCGATGGGAGACGACTTCAAAGAGGAGCGGGACATCATCGGCAGAGCGATTCCGCTTGCTGGGCATGCCTTGTGCATCTTGTTGCCCGTGGCTAAAGGCCCGCAATCAAGGGAGTCTACTCGATGGCTCGTCGGAAGCCCCCTGTCGAGGACGAAACACTCGATTTGGAAGAGGAACCTCGCACGGCAGGCCTGATGGGTCGTTTGACAAGTCGCCTGTTTCTTCTGAGCGTTGTCGTCGGTGCTCTCGTCGTGGCCGCCCCCTCGATCGTCAGCATGCTGGGCCTGACTGATACCTTGGTCGGTCCATGGGTACCCAAGGGGGCTCGGCTTCGTGTCGGCCCCAGCAATCTCGCCTGGTGGTCGCCGATCACGCTCGAGCAAATTCATTTTCGAACCGACGATGAATCGCTGGATATTCATGTGGAAAGGGTAACGACGAGCGCGTCTCTCTTAGAACTGGCGCTGCAGCCGAGATCGTGGGGGACGGTTCTTTTGGAATCGCCCGTCGTGGTCGCGAAAGTGATCGCCAAGCCTGTCCAAGAATCGGCCGACTCCGCGGCTTCGCCCGATCCTGCACAGGCGATCGAGACCATCGACCAGACACTTGCTCACGTGCGAGGTACGATCGAAACGCGAGGGGGAAAGATCAACGTCGACGACGGTCTCGGCGGAATATGGTCGATGCAGAACGTCGAAGGAAAAGTAAATGTTTCGCCTGACAGTGACACTCTCATGACACTCGATCTTGCCGGCTCGATGGGGCAGGGGGATCGTTCCAAGGTGAAAGGCGAAATGCAAGTCAGCCGAGCGAAGAAAGCGACAGGCCAACTCTCGGCAACCGAGTTTCCCCTCGGAATGCTGAATCCTCTCCTTGCGTGGAACGGGGACGGGGTTCGCTTGGGAGGTTCGTTGACCGGGAAGGCAGATTTCGCGTATGACCTCGAAGCTTCGCGCCTGCAGATCAAGGCGGAGCAAAAGATGCGAGATCTGGTGATTGCTTCGCCCGCACTCGAACCTGACCGGCTGACGCTGTCGGTGATCGACGGGCGTTTATCGATGGTGGCCGTCGGTTCAACCATTCAAATCGAAGAGAGCGAGTTCCAAGGAGATTTAGGACGAGCAAGCGCGTCGGGTTCGATTGATTGGTCGAAGCTCTCCGACCCGGCCGGTCAGAATCTCACCGTCGAAGGGATGGTCGATCTGCCGACATTGGCAGATCGCTTGCCGCATCTGGTTCGCATTCGAGAGGGGGTCGCCGTCGAGTCGGGCAAGATCTCCATCAGTTTGTGGCCGGCCGCGGATGCTCCGGGACATTGGGATGGCGTGGCCGAGATTCGTGAGTTTCGTGCCCGTGGTCAGGGGGGCCCGATCGCGTGGGATAAACCGGTCTCGCTGACCGGTCGAGCAGGTCTGGATGGCGAGGGTCGCGCGGTCGTTGATCAGTTCGTCTGTGAGTCGGATTTTCTACGCGCCAAAGGGGCGGGGTCGCTGGCGAACTTTGATGTGTCGGCCGTATGTGATCTTTCTCGATTGCAGGATCGCCTCGGGGAGTTGATGGATCTGGGGGACACGAAGCTGGCGGGTCGATTCAGCGGGCGGGTTCAATCGACGAGAAATACGGCGGGGGGGATTGCCCTCCGCGGAGCAGCCAAGGCGGAAGAACTGCAGGTCCGCGTGGCAGGAGAGACGCTGCTGGCCGAGCCTCAACTTCAAGCGCAGTTTCAGCTCACCTCGGCCGATCAATCGCTTTCGAAGATTGTGGAAGGTGCCCTCGTCGTCAAGAACGAACGGGAACACTTCAATGCTCATCTCGTTGAAGCGGTGACAGATTGGAAGGAAGGTTCTTGGGGGACATGGGATGTTCAGGCCAGCGGCGATCTAGCTGAGTTGGTTCGCCGGGCCGAGAGTGTTTCGACGATGTTCGCTCAATCAAAGCTTGCCGGCGTCGGCGTTGTGAGTGGTCGATTTCAATTCGCCCCCAACGTGACCCGTTTCGAGAAGCTTGTCGTTGATGTTCAGGGGCTCGCGTACAACTCGCCGACGGTGAAGGTGGCCGACAAACGAGTTCGACTCGAGACATCGGGAAGTTTCCAGGGGGAAGACCTCGCGGTTCAACTCGGCCCGACGGCGATCATCGGCCAGTCGGCACAATTCCGCACGGACAAACTCCAAGGAAAATTGACCGACGACGGCTTCGCCTTGGCTTGTCAAGCCGCCGTCGCTGCCGACCTGTCGGCCGTTCGGCAATGGACGTTGCCCGCCGGCGTGCCGGTCGACTTGGCCGGGCAGTGGGAAGGGAACATCGGCCTCGAATCGGACGGAAAGCGTTGGGCAACCACCGTGCAAGGCGCCATCAACGACTTCCGCTATGGCGCGGGAGAGACGCCGACGATCGATGAACCAAAGGTCGAACTCGCTGGCCGGGCGTCCAGCGATGCCGCCCAGCAGGGACTTTCGCTTCAGGATTTTCGTGTCACGGTTCCGGGTTTGGCGGTGACGGCATCGGGGCAGATGAGCGAACTATCGGCACAGCAGGTCGTCGAGCTAACCGGATGGATTGATTACGATTGGCAAACACTTTCTCCTCGCCTGCGCGGGCTGTTGGGGGATCAGATTGTTTTTGAAGGTCGTGACCGCCGAGCTTTTCGTCTTCACGGCCCGGTCGCGGCCAACAGCAAGGTGGAGTTTGCCGCTGCCCAAGAGAGGTTGGTGGGTGGCTATCCCGGCTTGCAGGGGGAGTTCTCGCTCGGCTGGGAACGAGCTCGGGTCTATGGGTTTGCCGCCGGCGCCGCCAATATCGATGGTCGCCTCGCGGATAGTTGGGTCGTGACCAAGCCGGTCTCATTTCCGATGAATCAAGGCAAAGTCGAACTCCGGCCCGGTCTCTTTTTTGGGACGCAGGCGACATACCTGCATCACCCCGCCGGCAGGCTTGCCGACCGCGTCCAACTCACCCGAGAGATGTGCGAAGGGGCGCTTCAGTACATCGCACCGGTGCTAGCAGATTCAGTCGAGGTGAAGGGTTTGGTCTCGGTTGATGTCGAAGAAGTGAAGGTTCCCCTGGGTCATTTGGAACAAGCCGACTTTGCCGGCTCGATTCGTTTGGAGGATGCCCAGGCAACGGGGAGTCCGCTTCTGCGCGAGTTGCTGGTCTTGACCGAGGGGCAACCCGTGGTCGAGATCGACAAGGAATCCGAGATTCGTTTCCGGGTTCGGCAAGGGCGGGTCTATCACGAGGGGCTGCGACTTCGCTTGCCGGGGATGGTGATCGAGACGTCCGGGTTTGTGGGGCTGGACCGATCGCTCGAGATGACGGCCGAGATGCCGATCCCGCCGAGATGGTTTCCCAACGAACGGGTTCGAGAGAAGCTTGCCGGTCAGCGGATTCGTGTACCGATCGGGGGAACTTTGGATAAGCCCCGCCTTGATAAGCAGGGCTTTCAGCGTCAAGTGGCCGAGCTCGTCCAAGAGAGTGCCGGCCGGCTGATCGAGGGAGAAATCAACAAGCAGATTGACAAGCAACTCGGTCGGTTTTTAGACAAGCTCAAGTAACCAGCCGTGACTACTTCACGAGGTTCTTGAGGCTCGCGAGCTTGCCATCCAGTCCAGGGATCAGCTCTTGCTGATCGTTCTTGTAGATCGACCAGACGAAGTCCGGGTGGTTCGTCCAATCGTTGAGCGTCCATTCGCGGATGTCGAGGTAAGTGTCCTCGATGCCGGCATTTCGTTTTGGGACATAAGTGAAACCATCGGTAGTGCGAACCAGATGGTAATTCATTCCCGCGACGGCCAAAACGCCCCCGGTCATGACTCCTGCGCCGAATTTGAAGATGCCGAACATGGTGAGATCCTCCCTGCGAATGAACGCGAATAAAGCTTGTTTCCTTAAGACCGCCATCTTGTAGCGGACGGCAGAGAACGCTCCAAGAGCTATTCTGTTTGGATATCTGGGTAAACAGGGAAAGGGGGCTCGCATCTGTTGGAGAAATCCGAATAATGTCGCTACCGCCAGACCTGCCGACCAAGGGTTCCCCCAGCGGGCGAGCCTGTCATGCCAGGCAGGTTGGATTTGTATCGGAGAGGTATTGGATTGAGTCCCGAATCGGCCGGCGACGAACGCTCTTCTCGCCGTAAACCTTCCAAAGCGAAGGAATCCCGCCCGAAGCGGGACTCGAGCGCCAACGGCAACGGGCTTCATCATCCGAAGACGCCCGCCGTCGATCTCCCCGCATCGGCCCCCGCGTCTCCGCCGCCGGCCGCATGGATGCCCTTGGCCTACATGCTCGACGAGATCTCGCTGCTCGATGGGAAGAAATCAAGCTATCGCCCCTCGCTGGATCGGCTTCGCGAGTGGGTCACGGCGTCGATTACGACGACCGGGCTTCTGCGTGAGTCTCCTAGCCAAACGCTGGCCGCCGCCGCGCTCTTAATCGATCTACGCAGTAGGCTTGTTCAAAAAGGCTGGCAGAAAAGCGATTCAAAGAGGCTCGCGCTGATGCTGAATGCCTGCTCGCACAGCCTCTTTCGCGAGGGGAGTCTCTTCTTCAAGGAGCCCCTCTCGGCCAAGCTCTGGAAGAAGCGATTGACGAGTCTGCGCGATGACAAGGTCGTCGCCGACGTTGCCCAACACGTTCGGTCTCTGCTCTTTGAGGGGAAGCGGAAGAAGTCGCACCGCGCCGATGGCCACCTAGGGATTCAGTGTGATGAATGTGGCTGGTCGGTGTTGCGAGGGGAATGGAACTCGAACGCGCCGCACTTAGCGATTCAAACGCACGGCAAAAGCATGTCGCTGGAGTTCCGTCTCCGGGGTCAACAGGTCGCGCGCGGAGCTTGGACGACGAACGTTGTCGTGGATGGAGAATCGATCGAGACATCCGCACCGTGGGAGAATGTCGGCTGGAACAGCGACGAATCGGGCCAATATGTTGAATATCGACAAGATCTCGGCAACGGGGCATCGCTGGATCGGCTGATCTTCTTAGCTCGGCCAGCGGGATTACTTTTTCTGCTGGATGCGATTCAAGGACCCAACGAAGCGAATTGGCGAGCCGAGTCGGCGTGGGTGACTTCCCCCGGACACGAGCTGAAATCGACAGCCGGCTTCCGCGCCGTCGAAACTTCGTTGGCGGACGGGACCGCACTACGAGTGTTGCCGCTCGGGGCTGCCCCCACCCTGCAGGAACCTTCTGCCGGCGGGATCGAGGCGGCCGGGAATCAGCTTCGCTGGTGGCTAGAATCGCGCGGCCAACGAATGGCATTTCCACTCGTGATGGGCTGGGACAAGAAAGGACTGGCTCTGCCTCGACCTTGGCGAAGACTCACCGTGACCAATGATGGCCCCGTGATGACGCCCTCAGAGGCGGCTGCCTATCGGTTCTCTCATCAGGGAAAAAGCGTTGTTCTGTTCCGCTCGCTGTTGGGAACTCGCCGAATGGCGTTTCTCGGTCATCAGACCTTCTACGAGACTCTCATCGGCGAATTCAAAAAGGATGGGACGCTTAAGGATTGGTTGAGTGTCGATGCCGACCCCGATACGCCTTGGGATTATTTCGGGGCCTTGACCCATCGCCAGCACACGGCTCCGCATCCGCATGAAGTCCGCCGCGACCGCTGAGAAAAGACCAATCCATCTCAGTAATCGATCACGCCGTGAAAGAGCAGAACGCGGTGGATCCAAGATCTACTCCAGGGGCTGTACCAGCTATCGAACATCGACAGCATCGAAATGGCCAATGCTGCTCCGATGAGCCATCGGCCTTGTTTGCCGCCGACCCAGGGTGCGATGCCGCTGGGGAGATAGAGTAGCCAAATCAAGCTAAGCCATTGCATCCAGCGCAGGCCGTGGCAAAACCCTCCGTAGTTTCGTTGATCAGAAACGAGCATGTAGAATCCGAAAACCGCGGCCGAGGCCAGCATGACAATCCACGCCATGACCGTCGGAAGCGACGACCTTCCCACGAGCCCCCGGGCGATTCCGATCACCGCGTAAAACAAGATTGGTGAAAGCGAGAAGACGCCGTGATGCCCGACGAGCGAATGCAGAGCGTAAATGTGGATTGGCTCGGGATGATCATTGAGCGCGTCGATGCCGGACTTATCCTTTCGAGCCCAGTAGCTTGGCTGACCGTTGGCATCCTTTTGGTAAAGATCCTTTTGCAGATAGGCCGGGATGTAATTCTTCACGTTCCATGGATCGTTGGGATCACCGACGGCCCAGAAATTGGTGAGAAAAAATGCTGCGGTCACGAACGCGATCGTTGGACCGAAACCGAAGATCGCCTTCTTGAAGTCGACGTACAGCAGTGTCAGTCCAATCCCAACGACGAAAACGCCCGCAGGCAATTCGTTGGCCGCCGTCCACCCCGCCAAGAGCCCCACAAAGGCGAAACGCCACCATTCCCTTTTCTGGCCAGCGAGAATTCGCCAAAGATGATACATCGCAGCTAGCCCACTGGTGGCGGCAATGACATGGTTGTTGAGCGTCACCAAGTACCCGGTCACCAGCGTTCCGAAGCCCGCCGCGAATAGGCAGACCGTCCATGTGAATGCATCGAGGCGCAGGGCATCGAGAAATCTTTTGTAAAGCCAGAGAGTCCCGAGAAAGGGAAGGATCTGAAAGACCCAGATGCCGAGCTTCGTGTAGATGTTGATCGAACCTGGGATCGAGGGCTTATCAGGGATGCGGAGATCCTTTGTGATCGGTTGTCCGACGATGGGTTTCATGATGCCGATAAAGCCAGCCAGTACCGTTGGTAGCAACGGGGGCTTGCTCGAGATCGTCTTCTGATCGTGTCGACGAACGACCTTGTCGATGGTGTCGAGCTGCTGCTTGTCACCGTATTGGGGCGTGTCGAAGATCTCGTACGTTCGGTACTCGACCAGGCTCCAGACCGTATCCCAGCGGGATGCGTCATTGGCGCTCATCACGCCGCGCGAGTTCCAGGTATAGCCCACCAGGGCGATGGTCCAAAAGAGTGCAAAGCAGCGAAAGAATAGATCGCGGGAGATGACCAGAGGAGGATTCATCGGACCAGGAATCGATTCGCTGATGCTCATGGAATGCTGGCCCTGCAAGATCGAAGAATGTCAACGGCGATCGGTCGGCACGCGGTCGCCCTCGGGCGGCTGGGCACTTCCGATTTCCTCGGCAATGCTATAGATTGATTCGCCTCGTTGCATGCGAAAAGCGATCAATTCACCAATCAAGCCCAGTGAGAACATCTGCATTCCCACTAAGACCGCGGTCGCGGAAAAGACAAGGAGCGGGCGCTGACCGATCGGCGGAAAGCCGGCCCCCAACTGCGTCAGAATCCAGATCACCGCCAAATAGCTCATCCCCAGAGCGCCGATCGCCATGGCCCCCAATCCCACTGTCCCGATCATATGTTGCGGGCGATGTTGGTACGACGTGAGGAACTTCACCGTCACGAGATCGATGAAGCCAGCAAGGAAGCGGGTCCATCGATACTTCGAATGACCGAACTCTCGCGGGCGATGATGGACTGGAATCTCGCCGATGCGAAAGCCCCGCGCGGCCGCCAGGATCGGCGTAAAGCGGTGAAATTCGCCGTAAAGCTGGATCTCTTTGATGACCTCGCTTCGGTAGGCTTTCAGGCCGCAATTGATGTCATGCAAACGAACACCGGTCCAGCGACTCACCATGGTGTTAAAGACCCGGCTGGGCAAAACCTTGTGCCAGGGATCATGGCGAATCTGCTTCCATCCACTGACCAGATCAAATCCTTGATCCAATTTGGCCAGTAGCCGAGGAATCTCGGCCGGATCATCCTGTAGGTCGGCATCCATCGTGATGATGCGTCGGCCACGTGTCCGCGCGAAGCCTGCCTGTAGGGCTGCAGCCTTTCCAAAATTTCGGCGAAACCGAATCCCCACAACGTTTGAGACGGCGCTGGCGATTTCCTCGATCTCGTCCCAAGATCCATCGGTTGATCCATCATCGACAAAGATTATCTCCGTGTTACCTGCGAGCGGACTGACGGCTTGCTGAATCTGTCGCACCAATTCGCGCAGGCTGGCTTGTTCATTGAACAAGGGGATGACCACGGAAATCTCGATCTTCGCTGCCGACTCACTCATCATGAAGCGTGGTCCTTTCCATCGATAGCGATGGCGTCGCTTTCTCATCCACCGTGCGACCCAGGGAGGCACGGTAGCAAGCGTACGCGATGAGCGCCATGACAAGTTCAATCGTCAGGGTGACCATACGCGAAAGAATCGTTGCGGAGACCGCCACCAAACGATCCCCCCCAAGGAGAGGCCGAAGAATCGAGTCCATGATGAATTCTCGAACGCCGAAATGGCCTGGCACCATGGAGATGAATCCCGCGACGTAGGAAAAAATGTAAACCGACGAGAGTGTTGGGATCTCGGACCAACCTAGCGTCGCGGGCGAAACCGCTTGCACAGTGGCCCAGAAGCTGGTTCCGACGATCATCCATGCGACGATGCTGATCGCGATGGATTTGCCGATGGATCGCCAGCCGATGGGCGTATCGGCATGAACCTTCACCGATGGTATGAATCGCGAAAGCACCTTCGGTCCTAGGGAAAGCACCGGCGGCAGAACGAAGAAGATCAAACCTAGGAAGAGAAAAAAGGAAGCCGCCCGAGCCCACTGCTGTTGAGCTTGCCCCTGTTCATCGAGCGATCCCATTGGAAGGGACATCAGGATTGTCGCGAGAAGGCCCGCCGACGCCATCGCCACCATTGTCTCAAAGAAGGTGGCAAGCACAATCATGTCCGCGGGGGCACCTCTTCTGCCCAACACCATGAGCCGAATCACCATGACAACGGCTTTTCCGGGGACGTATTTGCCCGCCTGACTCATCAGGTACCCTTGCATAATTGTCGACAAGGGAAGAGGGTGTCGGCGATGGAGAAGCCGTTCTCGATCGCGAATTGCGGTGACGAACGGCCCCGCAAGCGCGAACGCTCCCAAAACGTTGAGCGTCACCGCCAAGGCCAAAAACTCGTAGCGAATAAAAAGCGTTCTGGATTGAAGCTCGGCATACGCCAGGAAAGCTTGCTTGCCGACAAACCAACTCGTGACGAGGACGATCAAGACGGACAGGGCTGTACGAAGTCGACGCCATCGCCGATGGGACAGGGTCCCTGGAAAACGGCTTGGCAACGTTTCGTCGGGTGAAGACATGTCCATCGCCGCCAGGCATAGAGATTGGAACGACAGGACCTTCCCGCCGATTTTCCGATCCTGGATCGAGAAAACAGCAAGTCGGTTCGCTCGGATGACTCTTTTCTATCGAAATCAGGCTTCGCGATGGACCACTCGATCCCACCGATTAGGCTTGTCTCATTTAGCGGGGGAAACTCCAATACCATCCGAGATGGCTAGGCACCCCTGGATGATTGTGAATGGTCCCATCAAATGGAGATCGCCGTCCGGCGACGGTCGAAGGTCGGCATCAACTCGGCCTGTTTCGGGCTCGGCTTCTGGTCGGGCTCATTCTATTCTTCGTGCTGGTGGGGGCATACTACGTCGGCATCAAAGGATCGGGGCGCAGCGCGATCAATCGCTGGAAGCCCCAGGTCGTTTCCCTTTGGCAAGGCGAGGATATCTACCTCCGTTACGGTTTTCCGACGCCGCCGATCATGGTGATTCTGTTGACGCCTTTCTGCTTGTTGCCAGGCTCCGCAACCATGATCGCTTGGTTCGCGTTCAAGGCTAGCCTCGTCACGTGGGTTTTTCTTGCGACCGCGCGAGTCGTCGATCGATGGAGAGCTCCTTTGCCGATGGGGGCGCTGTTGGCGGCCTTGGCCTTTTCGGCGCGTCCCGTGATGGGGGATCTATTGCACGGGAATGTTAATCTCTGGGTTCTCTTTCTCGTCATGGCTGGGATGCTTTTCTTTCTGCGTGGATGGGATCTACCCGCTGGATTGATGCTCTCTTTGGCGGTGGCATGCAAGTTGACGCCGGCACTCGTGGTCATCTATTTCGCGTGGAAACGCCAGTTTGTTCTGGTGGGTTACTCCTTGATGGGATTGCTTCTTTGGTGGTGGCTTGTGCCGAGTATGTTCCTTGGCTTTGATCGAAATACGGCACTGCTTGATCACTGGGCCGACTACATGGTTCGTCCCTACGTCTCTCGAGGCGCGGTCGAAACACTTCAGACAAATCAGTCGGGCGTTGCCCTGTTGCATCGGATGTTCTCGCAAGATCTGGGCGACGAAGGGCTGACCGATTCGACGTCGGTCGATGCGGGGACAGCATCGGTTTCCGCCAAGCTCTTTGTGGCCGGGATGCTTCTTCTGGTCGGCTGGTCTTGTCGAACGACTTGGTCGACGCGTCTGTCACCGGCGTGGTGGCACGAGCTTGGCATTGTCCTTCTGGCGATGCTGCTTATCAGCGAACGTAGCTGGAAGCACCATTTCGTCTGGTTGGTCCCCATTTCTCTAGCATTGGTCGGTAGCGCCTGTAGCCTTTGGGCGGATGGTCGTCGCCGATCGGCAAGCGCGATCCTGTTTCTCATGACAGGGGCATTCTTTTCGATGCTTCTGACCAGCCAAGACGTCGTTCGGCCATGGGCCGGTGAATCGGCCGCCAAGATGATGCAGGCTTGGGGGGCGTACGTCTGGGCATCACTTTTTTTGATGACAGCGCACGTTATCGCGTTGAAGAGCCTTCGTGACGTTGGATCGAAAAAGTATCGACCTGCGACGACCCCGATCGATCTCTCCTTGGCGTCGGCCGCCGCTCGCGAAACCGTTCGCCGTCGTTACTCGATCCCCTCCTCGGAATCAATGGTGCCGAGCCTGTTTCTGGTGGCGATTCTGTCGTCGATAACGGCCTTCTCTTCCGAAGTCTCTTCCGAAGAGCCAACGCGCGAGAGCATCCGCCCGCCCACCATCGTTTCCGCCCTCGAGATGATGGAGATCTCACAGGAAAGATTGGGTTCGCTATTCGACTATCGTTGTCGAATCGTTCGTGAGCGAACGCTTGGCCCCAATAATACCCTGGTGGAGGAGATGCTCGCGAAGTTTCGTGAGGAGCCGGCCAGTGTTTATTTACGATGGCGCAAACCGATCGATGGGCAAGAGCTGATCTGGGTCGACGGACGCGACAGCAACATTTTGGCTCATGGCGCGCTCGTCTCGTCGACGGATGATCCTCTGGGTCGGCCCGGCAAACTGGTGGCGATTCATCTACCCAGCGACGGGGCCGAGGCGCGAAGCTTCGGAATCGCCGCGATTGTCGATCGGATCCATTCTCGATGGAAAGAAGAGGCGGAGCTGACGCCGAGCGCCGATGTCACTCTGACGCGGGTCAAGGTCAACGAAAGAAGCTGTTACGTGGTGACGGTGGCTTATCCTTTTGCCGACACGGGACAGCATCGATTTCACACGACTCGCGTTTATGTCGACAAAGAATACCTGTTGCCCACACGGGTCGAGGAGTTCGGCTACCCCGAAAAGGTCGGCAAAGAACCTGGGCTTTTACTCGATGCGTGGACAATACTGGATCTACGCGTGAATTCTGGAATCCAGCCCGACGAGTTTACGATCTCTCATCCGGATTATCATTTCTCTCGTTTCTGACTTCGCTCTCGCAAAGTGTTTCCAATACGGGCGAAGGGCAGTTCTAAAATCCTTCGACAAGCGATTCCATCGTCAAGTGAAGTGTTCGACAGAGCTTAAGGAGTGTCGTGACCGAAGGTGCCGATTGACGCAGCTCGATCTGGCTTACCTGCGAGGTCGACATACCACAGCGGGCGGCGACTTCCGACTGCTTGAGCCCCAGCGCGATCCGAGCTTCGCGAAGCCGATGCGTGACGGTATCGAGAAAAGCGTCGGCAAATGAGTCATCGGTCCCAATCGCATGGCGAAGGGATTTCTGCACCGTTTCGATCGTGAAAGGTTTGGCGATGAAGTCCGACACTTTGTATCTCAGTGACTCTCGGAACATCTCTTGGTCGGGGAATCCCGTCATGACGATCACGGGCAAGTTGGTGTGAGACTTCCGGACTTCATGGACGAACTCGAGCCCCGTCATCCCTGGGATCCGAATGTCTGCCAGGATCGCAATGGGGCAAAGCTCTTCGAGCCGCTTGAGCGCTTCGCGGGCGTCGGCAAATGCCTTCGGGACGTATCCCTCGTTCTCGACGACGTTCGAAAGAAGGGATCGGATCGATTCATCGTCGTCTAGAATGACGACTTCTTCGCGCGCGCTCATGGGCTTTGATCCTCTCAGTCTCTGCAATTTGCCTAGTATCAGCACTCTCTACGTTCATAGAGGGGCATTGTGAAAAAATTCCATTCAAGATTGGCATTCCATCGACATGGGACGTCCCGAAATCAGCTCGGCAACCCAGGGAAAGATGTGGGTGGACTGCCCCGGTTCCAACCGATCTGGCCAAGCTGATGCTAATCTACGGTAGTTGTCTCGACGATAGCAAGCACGACCAAACCATCTCCAAACGACGATATTGGCGAATTTATGCCGACCCGTTACTCTTTCCGCTTGGAGGGGGTAGGCTCTCAGGGGCCAATTTTACTGCTCGATGTCTGGTTCCCATGGAAGTGACGAGTGCGGAAGGGGTGGGTCGATGGCAGAAGAAAAGCAGAGCAGCATCCGCAAGGCCGCCATCCTTATGGTGACTCTCGACACCGAAACCGCGTCCGCCATCATGAGCCATCTCGACGCGGAAACAGTCGAAAAACTGACTCTCGCGATTGCTCGACTCGATGGAATCAAGGCAGAGGAGCAGGACGGAATCGTCCAAGAGTTCATGGCGATTGGCATGGCTCGGCAATACATCGAGCGGGGGGGTATCGACTATGCCACCGAATTGCTCGAAAGATCGTTGAGCCCCGACCAGGCAAAAATGATTATTCAACAGGTCCAACTTTCGCTGCAATCGACCCCTTTCGCGTTCCTGAAGAAAACCTCGTCCGAGGCTCTCGCCACCTTTTTAGTCGATGAGCATCCACAGACGATCGCCTTGGTTTTGGCTCACTTACTACCTCGTCAGGCGAGCGAATTACTGCAAAGCCTGCCCGCAAACAAGCAAATAGAGGTCACTCGCCGAATCGCCAACATGGAACAGACCTCCCCCGAAGTCATTCGCGAAGTCGAACGAGGTCTTGAGCACAGACTGAGTGCCATCTTGAATCAGGAATTACAGCAGGTCGGTGGCGCCAGTTCCGTGGCCGAGATTTTGAACTATACCGACCGTTCCACCGAGCGATCGATTCTCGAGAATCTGGAGGCTGAGGATCCCGATCTCGTGGAAGAAGTTCGTCGGCTGATGTTCACTTTTGACGATGTCCAGCTTGTCGATCAACGAGGCATCCAAGAGGTTCTCAAGGAAGTTCAGAACGACACGCTTGCCCTTGCACTGAAGGGTGCCAACGAATCGATGCGCGAGAAGTTCTTTGGGGCAATGTCCGAGCGAGCAGCCGCCCTGATCAAGGAGAATATGGAATATCTCGGCCCGGTTCGTGTGAGCGAGGTGGAAAAGGCCCAGCAAGAGATCGTGGACGTCGTCAGACGCCTTGCCGACGCCGGCACCATCACGATTCAAGAACGCGGCGCTTCCGAGGAGATGATCGTGTAAGAGTGTGCGATCGGAGAAAACTCTTTCCGTTCAGTTCCACAATCACATCCGAAATCGATCCGCTATTCATCCGACCTGGCGTGAACACGCCATCGAGTCTGTTCGTAAATCTGTTGGGTCTCGGCAGAGGCCTTTTCGCAGCCGAGGAGAATCGAGGGTCTGCAATGGATCATGGGGATCTGATGTGAAAAAGAAAGGCGGGGCCGCGTATCGGGCGTGGAGAGGAGGTTCCCACGCGTGGATTCGATACGCGACCCCGCAGATCGTCTCACCCGTTAGCATACGCGATCAACCAAATTGAGAAAGCCCCAATCCGAATAAAACGCACCAAGAAATCAAGTCTCGTTTGCTCAATTCACACAAAATCGTCAAAGATTCACAGTTGGCTCAAAAACGGGACACGATGATCCGGAAGGAAGCCTCGGCTGCCCCCTTGAGGTTGTTGCTGGCGAGAAATACATCAATCTCGCGGTAGGGGGATTCAGGGTGCCTGCGGAAAGACCGTAGCGAGGTCGCCGGGAGATCCTCCCTCTGCAACGAGGGGAAGGCATGACGGCCGACGATCGACTGCAGAACTTTTATGGAGTTTCCGAGCGAACATCCGATTGGCTCGACGTGACGCAAGAGCGGATCAACGCGTTTGCCGACTGCACGCTTGACCACAACTGGATCCACATTGACCCCGAACGGTGCTATCGCGAAAGCCCTTTTGGCGGCCCCATCGCGCATGGGCAATGGACCCTTTCGACACTTCCGCATCTGATCGAATCGGCACTCGGAGGGCTTCGACCTCCCGGGATTCAGATGGGGGTGAACTATGGTTTCGATCGCGTTCGGATGATGACGCCTGTCCCCGTGGGCAAGCGAATTCGCAATCGGATGAAGCTGATTGAGATTCAAGCCAAAGGTGGGAATCGATTCGTCGTGAAGACCGAGAATACGATCGAAATCGAAGGCGAGGCAAAGCCCGCTCTCGTGGCCGAGTGGCTCTTTATGGTGTTTGTGGATGATGTTTGATCGAGAGTTCTAGCGACGAAAGACGTCGAAGAGCCCGCTGAAGCGTGACTTGGAAGCGGTCTGCTCGACCTCTTGGGGCGGCCTCGGAGTTCCATCCGCCCATGCCTTCCAATCTTGGTACTTGTCCCCTTGAACCGGGGCTTGTGTTATCTCCCGAAGTCCCTCGGCCGCTCGATGAGCGACGGACAATTCACCATCCCGCAACGATTCGATTAAAACCGGTACGAGGCTCGGCTCTTTTCGAGCGACCAATTCTTCGACGGCGGCAATCCGCACGTCGGGATCACTATCGGTGGTCAATCGATCGCGGAGAGCCTCGACGATCCCCGCATCCTTGCGATCGCGAAGGGAGTGAATGGCTTCGATGCGAATGACCGGGCTCTTATCGGAAGTGGCCGCGAGAAGAATTCGAGTCGCCTCCGCGTCCGGAATCGAACGCAGGCCGGCGATCGCGGCTGTCCGAGCGAGAATGTTGTACTCGTTGGCGGCCCCCTCCATGAGGAGTTTCCGGGCCGCTGACTGCTGTTCGATCGGGAGTTCATCCACTTTGGACAGCATGCGATACGCTTCGATCCGCTTGTTTCCTTCGCTTCCTGATTTTAGCGTCGCCACCGGATCGATCGGTTCGGAACGCCTTAGTCCTGGAATCGTCGTGCAGCCGACAAGAAGTAAACCCAGGGTCGCCTTTGAAACGACGCCCAGCCATCGGCGCCAAGTTCGGCGCGGGTAATGGCGATCCGAACGACTCTTGCGAGTTCGTGTCGGCCATAGGAGTCCCGACCAGGGCGATTTTGTCCGAGCGTCCATTCCCCAGACCTCTCCCAAAAGGAAGCCGGCGATACTGTCGTTGGAAATAAACCCTGGTGTGATGCCAATGAATAAACCCGATCGCCGAACGGGGGAACCCCAGTTTTCCTCAAAAGCCCCCTTGAAACGAGGTCCTTGAGGAAAGCAGGAGAACTTTCCCGCTTCGCCGTCGGGCAGGGGCCTTGCTTCGGGCAATCTAGGGTGACCGGCCAAGGCCGATCGTCCGGCCCGCGTCATTGCTCGCGGGGGCGGAAACTCCCCAGTCCCAAAGTTAGTTTTCGCCGAACTCTTTTCGCCGATCTTCGAGAAAACCCTTTAGTCGGCAAATGATGCTTGAGTGCATTTGGCTGACGCGCGATTCGGAAAGATCGAGCGTGATCCCGATCTCCTTCATCGTCATCTCCTCGTAATAGTAGAGGATGATGATCAGCCGTTCGTTCCGGTTGAGTCCCTTGGTCACCAGACGCATGAGATCTTTTTTCTGCATCCGGACGGTGGGGTCTTCCCCCTTCTTGTCCTCAAGGATGTCGATCTCTCGCACGTCTTTGTAGCCGTCGGTCTCGTACCACTTCTTGTTGAGACTTACCAAGCCGACAGCGTTGGCGTCGGCAGCAAGCTTCTCAAACTCTTCGGTGGAGATACCCATGCGCTCGGCCATCTCGGCATCGGTCGGCGCCCGACCCATTGCGACTTCTAACTGTTTGCGAGTTGCCTCGACTTTGCTGGCTCGGCTCCGAACCAATCGAGGAACCCAATCCATACCGCGAAGCTCATCAAGCATGGCTCCACGAATTCGCGGCACGCAATACGTTTCGAATTTGACGCCGCGATCCATGTCATAGGCATCGATGGCATCCATCAAGCCGAAGACCCCCGCGGAGATCAAATCATCCAGGTCGACACCTTCCGGCAATCGAGCCCAGATCCGTTCCGCGTTGTAGCGGACCAGCGGCAAAAAATGTTCGATCAATCGATTGCGAAGCATCGTATGCTCGCCATCGAGAACTTCTGGTTCGAAGTGGTCGTCTAACTCTTCTCTGGGGCAGGCCTCCTTGCGGTAGTCCTTCCAGATCTGTTCCACTTCCTCGGCATCGAGCTTGGTCGCCATTCAGCCTCCGATATCGATCGAAGCCTCGGTACTTGCTTGCGAAAAGAGAGACGCCTGATCGCTTCGCTCGAAGAAATCTCCGGGCTGTTGCGAACCGTTCGATCGGAAACATCAACGCGGATAGTCGCCTGTTGGGACCGGGCACGGACAAGCCTCACCGTCGGGCCAAGCCCGAAGATGACTCCTGCATCTCCCTAGGGTGAGGCAGGATCGGCTGATGCCGGTTCGTCGGTCGTTCGATCAGAGGTGTCGGTCATGGTTGGCTGAACGTCTTCAGAATCGACGGCCTGGTACCGTTGGCGAAACGCTTCCTCAATGAAACGCTCCGCGATCGTTCCGACGAAGTAGCCGGTCAATCCCCAAGCGAGGTAGTGAATCATGGCATTCTGCAATCCCGTCACCAAGTCGGGATGATGCAGAAGACCTAAGAAGCACTGACAGGCAAAACCAATCAATGCCCAGGCGGCCGCGACTCGTCTTCCCACCGGAAGATCACCTTTTGCTACTAGGTCTCTCTCCTTCGAAAAAGTACCGACTTCGAATCCCATCCCCGAAAGTCGGTTCTCTCGCCTTTCGTTAGATCGGCAGACAGAGAGCCAGATAATCAGTTATTTCGTTAAGATCGATTCACACGTTTTCTTTTGCAGCATCCCAGTCGTTTTCTCGCCACTTTGAACAAATGAGTTCATGTCATCTCCCACCGCGAACGCCTCTCGATCAGTCGATCGATTCACTTGCTTCCATGGGCCGACGAGCAATTTGCCCCATCGCCCAACGAGCAAGCGAAAGAGGTTCCGCAGGTTGAAGATCACCTCGAACACTCTGTCCCAAGCAGAGGTAAGTGATCGGCACCGGCGAAATCATCGCTAGGCCGGCCACGGCTCCTGTCCCAGGGGTCTCATCAAGTTTCGTTAAGATCAGATGCTGGTAGTCCAGATCGCGGAATGCGTCAAGCGAAGCTCGGGCAGAACTCTCGCGAATATTCGACGACATGACCAGCGCCTTGGTGATCCCACGCTCGAGAAACCGAGCGAGATCCGCCATCTCTTTTTTCTCGAGTGCCGCTCGGCCCGGCGTATCGATCAACATCAATGTCCCACGCGGTTGACGCTCGATCAGTCGGCGAAGCTCGGCCGGTGTTTTCGCCATCGACCAACCGACGCCGAAGATCTCCGCATATCGGCGAATCTCATCGGCAGCGCCGACGCGATACTCATCAATGGTCACAAGATGTACCGGTCGGCCCAACTCGAGAGCATGTGCGGTAAGCCGGGCAACGGTCGTCGTCTTTCCGACGCCGGTCGGTCCGATAAGAGCCAGGTTCATGATCGTTCGATTCTCGATTCCCTCGGCCGTGCGAATTCGCGAAGCCAAATGCGTGACAAGAATGTCGATCAATTCGCGATCGTCCACGGTTGGGCTTGGCCGCGAAGCAGACGTCGCGATTTCAAGCAACTCACTCACAATGTTCTCTGGGAACTCGATCGAACGAAGATACTCTTCCAGCTCGCTTTTGGGACGAGCGGCATGAAGGCCAGTGGTCGGCATGCCGGACATCCGGTCGACCAATCGTTGCAGCCGACGAACTTGATCTTCGAGTGAACTCGTTGAAGGGGCCGGTCGCGTACGCTCGGTCTCTTGTGCTGAAAGAGTGCCGGTGCGGACCGATAGCTCCTTCTGTTTTGACGTACCGGCCGACGCTGTCACCTCGACGTGCGGCCCCTTTTTGCTTAAGAGGCCCTTCGGTTTGATTTGTCGGGTATGCAGAATAATGGCATCGGGGCCAAGCGATTCTCGCACACGCGCAAGCGCCTCGTGCATCGTCGGGGCCGAGAACGTTTCGACCGGCGGCGTCATGAAGAAGTCCTCCCCAAGCGAGTCGACGTTCCCTTTGCTTTCCTCATCGTTGACTTAGTCACATGCGGATTGCGGTCGTTCTTCGTGATGGTCCATGCTTCATGAGAGATCATGTGCTCGCTCCTGCGGGTTGGCGGGCGGGACTTCGCTGCTGATAGCTGACCATGCCGGCTGCTTCGATTCTTGTATCTCGCGTGATCTCGTTGTAACTGAGAACGATCAGGTTCGGAATCGTTTGCATCGTCATTTGCTTGATGCCGGCCCGGCACGTGGGGCCAACCAGAAGGATCATCGGCCGGCCTTGTTGAGCAAGCCGCTTCACTTCGCTTGCGATTGCTTCGCTGATGCCGCGAATCACCACCGGCGAAAGTTTGACATTCAGTCGGTCGGTGTGCTCGATGCCGCCGGCAATCATGTCTTCGGTCGCCGGGTCCATGGTCACGGCGTGAATCGTTCGGGTCGTGTCGCGATACTTCTCACAGATCGATCGGCTCAGTCGGTGCCTGACGTACTCGATGAGAATGTCTGGATCTTTGGTTCGGGCAGCGTAATCACCGATCGTTTCGAGGATCGATTCCATGTCGCGGATCGAAACTCCTTCTCGAAGTAGTCCTTGCAGAACTCGCTGAATGTCGCCGATCTTCATCAGATCAGGCACCACTTCTTCGACCACTTTCGGCGAATTCTGCTTCACCACGTCGATCAACTGCGAGACTCTTTCACGATTGAGCAAGTCGGCTCCGTGCCGTTTGATCGTGTCCGTCAAGTGCGTGGTCAGAACGTGAGCCGCTTCAATGACGGAGTAACCCAACAGCTCGGCACGCTCCTTGGTGGCGGCATCGATCCAGTACGCATCCTGTCCAAAAAGAGGATCTTTGGTCTTGAGGCCGTTGATCTTCTCCGCCGACGTTCCGGTGTCAATGGCGAGGAAATGTCCTGGATAAACCGTCCCGCGATCGATCTCGATTCCCTTCAATCGAATGAGATAGTCGTTGGGCTCAATGTTAGGATTGTCGCGAAGTCGCACGCCCGGCAAGATCATCCCAAACTCGATGGCAAGCTGCTTTCGAATCAGCACGATTCGATCTTCGAGATCGCCTCCCTTTCTCCGATCCGCGAGCGGAATCAGACCGTAGCCGACCTCGAGTTCAAGCGCATCGAGCTTGAGAGCGTCTTCAATCTTCTCGGGGGGACGCGTCGGCGATTTCTCCTTGAGGGCCTTATCTTGAGCGACTTCCCGTTCCACTCGGGACTTCTCTTGCCGCAACAGATAAGAGCCGCCAAAACAGCATGCCGCCAAAAAGCTCAGCGGGATCGCCGGCAAGCCGGTTCCAGCCAGACCCAACATTGCCAAAGAAGCCATCGAGCCACCCGCAATGTTCAGCGCTTGGGGGCTCGACGTGAATAGCTGAGCGGTCAGTGTCTTGCCGAGATCGGTCGATTTCGATTGACGGGTGACGAGAAAGCCGGCCGCCAAAGAGAGCAAAATAGCAGGGATCGCGGTCACGAGACCGTCGCCGATCGTCAATCGCGTGAAGATCTCGGCGGCGGCGGCGACCGGCATGTTGTAGTAAAACACGCCGAGCGTCAGGCCGCCGACAATGTTGACAGCGGTGATGAGAATGCCGGCGATCGCATCGCCGCGAACGAATTTGCTGGCACCGTCCATGGCCCCGTAGAAGTCGGCCATCTGCGAAATCTCTTCGCGGCGCGCCTTCGCTTCTTTCTCGTCAATCGTGCCGGCATTGAGGTCGGCATCAACAGCGATTTGCCTTCCGGGCATCCCATCGAGAGCGAATCGCGCCGCCACTTCTGACGTTCGGACCGAGCCTTTGTTAATCACCACGAACTGAACGATGAACAGGATGATAAAGATCACGATTCCGAGAATCAGGTTGCCGCCCGCGACAAAGTTGCCGAACGCGTCGACGACATGGCCGGCCGCAAGAGAGCCTTGCTCGGCGGCATTGGTGAGAATGAGTCGTGTCGTCGCTATGTTCAACACAAGCCGATAAAGCGTGGTGGCCAGAAGCACCGTCGGGAAAACAGAGAAATCGATCGGCCGGGCGATCGTCATCGTCCCCACCAGCACGAGTACCGACAGAAGAATGTTGATCGAAAGCAACAAGTCCATCACCGCCGTCGGCAACGGCACGACGACAATGATCAGGCACATCAGCACCGTGATCGGAAGAACCAATCCTTGGTTCTCCTCGAGGATGCTGACGAGGCCTGTCGATTTTGTTGACTCGGACGCCATTCGAAACTCTCGCACCTGCCTAAAGGATGAAAGGCTACCCGAATCCTAACGGTCCCCACGACAAAAGGTGGGTCGTTCGGGCTTTGGGTAAGCCGGGCAAAGTGAGATATCCCTTGGTGTGCGGCAGGCTATAGCCGGGGGGATCGAATGAGTCTATGCGAGTTCGGCAACGCGTGAACGCGAGTAGCCGAACCCCTCCTTCGAGGGGAAGATCGCGAGCACTGTTTGGGATCGCCGTTCAAATGGGCACAAGACATTTAGGTTTGCGACAAGCAACCTGTTGACTCGTGGATCACCGCGACGGCCACTTCAAACAGATCGCCTGCCGGCAATTTGCTTTTTGGGGCTCAAGTCCTTTTCATGAGTCAACAGGCTGCTTTCAATCTGCACCGGATCTGATTCATTTTCCGTGAATCGTTTAGCCGATTTCCTTGGCTCGATCCGGTGCAAGTTGCCAGATGACATTCCGGACCGTGTTCGGCCGGATTCGCTCCAATTGCACTTCCACTTGCCCCGTGCCTCTGGAACTGTCATCCAAATTGTAAAGGTCGGCTACCTCTTCTGCTTGAATCACCATCAGATGATCGAGCAACTGATCGCGTTCGTTGTTGCTTAGGGTCAAGATCTCGTCGAGAATAGTGCGGGCTCGGTCGGTCATCGTGTCCCTCCGCAGAAAATGCTGGCTCTATCCACCGTGCTCGTGGGTTGAGCATTCTCTCCGGCCGCCGGAGATGTTTCTCCTTTTCGTCGGCCACGTATAGCTTGCAGAATGTTGATTTGAATAGGTAGCTATTTTCAATGACAAAACGTTATAGAGAATCGTTGCAATATCGTTAGAATTGTCAGTAATGTCGCAGGAGATGAGACGTTTGTTGCTCGCCTTTTCTTTGGATTGTGTGACTCATTGGCGAGGGTATTCGCTGTCGGTATGCGACCGATGCCATCGGCCCGGCGTGATGTCGATTCATGAATCGAAGCGGGTTCTTCGATGGTGGCAGTGCGTGCTTTGGGAATCAAACAACGTGCTGTATCATGCGATCTGCTGTCCTCATTGCGGCGATCAAGAAGTTCATTCGGGCGGAGCGGCCGACTTTCATCACTCGGATGATCCCCATGTTCTCATCGAGGTCTGTCGACCCAAGCATCGGCAAGCATTTCTGGAAAAGGCGTCGTCCCTTTGAAGGTTGCAGAATGCTGATGATTTCGCTGAGGCGTTTGGCTAAGGAGCGACCGGCGTCTCGCGTTTGCCGGTGGTACGGATCGGTGGAAGCTCGGTTCCTTCCCTCATGTCGAGTTTTACCGTATCCCGCTCAAAGGTGAGTTTGATCGTCCAGTGATTGATGTTGCCGATCTCATCAAAATCGATCTCGAAAGTGTTTCCATTCCATTGGCCGACCGAAGCGGCAGGCTCGCCGTAACGAGCCGGCGAAAGTCTCGGCACGCCATCCAGTCCGATAGTCAAATCAAGATTCCCTTGGCGATGAATTCTCGGCAATTCAAGCTGAATTCTCGCTTCATTGGAATTGATGAACGAAAGGCGAATCGCCTCCGCGTAAGGATTGGCTCCCATCCGATAGCGAACGCCGTCGATTTGCTCGGCGATCACGGGCATCGGGGCGATGGGACGCTTTTGAGGTGGCTGCGCTGCCCGCTGGATCGCTTGTCCTCGCTTCTTTTGCTCGTCGGGAGATTCAGAACGCGGGGTTTCCAGAACGGCCGGCACAATATCCTTGTCCCACAGATCGTCGATCTGCTTCTGTTGTGCTCGGCTCGCACCGGCCGTGGTGACGACGATAAGGTCGCGGGCTCGGTCGATCCAGATCCGTTGACCGCCGCGACCCTGAAACGCGATTAAATCGTCGGCCAGCCAAATCTGGTAGCCGTAGTGTGGCAAGCGTTTGTTGCCGGTCGTTTCCACGTGTGGCATCGTCATCTCGTTGATCCATTTTTCTGACAGGATTTGCTTGTTGGCCCATCGACCATGATGCAGCACCAGCAGCCCCAGCCGAGCCATCGCTTCGCTTGTCAAGCGAAGATCGCCCCATCCCCACGAGATCCCTTGTGGATCGCGCGGCCAAGCAAGATCGTCAACGCCTAGGGGGCCGAAGATTCCCTCTTTTGCCACTTCGTCGGCTGGCTTCCCTGTTGCTTCGGTGATGACGGCCGAGAGCAAGTGAGGGTTGCCATTGAAGTATTCGAACGCTTCGCCGGGGGGGCGAGCCGCCTTCACGTTGAGGCAGTACTGCACCCAGTCGGGGGACTGAAACATCTGCAGTTGGCTGAGGGCTTGCTGATAAAAGCCGAGCCCCGATCGCATGGTGAGAACATCCGCGAGCCGAATCGACCGCTTGCGATCGTCGAGCTGCAAGATCGTTCGACGAGGAAATGAATCGACCAATCGAGCATCAACTCCCGCGAGAAGGCCCCGGTCGATCACTGTTCCGAGCGTCATCGCCGTCACCGTTTTGGTGCAACTGGCGATGTCGTGCTTGCTGCCGACCGAGAACGGGTAGAACGTAACATCAAGCACGACGTGGCCGTGCCGAACCACCATGAGCGAGTGAATGCCAGGGTTCTTATCGATGAGGGACTCGACCATCGTGGTTAGCCGGGCGGAGTCTATCCCCTGTTCGGACGGACTCGAACGAGGCCATTCCTTCGCGGGAAAGATCGGATCGCTCCCGCCTATCGTGGATAGTCCGCAAAGCGCGATCAAGGTGATGCCGAGCCCCATGATTTTCTCCTGGCAGATGTGGATCAGGGATTCCTAGGAGTCATATGGTTAAGGTGACGATTGTCATCGATATCGCCTAGCGAGGGAGTAAGAGATTGTCCCATTCGCAACATCGGCGTCTCCGCTCCTTCGATACGGGCGAGGTTGTTGACCTGGCTTGGAACGGACCGTTGATTGAACATGTCGGCCGCGCGCTTGAGACAAGCGGGAAAAATATCTCCTGGGTCGCGCCAGGTTTTGTTGATCTGCAGGTCAACGGCGTCGCGGGGGTCAACTTCGGGGATCCGGAGATCTCGCGAGAGGATTTTGTCCGCGCGTCTTCCAACCTGGCTCAGCATGGCGTCACTCACTTTTTGCCCACACTGATTACGGATCGCGCTGACCGAATGGAGCGGGCGCTCGGTCGATTGGCGGAGCTCGCCCATGATCTGTCGCTGGCGGGCGCGGTGCTCGGGTTTCATCTGGAAGGCCCCTATCTTTCCGCGGAGGATGGCCCACGGGGCGCGCACCCATTGGCTTACACCAAGGATCCCGATTGGGATGAATTCTGTCGTTGGCAGGAAGCAGCCGACGGCATGATCCGCATGATGACGCTGGCTCCGGAGAGGAAAGGCGCGATCGCATTCATCGAGAAAGCGACTGCCGCCGGTGTTCACATCGCGATCGGTCACACAGCCGCGAAGCGCGAGCAGATTCTCTCGGCCGTCGATGCGGGGGCGACCCTCTCGACGCATCTGGGGAATGCCGCCCATGATCGAATTCAAAGGCATCACAACTATATCTTCGATCAACTGGGCGACGATCGGCTGTGGGCGAGTTTGATTGTCGACGGGCATCATCTTCCGCCGCACCTGGTGAAGATTTTTGTTCGAGCCAAAGGGTTCGACCGCATCATTCTTGTCAGCGATGCCGTCCAGTACGCGGGGCTGCCGGCCGGGATTTATGATGGCGGACATCGGCAATGGGAGGTTCGCGATGACGGCTTCATCGGCATCGTGGGAGAGCCTCGCTTGGCGGGAAGTGGATTGTTGCTCTCTCGGGCGATCGAGAACTTCACGTCTTTCTTGGGCGAGAAGGTCCCTGCGAAAGCGATTGCCTGCGTGACATCGCATCCCCGCTTTTGGTTGTCGGGCGAAACGACGGAGGACTGGCTGGCACGGGGCCAAGAGGCTTCGCTGGTCGTGTACGATTGGGACATGTCGGCTGGCCGAATCACGATTCGCGAGACGATACGACAAGGGAAAGTTATTTTCGGCTAGTTCGCAACACGGATTCCATCCAAGAGTCCTGTTTCACCAACGAATATGATTTCGTTTGCGTAGGGACTTTAGGAGTAAGAAGTGGACACGCGTCCCCGCATCTCTTGGGGGCATCGAGTCTACAATACATGAACGCCGTCGCCGACAGAGTGGTCGGGGACGCGGGGTTGAAGGAGGGACGAAAGGTGCTGCTCTATTACGGGATCGGTCTTTTGGGGATGGCGCTTTCGGGCTTGGCCGCCTGGAGAGTCCGGTCGGCGTTCGCCACCTACAGCCAAGTACCGTCATCCAACGGCTACACGGCAGCAGAGGCGGCGCACGTCATGATGCGCAATGCTGGCATCACGGATGTCGAGATTGTTCCCGTCGCGGGCCAACTTTCCGATCATTACGACCCGACCCATAAGAGGCTCGCGCTTTCGGAAGGGGTTTACGGAAGCCGATCGGTGGCGGCGCTGGGGATTGCTTGCCACGAAGCGGGCCACGCCATCCAACATGCTCAAGGCTATTTTCCGCTCCAGATCACGAGCGCCCTTTGGAAGCCGGCCGCCCTGGGAGAAAGTATGGGATTGATGGTGATCGTGCTTGGTTTGATGATGGGGATGGTCAACATCGCCATGTTGGGTCTGATTCTCTTCGGGGCAACACTGGCGTTTCAATTGGTCACGTTGCCCGTTGAGTTCGATGCCACCGCGCGAGCCAAGCGAGAGATCATCAACGCGGGGATTATTCATCCCAGCGAACGAGAAGGGGTCGATGCGGTCCTCAATGCCGCCGCGCTAACGTACGTCGCGGCTGCGTTCACCACGATTCTTTACTTCCTTTATTACGCCTCAGCGATTACCGGCCGAAGCGACGAGTAATGACTCCTTATCGTCAACGAAAGATGGCGGCCCTTGTCGGTCTTCCGACGGGGCCGTCGGGTTTGATACGAGACCTTTTCATCGATCGAGCAAGTATCAGAGGAGCGCGATGAACCTCGGTAGATAGATGATCAATCCCACCGCCGCCGCGGCAATCGCCCCCAGAAGAACGGCTCCCGAGGCGGCATCCTTTGCCTTTCCTATCAGCGGATGTTCCTCGGGATGAAGGGCGTCGGCCAATCGTTCGAGCGCGGTGTTGAGACCCTCTAGACCCCAGACCAACCCCATCGCGAGAATGGCCAAGCACCATTCCGTCGGCGAGAGGCCAAACCAAAGGCCCGACAAAACAACCGCCGTCGTCGCCAATAAATGAACCCAGGCATTGGTCTGGCTGCGAACGGTGTCGACAACCCCTCGACCGGCATAAACGAAGCTCTTCATGATTCGAACCAACGGCGACCTGTCGGCCGATCGCCAGTGCGGCTTGAGCTTTTCCGTGTCGCTTGGGTCATTTTTATTCATCGTCTACTCCGCAAAGTCCGAAATCTTTTACCAGGCTTTGCCGGTCGTGCAGATTTCGCCGATCATCCCGACTCTATGCGAAATGTGGGTTCTTCCATCTTGACGCAAGTTAACGATTGCGCGTGCCGATCATGATTACGAACCGAGCGCCTGCTCTCCCTCGCGTTTGGTGAGGTGATGGGCGATGCCGTCCTCTTCCTTCGCGGAAGGGGCTCGGTGGGGACCATGATCTCCGAGTCGAACGGATGATATTCAGGGGACCAGTTATGCAGAACCCACAAACGGACCAGCGCGACCAGCGGATTCGTCGCTGGACATGGGCGACTCTTCTGGCGCTCGTCGCCTCCGGCATGGGGACTTCCGTCTCGGGGGCTGAAATCCCCGTCAAAAAGATGACTGCAAAAACGACTAAGGTCGTCTGGAAGTCGGCCACCAGGAACTCTCCATCAGCGGCTGACCCGGTAGGAGGCTCGGCACCAACAGGTAAAGAAGCGGCTCTTCAACAAGCCGAGAGAGTCGCAGGCGAAAGTAGTGCGACACCTGTTCCGCCCGCGGCGCAAGCTCCCGATGCGGGCACGGCGACGCCCGAGTTGCCTGTCAAGCCTGTCGATGCCGGGGCTTCTCCCACGTCGCTTCCGAGCACGGGCGATTCGACGGTTCTTCCTTCGACGACGGGCGAAGTGATCGAAGACAGCGTGGATGATTGTGAAGTTCCGGTCAGTGTCTCGTGCGGTCTCTGTCCGCCAGGCCGGCTTTGGGCTCGCAAGGAAGTTCTCCTTTGGTGGATGGACGGTCAAGGGACTCCGCCGTTAGTGACGACCAGTCCCAATGGCACGCCGGGATCACAAGCCGGTGTTCTTGGACAGCCTGGCACGCAAGTCATCTTTAGTGGTCCGCTGAATGATGACTTCAATGTCGGTGGCCGATTTCAAGCAGGGTATTGGCTGGACAAGTGCAACACCATCGGCATTCAGACAGGGTTCTTTTTCTTAGGTCAGAACTCCAGCAGCTACACCGCTTCTTCCGATGGATCGTCGATCATCGCTCGGCCTTTCAATGATGTGAGACCAAGTCTGAACGCGCAGAACTCGGAATTGGTCTCGTTCCCTGGGGCACTCTCGGGTTCGGTAGGAGTCGATTCCACCACCAGCATCTTGGGTGGCAATATTGCTCTGCGGAAGTTGCTTTGCTGTAAGAACTCGTGTGCACCTGCATGTGCTTCCACCAACTGCAACGTTCCGGGTGTTTACTGTTGCCGATGGGACTGCATCAGCGGCTTCCAATATTTTCGCTTGGCCGACAACGTTTCGATCAGCGAGAACTTAACCGCGCTCAACAGCGGCCCGGCCGTTCCAGGAACAAACATTCGTCTGAATGATCGCTTCAACACACAGAACAACTTCTACGGTTACGACATCGGGACGGTCGGCTCGTGCTATCGCGGGCGCTGGTTCCTAGAAGGCCTCTTCAGTATCGGCATCGGTGCGGTGCAACGGACGGCGTTGATCTCGGGCAACACGACAACAACGGTTCCCGGCGGCAGTCGAACGGTGTCCAATGGCGGGCTCCTCGCCCAGCCCACCAACATCGGCCAGTACGACGACACCCAGTTCAGCGTCATGCCTCAAGTCGGCCTCAACGTCGGCTACCAGGTTTGCAAATATGCCCGCGTCTTTGCCGGCTATACGTTCCTGGGGATCACCGGCATCGCCCGCGCGGGTGAACAGATTGACCCGGTGCTCAACTCGACGCAGCTCGGTGGCGGTACTTTGGCCGGTAGCTCTCGCCCCGCCTTTAACTGGAACGACAGCTTCTTCTGGGCCCAAGGGGTTAACATCGGCCTTGATTGCCGATTCTAATCTCGCCATCGCGCGGGCCGTCCTCGTTTAATCTTTACCGAGCCCAGGCCTCTGACGAGGAACTGGGCTTCGGGCCTTTTGGCGAGACGATCAAGCGACGAGACCCTGATCAAGAAACAATCGCGGCCGTGTCTTTTGGGCTCTGGAGGGAGCAAAAGACACGGCCACGTTGCTACGGGACCCTGAAGACGATGGTTAGGCGAGCTCTTCAAGCACTAGGTCGTGCGCGAGATCGACCCATGAGCTCTCCTTGTCGAAATCCAAATCACCCGTGACACCGCCGGTCGATCCGTCGCCCGTTCCAAAGAACGTTCGCGAGCGAGTCAACGATGTCGGCGAGCCGACGCCGCCGTCGAACGCTTGTCCATAGTCGGCCACGGTGAAGACCGGTCGGCCTGCCGCGGCGGGGTTGATCGAAGCTTGATAGATTCGATCGCCGCCGGGAGTGTCGCGGAACCTCTCGAACAAGCCGCTCGAAGAATTGATGCCGGGATTGATGCCGATGCTGCTGGCCAGGAAGTTCCTCTTCGTGGGATTCGATAGGCCCAGCTCTCCGAAGTTGTACCCGACGCCAATCTGATTGACGGGCAGAACGATGGCGTTGAACTGATCATTGTCATTCGAATTCGAACCGAGCGTGCCGACAGTATCCCTGCCGTCGAGATAACCCGCCACCGGTCCTTCAATGATTCGGTAGGTGCCCGCGGGCAATCCAAGGAAGCTGTAAAGTCCGGCCGAGTCGGTTACGGTCGTCTGCACCACGAGCCTCGTGGCAGCATTGATGAGCGTGATGGTGATGCCCGGAATCCCCGATTCACCCGAATCGATAATGCCGTTGTTGTTGAGGTCGATGTAAACCGCCCCGGCGAGAATGGACTGAGCCAGCGTCTGCGCGTCGGCGTAACCGAAATCTTGATTCAGATTGACCGGTTGGGCCAGCGTCAGCGTTAGTTCGGAGCGTCCATTAGCGCTGAAAACGGGGTTGTCCGGATCACCACTGTTGATGAGCCCCGCCAAGGGTGCCTGATTGCCCGGAACCACGACTCGGTAGGTCCCAACGGGCAGATCCGGAAAGAGGTAATTGCCCGTCGAATTGGTGGGGGGGCTATTGATGATGACATCATCGGAGTTGCCGAAGATTCCATCCGTTCCGGGGCTCCAGAGTTGTACCACGACGCCGGCGATGCCTGGCTCTCCGCTATCTTGAACGCCGTTGCCGTTGGTATCGCGATAGATGGTGTCGCCGATTCGGCCAGGGCCCTGATAGCCGAAGTCTTGATTCAGGTTGACCAGGCTTTCGGTCGTCAACGTGACGGCCGATCGGTTATCCCCATTGGTTCCGGGATTATCCGGATCAGCCGTGTTGATCAAACCGGCCAGTGGGGTTTGTCCCGTGGGAACGACCACGCGGAAGTTGCCCGGCGGGAGGTTCGGGAAGAGGTAACCGCCGTTGGCACCCGTGGGAGCGCTGTTGAGGATCACATCATCAGCATCGCCAAAGGTTCCATTGGGTCCCGCGTACCAAAGCTGCACGATGACGCCTTGGATGCCTGGCTCACTGGGATCTTGCAACCGGTTGCCGTTGCTATCGCGGAAGATCGTGTCACCGATACGGCCGTTGTAGCGGTTGAATCCAAAATCGACGTCGGTCAGATTCTCGCAATCATCGAGAGTTAACTGGGTGGTGCTGTTCGCCCCGCCGTCGCGGTCAAACGTCGGGAAGAAATCGAGGCCCGGCAGACTGCTGGTGGCAACCTGCACACGGTAATCTCCCGGCGTCAGATTGTTGAAGGAGTAGATGCCGTCGGTCCCGGTCGTGGTGTTGGTCACGACATCGTCACCGTTGCCAAAGATTCCGTCGGCACCGGCGTAGGTGAGTTGTACCGTCACGCCGACGATGCCAAGCTCCGAGCCGTCTTGAACGCCGTCGCCGTTCTGATCGAACCAAACCCGGTTACCGATCGAGCCTCGGACATCGTTGTAACCAAAATTCGCGTTAGTCGGGTTGAGGTTACCGGGAGCAGAAGTCGTCAGCACAAAAGTCGAGTCGTTAATCCCGTCGGGATCGGCCGTGTTGGTGAAGTTCGTCAGCGCGGGACTGGTGAGGTCCACGCGAACCCGGTAAGTCCCCGGAGGAAGATTGTCGAACGAGTACAGACCGTCGGTCCCCGTGGTCTTTTGATCGATGCCGATCAAGTCATCGGGAGTGCCGAAAACTCCGTCGGTGCCGGCACTATCCAGAAGCACGCGGACACCTTCAATGCCTCCCTCATTCTCATCGAGCTGACCATTGCAATTCAGGTCGCGGAAAATGATTCGGCCAATAGAGCCGAGCGGCCGCTCCCCTTCGGTCACCAGAAACTGACCCGTCTTGAGTTGGATGAACGATGACCCTTGAGCGCTCGCGTCCGTGTTGAGCAGTGACTGGGCAATGACATCGATCTTCGTCGCTTGGCCAAGGATACTGTTGGTCGACAGCAGCGCGTCGATATCGATCTCGGCCGTGCCGTTGAAGATCCGGGCGATCTGGTTCCCCCCGTTCCCGATACTGAACTGTCCATTGTTGGGATTGAAGACGAGAGGGATCGACTGGGTCACATTGACAGGAGTGCTGCCGTTGACCTGTGTCACACGGATGAAGAGATTGGCCGAGATCCCCGCCGCGGCGAAGGAGTTGGTCCCTCCGATGACCGTGGCGTCGCCTCCCAGATCGAAACGGATTCTGGAGATTGTCGACTGCCCCGTCCCCGTCACGTCAAAGATCAGCGTGCTGGTGGTAGTGTCGTTGGCGTTCGATGGCGTTGCTTGCGACTGAAAGCCCACGGGGTCGAAGTTTGCCGTGTTGGCAATGATCGTCGGTGTGGTGCCAAAGAGTGGGAGCGGATCGGTCGGCGATGTTTCGGAGAACCCAGCAAAGATGATGGCAGGGCAATCTCGTTGCTCGAGTCTCTCAAGCGAGAACAGGTCTCTTCTCTTAGGCCCCCGCTGCCGATGGCCGGCATGTTCGATATTCCGAGACGAAATCCACGAAAGAATGCGCTTCACGGATCATTGCTCCTTGTTCAGTCTGAGGGGAAAGAGGCCTAAACTCGAACTCAAACGGGGAAAAGAACACGGGTTTCGTGTCCCATCCTTGGGTTCGGTTCAGGCTCCCTCCCTCAAACTCAAAGAGCTAACTTCGGCGGCGGGCCCAGTACAAGCTGCCACCCAACATCGTCCCGGCCAGCATCAAGATTCCACTGGATGCTTCCGGCACAGAGATTCGGACTTCGTTCTTTCGAATCGACGCCAGGCGACCGCCGAAATTCAACGTCGCCAGCGCGTTGTCGAACGTGATCTCGACCTGTGTTGCTCGTCCCGAAAATCCCGGCGTCGCCGCGATGATCGAGTCGAAGTTGATGGTTCGGAATCCCGACCATGGAGCGTTCGTCAGTGTCCCGTCGTCGTCGGTGTTGAACGACCCGCTCGAGGGGGTGAGTGGCAAGTTAACGCCGCCACTGGGTCCGTCGATCAAGATGCCGTTGATCGCGCGAATGTGATAGAAGATGGCCGTCCCGACCGACGCCATCGCGAAGCCGGTCGAGGGCGCGTCGATCGACACAACTCCCTTTTCTGAAAACTTCAGTTGGGGAATGAATTCATTCGGCTTGGCCACAACGGTGAAGCGAGCTTGGCTATCGACGATCTCTGTCAATGGACCCGACGATAGCGTCGAGTGGAAATTGGTCGGGCTGAAAACCAATGTGTCGTCGGCTACCAACGTGGGGGCTCCAAAAAGAGCCCCTGCGGTCGATGCCTCTCGAACGTTTTGATAGATGATCGTGGAACCAGCAAAGTTGCCATAAGGGGTCGTGATGACCGCACCGTTGCTGTTGGCCGAGAGGATCGGCAACAAGCAAAGGATGGCAACCGCACGAAGGCGGGAAACGCAGCGCATCAGATATCTCCTCAAATGCATCCGCGACTAATGAACGAGTGGCTCGGTCCGGACTTTGGGGCCCAAACGCGATGCCGGGGTGAGGTTCGAAAGATCCGACCGTCGGTCTTTCGAAGTACATCAGGAAGGAAGCGACTCATCGCCGTGGCATCATGCCCAGTGAGGAATCACTCTCAAGGAGCCGGTCTGCCGACGTAAGAGGACTTGGTGGAGGAGGATATGGTGGTTCTCTGTCCAAACGGAAACTCGCTTCGCGAGCTTCGCAAATCCGCAGCATTCGTTCAGATAAAGAACCAACCTACCAAGTGGGGATCTTACAGGTCAACAAACACCCTGGGGGCGACACAGCCTTTTTGTCTGAGACGGGGGTCCAGACACTGTGTCGAGTTCGCAAGGTAACTTATACCGGTTAGGTTGTCAATCGCTGATTGGGTAATCTTTTAGGGCGATTGTGAAGTTGTCGAATTGATTATTCTTCGGGCCCAGAAATGCGGCCTTCCCGCCTCAATTTGATTAAGTGAGCCTGGGCTTGCCGAGCGGCAAACGCGTGAAGTTTCGGCGAAACATCGGTATACGCCTGCATCACCAACGAATCGACCGAACGAGTCCCGGCATGCCAAAGCTTTTCCAGCAGATCCTCTCGGCGAAGGCGGTGCTCGATCAACTCGTTCAGCCGAGAGCACGCGTTTTCGATCACCGGACCGTGGCTGGGCAAAAGAGTCTTCGGATTCAGGGACAGCACTCGGCGCAGAGAATCGATGTAATCCCCCATGTCTCCCTCGTCGGGATCAATCATGATGGTTCCAATCCCCGCCACCAGGTCGCCCGCGACAACGGTTCGTGACTTCTCGTGGACAAACACCAAATGGCCGTCGGCATGGCCCGGCGTATGCAACGCGAGAAACGTTTCCGTATCGGTACCGCCCGGCGCGAGCTGTTGGCCATCTTGAATCATGTTGTCGACCACCAAGCCCATCGCTTGGAGCCTCGCGGCCGTCTTCTCATGGGCGCGAATCGGGATGCCGAAACGCTCCTGAATGCGGGCGACTCCCCAAACATGGTCGGGATGATGATGCGTCAGCCAGATCTCGACGAGCGTCTTTCCGAAATCGCGCTGCATTGTTTCCAGAAACACGATCAGCCGATTGATTTCCGATTCGAACGGGCTGCCGACATCGACGATCGCGACCCTCTCTTTGCCCAACAGGTATGAAATCGTCTCGCGGGCCGGCGGCAGAGTGGGCGTCACGAGCGGGACTGCCATGATTCCAGGTCGGGCATCCAGGAATCGTCGATTCGGATGGACCGCCTCGTCTCCGTGCCGAATCAGTCGGCCGATTCCCTGTGCGGGACCGTGCTCGCTGAGGACTTCAAGCATGAACAACGTCGGAGGAGCAGCCAACACATCGCCCGCTTTCCAAAGGGCCAAAGCATCCTCGGCCGCGGTTCGCGAATCCAAGATCAGAGAGGGTGGCAAGTGAGGCTTGCGGGCAGCCCAT
>JAIELF010000054.1 GCA_019753235.1 bacterium
CGCCGCCTCTTCGTCAGGCCCGATGATCGCTAGCTGCACGCTGGCGACACGGCAGTGCCACCCGGCCGTTACCAGAATGCCCCCATATCCCCCCCCCAGACTCACATGAATCGTGTCGCGGTTTCAGGAGAGGAGTCCATTAATGCTCGACTTTCTGCTGATCTCGGCGCGATGCCATACACATCAATATTGCCAGAATCGTTGGACAGAGAAACAAAAGGACCGCCCCCAAAATGGAAACACTATCAAGGTTTTTATCTCTAGTGATTACGATTAGAAACGTCGCCCCTGCACCGAATAGCATTAGCAAGCTAGAAGTATCTATATATTTTTTCGACAACGTTGAATTCTTTAAGAATTTCAGCGAAGGTATGAGCGGGGCGCAAGGCATAGCGAACAACCCGCTTCCTACTCCTCCAAACATCTCATAAGATCTCAAAGGCATGACAAAAGATAATGCGACGAGAACAACGCAGTAGATCAATGAAATCAATAGAATGGGTTTTAAAAAATAACTTGATTGCATGAGTTTGTCCAGTCATGTCGGCTTGCTTCTTTGCGCAGTTTTGAACTAATTGCTATTGTCCCTTTTCGCATTTGCATCGCTCCATGCAAATACTGTAGACTCCGGCGGCAGATGCAAGGCAAACGACCTGTTGTGCAGCGCACCATGCGGCGTTTACTTGATTTGGGGCTCTTCCAACACAAATAAGAAAATTCCCAAAGCATGCAACTGTCAGTACCTTGAATGTAGCAGCACATGCTTCCTCACAAGTCATTGGGGCAGGTTCTGGATCAGGTGGAACCGGCTTGATTACCCCATCATAACACCCGTGATTTGGCGGACAGAACTGCATTCTTCCCCCGCACATGATCCAACGCCCCTCGTTGGGAGTCAGTCCTGTTGCATCCGTTAGATCTTCCGGCCTCCCCCCGACATACTCGTACAGATTCCACTGGCTTCCCTCGTACCCGATCGGGTCTCTTGAGATGAACCTGCCGAGCTTGGCGTGGTAGTAGCGGTTTCGGTATTGGTAGAGGCCGGTTTCGGGGTCGAGGCGTTGGCCGGTGTATCGGCGAGAGTTGGCGATGTCGCTTTGGCCGTCCGCATCAAAATCGAAACTCGGCAGGTAGACCAGCGGCTCGCCGTAGGGAGAGTAGTCGTAGCGTTCGACCACGCTGGCGGTGGTGCTGATGGCCGAGGTCACGTTGAAGTTCGCATCGTGCGTGAAGTAGTGCTGGACCTGCGTGCCGCCGACCGTGGCGTCGTAGAAGCGGGTGGCCAGGGCGTCGATGTAGTAGGGGTGCCAGACGAACTGCTCGAAGGGATTGGCACTGATGGTGCCGGAAGTCTCCTTGCGGACCTCCAGCTCCTGCCAATCTTCGTTACAGTAAAAGTGGTCTTTCACCGTGCCCGTCCCGTTGGATTTCACGATTCGGTGATTTAAGCCTGCTGGCGACGTCCCCGTCGGGATGTCTCTGGCATCATACTCGTACTCGGCCACGGTTGTCGAGCCGGTTACCTTGACTAACCGGTTCCAATCGCCGTACGTGCGTGTGGACGCCGGCGCCGCCTCTTCGTCAAGCCCGTCGATCGCTAGCTGCACACTGGCCGACACGCCAGTGCCACCCGGCCGTTATACGACGCCTTCGGCCACTTCGTGGGGATCGAAGACTCCTCCGATAACGCCGTCGCCGCCAGCAACCGCCTGACGAGCTTGGGCTACATCGGCCAAGAGGGAGACCTGGTGAGCGGTCTATCGCTTCATGGGGCGAGGTGGTACGATCCGAATCTAGGACGCTTTATCAGCCAGGATCCTTCGGGCTACGACGGCGGCATGGATATGAACCTCTATCGCTACGCCTTCAACAACGTCTCGAGCTTCGCCGACCCGACCGGCCTGGTCGGTTTTCAGGTTCCGTACAACGGCGGCAGCACCAGCAGCTTGGGGCTAAGCGGATCGAATTAAAACTCCCTCACGCGGTCCAACGATTCTTTCGAACGCTACTCGGCCCGGGCCTCACGAGCGGAATTGGAGGCGAGTTGGTCAAGCCCATCATCTGCTCCATCGCCCACCCGAAGCTGGTCGGAATGGGCCACGAGTGGGATCGCCAGTGCCGCTCGCTCGGGGTACAATTTCGTCCGCGATGTTTCCTATATCACGTCGGGAAGTGTCAAAAGTTCGGTCGTCAGCAGCTTCACCAGTGGCAAGTCTGCCGACAGCGCCCTCGGCTTTGCCGGTAGCTTTGCCGATACCGCAACCAACATCGTGACTCTCGGCCACGGCACCGACTACTCGTCTGGCTCGGGTCTGTACGGCAACCGCGAGGCGTATCAAGGAGGCCGATCGGTCGGATACGCCACGCAGTCGATCCAGGCGAGCGTTCTGACCGGGGCGGCGACCAATGCGTTGGTAAGCCGGGCAATCGCGTATGCCCCGCGAGCTGTGACCACGGCGATCAGCACTTTCGGCCGGGGAGCCGAATGGCTCGACCGGACCCAAGGTGCTATCCAAATCGCCAGTGGCGATGCCAGCGGTATCGAGGCGTTTCTGCCAGGCGTGGGTGGGCGAACATTAGCTGGAACGCAGCTACCTTCTACAAACTTCTCTAGTCATCGGTGGGGAGACCCCGATACGATTCCCTGTTTCCCCGCAGAAGCTCTAGTGCACACGCCCGATGGGCTTCGCGAGATCTCTACCCTCCGGGAGGGCGACCTCGTGTTGGCCTATGATTCAGCCAGCAGGTCGGTCGTCCCACGTCAAGTGACAGCGTGCTTAGTGAATTGGACGGTGGTTTTGGTTCGATTGACCGTGGACGGAGAAACAATCTGGGCGACGAAGACACATCCTTTCTATTCGCCCGAAGGTGGTTGGATGCCGGCTTGCGATTTGAGGCCGGGCATGCGACTTTTGGATAAGGATCTCCAGCCGCGAGTGATCGAAAACGCCGAGCATCGAGGTACGCACGAAACAACCTACAACATCACGGTGGATGAATTGCACACGTTCTTTGTCGGAGAAATAGGTGTCCTCGTTCACAACTCGTCCTTCGAGAGTACGACCAGGGCGGCAACTCAGATCTATTTGATCCGAGATCAAGAACAGAATCCTGCATACGTCGGTAAGACGACACAGGGTATTGAGACGCGGTTTCAACAACACATTAATACCAATCATCCTGAATGGGCGAATGGATATTCGTTCCGGCAATTGGCTAACGGTGATTGGACGCCTTACGAAGCGGCGGTTTGGGAAAAGCATTACATGGATGTATACGGAGGAAAGAATGCACTTGAAAACAGGCAGGTTGCCATCACGGAAGCAAAATACAATCGTTTTAAATCATCGTTCAATCCTTGTTAGAGAGGTATTATGAAGAAGCTTCCGCACGGCGACATCTTTGCTGTTCCACTCCCTGACGGAACGTTTCTGCATGGCAGGGTCTTGCTGGATATCTATCTCACGTTGAAGAGACGGTTGTTCCCGGCTAACTCTACTTTGCCAGGATTGGGTGAAGCCAGTCTGATCGAAATGTACGCGGCCATCAGCGAGTCGGTCGACTACGCCCCATCGCCAGTATTGATTCCGGGAGCGTTTGTCGAGTCGAAAGACGTAGGGAATGCATGGAAGGTTGTCGACCGGGTCGAAGTTGATCCTCGTGAAGTAGAGTTTCCAGAGACCGTTATTGGATTTATTCATTCAAATGGTCAGATGGCGTACCAATGCGGAGAAATAC
This sequence comes from bacterium, assembly GCA_019753235.1. Classification (GTDB taxonomy): domain Bacteria; phylum Planctomycetota; class Planctomycetia; order Kolteriales; family Kolteriaceae; genus JAIELF01. The sequence continues at coordinate 3,739 of JAIELF010000054.1, forward strand.
ACATCGGTCTACCTTTTCCGCTCACTGAGCAGGAACGGATTAATGCTTACTCGCAAAGACATTCTGCCTTTCTCTGGCCTTATACTTGCTTGCGTGTCATGAAGCGTGATGACGAGATTCCATTGAATTATAAAGCAGCCACACTGGAAGGAACCGACTTGCGTATTTCTGCCATTCGGCAGGCGATTTATGAACATCTCCCCTTTCGTATGGAGGAATCCTACTTCGAAAAACAAGCTCAACTTGGACTCCACTTTGAGCGGCTTTATGAGTGATTATCCTGAAAGTCGTCCCCCGGTTCGACCACTGCCGTCTCATTGCCGGCGGCGACGTATCAGTGGGACCATCGGGGCCGGCTGACTCGGGTGACGCTGTATGAAGAGACCTTTGCTCATCCGGTCACGAAGATCATCGATTACACCTATGATCCGCTGGATCGACGGATTCGCCGGCAGGTCGACAACAATCCCTCGGCGACCGGGGTTCCTAATTTCAACGATGCGGGCGATATCGATGAACGCTTCGCTTACGACGGCAACCAGCTCAGCTTCGTCTTTAATGCCAAGTCGCAGCAATTGCAGGAATCGTACCTAAACGTGCCGGGGGCTCCGGAACTGACGCTGGCTCGCCTTCGGGATACGGCCGGCAACGCGTCGGCGTATTGGTTGCTGGCCGATCATCAGGGGACGGTGCGAGATGTGATAGGGGTGTCGATCGCCAGCACCACCCCCGCGCAGCACATCCGTTACGACGCCTTCGGCCACTTCGTTGGGATCGAAGACTCCTCCGGTAACGCCGTCGCCGCCAGCAACCGCCTGACGAGCTTGGGCTACATCGGCCAAGAGGGAGACCTGGTGAGCGGTCTATCGCTTCATGGGGCGAGGTGGTACGATCCGAATCTAGGACGCTTTATCAGCCAGGATCCTTCGGGCTACGACGGCGGCATGGATATGAACCTCTATCGCTACGCCTTCAACAACGTCTCGAGCTTCGCCGACCCGACCGGCCTGGTCGGTTTTCAGGTTCCGTACAACGGCGGCAGCACCAGCAGCTTGGGGCTAAGCGGATCGAATTAAAACTCCCTCACGCGGTCCAACGATTCTTTCGAACGCTACTCGGCCCGGGCCTCACGAGCGGAATTGGAGGCGAGTTGGTCAAGCCCATCATCTGCTCCATCGCCCACCCGAAGCTGGTCGGAATGGGCCACGAGTGGGATCGCCAGTGCCGCTCGCTCGGGGTACAATTTCGTCCGCGATGTTTCCTATATCACGTCGGGGAGTGTCAAAAGTTCGGTCGTCAGCAGCCTCACCAGTGGCAAGTCGGCCCTGCATCTTTTGAGTGCTTGGAGCGTGAAGGCTCGCGTGGTGTTCGGCCAGGAAGCGACCGATGCCAAGAGCAATGAAATCACAGCGATTCCCGAGTTGCTGGAACAAATGGAACTCAAGGGCTCGCTCGTCACGATCGATGCGATGGGATGTCAGATTGCCATTGTCGAGAAGATTCACGTGGCCGGCGGCGACTATGTCCTGGCACTCAAAGCGAATCATCCGAAACTTCATGAGGCGGTATCAGATGCCTTCGTGGCCGTCGCGGACAAAACTTCTGAAGCCAAGGGCGTTCGGCGCATGAAGGTGGTAGATGAATCAGGGGATCGGCGCGAATACATGGTGATGCCCGTACCGAAGGATCTTCCCGGCCGAGAGAATTGGCCGGGCTTGGCGTCGATCGGCATGGCGGTCCGGCGTCGCCTCACGCCGACCGGTGAGACGGGTGAGGTTCGTTACTACCTCAGCAGTCTGCCCGCAAAGGTTCGCGAGTTTGCCACGGCGGTTCGCAGTCACTGGTCGATCGATAACAAGTCCGTGGACGCCAGTCACGCTGACGCGCCTGGCTTGCACTGGTCGCTCGATGTAACTCTTTCAGAAGACAACAGCCGAATTCAAAAGGGAGAAGGGCCAGAAGTGGTGGCCTGGCTCCGACGATTGGTACTGTCCATCCTGAAGCAGGACACTTCCATGAAGGAGAGTCTCCGCGGCAAACGCTTCATCCTCGGATCGGATGAACAAGCCCTCGAACGCATGTTGACCAGTTTTTCCAGTAATTAAGATGCGATCCGCCTGGTGTTGACGCTGATGGGTTGGTGAATGGGAGTGGCGGTGTTGGCTTATTGGGGAGGGTTGTCGTTTTTCTGGACGACGCGCTCTTCGGGTTCGGTGGGGTCGTCTTTGCTGCGATTCTGACGCAGAGATTCGGCGTTGAAATCGTTCTCTTCCCAACGAGTGACCGGGATCAGGCGTTCGAATCGATAGGTATACATCAAATCGCCCCGCTTGTTGAAAGCGTGGACGACTTCTAATTGACCCGTGTCTTGCCGAAATCCATAGAGATGCGTCCCGCCGCTCTTCAAGTCCGAATCGACGCCTGGTGGGGAGAGATGCTCGATCCAATCGTAGGACAAGACAGGGATAAAGGGATCGGGGCCGGTGGATGCTGACAGTGTTCCTTCGGAGGGGTTTCCTCGTTTGAGCAGATCGACTCGGCGACGGATTTTAGTGCTGATCACATCTAGGCCTGTTTCGGTGATCGTCTGCGAACTTTTGCTTTTGGCGAGACTTCCGTCCGGGTCCAACCAAAGCGTTCGGCCAGCGAGGAGGAGATCTCCCTTACCGCCACGCGAGATCATCTTGCCGTTGTTGGCGCCCGCAACGTAGATACATTCTCGTCCTTCGTTAGGGGTATCAAGCCACTTCAAATGGACACTTCTCGGCTCGCCCCGCAATTTCATGAGCATCAACTCAGGATTTCGGATCGACCCCTGGATTCGCTCTGATCGCGTCATTCGACAGACAAAATCCGGATGCTTGGCATTGAACTCCTCGGCTCGACGACAGATCTCATCCACACGGTCGAGTTTGCTCGGAGGATCTTTCGCCGACGGCGCGTCGGGCACCTCCCGGATCGGCATGGGAGAGTCGGCCGTGGTTGGCGTGGCGATCGGCATAGGATCGTTTAAGGGAAGGCTCGTCGGCGATAGGGGAAGAGGCATCGGCTGATCGGGGCCGGTGGGGCTTTGGGGTCGACTGGCCGGCGGGAGGGACTCTTCATGGGTCGGGGTTTCTGGATTCGAGGGGACCGCTTTGGCCAGATCGCGGAATGAGTCATCCTCCGCCAGGGCTGGTCTCGGTTTTGGTAATGATGTTGTCGGCTTGAGGGCGGTGGCAGGTTGAAGATCGCGATCGACCCGTTCGTTTCCCTTCGCGCGAGCAAGCAGAGGAGCCGGCTCGATCTTGATCGGGGCGGGTCGAAGCGACGCGGTCTTCGATTTTCGCATCGACTGACAGCCGATGCTCAAGGCGAGCGCCGCCACCCAAACCAGATAGAGTCCCACGACGATGCGGAACATCCATGTCCCCGCTGCAATTCCTTGTTGTCTCGAGGCTCGGGTAATCCCGCTCGCGGCTCGAGGGTGCTCTCTGTACACGAGTCCTTAAAAGAAGGGAAGGAGAACTCTCCTGATTCAGCCCGATTCACCTACCGCCGGCCGAACCTGCTTTTCCCCGAACGATCATCTCTCCCCGCTTCTTTCCCTCCGGTCGCAGCGATTCTTCGCAAAAGAAGATTCCCCGACCCGCAAAGTCTTCTTGTTCCACCCATCTTTTCTGGCCAACCCACCTTGAATGCCGGTAAGAATGTCGGGAGATGTTCTTCCTTGAATGTGCATCGAGCTTAAAGCGTTGGATGGCGGTCGGCCGTTTCCGCTTGTTTGGGCTATTAAGGCAGTCTGTTAAAATAGAGCGGATGAAGGGGGCGGGGGAAATATGTCGGTTCGGCTATCGGGTATCTTCACACCGAACATGGTTCCACTCGATCCGCAGGGCCGGATCCAGGAGCGCGAGCTTCGCCGATACACCAATTGGTTGATTGAGAAAGGGGTTCATGGCCTGTACCCCAACGGATCGACGGGCGAGTTCCTTCGCTTTACGCCGGAAGAACGCCGGCAGATTATCGAGATCATGGCGGACGAGACTCGCGGGAGGGTGCCCATTCTCGCCGGTGCGGCCGAGGCGAATGCTCGCGAGACGATTTTGGCGTGCGAACGATATCACGAACTTGGTTGTCGAGCCGTCGCGATCGTTAGCCCGTTCTATTACAAGTTGAGCCCCGCTTCGGTGTATGCGTATTTTGCGGAGATCGCGAAGAACTCGCCGATCGATATCACGCTTTACAACATTCCTATGTTCGCCAGCCCGATTGACGTTCCGACCGTGCAGCGGTTGGCCGACGAGTTCGAGCGTGTGGTGGCGATCAAAGATTCTTCGGGCGATTTGCCTCACATGATTCGGCTGATCGCGGCCGTGCGACCTCATCGGCCCGATTTTTCGTTCCTAACCGGTTGGGATGCGGCATTGATGCCGATGATCTTAATCGGCTGTGACGGCGGCACGAATGCGACGTCGGGCGTCGTCCCAGAGATCACGCGAAAACTATACGAGTTGACGATCGCGCACCGCATCGACGAAGCGCGTGAACTGCAGTATCGCTTAGTGAAGTTGTTTGACTCGATGATTTATTCGATCGACTTCCCCGAGGGTTTCCGAGCCGCGGTGGAACTTCGTGGCTTCCCGATGGGAGAAGGCCGCCAGCCACTTTCGACGGGCCAAAAAATCGATCTTGAAACGATCAGCAAAGAGATTGCTTGTTTGCTGGCCGAGCATGGTTTTGTGAATGAACCGGTCGGTGGCTGTCCCGTTCCGCGGTCGGCGCCACAAGGGACCGAGGTTGATTCGATTGTTCGGCAAGTGGTCGCAGAATTGCGTCGACACGGGATTGGCACTTAGTTTTGATGGATCGTTAGGGGATCGCCTTGAAGAGCATTGCTCTCATTGAAGTGGGCTATCTTTCGCCGACGCTGTTGGTGACGGATCGATGTTTGAAGTCGACGGGGGTCAGGCTCCTCTCGATTGAGAATGCCGACAGCGGCGAGCTTTGCATCAAGCTGGCGGGGACGGCGTCGTCGATTCAAGAGGCAGCGGCCGTGGCGCATGCCGTGGCGGGTCAGATGCGCGTGTCGGTTCGCTCGTCGCTTTTGACATCGCCCCCCGAGGAATCCTACCGCGTCATCGATTCAAAGCCTGTCTTCGGCGATCTTTTGGGAACATACGACACTTACGTTGCGAGGGAAGGTTCGATGAGCTCTTCGAAAGAAGCGATTGGTCTGTTGGAAACGCAGGGTCTCTCTTCCAATCTGCACGCGCTCGACGTGATGCTGAAGACTGCCGACGTCAGCGTGATCGGCAAGGAGAAGATCGGCGGCGGTTATGTCACGATGATGATTCGGGGAGACATCGCGGCCGTGCAGGCGGCAGTCGAAGCGGGTAAACAAACCGTCGAGAAGCTTGGCGGCAAACTGATCCTCGCCGACCTGATCTCGAACCCGCACCCGGATATTCTCGCCCTTTTGCCGGTCAGCAAGTAACACCTTATCGACCTCGAACGCGAGCGATCATGGCTCGAATCGAGTCGCGTTCGGTCGGTTCGAGAAAACCGGTTGCGATTAAAATCACCGGTGCCATGCCGACCAAGCCGATCTGTGCGAAGGTCGAAGCGATAGTAGTGTTGGCAAAGAAATAACTACACGCGAGGTACGTCGGGATAAAGATCGCGAGCGCATGGGCGATTCGACCAAACTGGATCGCGATGGGGAACTCTCGCTGCGCGAAGTAGAAGACCATCGCAAGCTTGGCGATCTCCGCACAGAGCCACGCCTGGGCGGCGCCGATCATGCCGTTCTCGCGAATGAGAAGAAAGTTCAGAAGGATGCAAATCGCCGCCGCCACTATGTACGAACCGCTTAGGTAATACGTTTTGTTTGATTTGTAGAGGCTGATCGCGATCACTTCGGTCACACCCCAGCAGAAGCCTGCCATGGTGAGATAGGGGATCACACGAATCCCCTCCCAATAGTCGGGACGAATCATCCATCGGCAAAGATCATCTCCCAGTGAAATCAACCCCGTGGCGGCAAATGCCGAGAGGACAAAAAAGACGCTCGCGCCATGGCCTAGAAGCTTTGCTCCGTCGGCATGATGCAGGTTGCTAAACGCGAATCGACGCCAACCCAACACGAAGGCGAGGTTGAGCATTGCCATGATTTGTGAAATCCGTTCGCCGACCGTGTAGAGGCCGATGTGATGAAGCGGATCGTCGAGCATTGCATTCATCATGTAGCGTGCCGAACCCTGCATCGACCAGTGCGAAATCGCCAGCGGCACAAGCGCCAAGCCGAACCGAAACAGCCGACCTAACCAAACAGGATCGGGTCGAAAACTCAGGCCGGAAAAAGCGAGGAAGCTGAAGGCGACGATCGAGGCGACCTGTCCCGCGGACTGCCCGATAATCCAACCATTGGCTCCCCAACCGAGAGCCAAAAGAAGAAGCGCTAAACCTCGCGTGGTGGATGTTTGAAACATATTGACGAACATGTAGACGAAGGCTTTGCCATCCGCTTGTAGCCGACAATCCCCCAGAGAGATCAGTACGGAAAAGTATGTCGTGGGAACGATCATCAACGGAAGCAGCACGCCTCCTGTTCCAAAGATCATTTTGTCCCAAGTCCCCGCCCAGGGAATGACTAAGAGAGCCATGATCGAGGCGAGGATGGTGATCTGCCAGAACGACGCGTTGAGGATTTCGCGTTTGGATCGTTCGTCGGTGTTTTCTGCGTAGTGTTTGAAGAATGAGTTCAGGATCCCCATCGCCACCAGATACTGCATGATCTCGGTGGTGGTGGTGAACATGCTCAACACGCCGTACTCGCGTGTCGTCATCCAGGAGGTGGTGATCGGCAATAGCAAGAACCCGATCGCTCGGTCGAAAACCCCGACAGCGCCGAAGATGACCGTGTCGCTTAGGAATCCCTTGACAGAGACCGCCTCGCGCGCAGGAGCTTCGGGCGCAGACCCCTCACCGATCTCCGTTTCGACGCCGGGCAACGACTCTCCCATTTCGGGGGGAAGAGAATCAGAAGTCGTCGGCGCGGTCGTAATCGAAGAACCTCCCGAACTTAGGGCGAAAGCAGCTTTGTCACCGTACACTAAGACGCCTTCACGAAGGCAAAACCTGGCAAGCGTACGACAGCGTTGCGATCAGAACGAATTCTGTGACGAACCGTTTTGGTATTGAATAAACGCCTTCGAAATCGACTCGAGAAGATCTCGTGCAATCAACGATATCTCCCCTTTTTCTGTCGCTGCGATGTCGCCGGCCATTCCGTGCAGATGCACCCCCAAACGGGCGGCGTTACAAGTGGACCAACCCTGCCCTAGTAGCCCCACCAGTATCCCTGTGAGAATGTCACCGGTTCCGCCGGTCGCCATTCCTGGATTGCCGGTGGTATTGATTCGATAGTGGTCTCTGTCGGCAACGATCGAACGATGTCCTTTCAAAACAATCACCGCTTGAGTCTGCTGCTGCAAAAAGCGAACCTCCGAGAGAGGATCGTCGATGGGCTCTTCCGGATCGTGGCCCAGGAGTCTTTGAAACTCGCCGAGGTGAGGCGTCAAGATCGCGTGCCCGAGCAAACCCTGCAAAAGGAATGGCGAGCGCGCGAGCGAAAAGAGTCCGTCGGCATCGATCACCATGGGACAGGCGACCGACTGAATCGTCTCGGCCATCAGCGAATCGACTTCGTGGCTTCGGCCAAGGCCGGGACCGATGGCAATGGCATCCCAAGGCCGGCTCAGGATGATTCGCGCTGCTGACGCCGTCACGCGACCGGCGGAATCCTCGGGAAGTGGAAGCGTCATGTAGCTCGGCTCGCCCATGGCGACGATCGGTTGAATCGATGCGGGAGAAGCGACGGTCACCAAGCCTGCCCCCGCACGAAGAGCGGCCGACCCCGCGAGGATCGCGGCTCCGCTCATTCCCTGGGATCCTGCGATCACGAGGACTCGGCCAAACGATCCCTTATGCGACTCTCGATCGCGCGGCAAAATCTTCGGCAAATCGTCGGTTTCCGTCCAAGGCTCTTTTGCCGAAGTCATGATGGGTGCTCGATCACGGGAGGATATTTTTTTACCAGAACGCTGACCGCTTTGAACGTCGGCGTGCCGGCAAGTTTGGTCCATTCGAAAACCGCCGACTCGGCCGTCGTCAGTTGGACACCCGAACTAGCCAGTCGGGACAACGCCGTTGCCCGATCCATCGGCGATCGGCTGCCGACGGCATCGACCGCTAGGTACACCTGGAAGCCGTTGGCCAACAGATCGAGTGCCGTCTGCATCACGCAGACATGCGTCTCGATCCCCACTAAGAGGATCTTGCGAATCCCGGGTTTCTCAAGTTCCGCCAACACCGCCGGCTCGATGCCGGCACTGAAAGCGATCTTTTCGATGCGGAGGGGAAGCTTTTGTGCGATCGGCTCGACGGTGGGGCCGAGCCCCTTGACGTATTGCTCCGTGGCGATGGTTCGAACGGAAAGAATCTGGGCGGCATCAATGAGAAACTCAATACGCGGGAGAATGACCTCTCGGCCATGAATGTGCGGCCAAAGACGATCCTGCACGTCGATCACGAGGAGAACCGTGTCCGCCGGGTTCATGAGCTGCGGACTTCGTGGAATGTTTCCTATGTCCGATCCAGACATCTGTCGCCCTTCCTCCCCGAGCTTCTGATTCAGTCTCCAGCTTATGAGCGACGCTCCCTAGTCAGCAACGGGGGAGAATTCCGAACGAACCCATTCCCCGATCCGAAGAAACCCAAAAACACGGGGAACCATCCCCTTTTGTTTCAGCATCGGAACGCGTCGGGGCCGGCACAATCGTTAAAGTCGTCAAAATACCCACATGGGGTCGGCCGATTCTGACGCTGATTCCTTCCGCAGCGGTTGCCGGCGACCTAACGTTTGCCGTATCCTTTCTGAGTCTGCCGACGGCGCTCGAAAATCCGACTCTACTCAAAAAGAGGAGGATGCCGAGAAGTCGGGCAGAAATGAATCGCACCCAGGATGGTTCACCCTCGATGACAAGATTCCGCATCCCGACGTCCAAGCCCGTCCTGATCGGCTTGATGACGCTTTTGCTGGGGAGCGGGGTTTATGCCGATACCGTCCGACGAAATGCCATCACCGAAGCGATCGAACATGCTCGACCTGCCATTGTCAGCTTAAAGACTCTTCGCGTGGTCCCCGCGAAATTTGACAACGTCGATGCCGGGCGCGTCCGCGGCCTGGGGACTGGTGTCGTGATCGACCCGCGTGGCTACATCGTGACGAATTATCATGTGGTCGAAGAGGTTGACGAGATCGAAGCGCGCACCGCGGACGGACTCTTCTTCCCCGCCTCGATCATCGAAACCGACAAGCGACACGACCTGGCGGTTCTGAAAGTCGACGTGGCTCGTCCCTTACCAAGCGTTTCCCTTCTCGGAGCAGGTCCAGGGATCCGGGGCGAAACGGTGATTGCCATTGGTAACCCCTATGGATTGGAAGACTCCGTCACGCTCGGCATCGTCAGTGCTGTCGATCGCGAATTGAAACTGCCGAACGGCGAAGTCTTTCAGGGCCTCATTCAGACTGACGCCAACATCAACCCAGGTAACTCGGGCGGGCCGTTGATCACCATTGATGGACAACTTCTCGGCATCAACGTGGCGATTCGCTCGAACGCACAGGGGATCGCCTTTGCTATCCCGACGCAGCGAGTCCGTGAGATTGTCGGCAACATGATGAGCAAGGCGGGAAACGTCGGCGGTGTCGGCATCGGGATCGAAGAGAATCCGATTCAACGCGTCGGTGGCATTCCCGCGCCGCCGGAATCCGCGGTTCGAGTTCGCCAGGTCGTTCCCGGAAGTGCTGCGTGGCAAGCCGGTGTTCGAGAGGGAGATGAACTGATCGCGATTGGAGTGGAACCGATCGAAACGTCGTTCGACCTCTCGCGTCTCTTTTGGAATCGCCGAGAGGGCGAAGTTTTGAGCGTGAAGGTTCGCCGGGCCGGCCAAGAGATCGAACAGCGTCTGACGGTCTCTCGCGAGCAGGGAGACGATTCCTTCCTATGGGAGCTTGTTGGTATTCGCGTCCGTCCCGTGGTGGACGCCGTCCGCCGAGCGCAGCCGAAATGGGAGGGTGGGCTTCTCATCCTAGAAGTTCGTCCAGGCTCGCCCGCCGATCAAGCCTCGCTTCGACCGGGCGACATCATCGCTGGCTTACACGATCGAATGGTCCTGGAGACTCGCCATATTCGCTCGGTCATGCGGATGCCAGACTTCGCCAATAGCCAACCGGTCCGTTACCACATCGTCCGCGACGGGCAGGTATTCTCGAATCGAATCACCCTCCCCTCCGCACCGTAGTGTATAGATTCTCTCGATCGCCACGTTTCGCGGGCGTTCTCGTTTTCTCGCCCGAAATGTTCCCCTCGCCACGACCGGTCGGCAAGGAAGAAGTCGATTCGTTCGCCATCCTCCTTGAGCCCGCCCTTCGTTGTCCGCATACTACATGCCGCGACTTGCATGGCATCGATCCCGAATCTCGGGATGAGCCTGGCGCAACTTGAGGGTGCAGCAGCGATGGCCGACCTGAGTCATTTAGGACCATCATCGACGATCCGCGACGGCCGACCTTGGTATTCGGAGATGACTCGCTATCACTGGTGGATCTTCACGGTCGCCGCCCTCGGTTGGCTCTTCGACACCATGGATCAAACGCTGTTTCGGCTCTCTCGACAACCAGCCGTGACCGAACTTTTGGCGAAAGAGAATCCCGCCCTGCTTCCAGGTCTTTCAGATGAACAAAGGACCGAGGCGGACAATCGCCACAAACAGGTAGTGAAGTACTACAGCGGAATTGCGACGGCGATCTTCCTCGCGGGCTGGGCGACGGGGGGATTGATTTTCGGCATTTTGGGAGATCGTTGGGGTCGTGCGAGGACCATGCTCATCACGATCATTCTCTACTCGATCTTCACGGGGCTGTCGGCGCTCTCGACCAATATCTGGGACTACTCGGCGTATCGATTCTTGACGGGCCTGGGGGTCGGCGGAGAGTTTGCCGCCGGCGTGGCTCTTGTCAGTGAGACCCTTCCCAACCGAGCTCGGCCAGTGGCATTGGGACTTTTGCAAGCACTGTCAGCGGTCGGCAATATCTCAGGAGCGATCCTCTTCTACCTGTTGCCGGCCAAGATCAATATCGGCATGAAGACCTTCTTCAGCGAGACCGGCGACATGGCCAATTGGCGTCTCTCAATGGTCGCGGGTATGTTGCCAGCATTGCTGGTGATTGCCGTTCGACGACGGCTGGATGAGCCTGAAAGTTGGAAACAAGCCCGAGCACGTGCCAAAGCGGACGGGCCCGGCGGCGAAGAAATGGGTAGCTTAACCGAACTCTTCGGCGACGCTCGCTGGCGGAAGAATGTCCTTCTCGGAATCGCGCTCGCGATGAGCGGCGTCGTCGCTGTCTGGGGCGTTGGCTTCTGGACACCTGAACTTCTGCGCGACATTCTGAAAGAACTTCCCAAGGCGGAACAAGATCGCTACGTCGCCATCCAAGACATGCTGCAACAAGTTGGTGCATTCTTCGGCATGCTGGGCTACACCTGGATGGCGACAACGTTTGGACGGAAGCCCGCGTTTTTTCTCAGCTACCTAATGTCGTGGGGCATGGCGACCTCTGTTTTCCTCTTCATGGATGAACTCTCCGACATGTACTGGATGATCCCGATGCTCGGCTTCTGCATGATGACGATTTTCGGAGGTTACGCGATCTACTTCCCCGAGTTGTTCCCGACCCGGCTCCGAAGCACCGGAACCGGCTTCTGTTATAATGTGGCGAGGTATTTGGCCGCGGCAGGCCCATTTGTGCTCGGAGGTTTAACAGTCGTTTTCGCGGACGCAGGGTTCGCACAGCCGTTCCGCTATGCTGCTGTTGCCGTCCTCTTTGTTAATGTTGTGGGATTGATTGCTATTCTCTTTTGTCCCGAGACGAAGGATAAGGCATTGCCGACCTAGGCTCTGTCTGAAAAGTCGCTCGTCGGCCCAAGGTCGAGCGAATCGTCCCAGAGCAACGAGGCCGAAGCAGGCGATTTCGAAAGTGAATCGTCGATGGAGGCAGACGATGAGATGGGACGATGCAGCCGACCGACGCCAGATCGGACTTTTCAGACAGAGCCTAGTGCCGGTTCATTCGATTTGGGCTGGGAAATAAGATGGCCGACCCCGAAAGATCGCTCGTTGATCAGATCCTCGGTCAGGATGTCCCCTACCTTTCCTATGCTGTCCCGTTCTTCTTTCTTTTCATCGGCATCGAGATCGTCTTCTCCCTCTTGGCAGGGAAGAAGGTACATCGCGTCAATGATTCGATTGCTGACCTCGGGTGCGGCATCATCGACCAGACGATCAAGTTCCTGGTCGAGGCGACCGTTCTGCTTGCCTACATCTACGTGTACGAGCATTTTCGAATCTGGAACATAGTCGACTGGTCACCGACCGCGAAATGGGGGGCGGCCATCTTTTGTTTTCTCGGGGTCGATTTCTGTTTCTATTGGCATCATCGTTTCGGTCATGAGTTCGCGGCCGGCTGGGCGACTCATTCAGTTCATCATCAAAGCGAAGAGTTCAACCTGATCGTCGCTCTCCGGCAAAGCGCTCTCGAACACCACCTGACGTTCTTTTTTTATCTCCCCTTGGCGTGGCTGGGGATTCCTGTCTCTTGGTACGTCGCAATGTTCGCGTTCAACTTGATCTGGCAATTTTGGTGTCATACTCGTCTGGTTAAGAAACTCGGTCCAATCGAATGGGTCTTGAACACGCCGTCTCATCACCGAGTTCATCATGGTCGCAATCTGCAATACCTCGACAAGAACTATGGCGGGACGTTGATCATTTGGGATCGGCTCTTTGGCACCTTCGAGCCTGAAAAGGACGAAGTGGTTTACGGCGTTACCAAGCCGATTGAAAGCTGGAACCCCGTCTGGGCGAATCTGCAGGTCTGGTACGAAATGGCCCTCGATGCGTATCAAGCGCCGTTTCTTTGGGACAAGTTCCGAATCTGGTTTATGCCGCTCGGGTGGACGCCACGAGGTCTGGTTCCTAAGCCCGACCCGCCCCATGTCGACGCGCGGACGGCCGTAAAATTCGATACCCCTCTCCCTGCGGCGTGGGTCGGTTACGCGATCGTCCAATTTGTCATCACCATGGGGGTTGGTCTGTCGAATCTGCTACGTGCGGAACGGCACGCCAGTCTGCTGGATACCTGGCCGCAAGTGATGTTTATCTTCGTAACGCTGTATGCCGTCGGGGCCATTCTGGAACGAAAGCCCTGGGCATTGACCTTCGAATTCAGCCGACTCGCGATCGTGCCGGCACTCGGATGGGCCACATGGAACCCATCAGAAAATGCCCCGCTTTTCGCGGTGATTGCGATGTTCTTTTCCATCGTCTGCATTCTTTTCCTGACGATGTTCAGGCCGACGTTCTTCAACAAGGTCCCCAATGAGATGACTTCTCATGCTCAGGATGAATTGCAGCCGTCCGGCGCGGCCGGCGCTTCGAGCACGCGTGGATGACCAAGTAGTATCCAGCAGAAGATTTCGCCTTCCACGTTGCCTCAGCGAGTGAGGCCTCCAACGGCCACGAACCGAACTCATCGGGGAGGGTGAGGAAGTGTCGATCGTACTGTTAGGCTCGCCGGACGGCTGCCCAATTATCTCGGCCAAAGAGTCGGCGTTGCTCGCTCAGATCGCGGAAGACCACGGCGATTCCCCCTTGGCTAGAGAGTGGGGTCGCCGTCGCCTCGATGTCGTGACGCATTCCTTCGCGAGAAATCAAAACCATATCGTTACCCAATGGAACGCTGTCGCCACGACGAAGTGTCAGTTGAACCGGGATGTCGATCGAATGACCGGTCCCATCATGAATCGCGCGGAACACTTGATCCAGCGGTTTCCCTTTCGCCTCGGTCCAACTCCAACCGGTTAAAACCTCGGCTACAGGATTGATACTCGTCAAGTTTCCGTCGGCATCGGCAACGATCACGCCATCACCCATCCGCGATAAGAGCGTCGCCAGGAGCTTACTCTTCTCGGCCGCTTGTCGCCAAGCGATTCGAAGCGAATCGATCATCGCAATAGTCGCCAGTCCGACCCCGATGTACATCGCCAACCCAAAGCGATACTCGGGCATGAGAATACTTAACTGATAGCGAGGCTCGAGGATGAAAAACACCGCCGCCATGGAACTCACAAGCAGCGCGACCACGCCGGGCCACCGACCGCCGAACCATGCCGCAAAAACCACGCCCACAAAGAGAATGTGAAATGGAAGACGGTCGCCGAGCACCGGGTCAAGAAGCAGCCGGGCCAAGATCGTGAATGCGACCGCCAGCAGCGACAATCCGTACGTGAATACTGGATGAAATCGCCCCGTCATCCTGCCTCCGCCGTCAATCGACACTTCGATAACACTTTGAAAATGATCTCAACACCGATCGGTGCAACGAAACCAGACCCCACTCGAAAGGGCAATGTGATTCGAGCCAATCCCTGTCCTCGTGGAGGTATCTTGGCCGGATAGCCCCTCTAAGTCCACTGGCATTCTTTCCTTCTGGGCACGGCGGGGTCTCTCCAGCGCCATCCGGATCGAACCGGACCCATCCCCTGTCGCGGATTGCCGTCGCTCGCAGACATCCTCACATGATGGGAAATACCCCTTCCGGCATGTGCCGGAATTGAGGGAGAGGAAACCCGCCTGCTCATGGCAAGCTTTCATTTGATGAAACACCCCAAGGCCACCAACGGGCTGGTAAACGCCGATTTTTCACATTCGCCGCCGAATCTCAGCTCCGCCCACGAACGGATCGTTCTCAAGCCGATTCGTCACACCCTCCACCCGGGAACTCTCCCTCGCTCGAATTGACCCTCTCGTTTCCTCGTCGAAACCTGGAAGGATTCCACAATCCAAAAAATCGATTTATTGATATGTTGGAATACGTCGATATATTTGAGGAAGGAAAGAGGGCCGACTATGCCGCACACGAAAAAGAAACGGCCGACGCTGACGATGGAATCTTTTCGGCAGGCGGCCGAGTGCCTGAAAGCGATCGCGCATCCCCATCGGCTCCAGATTCTTCAGATGCTGATCGAGGGAAGCTACACGGTGGGGGAACTGGCGGAAGCGTGCGAGATCGCGAGTCCTATGGCTTCGGAGCATCTTCGCTTGCTCCAGCGGTGCGGCTTCCTGAATGCCCACAAAAAGGGCCGGTTCGTCTACTACCGCGTCATCGATCCGCACATCGAGAACCTGATCGCGTGCGTCGAGAGTCGGTTTGGAAACGGTTGAGGTTTGTTTGGCAACAGCATCGCTCGGTGTCGATGCGCCATGAGAAAGGAATTCGTTTTGATCGCTACTATCACGCCGGCCCGATTGGCTTCTCTCATCGATGCGGGCCACAAGATTGTCCTCATCGATGTTCGGACCCCGGCCGAGTACCGCGAGATGCATGTTCCAATCGCTCGCCTATGTCCGTTGGACCGTCTAACGCTCGACAACGTCCAGGCATTGGCTCCGACGAAGACCACCGCCGACCCGGTGTACACCATCTGTCGCTCGGGTAGCCGAGGGGCTCAGGCGTGCCAGCAACTCGGCACGGCCGGCATGACCAACGTCATCAACGTCGAGGGTGGGACGCTCGCGTGGGAGGCGGCCGGCTTGCCGGTGGTGCGCGGCAAAAAGGCGATCTCGTTGGAGAGGCAAGTCCGAATCGCTGCCGGCACGCTGGTGCTCCTGGGGAGTCTCCTTGGGTACTTGGTGCATCCGGTGTGGATCGGTCTGGCGGGATTTGTTGGCGCCGGCTTAGTCTTTGCCGGCATCACCGATACGTGCGGCATGGGAATGATTCTGGCCGGAATGCCCTGGAACCAAGTCCCCGAGGATACCTCGACTAAAGATCCCTCCTCGGCAACATGCAGCGTTCGTTGACTCGGCCGGCGGAGACTTTCCAATATTCTCTCGGCCCAAGCGTGAAGACATCAATAGCCTGATGCAGAGAGTCCGATCTCCTGCTAAAGAGATGTCTGATCGTGAGTTTAGATGCCGAATCCAACCGGGTCTCTGTTTCAACCCCCGCGCGAAGCGGACCCGCCTCTCGCTGGTGGTGGATGATCGGGCTAGTCGTGTTGGGGGTTGCCGTCTGGTTCATTTTCTCGCGGTATCTTTCATTGAACGACCTTGCCCATCAAGAGGCGAGACTTCGCGAGCTGGGCCAGCAATATCCCTTCGTGAGCGCTCTTCTGGCGGCGGGCCTTTACACCACTGTCACGGGGTTGTCACTCCCGGGTGCAGCCGCGCTCACGTTGCTTTATGGTTGGTACTTCGGAACTGTCATCGGGACGATCCTCGTCAGTTTCTGTTCGACGGCGGGCGCGACGATCGCCTTTCTTTTCAGCCGACTCCTATTTCGCGATATCGTCGAGAGCCGCTTCGGGAGCCAAGTCGATTCCTTTCGCGAGTCGGTTAGGCGCGAAGGTCCCTTCTTTCTCTTCACCCTTCGATTGATTCCTGCCGTCCCATTTTTCATCGTGAACCTCGTGATGGGTGTGACATCGATTCCCGCGAAAACCTTTTGGTGGGTAAGCCAACTGGGGATGCTCCCTGGAACGATTGTTTACACCTATGCCGGCGCCTCCGTCCCGAGTCTTCGACTTCTAGCCGACGAAGGAATCCGCGCCGTCTTCACGGCAACGCAGTTGACGCGAATTGTCATGGCGCTCGCGGCTCTCGGTCTCTTCCCAATCGTGATCCGATTCTTGTTTCGAATGGGAAGCCGGCGTCGTTCAGCCACGAATCGAGAGAGCAGTCGCGCACCCATTGTTTCGGTCACGCCTCAGGAAGATAAACCGGAAGACGCGGGAACCGATCGTGGTTCCCGTTGATGTTTGGAGGATTTGAATGCCTGTCCCTTCCGAGATCATTTTTGACTCGCACGATGCCGAGCTGAATCGAAATGTTCATCCAGATCGGTGGCAAAACCCGACCCCTCGTGGCCGATATCACTTGGTGGTGATCGGCGCGGGAACAGCCGGCTTGGTCGCTGCCGCTGGCGCTGCGGGGCTAGGAGCAAAGGTGGCCATCGTCGAGCGCCATCGCATGGGAGGAGACTGCCTTAACACCGGCTGCGTACCCTCGAAGGGGATCATCAGTGCGGCACGTATCGCGCGAGCCTTTCGCCTCGGATCGACGTTCGGCATTACTACAACCGGCGGTTATTCGGTCGACTTTGCCGCGGTCATGCAGCGTATGCGCCAGTTGCGCGCAAGCATCAGTGTGAACGACTCGGCCGATCGTTTTCGGTCGCTCGGCGTTGATGTCTACTTCGGCGATGCCTCGTTTTTGAACTCGCACGAGATCGAGGTCGCGGGCCAGACGCTTTCTTTCCGAAGGGCCCTGTTGGCAACCGGCGCGCGTGCGGCCGTCCCGCCGATTACCGGGTTGAGTACTGTTCCCTATCTCACGAACGAAACTCTTTTTTCCCTGACCGAGCGGCCCGGCAGGCTAGCGGTGATCGGTGCCGGCCCCATTGGTTGTGAAATGGCCCAGGCGTTTGCGGAATTGGGAAGCAAGGTGTATCTTCTCGACCCGGCCAAAGCTCCGCTCCCGCGCGAAGATGCCGACGTCCGCGAGATCGTTCGGCAATCGTTGGAAGATAGCGGCGTCCAGGTTTGGACCGGTACCCACATCGAATCTGTGTCACAAGAAGGTTCATTAGAACTGAAGATCCGTCAACACGACGAGAACAGAACGCTTGCCGTGGATCGAATCTTAGTCGCGACGGGTCGCCTTCCGAACATCGAGGGATTGCATCTCGAAAAGGCAGGCATTGCATCTAGCCCCAAGGGAGTCGTGGTCGACGATTACCTTCGGACAACTGCCCCGACGATTTATGCCTCGGGAGATGTTTGTTCTCCGTTTCAATTCACGCATGCTGCCGACTTCATGTCTCGCATGGCCTTGCAGAACGCTCTCTTTTTCGGCCGACAAAGAGTTTCGCGAATGTTGATTCCTTGGTGCACTTACACCACTCCGGAGGTTGCCCATGTCGGCCTGAATCAAAGGCAACTGGACGAGGCGGGGATCAAGACGACGACTTTTTCGCAGTCGATGACGGAGAACGACCGCGCCATCTTGGAGGGAGAAACACTGGGACTGGCGAAGGTTCATGTCCGCGCAGGAAGTGACAAGATTCTCGGGGCCACGATCGTCGCGCCGCACGCAGGCGAGATGATCAACGAGATTTCGCTGGCGATGAAGCAGGGCATCGGCCTCGCAAAGATTGGCTCAACCATTCATCCTTACCCAACCCAAGCCGAGGCGATTCGAAAGCTCGGCGACCAATACCAAAGGACTCGCCTTACCCCCACCACCAAGTCCCTTCTTCGTTCTTGGCTCTCTCTATTCGGCTGACTCCACACTTGATTAGAAGCTTCGCTCGTCGAGCAACGCCTGTTCCTCCGGTGGGATTCTCAAACAATCGCGCGAGCAAGATGTGGAAGATCCGCGGACTTGATTCGCCAAGCAATCAACGACCGACTGCTCCACGCGGAATCGAGTCATCCCAGAAAAAAAACCAAGACAGGAGCATCTACTCGGACAGTGCGATTCCGGTAGTGATTCCCATTGGCCACCAGACCAACAACTTCGGACTTCGGCGTCATCAACGAGGTCAATCTCGACGACGACGACGGGGTTGGCTCTGGCGGATCATGCGTGGCCAATGGCGCGAACAATAGCGAGATCTACCGCTTTCACTCTGGCGGATTCCATTCGCTCTACCGCGATGGATCGGTCCGATTGAATTGGTCGTCCATGGACTATGCTGTACTGACGGCCCCATTCACGCACGCCGCCAACGAAACAACCCTTGAGAATCCCGATGGCTGATCGCAGGGTCTGTTGGACCCCAATCGGACGGATTGGAATGGAGAAAGCCTACGGGGAATCCACGGACAAGGGCGCGCAGGCGAGGGTGGATAGATCACGGCGCAGAGTGAGCCGACCTGTGCTTCCTTGACCTCATGGAGGCCGATTCGAGAGTAATTCGTGGTAGATTGATAGAAAATCGCGTGAATCGCTATCAATTCGAAAACCTGATGCCAGTTCCGCTGATTTTGTGACCAGGGGCGTTGACATTCCACCCACGAATTGGTTTTATGAGGGTGCGGGGCAGATCGACCTACAGGTTGTTTGCTCAGAAACATGCTCGTCTGGAACCATTCCCCTTTGACGGTTCCACGAAGACGAATGTGTTGCCGAAGGCCTCCTCTGCGGGGCTGGGTACAGACGCTCGATGAGGTGGTGTCCGCACATCACATCGCCTCGAGGCAGCGTCTCAGGAACCTTCCGATCTCTAGCGACTTCAAGTCGCTCCACGTTTTGAAGAACGTTGCTTTCGGGCAGCGTCTCGGTTGCGTCCGTCGCAGTCTGCTTGGCAGCTCGCGGTTTGCTTCCAACGGCACGTTTGGTGAAACCAACCGGTTCACTCGAGCGATGCCCTTAATCCCTAATTCTCGTGGACATTCAGGATCGTGGGGCATCCCTGCGATCTTCTGGGAGGTTTCGTATGTTTGCGCGCAAGTGCATTCGATCGTTGATGCTCGCTTTGCTTTTCTTCACGACGAGCGTGTCGGCGTTCGACCTGTTTCCTGCTCCGTTCCGCGGCGAGCCAGGCACCGTTTACGGATTCTGGGATTTCACCACGCCCGCCAATCCCGCGCTGCCCGAAGCATGGAACATCGTTCCGCTCGGCAACTACCCTGTATTTCAGATCCCCATGGGCGTCGAGATATCGAGCAACATGGTTTATCTCAATGATGGCAACATCAATGGATGGATCAGCACGCCCGGCGCATTCAACATCCTGAACTTCGTCATTCCCAACTTTGTCGACTTCGAACCCGTGAAGAAGCTGTGGATTCAAGTCGGGTACTACAACTTCAATCCCAACGAAGTCTTTCCCTTTGTCGCGGCGATCGAAGCCAACGATAACGAAGCAGGCTTCGTTCTAGGCGAGCTCACCGGTTCGTTCACGGTACCAAGTATCGGCTATCGATTGGAAACGTGGGAGATTCGGCCTAATCCTGATTTCGAACTCGTGCAGTTCATCGTGCCGCCTTGGGTTCTCGTCGATAAGGTGACGATCGACACGATCTCGGTCCCCGAAGCGTCGAGCATGCTGCTTATCGGCATGGTTGGCTTAGGCTTCGGCAGCTTCTACGCTGTTCGCTCCCGCAGACAGCTTCACTAACAAGACCACGCGTTCCCTCGATATCCGATCGAGGGAAACGCCAACCTTTTCTCCCCTCCACGCAGACCCCATCTGAAACCACTCGATTTCGAGTATCGCTTCTACGCGCTTTCCGCAGTCTGATCGCCAGCAGGATGGCTGACCTGTGCGGCGACGGTCGGCGGACTCGTTTCATCGACGCGACCATTCCGTCGATATTCACACGCCCGAAGCACTGTTTCGGCTAAGAGTTCGCGGGCCCCCAACGTTTGAGCTGTCGAACGTGCAAACAGTCGTGATATTTTGGGGAGAGCCAAAGCCAGAGAAACAGGTAGAAAAGTCGCATCGTTCGGTCGATGTTCCATGCTCCGATAGCGTGGAGGCGTTCGGTCACTAGCTCAAGGAGGGAGAAGCAGCATGGGTTCACTTGTCTCAAAAATGATTGCGGAATTCCTAGGGACCTTTTGGCTGACGTTCGGCGGTTGCGGAAGTGCTGTCCTGGCAGCTATGTTTGTTGCCACCGAGGGCTCCACGCCCATCAACCTTGGCATCGGCTTAGTCGGTGTTTCGTTGGCGTTTGGGTTGACCGTGTTGACGATGGCATTTGCCATCGGCCATATCTCCGGCTGCCATTTGAATCCTGCGGTTTCCATCGGACTCTGCGTGGGAGGCCGATTCCACGCCGGCATGATCGTGCCCTATGTCATCGCCCAAGTCGCGGGCGCTATTGCCGGCGCCGCGGTGCTCCATGTCATCGCTTCAGGCAAAGCGGGATTCGCGATCGATGCGACAAAAGCAGGTGCATTCGCCACCAACGGATTTGCCGAGTTTTCGCCGGGCGGCTATGGAATGACCGCTTGCTTGATTGCGGAAGTGGTACTGACGGCCTTCTTTCTCCTGATCATTCTCGGCTCGACCGACCGGCGTGCACCCGCTGGCTTTGCTCCGGTGGCGATCGGCCTGGGATTAACGCTGATCCACTTGATTGGCATTCCGATCACCAACCTTTCCGTCAATCCAGCACGAAGCACAGGGCCAGCTCTATTTGTCGGCGGTACGCCGCTCGCTCAGCTTTGGCTCTTTTGGGCCGCGCCCATTGCGGGCGCCATCGTCGGCGCGATTGCCTACTACCTGATTTCATCGGGATCTGACTCGAAAGACTAATCCGCGCCTGCGTCTCGTCCGCCCATTCCGAGTTGACTTAACGGACTGTCGAAAATCGGGACTGGTTCCAAAGCGGGGCTCGACGCTTCCGCTCGGAGTCGGTCCCTTTTTTTGAGGGACCATTCGATCGATCTTCGGGATACGAGATGATCTGATCGCGGGAAGGGATTCAACGGTTTGGCTCATGCGAATCATGATCCATCGGCCCTATGCCGAATGGTCGATCTTAAAGACGCGTGCGGCATTGTCATGGAGGAAGAGGGAGCGGGCTTGATCGGATAAGCCAAGCGAATCGAGATCGGCCAAGGCATCGCTCGGCATGATCATCGGATAATTGGAGCCGAAAAGGACTTTCTTCTTGCCGTCCGTACGCAGATATTCGACAAGATCTTTCGGATATCGGCGTGTCTTGTACGCGGAAGTATCGATGTAGACGTTGGGATATTTGCGAGCGAGAGAAATCATCTCCTGCGTCCATGGATAGCCAATATGTCCCCCAACAATCGTCAGTTCAGGAAAGTCGAGAGCGACACGATCGAGATAAGGGATCGGCCTGCCTGGCTCGGAAGGGCACATCGGCCCGGTGTGACCAACCTGTAGACAAAAGGGGATCCCGAGGTCAACACACTCCGCATAAAGCGGGTAATACCGTCGATCATCCGGCGGAAGATCCCACAGCCAGGGCAAGAGTCGAAGCCCTCGTAGACCAAGCTCGCGAACAGATCGACGCAGCTCGCGGACTCCATCCATCGGCCGACGCAGATTCACCGAAGCAATGCCGACGAAACGATTCGGGTAAGCCCGGACGTACTTGGCGACACTCTCGTTCGAAATGAGTTCTCCTTCGGGCCCCCACCAAGCCGAGAGGATACCGACCTGAACGCCGGCCGCATCCATGGCGGCCATCGTCATTTCGATCGGGATTTCTGGCACCGGTCCGTCAGCCATCCCGGCCCAACGCCGAAGCGATTCGAACATAGGATGGGCCCAGAACTTCCCTTCCGGGTGCTGCATCCAGGCATCAATGATTGGAAGCGTCATCTTGCTCTCATTTCTTACGCGATCACGAAAGCAAGCCTGCGTGGCTCGCTTTCGGATGGCGACCTTAACGGATTTTCCCGAGGAGAAAGCCTATTTCCCCGGAGACAACGAGGGCCAAAACTCTCCCATGAGTCGGCCCCGTGTGCGGAATCGCCCGCGGCTTTTGCTCGGCGAACATTCATCTTCGCTCAGGAATCTCATTTGGATGGTCTATGAATGCCGACCGACCAATCCCGGGCGGATGCCAGGCTCATTCTTTGATCACGCCGACGCTTACGCGAAACGTCTCGCTTTCGCGCAAGGGTATTGAATGAGTGGACAAGGGGGTCGACTCGATGGTTGTCTCCCCGACGGGCCATCAGATACAATAAGAATGGATGAATAACCGCCAGCAGGCTCGAGAGATTGCCATCATGAAGTTGGAATGGGTCGCAGGATTCGGGTTTTTGTTTGGGATGGCGGGTCTCGGAACCCTCCGCGGGGACGATCTGGAATACAACCGCGATGTTCGCCCCATCCTGGCGGAGGCTTGTTTTCGGTGTCACGGCCCCGACAGTGCCGCCCGAAAGGGGGATCTTCGGCTCGACCAGCGCGACCGGGCGATCGAGACGAAAGCAATCGTCCCTGGAAAGCCGGACGAGAGCGAGATCATCGCCCGCCTCGAGTCGACTGATCCGGAAGTGGTGATGCCTCCCCCCGCGATCCACAAGATCGTCACCCCCGAACAGAAGGAACTTCTTAAGCGATGGATCGTCGAGGGTGCCGAGTATCAGCCCCACTGGTCGTTCATCGCTCCTGTACGTCCACCTGTTCCCGACGTGAAGAACAAAGATTGGGCCAAGAGCCCGATCGACGATTTCATCCTGAGTTCGTTAGAGAAATCGGGGATTGAACCTGCTCCGGAAGCGGATCGCCGGACGCTGGCGCGTCGTCTGTCGCTTGACTTAACGGGTTTGCCGCCGGACCCTTCCGATGTCGATGCATTCGTGAATGATCCTTCGCCGCAAGCTTACGAAGCGTACGTAGATAAGCTTCTTGCGTCGGACCGCTGGGGCGAACATCGCGGCCGATATTGGCTGGATGCTGCTCGCTATGCCGATACCCACGGGATCCATTTCGACAATTTTCGAGAGATCTGGGCTTATCGCGATTGGGTCATCAACGCCTTCAATCGCAACATGCCTTTCGATCAGTTCACGATCGAACAACTCGCCGGCGATTTACTCCCCGATCGCACGATCGATCAGCAGATCGCCTCGGGCTTCAACCGCTGCAACATGACGACGAACGAAGGAGGAGTGATCCCAGAAGAGTACTTGGTTCTTTACACTCGCGATCGGACCGAGACGACGGCGCAGGTATGGATGGGGCTGACGGCGGGGTGTGCGGTATGTCACGACCATAAGTACGATCCGATCAGCCAGCGAGAGTTTTATCAGTTGGCTTCGTTCTTCAACAACACGACACAAGGGGCCATGGACGGAAATATCCCCAACACGCCGCCGATTATTCAGGTCCCCAAAGTGGAGGATCGGGATCGCTATGAAAAGGCCGGTGCCGAGCTAGGAGCGGTCAAGACCGAGATCGAAACTCATGTCGCACAGTGCAAACCCGCCTTCGACCAGTGGCAAGCCACGACGACGCCAGACGCTCTTTTGTCGATGGTGCCCAAGGAGCACCTCGCGTTTCATGCCCCTCTTTCTGATGGGACAGAAAATCAAGTGACATTGACGGTCGCGGGTCAGCCTCGTGAGTTGACGATGACGACGCCGATCGCTTGGGAGCCTGGTTATGCCGCTCCCAAAGCGATCAAAACCCGACCGGAAACTCCTATCGAAGTGGCCGACGCCGGCGATTTTGAAAGTGATCAACCTTTCTCCTGCGGAGCTTGGGTCAAGCTGCCGGCCGATGGCATGACCGGAGCGTTGATCGCTCGGATGGATGAGTCGAGTGGCTACCGTGGCTGGGATATGTGGATTCAAGGGAATAAGTTCGGCTCCCACCTAATTCACTCTTGGCCGGGCGACGCCATCAAAGTCGTCGCGCAGCAAAAGCTTCAGCCTGGCATCTGGTATCACTTGATGCTGACTTACGACGCTTCGAAGAAGGTCGAAGGGGTCAAGCTCTACATCAACGGTCAGCCGCAGCCGGTTGATATTGAAGCTCGCGATTTGAAGGGTTCGATTCGAACATCCGCCCCGTTCAAGGTCGCGCAGCGAAACAGCTCGGCACGCCTGGATGGCATCGTGATGGGCGATGTCCGCATCTACTCCGCGCTTCTTGCCCCCGCGGATATCGCCCGCGTGGCAGGCGCGACGCGCGCCTCGTATTTGGTCGGTCGGCCCGCGGCCGAGCGGTCGCCCCAAGAGGCGGACGAACTCTTCAAATGGTGGTTGCCCGCCGTCGATGCGACCTATCAACAGCTCTCCGCAAAGAACGCTGCCTTGGCTGCCGAGCGATCGGCCATGGAAGCCGGCGGGACAATTGCGCACGTCATGCAAGAGAAGGGGGAGTCCGCCATGGCGTTCATCCTTCACCGTGGCGAGTACGATCAACGCCGGGATCAAGTGACACCGAAGACTCCCGACGCTTTGCCGCCGATGAAGTCGGACCAGCCTCTCAATCGTGTCGGTCTGGCTCAATGGCTGTTGCAACCGGAGCATCCTCTCACCACCCGGGTGACCGTGAATCGATTCTGGCAAGAGATCTTCGGAGCCGGCCTGGTGAGGTCCGCGGGCGATTTCGGTATCTCGGGCGAACTTCCATCGCATCCAGCCCTTCTCGATTGGATGGCGGTCGACTTCCGCGAGAACGGATGGGATGTGAAGCGGATGTACAAGATGTTGGTGATGTCGGCGACGTATCGGCAATCGGCGATCACCACTCCTGAGAAACGCGAAAAGGATCCTGAGAATCGCCTGCTCACCCGTGGGCCTCGCTTCCGAATGGATGCGGAGATGATTCGAGATTCGGCCTTGGCCGCCAGCGGATTGCTTTCAGCGAAGATCGGCGGACCCAGCGTCAAGCCCTACCAACCCGAGGGGGTTTGGGAAGCGGTCGCGATGATCGGCAGCAACACGAGAGACTATCGACCCGACTCCGGCGAAAATCTCTATCGCCGAAGCATGTACACATTCTGGAAGCGTGCTGCCCCACCCGCTTCGATGGAGATCTTCAACGCCCCCAATCGCGAGGTCTGTACCGTTCGACGCGAAAGAACGAACACGCCCTTGCAAGCCCTCGTCACGTTGAACGATCCGCAGTTCGTCGAGTCGGCTCGGCATTTGGCCGACCTTGCCTTGCAAGAGGGGGGCGATTCAGACGAGAAACGCCTTGATTACATTTCTAGGCGAATGCTCTCTCGCTCGTTCAATCCGGCAGAGACGAAGATACTACTCGAGTCCCTCGCCGAGATGCACGCCTACTACACGAAGGAAACGCTCGACGCTCAAAAGCTGATTGGTTTCGGCGAAAGCAAGTTCAATCCGTCGACCGACCCGGTCGCGCTGGCGAGTTGGACCATGTTGGTGAATGAAGTTTTCAACTTGGATGAGAGTCTGAACAAGTAACGCCGTCGACAAGGGCATCGGAGAGAATCGTCATGGAATTGAATCATCTGTTACAAGAGATGAACCGACGGCACTTCTTTCGCCAAGGGGGAAATGCGGTCAGCTTAGCCGCGCTGGCAACGCTTTTAGGGCGTGAAGGTGCGCAAGGGGCCCCTGCCCCTGCTGCCCGGCATGTGGCATCGGGGCCTCACTTTGCCCCCAAGGCCAAGCAGGTGATCTATCTGCACATGGTTGGCGGCCCCTCGCAATTGGATCTGTACGACTACAAGCCGATGATGAACGATTGGTACGACAAGGATCTCCCCGATTCGATTCGCAAAGGCCAACGACTGACGACGATGACGTCGGGCCAAGCCCGCTTTCCCATTGCTCCGTCGAAGTATAAGTTCGCTCAGCACGGCGAATCGGGGATGTGGGTCAGCGAGGTTCTTCCTTGGACCGCCAAATGCGTCGACGAGATGTGCTTCATTCGAAGCATGCACACCGAAGCCATCAATCATGAGCCCGCGATCAGCTACATGCAGACGGGTAATCAAGTGACCGGTCGGCCCTGTTTAGGTTCTTGGACCTCGTACGGGCTCGGCTCCATGAACGATGATTTGCCGACGTTCGTCGTTCTCGTGGCCAAGCCCAGCAACACCGAACAAGTACAAGCGATCTCGGCTCGGCTCTGGTCGTCGGGCTATCTTCCCAGCGATTTTGCCGGCGTTTCCTTCCGGGCGGGGGCAGACCCCATTCTCTACATCAACAATCCTCCGGGTGTTCCGAAGGAGATTCGCCGAAAGACTCTCGATGGCATTCGCGCCATCAATGAGCTCAACTATCAATCGCTCGGCGACTCCGAAACCCAATCCCGAATCCAACAGTACGAACTCGCATTTCGCATGCAGGCGAGTGTCCCCGACCTGACCGATCTCGCGAGCGAGCCGGCCAGCACGTTCGAACTCTATGGCGACGAAGTCAAAAAGCCGGGCTCGCTGACGCACTGCATGTTGCTGGCTCGACGAATGGTCGAGCGTGGCGTTCGATTCGTGCAGATCTATCACAACAATTGGGACCATCACGGCAACCTGGCCGGCCGAATGCCGGACCAGTGCAAGGATGTCGACCGCGCGACCTATGGCTTGATCAATGACCTTAAGAGCCGAGGCCTTTTCGACGAAACGCTGATCATCTGGGGCGGCGAGTTCGGCCGAACCATCTATTCACAAGGAGGACTCTCGAAAGAGAACTACGGCCGAGATCACCATCCTCGCTGCTTCACGATGTGGATGGCGGGAGGGGGATCCAAAGGTGGAACCATTTACGGCGAGACCGACGACTTCTCTTACAACATCGTCAAGGACCCGGTCCACATTCATGATTTCCACGCGACCGTGCTGCAACTGTTGGGCTTCGATCATGAACGCTTCACGTACAAGTTCCAAGGACTGGATCAGCGACTCACCGGCGTCGAGCCATGCCGAGTCGTGAAGGAGTTGATCGCTTAAATCGTACTGTCTCGACTCGTGCAAACGAGCGAGTCGCGATAACGATCTAGAGTTTGATAATCGTCTATCTTGTCGTCAGATCTCTTCGGCATAACCGTCGAGGAGGTCGTCTACCCGCCCGTCGCCGTGATGATCGATCACGAGATCGGCATGCGGAAATTCCGCATCATGCGTGAGGGGGTGTCGAAGCCCCACGACGATACAGCCTGCCGACTTGCCCGCCTGCATTCCTGCCAGACTATCTTCAAGTACAAGCGTCTTGCTTGCGGTCGACCCGTGCCGACGAATCGCTTCATGGTAAATATCAGGATGAGGCTTACCGCGTTCGACATCGTCGCGGGTGAGAACGAACCGAAATCGTTCGAGCAAGCCGAACGACCCGAGCATCTGGCGAGCGAGCGAACGCTCTGTCGACGTCGCCACCCCGGCGGGAAGCTGTCGGCGAGCGATCCCATCCAAGCGATCGATAACGCCCGGCATCAAGGTCAGTTTCGTTTCCAGCAGATCATGGAAGATGCCGTTGAGTTCAACAACGAGTTTATCGGTAGGCTCGTGTAGATCGAAATGCTCGGCTACCATGGCCATCGCTTGCAAGCCGGGGACGCCCATCAAGCGTCGAGCGAAGGAAGGATGGAAAACCTTCCCTCGCCGATCAAGCAATTCGGTCTCCGCTTCGAGCCAAACGGGCTCGGTATCGAAGATGATCCCATCCATGTCGAAGACAACCGCTTCGACGGGGCGAATTGGAGTGACCAAGTTACTTCCCCGTGAATTTCGGTTCGCGTTTCTCAAAGTAGTGAGCGACCCCCTCGCGGAAGTCGTCGCTCTGGATGCTTTCCATCATCTCCGTCAGCGCTAAATCGAGTGCTTCCTTCAGCGATTGGAAGGGGGACTCATACGCCATTCGCTTGATCACACGGGTCGACCGAGGCGAGGTCTTCTTCGCCAGCTCAAGCGCATACGATCGAACGTCCGCCTGAAAGGTTGCTTCGGGGAAGACCTTGCTCACCAGACCCATGCGAAGAGCTTCGTCGGCCAAAATGGTTCGGCCCGACAGCATCAGATCCATCGCATGCGACATCCCGACGATTCGAGGAAGCATCCATGCTAAGCCGTACTCGGCAATCAACCCTCGGCGGGCGAACGTCGTGGTCAGCTTCACCTGGTCGGAAGCGAAGCGAATGTCGCAGTACAGCATCAACACGAAACCAAGGCCAGCCGCCGCCCCATTTACCGCTCCGATGATCGGCTTATCGATGGCGGGGAAGTAGGAGTACTGTTGGCGATAGTCCTCGCGGGCCGGGGGCAGGGATGATCCGTCGGCTCCGCTGGTGATATTCTCGTCGGCATTGATTCCGCCGCCGCCGGCGATCGACGACAAGAGCCCCATATCGGCACCGGAACAAAAGCCTCGGCCTGAACCGGTGAGGATGATCACCTTCACGTTGTTGTCCGCATGAGCGGCGAGCATGGCATGCCGAACTTCTTGATCCATACGAGCGGTCCACGCATTCAGCGTCTGTGGCCGATGAAGCGAAATGGTCGCAATAGAATCTTGTACTTCGTAAGTGATATCGCCGTAAGACATGACTTGTTTCCCCCTATTTCGTTCGATGAATCATGGCCGCCCAGAAGAGTCGTCTTTTTGCTTCTGTCCTGGCCGATTCGATTCTACGGAGTGGCCGGCGTTCTCCGCGAGAGTCCTATTCAAAACAGTCTGCGGGAATTTTTCGCCTCTCCGTTTGACATGCTGAGGACTCCGGTTAGGATGGGATTGTTCTTACCTCACTGAATCGTGCCGACGATAAAATCGCGGTATTTACCTGCCGATAATGGATTTCTCTGGTTCAGAATAGCTCTCGGTGCCGACGTTTCTCTTTCCATCCTAAGGTGGATCCGCTTTCTTCACGATTCTTGCGAAATGTTCTGACACGGGGCCCCAGGGTATCCCCCTCGGGACGAGCGTTTGGGCCGGGAGACACCGGCTCGGAGCCGACCGCAAGTGACGATTTCGATGGATGGCAGCTCAGCGAGCGCGGGGGAATCGCTCGTGGCAAGGCAAGCGATCCTTACGAGGACGCTTTTCCAAGCCGGGTGGGTTCGAGCGACATCATCGAACGAGTCTCTCGACTTCCTCAGAGGCGACCTCCTCACTCCTTTGAGGACTCCGAGCCGGCCTTTCGCCGTTGATTTCCTACTTCTCTCCTCATTCATTTCTCCACACGAATCCTCCTCTTTTTTCTCGTACGAGCGGCCTCGCGAGGTAACGCGGTTGGCGACGAGCCTTCTTTTGGTAGGCAAAGAACGAGGCCTAAAACGGAGTAACCCATGAACGATCCCCGAATCAGTCGACTTGCCGAGCTTCTGCTGGATCACTCTTGCCGAATGGAGAAGGGACAGAAGGTTCTCATCGAAGCATTCGACCTGCCCGACCCGACGCTTGTATGCCGACTGATAGAGAAGGCCGCCGAGCGCGGCGTCACTCCCCTGGCCGACATGAAGAACAACCAAGTCCTTCGCGCTCTCTATCGGACCGGCAGCGAAGAAAGCATCGGGCTCGCCGGCCAAGTCGAACGTACCCGAATGGAACAGGTCGATGCCTATATTGGCATCCGTGGCGCCGCCAACAGCAGCGAGCTGGCTGATGTCCCTGCGGAAAAGATGGATCTCTACGCCCGACTCTGGTGGAAAACGGTCCATACCGAGATCCGTATCCGGAAGACAAAGTGGGTCGTGCTGCGATACCCCACCCCTTCGATGGCACAGTCCGCCCGCATGAGCAGCGAAGCGTTCGAAGATTTTTACTTCGATGTCTGCACGGCCGACTACGCCCAGATGGCCCGCGATCAGACGCCGCTCCAGCGTCGGATGGAAGCAGCCGACCATGTTCGCATCAAGTCGCCGGGAACCGATCTATCTTTCTCGATCAAGGGAATCTCTGTCGTCCCTTGTAATGGCCAATGCAACATTCCCGACGGCGAGGTTTTCACCGCGCCCGTCAAAGACTCCGTCAATGGCGTCATCAGCTTCAACACAAAAACGCTTTATCAAGGGACGGTCTTCGAGGGCGTTCGACTCGAGTTCGAGAACGGCAAGATCGTCAAAAGCTGGTGCCAAAACGAACCCGAGCGATTGGAAAAGATTCTCCGCTCCGATGAAGGGGCTTCGTACATCGGTGAATGGAGCATCGGATGTAATAATCGGATCAAGCATCCGATGCTCGATACCCTCTTCGATGAAAAGATCGGCGGCTCGTTTCATCTCACGCCGGGCAATGCTTACGACGAAGCCGACAACGGCAACCGAAGCCAAGTCCATTGGGACATGGTCTTGATTCAGACGCCCGAGTACGGTGGCGGCGAGATCTGGTTCGATGGCGAACTGCTGCGTAAAGATGGCAAATTCGTGCCGGCGGACTTGGCCCCACTTAACCAAGGGTTGTGAGTCCACCGGTCGTCAACGACACCCCGAAGGCCGGCAGTCGCCAAAGGACGTCGAGCGAACCGATCCTCTCGACGATAAAGTAAAAGCCTGCTACTTGGCCGAGATAGATCATCATCACCAGATACGCCGCCATCAACCGAGTCATCAGGCCCCGTCGCCCGCTCCATCGATAGGCCGCCAACGTGGTCATGCCGAGAATCACCTCGGGGACCAACAGGTAGAGGGCCACGTGTTCGATCTGCCGAACGTTCTGCGCATGCCAGATCGGAATCCGCCAAGCGATTGCTTCGGATCCCCAAAACATCACGGCCGAGACGATCCCTGCAACGAGATAGCTTCCCCAACTTTTCGCGTGATCGGCCAGCCAAACAACAAGCACCAGCGGAATCGTCCACATCCCCGCCATAAAGATCGGCACCGTTCCGATGTAAGGGGAGCCGGTCGATGGAAAGACCAAGACATCGAGTTGTGCCGACAAAAACCAATCGGGCAGTATCATCATCAACGAAAGAGGAAGAAGAAAGACCCAAAGACGCAACCATTCATGATGCTGCCCCCAGATGGCCGCCAGCGGAAAGATGACATTGAAATAGACTACCGCGACGAGAATCCCCATCCCGATCGGAACGGTAGGATTCATCGCCAGAGCCGCCAAGACAACACCCGCCAGTGCCGCGTAGATAAAACTCAAGTACAGTAAGCTTCGAGCAACGGTCATCGTAATCCCCTAATGAGTTGTCGCCACATGGCGTGATCTGGTTCCGTCGAGATGAGAAGTGACCCTATCCGTCGAAATGAGTTTTCAACTACTTTCCGCTCGCGAACCTCAACATCGATCGAACGCGATCTCATCATGCATCGGCATGATTCACGATCATCCCTGTTCAGGGATTTAGCTCGACATGGTCGACTCCCTGGTCACTCAAGGAGACAGGCATCTGCCAAGCCTGCGTCGCGATTCGGCAAACACCTTCGCTGGCGATATCGCACGGAAAATACGTGATCGAGAGGCGAAGCGACGAAGCCCCTTCCAGCTTGCTCGCATCGCAGGATATCGTCACGGCCGAGTCGATCTTCTCGATTCGCCCGCGCGCGATTCGAGAGAAAGGCTTCCCTTCAAGCATGGTCCAGAGGGAGTAGCTCATCGGCGCTTTGGGATTCAACTTTTGACCCTCTGGCACCGAGACCCGTGCTTCGAACACGATGTTTTTGTTTTTTGCGACCACGACCGGAGGCTCCTTCTTCGGCTCTCCCTCCGCCGATTCTGTTTCATCGGCAACCGCCGGGGCTTCTAAGCCAGGAAGTCTCAACGTCGCAACCTTCTTCGTATCTCGATTGATGACGCGAATGGCGTGGTTATTGGTGTCGGCCACGTACAGCAAGGGACCAACAACCTGCACGTCGCCCGGCTCGTCGAAGCGAGGCGGGTCATCCGCAAGGGCACCTTGGCCGTCGCCGAGATACGTCTCCGTTAGGCCATTCGAAAGGAGGATTGACTTGATCTTGTTGTTGTAGGTGTCGGCCACAAAGAGCTGATCCCCCGATACATCTACCCCGAGTGCATGCTGCAACCGAGCTTTCTTCGGAAGACCATCCACGTCGCCAAAATCAAAAAGACCCGCGCCGATCACGGTCTCTACTGCACCATCGCTCCAGCGAATCTTGCGGATCGAACTCGTCTCGCTGTCGGCAACATAAAGATGAGTATCGTCGGCCGCCAAGCCGCTCGGCTGGGCAAAGTTTGCCTTCGGCCCGTCGCCATCGAGGATGTTCTCTCGTCCGTTGCCCGCATACGGAGAGAGCTCGTTGCTCGTTAGGTTCAGCCTCCAAATCTGATGTGTTCCCGCCATCGCAATGAAGAGTTCATCCCCCCGCGCGAGCAAATCCCAAGGACTAGCAAGCGGAATCTCGCGGGCCGGCCCCGACCCGGATCGCTCGTGTCCCTGCGTCCCCGTCCCAGCAATGGTGGTCACTCTCTTCGCGTCAAGGTCGACCGCGCGAATAAGGTGATTCTTTCGGTCGGCCACGAAGAGTTTGCCCCTCACCAGAGCCATCCCTTGTGGCTCGAAAAAACTCGCTTCGTCGAAAAGGCCATCCTGATGTCCAGGCTCTCCTCTGCCGATCAGGTCGATAATTTGCCCGGTCGTTGCATCGGCCAGCACAATCCGGTGATGACCGGAGTCGGCAATAAACAAGCGTTG
Source organism: bacterium (assembly GCA_019753235.1). GTDB lineage: Bacteria > Planctomycetota > Planctomycetia > Kolteriales > Kolteriaceae > JAIELF01. The sequence goes on from JAIELF010000054.1 coordinate 36,914, forward strand.
GGTCGGCTCATCGACGAGGATCTTGCCTGGGTAGAAGAGGGGCGTTCTCTCTTGGCCAAGCGATTCCTGCATGAAGTGGATCGGCCGACGATCCAGCGTCCCCTTCTTCTCGTGATACTTAATGACCTTCTGAATCACGTCGCGAACAACGTCATAGTTTCCCTCGCCCGAGACATGTCCCAAGTAGCGCCCCGAGGGATCAATCAGCACCTGCGTGGGCCAACTATTGACGCCATAACGCCGCCAAATGATCATCTTGCCATCGTTGACAACCGGGTGCTTGATGTCGTAACGAAGAATCGCATCGCGAATGTTGTCTGTATCCTGTTCCCCTTCAAACTTGGCCGAGTGAACGCCGACCACCACCAGCTCATCGGGAAACTCCGCCTCGAGCTTGGCTAGGTCCGGCAAAATGTGCATGCAGTTGATGCAACAGTAAGTCCAAAAGTCGAGCAAGATGACTTTGCCCTTCAGCTTCGATAGCTCGATGGGGCCCGCCGAATTCAGCCACGCAATCCCACCGTCGAACGATGGGGCCTTCGGCCGATTCGGAAATGGGTCGGCATCGTCGGGAGGAGCCTCTTTCTCCTTCGTCGGGCTCGACGGCTTGGCCTCGACGTTAGGATCGTCGGCCACACTCGCTTGCTCCCAAAACCCAAACGTCAGAATGCAACAGACCAACCCAAATCGCACAACGATCGAACGGGGCATCACGATTCTCCAAATAATCCAGCTCCCAGGGCGAAGGGGGCAAGGATCATTGTACCGCACCCGAGTCGACGGCCGCGATAGTCTCGGGGTCAGCTCCCCTTCCCGCGGTCTTGTTGACGTCTGTCGGCAACGAGCCGAGGAGAAGGCTCTCCCGTAGAATGGAAGAGGTTTCTTGCCGGGGATGTGGGCTGTTATTCTCATCCGCCAGTCGAACTGCCGCCTTTGGTCGGCACACAGAGGTTATGGAACGTGGCCGACAAGCGACTCTTCTTCACGCTCTATCTGATTTTCACGATTTGGGCGGTCTGGATGCTCTTCACGGTGGAGCCTCCCAAAAAGAAGCCTGCCGATCCTGCTGCCGTGGAAGAGAAAGCCGACGAAACTCCTGATGACCCTCCCAAAGACTCGGCCACCGAAAATCCTGGTGAAATCGATCCCAACAACGCCGTCGCCGACGCTGGGACCCCGGCGGTCGCCAGCCCAGAGGTCGAACTTCGCGACGGCTTAACGCTTGGGTCCAATCAGACCGGAGCAGACGCTCCTTATTATCTCGAGGCCAAGCTCACCAATCGCGGGGCGGCCGTGCGCGATCTCTACCTCAATCGCTACGTCGGCGAGGATCGGCGTGACAGGATGCATCTGCTTTCGCTCAACGAATCCGCGGAACCATCCTACTTAATGGAGTTTGCCGGCGATCGCTCCCTGCGAAGCAAAAACTGGGAAGTCATCGAGGAATCCCCCGAAAAGATCACCTTCAAGACGACCGCTCGCAAAGGAACTCTCGGCGTTACCAAGCAGTTTCTCCTCGACGAGGGAGCCAAAGCCACCAAACTCGTCGTCGAAGTGACCAACAAGTCAGAGAAACCGGTCGAAAATGTTCATTACCGAATGACAGGCGGTGTCGGAATCCCCCTCGAAGGGAAGTGGTATACCCGCTACTACCGCAACGCCTCGTTCTTTCAGCGGTCGGCCGGCAGCAGTTCGGGCACGCTCACCGAAGAGACGGCTGCGGAGATTGTCCGCAAGCATGATGAAGAAATGACCCAGGTCAGCTTTACGCAGACGCCCGTCCAATTCTTCGGCGTCACTTCGCAGTATTTCGCGTCTCTTATCCTTCAACCCTTTGATATCGCCAACAAGCCGGACAGTAATCAAATCCTCGAAGCTTCTGCCGCGTATGTATCGCAAGATCCCAAAAGCCGAGAAATGAGCAATGCCGGCGTGGAATGGCGAAGCAAAACCTTTTCCCTCGCTCCCGGCGAAACACTTCGCCATGAGTATCTCCTTTATAACGGACCTAAAGAGGAAAAGGTGCTTGATGAATTCGCTGAATATCACTTGCGCGATGTGATTCACTATCCGCCGTTTATCTTTATTCCGGTCAGCTTTTTCTCCCAGGTTTTGACAGGAACCCTTGAATTCTTTTACAGCATCCTGGGAGATTACGGCCTCGCAATTATCTTGCTCACCATCGTCGTGCGAATTTGCCTTTTCCCGCTCAATTGGTGGCAAACACATTCCATGGCGAACATGCAAGCTGTCGCCCCGTTGATGGAAAAAATTCGCCGCGAGGTCGGCGACGACATGCAAGAGTACAGTCGTCGGACACGCGAGCTTTACGCCAAGTACAAAGTCAATCCCTATGCAGGCTGCCTGCCGGCATTGATTCAATTGCCGATCATGGTCGGATTATGGCAAGGGCTCGCCACCGATTTTCATCTTCGGCAAGCACCGTTCTTATTTGGGACCACATGGATCCAAGATCTGTCGGCCCCCGACATGCTTGCCCCGTGGCCGATTCGAATCGGGTTTGTCGAATCTCTTTTGGGACCCTACTTCAACCTGCTTCCCATTATCTCATTAGTTCAATTGATCTTAGTCATGATGATGAACATGCCTAAATCGACCAGCCCCGAAGCGAAACTGCAAAAGCAGGTCATGATCGGAATGATGATCATGATGAGCTTTATGTTTTATAAAGTCCCTTCAGGACTCTGTATTTACATCATCACGGGAAGCCTCTGGGGTATGCTCGAACGTAAGTTGATGCCCAAACCAAAACTCCCCGAGACGCTTGTGGAACTCTCCGAGCAAGCCAAGCAGTCGTCCCAAACGCCGGCAAAAGAAGAGACGTGGAAAAAAACGTTGGACTCGGCCAAAAAGAAGCCGACACGTTCCTAAGCGATCCTTTTCCTTCAGGACGGCTCGGATCGCACGGGGAAGATGATGAGTCTCGACTGGGATGACACCATCGTCGCCTTAGCGACCCCGCTGGGTGTCGGTTCCCGCGCTATTCTTCGTCTGGCCGGCCCGAAGGCTCATTCGGTCGTTGCGGATCTTCTCGATGATCCGTCACTGCTCTCTTCCTCGACCGGCATCGTTGCTGGTGTGATCCTTCGTTCGAGATGGCCAGCGGGCCTGGCATGTCAGGTCATTCATTGGCCGGCCCGTCAATCGTCGACCGCCCAACCGATGGCGGAGATCCACCTACCTGCTTCCGCTGTTCTAGCCAGCATTGTCGAGACCGAGATTCTCGCTCTCGGCATTCGCCTCGCTCGGCCTGGTGAGTTCACGCTTCGCTCATTTCTCGCGGGAAGACTCGACCTGTCACAGGCCGAGGGCGTTCTTGGACTGATCGACGCGGAAGACCATGTCGCTCTCACGCAGGCGGTCGATCAACGAGCAGGCGGACTCGGTCGACAGATCCTTGCTCAGCGTCAAGTTCTTCTAGAGTTGCTCGCCGATATCGAGGCCGGTCTCGATTTTGTCGAAGAGGATATCTCTTTCATCACGGACCAGCAGATTGCTCAGACGCTCGATCGATCAAAGAGAGAACTCGAATCAATGATTGATCGCGTCCGCCGACGTGACCGAACCGTAAGCCTTCCGCGCGTCGTCCTCATCGGCCCCGCGAACGCCGGGAAAAGCAGCCTCTTCAACGCCATGGCACGACAGACCCGCGCAATTGTTAGTCCGATGGCGGGCACGACGCGCGATTGGTTGTCCGCGGTTGTCTCCATCGACTCTCTCTCTTTCGAGTTGATCGACACTGCTGGGATCGAGGATATCCTGCGCCCATGGACGGAAGTTGCCAGCGATCGCCGAAACGATGTTGTTGCGACGGCCGATCTCCTTCTTTGGTGTCAAGAGAATGAGAGCGAGAGATCTTCAACACGCGATCTCCCTCGTGGTCGGTCAGTGTTGTTGATTCGAACCAAATCCGATCAGTCCGCCATTCACCCCACCAATGACGGCCTTCTCCACGTCAGCGCTCATACGGAGCAAGGACTCGAACAATTGCGCGAGACCATCCGATGTAACCTCACCGATGCTTCGTCGTCGTCGCCACTGACGCCGCGCGTGTCGGATGCTCTCGCC
>JAIELF010000064.1 GCA_019753235.1 bacterium
CGGACCTTTCGGGTTTCAAATCAACCATCGAACAGCGACCACCGATCGCGATACTGCTGCGCCGACCAGTCGGCCGGCAAAGGATTGATGAAGACGTTGCTCGCCCACTCTAGCCCCCCCAGATTCTCCAGTCGTGGTGTGATTTTCAGCATCCATCGATCAACGGCCGCATGGGCGTCGCGCGGACCAGGCGAGTGAAGAAAGAAATGAAAGTCGAGCGGCTCGATCATCTCGGCCAATAGGTCTAGCAGGGAACCGGTCGCCCGGGCCAATCGCGAGAGAATATGGTCCTGAGTTTCGATGAAGAATCGTTCAGGCACTCGTGGGCCGATCCAAACCTCGAGCGGAAAGAGGCTGGCCGGCGGACAGAAGATCACGATCTGATCATCCATATAGACGAGATGCTCTCGACGATGAGAGAGAATCTCATTGGTCGGCGTCGGTGTTCGAAACATCTGCGTCAGCATCGGCGGAACGATCGGCAAGCCGATCAACTGAGCATGGGCGTGATACTGGCTCGCGCCTGCGAGGAGGCCTGCGTTCTTAAACAAGACGGAGGCAGCAATCGAACTCTCCTCCGCCATCGACCGAAGCCGATCTCGGTAGGAACGAAAAATCGCCGTCAAGTGATCTGCCGAGAGACCGCGCCAGTCGGCCGCATGATCGGGACGCTCGATGATCACTTCATGACGACCACTGTTGGCGGGATCGTTCGGGTTCTCTTCGAGGATGGGAAAGAGGTTCGGAACGACTCGGACGCGCCAGCCAGCGCCATTGGCATGCCCTGTCGTTCGATCGGCCCAGGTCTCCGCTGGAGTGTCGGCTTCGTGACCCTCACAGAAAGGACACCGGCCGACGACGTTCACTCCTTCCGTCGAAATCGTGCGCGGCCTGTGAAGTCGCCCCGGCGCCGACACCACGCACCGCTGGTCGTCGCGCGGCGTGATGATCGGTACGTGCGGAGCGGGCGGATCGATTCGCAGCGGCATGGAATTCCTCCCGAACAATCTTCCCTGAATTCGTCCTGGGGCGAACACCTTCTCAAGATCCCGCGCGCTGCGCAAATCGGCAGGCCTGTCCGTAAACTCGCTGATACTGCGGAACACTTTTAGCCCAAGACCAATCCGCTTGCATCGCCGACGCAATCAAGCCATCCCAAACCAGTCGGCTTCGAAATGCCTCTTCCACGCGAGCGAAAACCCCAATGAGAGCTTCCTCCGACCAGCGATGAAAATGAAAACCGGTTGCCGTCCTTCGTTCGATGGTGGAAGGCGTCGCATCGACGACCGTATCGATCAAACCTCCGACGGCGTGGACGATGGGAATGGCTCCGTACCTCATCGCGAGGAGTTGACTTAACCCGCAGGGCTCGAATCGGCTAGGCATAAAGAACCCATCCGCAGCCGCGTAAATACGACGAGCTTCGCTCTCATGAAAACCGATCTTCGCGCGGACCCTGTCGGGGTAACACTCCGCCAATTGCGTGACGAGTTCTTCGAGATTCCGATCCCCTTGGCCCAAGATCGCGAATTGCGTTTCGCGGTTGAGCAAATGCTTTGCGAAGAGAAGGAGTGCATCGATCCCTTTCTGCTCGGTGAGTCGGCCCACCATGCCGATGAGAGGAACATCGTGGCGAGCGGGCAAGCCCCAATCCAATTGTAGCCGGCGCTTGCAAGCGGCTTTACCCACGCCGACGGTCGCGAGATCATATCGGCATTCAAGATGCGAGTCGCTCGCGGGATTCCATTTGTCCCGATCGATTCCATTGATGATGCCCGTCAGCCGAGCTTGCCGAGAGGCGAGGATCCCCTCGAAACCCTTTCCCTGGTCGGCCCCAAGGAGTTCCTGCGCATAAGTGGGGCTAACGGTGGTGATCTGATCAGCCGCCAAGATCCCGGCTTTGAGCATCGACCAATCCCCCCAGAACTCGATCCCCTCTAGAGAGAATGCCGAGCGAGGAAGTCCCGTCCATTTCCAATCGTCGGCCGCGAACCGCCCCTGATAGGCAATATTGTGGATCGTCTGGACGATGCCGACGGGGGCGACCGTTTTCGACCCGGAGGAGAATCGACGTTGCCAAGGGAGCAGCCCCGCGTGCCAATCGTGAAGATGGAGAACATCGGTCGGCAGAGAACAGTGGTCGATAACCTTGAGGACGGCTCGACCAAAGAAGGTGAAGCGGGCCACATTGTCCAGGTAGGCCCTGCCTGTTTCGTCGCCGTAGAGCCCGGCACGATCGAACAGATTGGGCGCATCGATGAGGAGATAGGTGAGCCCTTCGTGAGGCCGGTCCACGCGGATTCCAAATTCTGCGGGATCGCCTGGGAACGACGTGTTTAGACCAGTCGCGAGCCTGGCTGGGGGCGGACCGGCATGCCCCGCAGGCCAGTATGGAAGGAGGACGGTCACCTGCTCGCCCGATTGAGCGAGTGCCTGGCTCAAGGAGCCGACGACATCCCCGAGCCCCCCCGTTTTTGAGAACGGGAAGGCCTCGGCCGAGACCATCAGGATATTCATGGGCCTTCGCTCTCCTGTGCCGGCCGGCACGGGCCTGGGATCGGGTGATGAAGTTCCTGTTTCCTGCTGTTGGACGACGGTTTTGCTCGCAAGTTCCCGCGCGAGCCGGGCTCCCTTTTCATATACTCTTTCCAGTGAATCGATCCGAGAATGGTGAATGGCACCCATGGTGGTGCGGATGATCATTCGACGCGGCGTCGGTCATCATGCCGATCATGCGAGGGACCCTCGAGCAGGCGGATCGACTCCGGGGCCGAGGGAAAACAAGTTATCGCGGGCGCGGGTCGCCCGAATCTCCAGGAGATAGGAACGTGGCAACCGCGACGAGCGAGAAGTTGAAGTTCAAGGTGAAGGATCTTTCGCTGGCCGAATGGGGCCGAAAGGAGATCCAACTGGCCGAGCACGAAATGCCGGGCTTGATGGCGCTTCGCCGAAAGTATGGCAGCCAAAAGCCGCTCAAGGGTGCTCGCATTGCCGGCTGCTTGCACATGACGATTCAGACCGCGGTTCTCATCGAGACGCTGATCGATCTGGGCGCGGAAGTGACCTGGAGCAGCTGCAATATTTTCTCGACGCAAGACCACGCCGCCGCCGCTATCGCTGCCGCCGGCATCCCCGTTTACGCCTGGAAGGAAGAGACCGAAGACGAGTTTAACTGGTGCATCGAGCAGACCATCTTTTTCCCTGATGGCAAGCCTTTGAACATGATCCTCGACGATGGTGGTGATCTCACCGCCATGGTGCACGACAAGTACCCCGAGCTGCTTGGCGACATTCGCGGATTGTCAGAAGAAACAACGACCGGCGTCCACCGCCTTTATCAGATGGCCGCTCGCGGCGACTTGAAGTTGCCGGCCATCAACGTGAACGACTCTTGCACCAAGGCGAAGTTCGACAACCTTTACGGCTGCCGAGAATCGTTGGCTGACGGCATCAAGCGGGCCACCGATGTCATGATCGCTGGAAAAACTGTTGTTGTCGCAGGCTACGGCGATGTCGGCAAGGGTTGTGCTCAGTCGATGCGGGGCTTCGGTGCTCGCGTCATCGTCACCGAGATCGATCCCATCAACGCGTTGCAGGCCGCGATGGAAGGCTTCGAAGTCAAGCCAATGGATGAAGCCGCCAGCGAGGGCCACATCTTCGTCACAACGACGGGATGCTGCGACATCATTCGTGTCGACCACATTCAAAAGATGAAGCACGATGCCATCATCTGCAATATCGGCCACTTCGATATCGAGATCGACGTTGCCGCCCTCAAGGCAGTCAAGGGAGTTCAAAAGGTCACCATCAAGCCGCAGGTCGATCGGTACATCTTCCCGAACGGCAAGGCGGTGCTGCTGCTGGCCGAGGGCCGACTGGTGAACCTGGGCTGTGCGACGGGCCATCCTTCGTACGTGATGTCAACGAGTTTCTCGAACCAGGTCCTGGCTCAACTCGAACTTTGGCAGAACCACAAGAAGTACGAAAACCAGGTCTACACGCTGCCCAAGATCCTCGATGAAGAAGTTGCTCGGCTGCACCTGGAACACATCGGCGCCCGCTTGGATGTCCTCACCGCCAAGCAGTCCGAGTATCTCGGCGTGCCGGTCACCGGTCCTTATAAGCCGGACTACTACCGCTACTAACACACTGAGGTCACCGCGATCCGCGGCGACTTTGGAGAGATCGTAAAATCAACAAGGATCCCCGAAGCTTTTCGGGGATCCTTGCTTTTTTGTTCGTTGAGTCCAACCCGCCCCGTTGGTTTACGCCCCGTTAGTTCGGTCGGCGTCGGGCGGCGGGATCACCCAGCCCGCTATATCGCTTCAGCGACAAGGCTGAAGGCTGATCGATCATCCAGAATCGCTCGATCTCGTCTTCAATGAGTCGAAGGTCTTCTGACTGATAGAAGAGCTGACGATACCGACGCAGCGGGTCGGCCGAGTACTGGTTGATGAAACAGCCAGTCGAGCCAAGCGCTGTCAGGGTGACGAGCGTTCCGATCACGAAGCCGCGACGCATGAGAAACCTCCGAGTGGCGGCCGAGCCCGTCTTGGGGCTCGGGGCCAGGGGTGGCCGAGAAAACGCCCGTACCATTCGGGCACTCTCGCCAGACGCCAGGATCAGGCCATCCATGGCCGGACACTGCACGCCGATTCCACCGGGCTATTCGTCCTATCGTCCGCTCCGGTCGTAGGACTTGAAGGGATTTTTCTGGTTGAGCCGATTCTTCCCAAGGAATCGAAAACCGGGGCGATCAAGGGGAATCCTGAATCCTAAAATCAACCCAAAGCCGCCATCTCCCCCAATCTCATTGAGTAATGAAGCCGGCGCTCGGCGAACATTTCCAGAAAGGCGCGTGTGCAGAATGGTTTGAAGGGTACCGCGGGATCAACGTTTTCCGCTGACCCCGCCGCGTAACTTCGCTCGCGAGGAGATGGAGGATAGGGAAAAGAAAGGAATTAGGAATCGCTGGAATGGGAGTCGGTCGAACCGGCAACAGCGGTCGCCCGGTATGCCCCGTCGGCGGATGCCTTGCCCGCCTCGCGAGCTTTGCGAGCGATGATCATCTGGCGAACTCGCTCTTCCATCTCTTTGCCTGGCTTGAAGGTCACAACGTACTTTTCGGGGACGAAAACTTTCTCGCCGGTGCGAGGATTTCGAGCCTTCCGCGGAGCACGCTGTTTGACTTCAAAGACGCCGAAATTCCGAAGTTCGATCCGCTCCTCTTCAACGAGCGTATCGACGATCGCATCAAAAGTCTTCTGGACGATCTCTTTGGTCTTAAGCTGAGTCAGACCGATTTCCTCGGAGATGGTTTTCACGATCTCTTTTTTCGTCACCGGATCTCACTCCTTATCGGTCATGGATCGTCCACCGGAGCTATACGAAGAGTCGTTCCGCAGGACATTGATCGATTTAAAACTAGAAATAGCAACACGTAATGTCAAGACAATTCATTCAGGACGACCAGTCCGGCCGAGTCGCTCGAAAGCGCCGGCGGCGGCGGGGCCTCTCTCAAAAAGTCGATCAAAGGCCGGTATCGCCAGTCCCGGCCGATTTGTTCGTGCATCCTCTTCAACCGGGCGATAAATCGCTCGGTGATGGGCTGCTGTTGGTCCTGAAAGTTGGGATCACAATAGTAAATTCGGCACCCGATGGGACGTCGCTCTCGGGCGGTGCATTTTCCGCCGATCTGGTAGGGACATCCCGCTTCGCTGACGACGCTCCCCGCCGGCATCCCCGGCTCCAGGAGAAGATCCGCCTCCGCCTGGCTGAGAAAGAGCGTGTGGCCGTATTCCTGGAATCGACAGCATCGTCCGCTGGCCTGACAAACCGGGCCAGCCTGAGCAATCTCCGCATCGAGGTCCTGGTAAAGCGCCCCCAGTTCGCGTCGGAATTCCGCCGTCCACGAGGCCGACATGACCAAAGGTTCGCCCCCGCCTTTAAATGTCGATGATCTTCGACTGAGCCAAGATTTCGTCCACGGTATAGACGCGGCCGACCCCAGAACCAGGACACGATTTCTTGGTTCGTTCCCAATCCTCGGGGGTCTCGATATTGCTGTTCCAAAAGGGCCAAGTTCGGCACTGTCTCGGCCTATCTTCGTACACGGAACACCCGACGTTTTTGTGCCAAAACACGCAGTCGCCGTTCTCGCGTTCGCGAAGACTCACCCTCTTACCAACCCGTTTGGTGTAAATCTTGAGGAACTCATCGACAGGCATCTCTGCCCGGCGAGCTAGCCCTTCGATCTCCACTTCGTTCAACCAAACAAAACCCTCGTCGCCGGTACAACAGGCTCCGCAACGGGTACACTCGAAGGAAAGCCCATCTTGGTACCACGGCACGCTGTCGCCAACCGAGGATTGCATAAGGAAGATCGTGCGGGTTGATGTTTTGTCAGATCCAAAGTCTATCCGCCTTGCCGATCAACGACAACCGGTTGCTGTGAATTCGGGCTCATCACCTCCCTTGCGACAGTTTTCCAGGACTGGTACGTTTCCATGATGATGATTTCGACGCCGACCGGATGCCGGTCGGAAAAGTCGCGAGAAGGAATCGGTGAATGACCAAGGACGTGGTTCGGATCAGCACGTTGGCTCTCTGCTTGATGGGATCTCCGGTGGGAGCCCAAGAGCGCGGACGAGTCCCCTCAACGGTCGACGGTGTCGGCGTGGAAGTCGTCGGCCCCAACCGGATCACGAAAAACGTGCCGGCTGAGTACAAGGTGATTGTCAAGAATCGTCGAGATGCGACGGTTCTCGATCTGATCGTCGAAGTTGAATTGAGCGAGACCTTCGCCGTCGTGAAGACGGAACCGAAGGTGGAGACGATCCCCGGGAGGATTGCTTGGCGGGTTCCTCAACTGGCCGGCAAAGAGAACCAGACGCTTCGCTTCGAAACTCTCGCCCAGACCGGTGGATCGGGACGGGTCCGCGCGTTCGTTCATCAGCAGGAACCTCGACCGGCAAGTGACCCTGCCGAGGATCGAGCCAAGGGGATCAGCAATATCGAACCGCCGGGCTTGCCTCCCGCGGACGATGTCCCACCCCCGCCAAGCGATCCTCCCGCGCCGCTGGACCCCGGTAAGGACGATCCCGCGCCGCTTCCTCCTTCAGAACCTAAGGGGACCGCGAAGATCGAAATCAATCTTCCCGAGCGAGTCGCGCAGGGTTCTCCGTTCGTTTGCGAACTGACATTGACCAACACCGGCAGTATTCCGCTTCGCAAGGTGAAGTTTGAACTAACGCCGACACAGGGATTGCGAGTCCTTCGGAATCTCGACCCGCGAGCAAAAGATGCCGTCCCCAGCGAGCCAGGTTCATCCACGAAAGTTCGCCTGGAAATGGTTTCTGACGGCGGTGGGATTCAAGCCGTCCGCGCGAAGTTGATGGCCGAGCCGGGCGTCGCCGCCCAGATCGAGCGAGAGATCACGATAGATACAGCTCCATTTGATCTTCGTGTCGAGATGCCGGCCGAACACGCGATTGGCCAGCCACTCAAGTGTCGTCTCTTCATCGCCAACAACCGCCCGGAGTCGGCCAATGCCGTTCAAGTTTTCATCACGATTCCCGATGGGTTCGACGTTGTCTCTGGCGAAGCGGGCGCCCTCTTCAACCGTCGAACACGTACCGTACGTTGGCAAGCCGGCACGCTCGAGCCCCAAGAGGAGCGAGGATTTCGGCTCACGGTCAAGCCAACCACGGCCGGCACTTTCGTCTTTTCTAGTAGAGCCGACGGAGGTGACGGAACTCTTCGCGATGAACTCTCGGCCAGCGTCAACGTCGCCGGCTTTGCCGCTCTCGGCGTCGATTTCGAACCGAATGTTGACGTCTCCCCTGCTCAAGCAGAGGTTTCCCTCACCTTCGATGTTCGCAGTCGAGGCACGAAGCCGGCCGAGGGGGTGACGATTCAAGTCGAAACCGTCGCGGGTGTCGAGTTGGTGGAAGCTCGCTCGCCGGGCTGGAAAGAAGAGGCCGGCTGGTGGAAAAAGTCCATCGACAGTCCGATTCCGCCTGGGGGCCGACTATCCGAAACACTGGTGGTGATGCCAACCCGAGCGGGATCGCTTTCTCTCAAAGGCGTCGTCACCGGACAAGGGGATGTCGGCGAGATCGTTCGGGTGCAACCGTTGCGGATCATTCCCGCCCCACCCTCGGCCAAGCCCCCCAATGGAACCTGATGCCGCTCGTTCGCTGCCAACGATCTCGATGGATCCTGCAGCGGCAGGAATGGCAAGTTTCGCTTAGTGCAGATCGCGGAACTTTGACAAGTCGGATGTTTTGCCCATCACCAGCATCGCGTGGTTGTCCAACAGGCGATAGTCCCCGGCGGGGGCCGCATCGATCGAATGCTTGAGCTCATCCAGAATCGCGATGACGAGCACGTTGTACTTTCGCCGAAGATCCGCCTCCGCAATGGTCTTGCCAACCAAACTGTTGGGAACAGCGATCTCGACGATCGAATGGTCCGCGTCGATCTTGTACTGTTTAAGGACGTTGGTCCAAATCAAGCTGTCGGCAAAATCATTGGCCATTTCCACTTCGGGGAAGATAACCCTTTCCACTCCGAGCGCCCGCAAGATCTTCGCATGATCATTGCTGACCCCCTTCACGTAGACGCGCGGCGCGCCGAGTTCTTTGGCATAAAGAGCACACAAGATTGATCGCTCGATGTTATCGCCGAGCGAAATGACTACGCCGTCAGCCGATGAGAGAAGAAGTTCGTCCAGCGTTTGGCGATCGGTGACATCGCCGATCACCGCTTCGAAGAGGACGTCTCGCAACTCATTGAGTGCCGACTCGGAACGATCGATTCCGGTAACACGGAATCCATGCTGACACAACCGTTTGGCAAATGCCGATCCGAACGTACCGAGCCCCAGACAAACGAAACGTTTTGTTTTCATGGCCTCAACCGATGAGAAGGTTTTCTTTCGCGTACTCGACGCGTCGATGGCGAACCTCGCGCGAGACGAACACCGCCAAGGTGATCGGCCCGATGCGACCAATGTACATCAGAATAATGAGGACGATCTTCCCCATGTCGCTCAGTTTTCCTGTGATACCTGTCGACAGGCCGACCGTTCCGAGAGCAGAGAAGGCTTCAAACGTACAGTCCCGAAACAGCGACGGCGAACTGGCAAGTTTCGGATTGGCTGCCTCGGTCATTAAGAGAAGAACGATCCCCAGCGTGCAGACAAACAGATACAGCAAGATGATCGCGATCGCTCTTTCAATGAGATCGCTGGGAAGCGTTCGCCGATAGATCGTGACCTCGGCTTCGCCTCGCATGCGGGAAAGCGAGCTGTAGATAACGCAGGCGACGGTGGATGTTTTGACGCCGCCCCCCGTCGAACAAGGAGAAGCTCCGATGAACATCAGCAGGATGATGACAAAGAGCGTCGCCTCGGACATTTTTTCAATGGGGAGGGTGTTGAAGCCCGCGGTCCGGGGCGTGGCGGCCTGGAAAATGGCGGCCAAAAACCGTTGATGGATCGGCAGGTCGGCCATGGTCTTGTTCCATTCCAGAATCAAAATCATGATCGCCCCGCCGACGAGAAGGACTGCGGCCATGGTGATGACGACTTTGGTCTGCATCCGGAGTTGGTGCCAATCGACCCGGTTCCGCGAGGAGAAGAGTCTCCGCGCGTCTTCATAGGTGGGAAAACCGATCCCGCCTAAAACCAAGAGCCCCACGATCGTCAGATTGACGGTCACATCGCCGACGTACCTGCAGAGATTGTCGTCATAAAGGCCGAAGCCGGCGTTGCAGAAGGCCATGATCGAATGAAAGACCCCGAAGTAGAATGCTTTCTCCAAAGGCATGTCCGCATAGAACCGGGCACACAAAAGAAGAGCCCCGAGTGTTTCGAGCGTAAACGTCACTAAAAGAATTTGCCGAAGAATGCCCCACGAATCGAGCCCCCCCAAGCCGAGGGTCTCGCTCAACACCGATCGGGCCCGAAGCGTCTCGGCCGAGCCGAAACTGAGTGTCGCCAACGTCGTGATCGTCATGATCCCGATCCCGCCGATCTGCGCGAGCGCCATCACCAGCACTTGGCCCGTGAGGGAAAAATCGTTGCCGATCGATCGGCTCGCCAGGCCGGTGACGCAAGTCGCACTCGTGGCGGTAAAGATTCCGTCGATGAGCCGGATCGGATCTCGGCCCCCCGCGCCCGACATCGGCAGGGTGAGACACAAGCCCCCTACGGCTATGAGCAGGATGTACCCCAACACCACCGTTCGTGCGGGATAAACAGCCAGGGACCCGACGTACTTGACCATCGGTGAACAAGGGACTCCTATGGATGCTCGTGGGGGAACGTTTGGCGATCATGGGCGCGATGCGTTGCTGTTGCCGAGCCGATCTCAACATGCGACGAACAAAAACCGGCCGCACGCGTCACAGAGTAAAACGATGACCGCGATGGGATCATCGGGCAACACGCCTTTCGATCCTGGTGAAAGATGGGTATCTCTATCTCCCTCTGAGTAGTCCAAGCCCTGCGACGACAGGCACCACGCAGGTAAGAAACCCGCTTTCTCCTTGCCGCCCGGCCATCCAAGCTACCCAGGGGTTTGTATGCAACACCAGCAGGGTCAACAACAACCACCCGGTCCTAAGAACGTCGTTCGATTCATACGATAGATTTTTGGTCCCTTTCTCCATTTTGGAATGGGACCTTCCCCCAGAACCGAGCAAAGGGAAGCTAAACGTGTCCGTCAGTCCGTCGGTGAAATCCCAGCCGAACGAGTCCCGCCAAATGATCCTGGTGTTGGACTTCGGGTCGCAATACGCCCAGCTCATCGCCCGGAGGGTCCGCGAGCAACAGGTCTATGCCGAGATCGTTCGGCACGACCTCCCCGCGTCGCGCGTGGCGGAACTGGCACCGAAGGGTTTGATTCTCTCCGGCGGTCCCTCCAGCGTCTATGAAGCCGGCGCCCCGAAATGTGACCCTGCGATCTTCCAACTCGGCATCCCCATCCTGGGAATCTGTTATGGAATGCAGCTTGTCTCGCAGTCACTCGGTGGCGTGGTCCGCTCGGCACCGGCTCGCGAGTATGGTAAGACCCCGCTTTCGATCACCGGTAACGACCCACTGTTTTTTGGCTTCCCCCGAACGACCTCTGTTTGGATGAGTCACGGCGACCAGGTCGGCGAAGTCGCTCGAGAGTTCCTTTCGCTGGCGCAGACGCCCACCTGTCCCATTGCTGCCGTCAAGCATGAATCGATGCCGATCTACGGCTTGCAGTTTCATCCCGAGGTCGCTCATACCCCCCAGGGACAAACGCTGCTTCGCAATTTCGTCATCGATGTTTGTGGATGTCGAGGCGATTGGCGAATGAGTTCGTTTCTCAATGAGGAGATCGAACGGATCCATCGACGAGTCGGGACCAAACGCGTTATTTGCGGGCTCTCGGGAGGGGTTGATTCGTCGGTGACGGCAGCACTCTGCTACCGGGCGATCGGCTCGCAATTGACCTGCATCTTTGTCGATAACGGCCTGCTCCGCCAAGGGGAACGCGAACAGGTCGAGGCAACTTTTCGAGATCATTTTCAAACCGATCTGCATGTCGTCGATGCCAGCGAGATTTTCTTGAGTCGGCTCACCGGCGTCGAAGATCCACAAAAGAAGCGGACCATCATCGGCCACACGTTCATCGACGTCTTTAAGAGGGAAGCCGAGCAAATCGACGATGCGCACTTCTTAGCACAGGGAACGCTTTATCCGGATGTGATTGAAAGTGGCTCGTCGGTCGACGGGCCTGCCGCCACCATCAAGTCGCATCACAACGTCGGCGGACTCCCTGCCGAGCTTGGTTTCGAACTCGTCGAACCGCTCCGCGATCTTTTCAAAGACGAGGTCCGCCGGCTTGGTGTGGAACTCGGTTTGCCTGATACGCTCGTTTGGAGGCATCCCTTCCCTGGACCCGGTTTGGCGGTGCGATGTCTGGGCGGGGTCACGCCCGAGGGCCTAGCCCTCTTGCGACAGGCCGACGCCATCTTCCTCGACGAACTTGTCTCTTCGGGTACCTATCGGCAAGTCGCACAGGCTTTTGCCGTTTTGTTGCCGATCAAATCGGTCGGCGTCATGGGGGATGGACGAACGTACGATTCGGTCATCGCGCTTCGAGCAGTCACCACGACCGACTTTATGACGGCCGACTGGGCCGACCTCGACCGTGAACTTTTGCATCGCGTTTCGACCCGCATCATTAACGAAGTCCGCGGCATCAATCGCGTAGTTTACGATATTTCGACCAAACCCCCCGCCACCATCGAGTGGGAATAGAGCCGGCCAAACGGTTGGGAAATTCCTCTTTTAGCGAGGCCTGCGAACTTCTCGGCACAACGGAGAAAAAACTCATCTTGCATGCCGGCATTCGAGATTAGAATGGGACAGCCCGCCGCGTCAGGAGCGGCGGCGCAGGGTCCCATCAAAATGGCCGGCAGAAAACGATGAGTGATGCAGCACCCGAAGATGCCCCCGTCCGCTGGGATCAGCAATCGTGGTCCTTAGGTGTCGGGCAAGTACTTGGCTCGCGTGTTCGGTTTCATGTATCGACCCCCCTATTTCTTTTAGCACTGGCACTGAGTTGGTTGGGCTGGCCCGGCTTGCTCTTAGCTTTGGCGCTGCTGTCGGCCATCGTCATTCATGAAGCGGGGCACGCCGTGACCCGTTGGGCACTGGGGGCGGGGCAGGACGATTTGGTGATTTGGCCCATCGGCAGCATGCGATTCGGAGGAATGGCTGGTCGACCAATCGAGACCACGCTCATTCTCTTCGGCGGACCAGCCTTGAATCTCTCGGCATGTTTGCTTTTGCTCCCTCTCCTCTTTCTTCTGGGACATCTCGACGAAGAGATTTGGAATCCACTCGAAGTGCTGAGTGTTTGGCATGGTGCCAGCAATCCCGCCAGCTTTGTCGGCCTCCTGTTCAAGGCGAACTACTGGTTGATGCTCGCGAACTTGTTACCACTGTATCCTCTCGATGGCGGACGAATGATTCGCGAGCTGGCGGGAGTTCGACTTCCCCCGTTGCATGCGACGGTCGTTGCCGTTCTGATTGGATCGCTGGGGGGTATTCTTTTATTCTCAGCCTCGCTTTGGTTTCACTATCCTTGGATCGCCCTTCTCGGCGGGTTTGTAGTCCTGACGTGTGCGCGAAGGTACCGCCAATTGGAGATGATGGCCGAGAATCAAGAGAACGAGTTCGGTTACGATTTCTCTGAGGGATACACCAGTCTCGAAAAAAGCATGACACCTATGACGGGCCCGGGAGGCCGATCGCTTCGCGGAGCCATCTCTCAATGGTGGAATGAAAGGCAACGTAAACAATCCGAGACCATCGAAGCCGAGCTCGATCGGATCCTGGCGAAGATTCACGATACCGGCATTACCAGTCTCTCACGCACCGAAAGACGCATCCTCACACTGGCCAGCAAGAGACGCCGAGGTTAACCTCGGTATTGTTCAAGGTCATCAGCCAACACCTCGCGGATCGAGACGATCCGGCGGAACACCACGGAACCATCAAGCGTGCAGATTCTCTTGACCAATGATGACGGCATCCTCGCGACCGGGATACGCGAGCTCCACCGTGTGCTTGAACGATTGGGGACGGTGACGATCGTCGCGCCCGCATCAGAGCAAAGCGCCGTCGGGCACAGCATCACGTTGATGAATCCGCTGTTGGTGCGTGAAGTGCACGAAGAGGGAAAAAGGATTGGCTTTGCCGTCGAGGGGAAGCCGGCCGACTGCGTGAAGCTTGGTCTGGTGCAACTTCTTCCCGAGCCACCCGATCTCGTGGTCAGCGGGATCAATGCCGGCTCTAACGCGGGAATTAATGTTCTCTACTCGGGGACAGTGGCGGCCGCCATCGAGGGGGCATTCTTCGATGTCACTTCCATCGCCGTCAGTCTCACGCAGCCGGAAGACACACATTATGCACAAGCGGCCGAGATTGCCGTCGGCGTCATCCAGCAGATCCTCGCCCAGAAGCCGGGCAAAGGCGAACTCTTCAACATCAACATTCCAGACCTTGCCAAAGGACCGCCGGTGGGGATCCGAGTCGCTCGGCAGGCGCTCACCTGTTATCGCGAGAGTTACGAAGCTCGGCGGGATCCGCGCGGGCGACTCTATTATTGGCTCTTGGCCGACCCGCTTTTGGCCGATGACGATCTCTCGGCAGATATGACCGCTCTATCGCGTGGCTACGTCACGGTGACGCCACTTCACTTCGATCTAACCGATCGCGAACGGATCGAGCGGATGAAAAGTTGGTCTTGGTCCACCGAAGGAATGTCGCCTGGCAAGGAGCGGCATTCGTGATTCGCTTACTTGCGGGAACAGTCGCGGCACTGGTCGTGGTGATCCTCTTTTGGTGGTGGGTATCGCCCCGGTTAAGCATTCCCGCTTGGCAAGTCGGCGCGATCCCGATGGCAGTAGCGGGATTGATCGTCGGCCGACTCTCCCTCTCCCGATTCCGGTGGGGAACGGTTTGCCTGCTGGCGGTCGTCTCGGTGCTCTTGGGAACTTGGTGGCCGACACATCAAAAACTGATCAGCGGGGCGGCCGCTCCGAATCAAACCATGGAACAGCAGCTCATGGAGGCGATCACCCGCATGCAGGAGGGCCAAACGGATCTGGAACCGGCCCTTCCCCCCAAAGCGATTCCATCCGTCCCGTTATCGCTTAGCCTCCGCGTCGCGGGCGAACAAGCCGCGCGCGATCCGGTTCCCATGGCAGGCCATCTCGCGCTTGCGATGATCATCGGTTTGCAGGCGGTTCGTCTCTCTCGTTCGCGATTCTCTTCGGATTCGTCCGCGAAGTGACTTATCTGGGAAAGGGAATCAGCCATGGAACATCTACGCCGGCAGAGTCGACTCCACTTTGACTCAGCCCCGATGGAAGCAACCGTTCTGGTTACGGTGTCGGCGATTCAAGGATGATTTGGTCGTACGCTTTGCGGGCGACGTCATAAGCGGCCTCGGCCGCGGGGCGCTCGTCGGCGCGAATCGCGTTTACTTTCGATTGCCAACAGACATCGACCGCCTTTCGACACCACTCCGCCGACGCCTTCGAGCCTCGAATCGGCGCGCCAGCCACTTCGACAAAGACGGGGTTAGTATGCGATGACGCAAAAATACGGAGTGCGATCCAGCTCGATCGTTCGATCGGCACATCAAACGACAAGTCTTGCAGCGAGCCGTCCGCCTCGATTTCTTTTTTGGCCGCCACTTTGCCGTTCACGATCAACTCAACTGGAACCTTTCGCGTTCCCGCGATTCGGGCTCGCTCGACGTGCCAATAGGGTTGCTCTTGCAGATGCCGACCCCGAATGCGAACGGCATCCGGATCGTTCGGATCTTCCTTCAGCAACGCCGCCACTTTGGTCTGGACGCGAACCGGGCGCGGAGCATCCAACGACAATACCTTTTCACCCACGCCGACCCCATCGACCGAAAAATCGACCAGATGGCTGAGCCCGTCACAGACATACGACCGACCTGCCTTGATGGCATCGGCCCAGCGATCGAAAGTCAATGGCCCGTCGAGCTTGACATAGCCCCGTCCCAGACCAACCCGTTCGCCGTAGACACAAGGGAAATCGGTCTCACCGCTGACGACGGCGCGGTAACCACAGTTGAGGGTGTGGTACCAAATATTGAGTTCCCACACGATGGGGGTATCCACCGCAGAGATGAAATCGCAAGCATCGTGCACGACATCAATGATGTACTCGTTGGCACCGATGCCATCGAATTTGGGCATTTCCAGATTGGGGAGTTCGGTCGATTGACACGCCAGGCCCGCTCCTGAATGGGAGAAGCCCACCACGCCTCCTTGTTTCTTCCCCCATTGCAGAATCGGCAGATCCCAGCTTGGCCACTGCTCGATCTTCTCTGTCCCCGGAAAGTCATCCTCCTTGAGTCGAATCAAACAGAGGTGCCCCGCATGCGAAGAAGGGAATCCCGAGACTTCCACATCATAGCGAAGGAGATAGTTGGGAAGCGACAGATCGTGCGTCTTCCCCTCGAAGAATCCCTTCTGGTAGTACCAGCATGGCCCCCACGAGAGACAACAGCCGATATTGAGATCTTCCCCCACACAGTGGCGGAACATGTCCGCCGGCAGCACCCCCTTCGTTGGATTGTCGTAATGCGCACAGCCGGCCGCGTGGATGTGATGATCGCCCGAATACCAACCCATCGGTCGAAGATGAATCCAACGCTTCAGCTTGAACGACTCGCTGGAAGCGGTGCTCTCGGGGACATGAACAGAACGAGACTGAATCACATACTCCGGCCCGCGTGAATAGGTGACGTTGTAGTCGCCAGGAGGCAACATCACGCTCTCGCCATCGCCGCGATAAACCTGTGGATGAAAGAAAAAATCAGGAGCCAATCGCCTTGTCTGCGATGGATAAACACGCCCGAACTTATCACGAAACTCGAACCAACCGGTCGTCGGCGACCCATCCGTATCTGCCAGATGAAGGACGACCTGACACGCGGGCCGGGCGTGAAACAAGATCGGCGTATCGCTTCGAAAGCCGATATCCTGAGTCGCTTGTCCCACGTGAAACTGAATCGACGCCTCGCGATCCCCCGCGTCGCGACAATAAATCTGGGCAATACGATACTCGACCTTCAAGCCCGACAGCGCCGGCGACAAAGGCCGAGAGTTGAACAGGGCGACATCCAAAAATCGATCACGGAGCTGGTCTGCCGTGATCGTCACGGCCGGGTCCGGCGTATTGTCCGTTCGGCGAACCATCGGTTGGGCGTTGGGGCTATCGAGCTTCAGCTCGGCAGTGACGCCCGCCATATTCAGAACCTTGACGATGAAGTTTCGCCAGCCATGTTGAGCGAGTTCCTTAGCGACCGGGCCCGCTTGACTTTTGACTCGGCTCTCGGGATTGATCTCGACAACCGCCAATGTCAGTGGATCAAGGATCTCTTGCATTCCTCGGACAATCTCTTCGTCGTTGGTGCCGGCCGCGGCTTTGTCGATGGCGGCCAACGTCTCCTTCGAAAGAGGCTCCCCGAGAAAATCCATGGCCTCGGCCAATCGACGAACCTGCGCCACCAAAGGCTGCGCCGCGACATCGGACACGATCGGCGGAGCAGGGTCAACGGCGAAACCTGGACCCGTCAGCAACAGCGTTACCGACCAAACTCCGAACATCACTCGAACGTTTCCACCATTCATGGGATGACCCCTGCTGTATCCACGCATGTGCTCCACATCAAAGAAAGTATGACCGACCGGCGAAGCCGTTGCAATCATCGAGCCTGTCGAAAGCCCACAACGGGGCTTCCCTCAACTACCCTGCGCCCGACGAAACGTGGTGGGTGTTTCCGACGATGAACGGAAAAGGTGGTTGTGCAGAATCTGCTCAAGCCGGGCCGGATCGTCAAGAAGATGCAGCGAGGGATGGGCCGATAACCGAGCCGACCGACCCGACCTGCGGAGTCGATCGATTCGCTGACCCAACGGAGGATGCCAATCGGACGATTCATGAGAAGCGCTGGCCACGAGCTTTTGTCGCAACAATCGGAACGTCGGCCCTTTCAGCGTTCGCCAAGTTCGAGCAAAGTCCCGATAGACATTCGGGCTCGCTACTTTCTCGGTGCGCGACAATAACTCATGGAAGATCGGTTGAACCACCGCCAATTTCTCCAAGGCCGAGGCTAATTCCTCGGATCCGATCGTTTCGGCCGAGCAATGGTCCGCACGGAATTCCATCTCGCGCGCGACGGGCCGAGCGAAGTACTCGACCCAATGGAGACTGGTCTGCGCCCATCGGCGTCGCCAGCAGTCGGCCGTCGCTGGATCGGACTTGCTTAGCTTTTGTCGAAGCGCCCCGGCCCAACCAAGGACGGTTCGCTGAAACTCGATGTCACGATGACGAAGGTGTGCGATCTCATGCGCGAGGACTGCTTCGAGTTCTTCAACGCTCCAGATATGCAAAACCGGAAGCCCCACCACCAACACAGGACGTGACACATCGGGTCTGACGACCAGTTCGGTAATCCCACACGCGGGCAAGAACGAGAGCCGAACCTCTCGCAGGGGTCGACATCGCATTTGCTTGGCGACCTTACGGAGCATGCGAAAAAGTGCCGGCGCATCCTCGGCAGCAATCATGGGTCCGGTCGTCTCGTCGAGTTCAAGCTGTTCGAGTTCTTCTCGGATCAGCTCTAGAGATGTCTCGCCCACGGACTCGCACCCCAGGCGTTCCAAGAATTGATCGATCCATTGATGCGTGTGGACGAAAAACACCGCCAACGTTTTGCAAAATCGCGCCTTCCAACACAGGGGCCGTGCCGCCCAGGGAAACAAAGGACGACCTCCCCCACGCCCGGGTTTCATCGACATTTGGACCCGAGGCTTGAGCATTGGACGGCCCCACCTCATGGAGAATGCCTCATAACAAATGTGCAATCTTTCGACGCCTGTTCGCGCCGCGTATTGACGCGTCCCTGAACGTCTCTTAGCGTATCGTAGGTTGACGGTGTACGATACGTTTGTTCGCCCGCGAACGAGTTCGACGAGGATTGGTGGTAGCCTGACGCGTTTCGACGGGGCCATGCCCGTTTCGAGACGGCGCTCTGGAACGGCACAGAAGTTCCTATCAGCTTCCAAACCAACTCCACGGGGGTTAGCATGGTTTGGGGCCTGTCCCTGGGCAGCGGAACTGTTGCTTAGGAGCTTGTCGAACCTTGTCGAATCGTTTGTGTGGAATGGGGTCGCCTTCATTTCATGTCTGAATTTCGCCGGTCTTTATTGCGTGGAATGGACCGCATATGGGAAGGACCAGGCGGTCGCCGAGTGAGGCATTTGAATAGGTGATCGGCGGAGAAGCGGATGTTTCTCATCGATCTTTGTTCAAGCAAAGCAGACAGATGGAAGCGGAGAAAATGGCCAAAACAACAAATTCCAAGGCGAGCAAAGAACCGACCCTTCCGGACTCCGAGCTCGAAGTCATGCGAGTCCTTTGGCAGAAAGAACGAGCTACCGCACGCGATGTGTGGGAAGCCCTGCAGAGCCAAGGCTCCGCCTGGACCTATGCGACCGTCAACACTCTTTTGCAGCGCCTCGAAGCAAAAGGATTGGCGGGCAGCGACAAAACGAAAATGACCTACACCTATTGGCCCCAAATCAGCAGGGGACAAGTCGTCAAGCGTCGAGTGAAGCACCTGGTCGATAAACTCTATGATGGAAAGGGAGCCCCGCTGGTGGTTCACCTCCTCAAGAGTCAGCGTTTGAACTCGCAAGAGGTGACCGAAATTCGGCAGCTACTCGATGGCGCCCTGGGAAACGATGACGCGAAGTGAACTCGAAACATTTCAACTCAGCCGACTTCGCCACGGCCTGTCGCGCCTGAGCGAAAGCAATCCCTTCTATCAGAAGAAGTTTTCCCAATGGAAAGGGGTGGCAGCAACCCTCTCGCGAGAAGAATTCGCCCTCCTTCCCTTCACCACGAAGGAAGAACTTCTCGACGATCAATCCATGAATCCCCCCTATGGGACGAACCTCACGCGGCCCGTCGCGGACTACGTTCGGCTGCATCAGACTTCGGGCACCAGCGGCCGACGATTGCGATGGCTCGACTCGCCCGAGGGTTGGGCGTGGTTTCTGGAATGTTGGAATGACATCTACGATGCGATCGGCATCGATCCGACCGACCGATTTTTCGTCCCCTTTTCGTTCGGTCCTTTTCTCGGCTTCTGGGCGGCTTTCGAAGGAGCCGTTCATCGAGGATGCTTCACGCTGGCCGGCGGCGGGATGACCTCGATTGCTCGGCTTCAAGCGATTCTCGATCATCAGATTACCGTGGTCTGCACGACTCCCACTTACGCGTCGCACCTGCTCGAAACGGCCGGGTCGGTCGGCATGGATCTATCCGCGTCGGCCGTTCGGCTTCTTGTCCTGGCCGGCGAGCCAGGCGCGCAGATCCCCGCTTTGCGTCTTCGCCTCGAACATGGCTGGCGAGCCAGGGTCATCGATCATAGCGGCATGACTGAAGTCGGTTCGATCGGGATCGAGTTCGCGGACTTCCCAGGGAAACTCTTCCTGCTTGAGAACCAATGCCTCCCGGAATTCATCGACCCCGTGACGTGTAAGCCGGTCGCCGCGGGTGAACTCGGGGAACTGGTCGTCACCAATCTCGGTCGATGGGACAGTCCTCTGGTTCGCTATCGGACAGGCGACCTGGCTCGCTGGCAACTTGGTCCGCATCCAGCAACCAAACCCTTCATTCATCTCGATGGCGGGATCATCGGGCGCGTCGACGACATGCTCTACATAAAGGGGAACAACGTTTACCCCAGTTCGCTGGAGGCGGTTCTTCGCGAAGAGAGCCAAGTCGCGGAGTTTGCCATCGATATCGACGAGACAACCACCCCGGCCGAGGTAACGATTGTTGTCGAACCCCGTGATGAATCCGCGAGCGACGGCTTGGTCCATCGCTTAGGCCGGCTATTTCAAGACAGGCTTCTTTTTCGGCCGGAGATCGAACTGACCTCGCCCGGTTCGCTTCCAAGGTTCGAACACAAGGCCCAGAGACTTCGCCGACATCGACCCTCTTGAAAGGCGAAGTTGACCTTGCATCATCTCTTTCCCGCCGGTATCGCCTGACATACTCCATGAGAAAAAGCTCCGATTGAACGCTCGCGAAACTCTCGCGATCCGCACCATCGGTTGAATCGTTAAAGCCTCGCCAAAACGCGCGGCCTTTGCCCTTTCGCTGGTTTGCCAGCAAAATCGATCGGTGATTGGATTGCTAACCTTTCGGGGCCAACAAGTTCGGAACAATGCTGCGATGGCGAGTCTCGAAAGAGTCCCTGTTGTCGCCCGCGAAAGAAAAAAACACGAGTCTTTTCCTTTTTCTCAAGGGAGAGGCTCTCCTTGACCGATGGGACTTGGGGGGAGGGTCTGCCTCAGGATGGCAGGTCTGTATGGGACGGCTCCCCCGCGCGTTTGAAACGCGCGACATGGGAAGGAACCCGGGCATGCGATTACGACATTTTCGAATGAGCCTGACGCGGTGGGCCGCCGGTGCCCTGTTGATTTCGAGCGTCTGGACAGGGTCGGCCTCGGCTCAAGATCCGACCAATGGGGTCGCCTTCCTAAAGCAACGTGTCTTTCGCATTCCCATCGAGGTGGCGGCCGAGCGAACTGAAGCGATCAAAGAGCTTCGGCTGTTCGTTTCCACCGATCAAGGATCTACTTGGACGCGCGTCGCCAGCGTCGCCCCATCGCAGCGATCCTTCACTTTTCGATCTCGTGCGGACGGTGAATACTGGTTCGGCTTATCCTACGTCGACGAGTCGGGCCGTGCCGAGCCTGAAGACATGCGTCAGCAGCAGCCTGGCTTGAAAGTCGTCGTCGATACAGCTCAGCCTGTCCTTCAAATGCGACCGACCGTTCGCGAACAAGACAAAGCCGGCATCGAATGGCGGATTCTTGATGATCAACCGATCGAGCTAAGCAGTCTGCGAATCGAGTATCGAGACAAACGCGAGGGGCGTTGGCAAGATCTTCATCCCGATGCGATGATAGAGGGTCGGATCGATTGGCCCGCCAGTGCTGACCAGTCGTTTGTCGTCCGCGCGACGATCGAAGACCGGGCGGGCAATGTCGGCTCGACGGAGGTCGAAGTGCCGGCCGTCACGATTCCTTCGATGCCGATTCCGTCCCTCCCCGCGACGTCGAATCCTGCGCCGCCGGCCGTCCCGATTCCCGAGGCGAACAACCCTCCAGCCGCATCGGCCAGTGCGATGCCGAGCGGATTTACTGTTCCGCCACCTCCATCGTTTCAACCGTTGACAACGCCGCCGGCTGCCGTCGCCGCCCAGATACCAACACCGACAGCGCCCGCCGTGCCTGCTGGGCAGCCCGACCATCTTGTTGCGAAGCCCTCGGCCCCGACGGCCAATCAAGTCGGGTATCAGTCCGCTAGCGAGCCGGCCGTTTACAACCCAGCCATTCCGATCATGACCAATGCACGACCGTCGCAGACGACCGTCCAAGTCGCCTCGCCTGAAACGGTTGCCGGCAACGCTGCCGATCGAACCATGATCGCCAGTACCGCGACACCGGTCCGGCCCGTGCCGCACGTCGTGAGGAAACCAGAAGCTCCGCCTGCACCGAAAATTCCGATCGTCGGCAGCACCCGATTCGCGGTCGACTATGCTCTTCGCGGGATTGGGCCGGCGGGCGTGGGCAAGGTGGATCTTTACTACACGAAGGATAACGGCGTTCAGTGGCTTCTTCTGGGCGAAGATGCCGACAAGACACCGCCGTTTGAGGTCGATCTTCCGGGTGAGGGTCGGTACGGCTTAGCGGTCGTGGTCTCGAGCCCGGCCGGCAACGGACAGCGTCCCCCGCAGTCGGGCGATGCCCCTACAATTCAAGTCGAAGTCGACACCACCGCGCCCGAAGCGGAACTCTATCGACCGACACCCGACCCCGCTGCCCCGGCCGAGGCAATGCTCATCTCTTGGTCGGCGCGCGATACGCATTTGTCGGATCGACCGGTTCGGCTCTACTACGCCCCGCAGGCTGATGGGCCGTGGGAACCGATCGGAACCGACTTGCCGGCAAGCGGTCAGTACCGCTGGTTTGTACCTCCGCGGACGCCCTACCAGGTTTACCTACGGCTCGCGGTGAGTGATCTTTGCAATAACGAATCGGCCGCGGTGACACCCGAGCCAGTCCTCGTCGATCTCTCCAAGCCGGAAGCAGAAGTGATCGGCATCGCGATCTTGCCCGAGGGTCAAGGCCTTCGTTAATCGAAGAGAAAGAATGAGGCCATTACTCGTCGCCCCTAGCGTCACTCCGTATCGGTGTGATGCCCCATTCGACTCTTCTTTGTTTCAAGATACTTCTCGTTGAAGGGATTGGACGGAATCTCGATCGGCACTTGTTCGACAATCTGCAAACCGTAACCGTCGATGCCGACGACTTTCTTTGGGTTGTTCGTGAGTAATCGAATCCTGCGAATCCCGAGATCGTAGAGAATTTGCGCCCCGATGCCGTAATGACGCAGGTCGCCGGCAAAGCCAAGCTTCTTATTCGCTTCGATGGTGTCGAGATTTTCTTCTTGCTGAAGCTTGTAGGCGCGAAGCTTGTTGAGCAAACCGATGCCCCGCCCCTCTTGCCGCATGTAGAGAAGAACGCCCGGCCCGCCGTCCTGACTGATCCGATCCAAAGCATGATGAAGTTGCGGCCCGCAATCGCAAAGCAAACTTCCGAAGACATCACCCGTTAAGCACTCGCTGTGGACCCGCACCAGCACCGGCTCTTCATGCGTCGGTACTTTTCCATTTTTGGTCCTACCGATGCCGCCAAACGTCAGCGCTAAGTGAGGCTCGGGATCAACCGACGAACTGTACGCGATCATCGTCGCGTCGTGACCGAATCGGGTCGGAAGGGAGACTTCGATTTCGCGCTTGATGAGGATCTCGGTCGAACGCCGATACTTAATGATCTCCTCAATGGTGAGCATTTTGAAGCCCCAGCGAGTGCAGAACTCGATGAGGTCTGGAATACGAGCCATGTCGCCGTCGTCGCGAATGATTTCGCAAATCACGCCGGCCGGTTGCAGCCCTGCCAGACGCGAAAGATCAACACTTCCTTCGGTCTGACCCGCGCGAACAAGAACGCCGCCCGGCTGCGCCCGGAGCGGAAAGAGATGTCCCGGTCGGACCAAATCGTCTGCGTTGGCTTTAGGATCGAGACAGACGGCGATCGTTTTCGCTCGGTCGTAAGCCGACACGCCCGTGCTAATGCCATCACGTGCATCGACGGTGACCGTGAATGCCGTTCCTAGGGCTGCCGTGTTGCGGGTCACTTGCGGATTGAGGTCAAGCCGATCGCACATTTCGCCGGTCATCGCCAGACATACCAATCCCCGGCCATGACGAATCATGAAGTTGATGATCTCGGGCGTGGCAAGCTCCGCCGCACAAACGAGGTCTCCCTCGTTTTCGCGGAACTCATCATCCACTAAGACGATCATTTTTCCAGCACGCAACTCCGCGAGGGCTTCGGGAACCGTGCAAAGAACGTCAGCAAGCTCCGGCATGAGAGAGTTATTCCTTGATCGATCGAAGTTGATCTCGTTCGATCACGCGAAGCTCGCGCGGCAGCGGGAAGCTGACATCTTCCTCTCGAACGGTCCTGGGTTCGACACTCGCTTGAAACTCGCGCTGCAGATAAGTGATGCACTCCTCGACCACAGCCTCTGGCGCGCTGGCGCCGGCGGTCACGAGAACCGATTCGGCACCTTCAAACCATTCATGCTGGAGATCCTCTGCCCCGTCGACCAGATAGGACCGAGTGCCACGCGATTCGGCGAGTTCGCGAAGGCGTTGGCTGTTTGAACTGTTTTGACTTCCCAGGACGAGAACGACGTCCGCCTCGGGGACCAAGGTCCGGACTGCCTCTTGTCGATTCTGGGTCGCGTAACAGATATCGTCCTTCTTCGGGCCCACGATGTGCGGGAAGCGTTTCTTCAGTGCACCAATGATCTTACCCGCATCATCAAGGCTAAGCGTCGTCTGTGTGAGATAAGCGATCTTCGCCTCATCATCAATCTTGAGATTCAAAACATCTTCTTCCGATTCGACGAGCCGAATTCGATCGGGGGCTTCCCCCATCGTGCCGATCACTTCGTCATGGCCTTCGTGACCGACCAAGACGATGGTGTAACCCTCTTTGGCAAATTTGATCGCCTCCAAGTGGACCTTCGTGACTAAGGGACAGGTCGCATCGATCGTCCGCAGATTTCGCTCGGCTGACAGCTTGCGAATCTCGGGCGAAACCCCGTGGGCGCTGAAAAGAAGCGTCGCGCCCGGCGGGACTTGTTCGAGAAAATCAACGAAAATCGCCCCCTGCGCTTTGAAGCGATCGACCACGTAGCGATTGTGAACGATCTCGTGATAGACGTAGATCGGCGTGCCGAAAAGCTCGATGGCTTTATCGAGGCTCTCAATTGCCATGTTGACGCCGGCACAAAACCCGCGTGGATTCGCTAAAAGAACGCGCATCGAATTCCTCTGTCTACGGGCGGATCGTTCGGTCGGGACGAAAACCACCTCGCGATCGAGTTTGCCACACGGTCGTTATATTCAAAGGCCCCCTCCGCCGATCGGCCGACCTATAAGACACCCCGCCATCAACTCCCCTCAACCGTTTGGTTCAAGTTCCGCCGTTGAGGCAAACCGCTTGTCATCCAGGGGGCGAGTCGTTGTTTTCTGTGTCAGAAATCGGTTTGGATGGATTCAAAGGATCCTTCGGAAGGTGACTCAAATCGATCTCTTCCCACTCGAAGTCCCCTTCCTCGGCGGGAAGTGGAGCGAGAGTTTTCTCTGCCGCCGGCCGTTGGCCTTGCTCCTGGCGAATCCGATTGCCCAACTTCATTCTAACCCGTTCAAACTCTGCCGGCGTGATCGTCCCCGCATCGAGCATTTGACGGAATTCTTCGAGTAGGTCGCTGCTGTTGATACTCGGTTCATCGCTGGATCGCGAAAACCACCACCAGACGGCGCCGACCGCCATCAAAGCGAGCGAACCGACCCCCAGCGGTATCGCCAAATTCCGCCAGGCGTCTACTGGGACTGCCCGGGCAGGAATCTCGGCCAAGAGCGATGCCTCCATCATGACAACCTCTCGCGAGCTCACAGCGTTAACGGGGGACCGCGGATGAAGACTGGGCAACCTTCGATCCAGGCGATTCGCGGGCGATCTGTTTCAATTCATCGACGATGCTTTGCCGATCCCAAACCGAAGAACCTACTTCCTGCCGGCGAATCTTCCCCGAGGAATCGATGAAGAACGTGGCTGGGATTCCATCGGTTTGCAGATCGTTGGGTAGCGACGTCACCAGCGAATAGACAGGCAACGTCAAGCCTTTGGCCTCGATGAATTGGTCGAGATCCTCTAACTTCTCGTCGAGCGAAACGAGGACAAACTCGATGTTCGGGTCGTCGCGAAGAGAATCCGCCAGACGAACGACACTGGGCAGTTCGACCACGCATGGCCCGCACCAGGTCGCCCATACGTGGAAGAAGAGCGTCTTCCCCCTCATATGGGCGAAGTGGACGATTTCGCCGTTGGAGTGACGGCGTAATTCAAAGTCGTTGGCAATCGTCACCTCTCCCAAGGGAGGCCGTGAACATCCCCCCAAAAGTGCGATCGCAACGATCAAGATTGTTCCCACCGCACGCCTCGGCGCGAATTGGTCCCACGTTCGAAATGGACCGATCATTGGCATCCCTCTCCGTCACCCGTCAACCGCTTTTGCCAAGACTACCTCGGTCTTCGAGGCTTTTCTCGGCCACCACCGGTTCACCTTCGCTTCATTTTACAGAAAGATCAACTTGAGGATCTCCCCTTCCGCGAATCCCTCCGGATCCAATCCCCATCCCGACGGAACATCCCCCTCTTCTCATGATTGCTCCGCACGGAGGCGGTTCTACGATGGAATCGTGGTAAACAAGTTTCTTAACAGCGATGGTCGAACCCCGAGGTAGCGATGGCCAGTCTTTCCGAGGCGACTCCCTCCACCCCGTTGGAAAGCCTCAAAAGAGTCCCCGATCCGGCAGGGCGTTTCGGTCCCTACGGCGGCCGATACGTCCCCGAGACGCTGATGTTCGCCCTCGATCAACTCGAGGCCGAGTACTACCGCGCCAAGGCGGATCCCGCTTTTCAGGCGGAGCTCGATCATTATTTGCGCGACTATGTCGGTCGCCCCAATCCTCTTTATTTCGCTCGCCGACTCACCGAGCATCTTGGCGGCGCGAAGATTTACTTCAAACGCGAAGACCTCAATCACACCGGTGCTCACAAGATCAACAACACGCTGGGCCAAGCACTTCTCTGTTTGCGAATGGGAAAGCCTCGCATTATCGCCGAGACTGGCGCGGGCCAGCACGGCGTTGCCTCGGCGACGGCGGCCGCCCTCTTCGGGCTTGAGTGCGATGTCTATATGGGAGCCGAGGACGTTCGCAGACAGAAACTCAACGTCTTCAAAATGCAGCAAATGGGCGCCCGTGTTGTCCCCGTCGAGAGTGGTTCGCGGACGCTGCGCGATGCCATCAACGAAGCGATGCGAGAATGGATGGGTTCGGTCGAACGGACTCATTACATCATTGGCAGCGTGATGGGCCCGCATCCCTTTCCGATGATCGTCCGCGATTTTCAATCGATCATCGGCGAAGAGACCCGTCGACAGAGCCTCGATATACTTGGTCGACTCCCCGACGCTGTTGTCGCCTGCGTCGGCGGAGGAAGCAACGCGGCCGGCATCTTCTATCCCTTCATCGATGATAAGGGAGTCGAACTCGTCGGTGTCGAAGCAGGCGGTCGCGGAAGCTCGCTCGGCGACCACGCGGCCACGATCTCTTTCGGTCAAAAAGGAATCTTGCACGGGATGATGACCTACGTTCTAGCCGATGACGATGGACAGACATCCCCGGTCCACTCGGTTTCGGCCGGTCTGGACTATCCCGGCATCGGCCCTGAACACAGCTTTTGGCGAGATCAAAGCAGAGTCGCCTACGCCTCCGCCAGCGATGATGACGCGCTCGACGCATTTCGCATGTGTAGCCGACTCGAAGGAATCATCCCCGCACTCGAAACGGCTCACGCCATCGCGCATGTCATGCAAATGGCGAGACAACGTTCGCGTGACGAAGTGATCGTGCTGAATATGTCAGGCCGAGGCGACAAAGACTGTTATGAGGTCGCCCGACTCATGGGCGAGAAAATAGATTGATGAATCGGATCGACCATCTTTTTGAAGAGGCAAGACAACGCCAACAAGTCGCTTTCGTCCCGTTTTTAACGGCAGGCGATCCCGATTTGGAAACGACATTTCGTGTCGCGCGCCTCATTGCCGACATCGGGCAAGAGAAAAACATCCCTGTCTTAGTTGAACTTGGTTTTCCTTACAGCGATCCCCTCGCGGACGGCCCGACGATTCAAACTTCGTATGCCCATTCTCTCGACCGAGGGACCACCGTTCCTGCTATCTTCGAAAGTGTCAAACAGTTTCGGCAGGAGTCTTCCGCGCCTTTGGCGGGAATGGTCTCGTTCTCGATCGTGCATCGACGTCGGCCGGAAGCGTTCATGAAACAAGCCAAAGATTCAGGCATCGACGGCCTGATCATTCCCGACTTGCCTGTCGAAGAATCGGAGCCTCTCCGGACCATCGCGAATTCACTCGACCTCAAGCTGATCCAACTCGTCGCTCCGACGACGCGTCCTGATCGATTGCCTAAGATCGCCTCGTCGGCGACGGGGTTCCTGTACTACATCTCCGTCACGGGCATCACCGGCGAACGCCGATC
Organism: bacterium; assembly: GCA_019753235.1. GTDB lineage: Bacteria > Planctomycetota > Planctomycetia > Kolteriales > Kolteriaceae > JAIELF01. The sequence continues at coordinate 28,371 of JAIELF010000064.1, forward strand.
GCTTCCTGTTGATCTGCAAAAGCGAGTCGCCGAGCTTCGCGAGCAGACCCGCGTCCCCATTTGCGTCGGCTTCGGCGTCAGTGAACCGGAACAAGTTCGTTCGATTGCCGAGATCGCTGACGGCGTGATCGTCGGCAGCGCCCTGGTTCGTCGCGTCGGCGAGATTGGCCCCGATCGAGACCTCGCCAAGATCGAATCCTTCATCCGCGAGTTGATCCAGCCACTCGCGCGTTGAAGTTTTGTCCTCTTCATGGCATAATCGGGAAGTTGCATCGCCGAGCGACAAATAAGCGACCCATCATCGATATCGGCACGTTCGGCGAGAATTCTCTTTCTTATCTCGATGGGGTATTCATTGGAGAGATACCCCGTCTTTTTCGCCAGACCCAATAAGCCGGCAGCTCTCCCTTACTCGATGGACGAACGGCCTAGCCTTATAAGGAGCAAGGTGATGTCATCTCTAAGGCGACAAGCCACCATCGTGGCGATCGGTCTATCCGCGGCTTTCCTTCGAGCAGATATTCTCGATCACATCCCCGCAAATGCCAAATTGGTCGTCGTTGCGAAAGATATCCAGACACTAGAAAAGGATCTGCAGGCCTACGCGGGCAAGCTCGATCTACCGATCGATCCTGCCATGATCGAACTCAACGCTCTCACCGTGCTTGCCGGTCTGCCGGTCGAACTTGGGAAACAGGCCGCCCTGGTCATCACCGATATCACTCCAGCGGGCTTGATCATCATGGTGGAACTCGCCGACCCCAAGGCGGTCTCGTCCCTCCCGGGCGTCGAAGCGGTCAAAGAGGACGACGAAGAAGAAGACGATGCCAAAGAGAAGGATGAGAAGGACGACGAAGAGGATGACGACGTCGACTATCGCATTGAGATCATGGGAATGCCCGCGATCATCGAGGTTGAAGGGAATCTAGCGAAGGTTCAAATCAACGTCACGGACGACGAGGGACTCGAGGCGGTGGAAGAGGTGAAACAGCCTCTTTCCGCGGCCTTGACGGCCCATCAGAAGAAAATCCTCTCCCGAAGTGATCTCTTCTTTTGGCTCAATGTCGTCGAGTGGCGCGAGCTGGCTAATCAAGGCATCAACATGATGCACGATCAAATGGGCCAGGTCTTCGACCAGCTCGGAGAAAACCAGATTCAGCCGGGCGGGGTACCTGGCATATCGATCAAGGACGTCTTCGATTGGTACTTCAATGGTGCGAAGACGCTCGTTAAAGAAACACATTCTTTTTACGGCGGCTTGGCCGTCGAAGCCGACGACGTTCACCTGTTGCTCGCCGCCGACTACGAGCCCGGCAGCGGAATGGAATCTGCCTTCAAGCCCGCATCTGTTTCAGTGAAGGATTTGCTGCAGGGGCTCCCTGATCGACCTTACCTTATGGTCAGCGGCACAGACGTTGATTCCATCCGAAAAGCATTCATCGGATTTGCCACTGGTGCCATGCGAGCCATGTTTGCCGAGGTGGACCCCAAGATTCTCAAGCAACTCGAAAACAACCTGGGCTATTTGGACCAGACAAAGACGATGTCCATGCTTTTCGACATGGGACGCGATAACGCTTTTGAAGGCTTGGGATTTTACCACTCGGACGAACCCAAGACGCTTTTTGAATCCTTCAAGAAACTCTCGGCGGAGGGGGGTCAGCAAATGGCCCTCTTTGGGACGGACGTTCCGAACATCGAGATTCATGAAAGGACAATCGCAGGCAGACCAGCCTTCGAATACACCATGGATCTCTCGAAGGCCATTCCGAAGAACCCCGATCCGAAAGTCCAAGCATCGCAAGAGTCGATGTTCCGTCTGATATACGGCGAGGACATGACGATGACCGTACAAGTTGATCTCCGCGAGAAAGGGATCGGGTATGCAACATCCAATATCAAGGACCCGATTCTGCTTCTCGATTCGCCGAAACAATTGTTCGACAACCCTCTCGTCACACGAACCCTCAAGCCTTTGGCGGCCAAGGGAACATCGGTCGGTTTGCTCGACTTCACGGGGGCCGTTCGACTCATCACCAAAATAATGAAGTCTCAGAATCTACCCGTGAACCTCCCTGAGATTCCCGGACCGTCTCCTCCCATCGGCATGTTGATGGAAGTGGAAAAGGGGATGACCGCGATCGATGTTGTCGTGCCGGCCGAGACCACCAAGTCCATGATTGCATTCGGAATGAAAGTCTTCCAGTCGGCCGGCCAAGCCGCTCAAGAGGAAATGGAAGACGAAGAAGCGGAAGAGGACGACGACAAAGATGAACCCGGTGCGCCTTAGCCCTACGGAGTGGCCAAGGACTTGCCGAGCATCTTGAATGTTTAAGGAAAGCAATCGTTTTCAAAGAGTGCTTGGCACATCCAGGTAACGATAAGAGGAGAATTCTTTGGCCACGAAGTCCAGCAAAGCCGATGTTCGGTTCGGTATCATCAGCACCGCCAACATCGCGACGAAAGTCTGCCTCGGAATGCATGCGGCACGAGGAGCGACCCCCTCGGCCGTTGCAAGCCGGGACGCCGGCAAGGCAAAGTCATGGGCGAAAAAGCATCGTATCCCTCGATTCTTTGGCAGCTATCAAGCCCTCCTCGAAGATCCTGACATCGATGCTGTCTACATCGCGCTTCCTCCTTCGATGCATCACGAATGGACCATCAAGGCGGCCGAGCATGGCAAACATGTCCTCTGCGAAAAGCCGATCGCGCTCGACCTCAAGCAAGCCAAGGAAATGGTTCATGCCTGCAAGCAGCATAGTGTGCAATTGATGGATGGAGTCTTCTGGGTTCATCATCCGCGCGCGAACCACCTGCGAAAGTCGCTTGATAAAGAGCTTATCGGCCGAGTCAGGCGAGTGACCAGTTCCTTCACCTTTACGTTTGATTGGGACGAGACTCCGGTCAGCAATATTCGATTGAAGCCTGACCTGGGCGGCGGATCACTCGGAGACTTGGGGTGGTACTGTATTCGGATCACTCACTTCGCATTCGGCGATCTCCCCGAGCGGGTCTTCGCAACCGCTCGGTATCACAACAAAGTCGACATCAATCTCTCGGCGATGCTGTGGTATTCCAACGAGCGGATGGCCTCGTTCGATTGTGGCTTCGACACCGTGATGCGGCAATGGTTCGAGATTGCCGGCACGAAGAGCTCGCTGGTGTGCGATGACTTTGTGCTACCCAACTCGACCGAAACTGCCCGCTACTTCATGCACGACGGATCCGGCAAAAAGCGGAAAGAGTTCACCATTGCCGACGGCATTCAAGAGGTCTCGATGGTCGAGGACTTCGCCCGCATTGTTCAATCCGGCAAGCTCGATCCCCGCTGGCCCGCCGAGACACTCGCGACCCAAACCGTCGTCGACGCCCTTGCCCGCTCCGCCAAGCAAGGGAAAATTATCGAGCTCAAGTAGCCCGCTTGCCCGATGGTCTTCGCTGTTGCGTTAAATGGGACCGGTGGTATACGTCCGGCTGATGGGATGGGACTCCCGTCGGCTTGGATGGCGTAAGTCATGATAGATTATACGTTTGCGTTTCTTTTTGCAACCTGGGTCGGGGCTGCACCCGCGAGTACCCCGCACGATTTGACTCCTCGTCTGCAGGTTGGACAGGAACTGGTTTTCGACGGAACCATCCAGGAAACCCGCGCCTCCGACGGCGGGAAAGCGGAGTCGGCAAGGCGGATAAGCGTCCGGGCCTTGGTGCTGCAAAAGTCGGCAAAAGGCGTTGCCGACGTCGGCGTCGTCACCATCCACAAAGAAAAAGAGGCCATCAACATCTCGGCCCCGACCAAGCTCGACGATGCGATCGCTGTTCGACTCGACAAAGTGCAGGTTGATTCGAAAGGCCATGCCCGTTGGATCCCCAGCGGCGCGGAGATCGCCCCGCCTGTCGATCTCGACATGATTTCAGAGCTAGGCTTCTTCCTCGAAATGCCCGATGAACCGAAGAAGGTCGGCGACAAATGGGTATTCGAGCGCGAGGGGCAACCCGCCGTTCGTGCCGAGCTTCTAGGCGTCGAGACGATTCTGGCCAATCGCTGCGTCGCCATTCGCGTTGACCAAGAATCAGCCAACTGGACCAACGACGATATCAATCTGCCGGCATGGAAGATCACGAGCAGAATTCTCTTCGATCCCAAAACGCAATCGATCTGTCGATTGGAGAGAGAGGTCGCCACGCGTGAGCCGGCTGCTCCGCTGGATCAACACATCCGCAAGCTTATGCTCGAACAAGCGACCAATGTTCGCTTTCATGGCACCGTGTTGCAGAACCAAATTGAAGACTTTGAAACGGCGTACCAAGCGCAGCACGATCTCGATGCAGCACTAGCGCTCGACGACACCACGCGGGCACGCAAGCTTCACAGCATGCAGCATGATTTGAAGTTCGCGATGCAGCGTCTTTATTCATCTCCGTATCGGCCGATCATAGAGAAGATGCACGAGCGCGCTGTCGATGCTGAGAAATGGGCGACCGTTGAAGAGAAGCGTCCGGTCCCGGTGTTAGGCGGACCTCGCGAAGTACGGATCGGCCAGCGAGCACCTCATTTTCTGCTGCATGAAGTCCAGAGCGGCGCGAAGGTATCGCTGAAATCCGTGCGGGGTCAGTCGGTGATCATGGTGTTTGTCGATCCATCCAGCGACCTATCCCTTGATGCCTTGCGAACGACGTTGACCGCGGTGGCAAAAGAGAAACGTCCCGCGAAAGTCTTTGCTGTCGGTAACAGAATCGATTCTGAGGCGGCTGCCGATCTTCATCAGAAAGTTCCCGGCGATTACGTCGTCTGCACCGGCGGAGCGACAGATTCGTCCTACGGCGTCCGAGGCGTGCCGCACGTTGTTTGCGTGGATGGTCAGGGTATTCTTCGCGTCAACCAGAAGGGTTTCGGGCCGGAAGTCTACTCGACCCTGGTGCAGAACCTCTCTGTTCTGCCGGCCGCCAATGTCGCGGACGAAAAGGACACGAAGAAGTCATTTCGCCGATAACGCGCCGATCATTCAACGATCCTGACATTCGTCGATCATTTATGAGGAAAACAACTCTTAAACAGAGGAAAGCCTTCATCGCCTCGCGAATCGGTCGGCCAATTCGACCAGAGTTCTGACGCCGAAACCCGTGCCACCTGCGTCCTGATGAGGCGACTCTTTCTCGCTGAAAGCGGGGCCGGCGATGTCGAGATGGCACCAAGGCTTATTGGCGACGAATTGTTCGAGGAGTTTGGCCGCGGTGATCGCCCCGCCGTACTTGCCCCCACTGTTCTTCATGTCGGCAATACCGCTTCGAATAAGCTCCTCGTAGTCGTCGTCCAACGGTAGTCGCCAAAGTCGTTCGCCGACGGATTCGGACGCCGCGTGTACTTGATCTGCCCAGTCCTCTTGATTGGTCATCAGGCCCGCGACACTCGTACCGAGCGCGACCAGACATGCCCCGGTCAGCGTCGCCAAATCAACCAGATGCGTTGCCCCGAGATCGATGGCATGAGAAAGAGCGTCGGCCAAAACAAGACGACCTTCCGCATCGGTATTGACGACCTCGATGGTCTTGCCATTCTTCGCGCGAAGGACATCCCCAGGTCGAATCGCATTGCTGCTGGGCATGTTCTCCGCCAGTGGCGCGACACAGAGAATGTTGACGGGCAGTTTTAGCCGAGCGATCGCCATCGTGGCGGCCACGACGGCGGCGGCGCCTGCCATGTCACATTTCATCGTCAACATACCGTCGGCCGTCTTGATCGATAGACCGCCGCTATCAAACGTAATCCCCTTGCCGACCAGGGCCAGTTGTCGAGGATCCGAAGGAGCGGCCTGATAGCGAAGAATCAACAGACGAGGCTCGTTCACCGAGCCACGTCCCACGCCCAGAATACAGGCCATCTTGTTGGCAGAGAGTTCCGGAACGCGAAGGACTTCTACCTTGATCGGCAACGTCGCCGACTCTTCGATCGCGCGCTGACAGAAACTCTCTGGATAAAGTTCTTCGGGAGTGAGGTTCACCAGGTCGGCCGCCCAGCGAACACTCTCCGCAATGCGTGCCGACCGATCGATCGCGTCGGCATCAGGGGAGGAGACGATGATCTTGCCGATCGGCTTTCGGCTCTTGTTGCTTCGGAAGATCTCTTGGCTCCCTTCACCGAGAATCGCGCCGGTGACCTGGGCGGCCGCAGCCTGGGAGGGATCGAGCGAACTCCCCGCCGGTACCGACGCAAACGCGACGATGTTGGCTCCTCGCTTGCTGATGGTTCGGATGGCGGCCCCGCCGGCTCGGAGGATCGAGCCCAGCGTAGCGGTGTCGGCCTTGCCTAATCCAACGAGAAGGATTCTCTCAAACGGGGTCCCAAAGGAATCGTAGAGAGCGATCTGCTCGCCCCGTTTTCCCTCGAAATCTCCCTGTTGGCGAAGTTGGTCGATCCTGGTCATCAAGCCTTCGCTGATACCGACGACCGATTTGGCCATGTCGGCACCTTCCCACAAGCTCAGTACCAACCAATCGCCCGACAAGGGAAGAGCCGGCGCTATCAGCGTCTCGATCTTCAAAGAGTCGCTCCTTCGATGTTCGATCCCCCGTCCGCGATCGGCAATCGCCACAGAAAGAAGGGACCGCTTCGATCCATACTATAAGGTCATGAGAGAAAGCATCTGGCCGCTGTTGTTGATGATGATTTTAGGCGTGACGGGCTGTGCCCCGTCTCCTCCACCTGCCCATGAATCGATCTTGATCTATGGCCGGGGCCAAGATGCAGTCTCGCTCGATCCGGCCGACGCCGAGGATGGCGAGAGTGTCAAAATATTGACCAACGTTTTCGATACGCTCGTTCATTATGACGAAAATGGGACCGAGATTGTCCCAGCCCTGGCGGAGAAATGGGAGACGTCCGCCGACGGAAAAACCTGGACCTTTCAACTTCGCGAGGGTGTGCGATTTCATGATGGCACTCCATTCGATGGGGCCGCCGTCGCGTTCACTTTCGATCGCTTAATCCATCCCGATAATCCTCATCGATATGGCGCCGCCAACCCTTACCGCGCCGACTACGCCACCATCGAGAAAGTCGACGTTACGAGCCCGCAAGAGGTAGTCTTTCGCCTGAAAGAGCCGAGCGGCGTCTTTCTGAGAAAACTGGCGATGTTCCCCGCTTCCATTGTCAGCCCCACGTCCATGCAAAAACTGGGCGACCGCTTCCGGACCGAGCCTGTCGGAACAGGGGCATTCGTTTTTGTCGAATGGCTTTCAAAAGAACGCCTTACACTAGCGGCCAACAAAGACTATTGGCGAGGCAAGCCCGCCATCGAAGAAGTCATCTTCAAGCCGATCCTAGAACCGGCTGCTCGTCGACGACAACTCCTCTCCGGCGAGATTCACATGGCGGATGAATTAAGTATCCCGGTCCGAAAACAGATCGAAAAAGATCCAACCCTGGTTCTGGAAACCTGTCCTGGCATGAACACCGCGTACTTAGCGATGAACAACGATCATCCTCCTTTTAACGACGTCCGCGTTCGCCAAGCGATCGCCCATGCGATTGATAAATCCGCCATCGCGCGAAGTGCCTATGAGGATGCCGGAATGATCGCGTCGACGCTTGTCCCCAAGGCAATGTGGGGTCATCACCCGGCGTTGAACGATTACGCTTACGATCCCAACCGGTCTCGCGAACTCCTGAAAGAGGCTGGTGTCGCCCCTGGTACAAAGGTCGTCTTTTACGCGATGCGAAATAGCAGACCATATCTTCCCTCGCCCGAGCAAGTGACGGCCATCATCACGCAGGAACTCAAAGAGATTGGCTTCGAACCGATCGTGAAGAGCCCGGACTGGGCAAGCTATCTCGATCAGGTCGGCAACGGCGAGCACGACATTTGTCTGATGGGTTGGCAAACAGACAATGCCGACCCCGACAACTTCCTTTTCGCCCTCCTCGACAAAGAGAACGCGATTCCGCCCAAAGCCCACAACCTCAGCTTCTATCGTTCTGAAGAAGTCCATCAGTTGCTGGTCGAGGCCCAGCGAAAGACCGAACAGGACCAACGACTTTCGCTATATGAACGAGCTCAGACGATCATCCACGACGATTGCCCCATGGTCCCTCTCATGCACTTAGACCTCGCTATTGCTCGGACGAAAAACGTAGCAGGGTACAAACTTCATCCAACCGGTTTGGTGATGTTGCGATCGGCAAGACTCGAACCGTCGGGCAGCAAGTAACAAGCAGTGTTCGACTCGTCCGACTTGATGTGAGTCCTATGTTCATCGCTGACAAAGGTTGATCAAGCGTGAGGATTCTTGCCCTGGCTCTGATTCGATTCGTTCGCGGACTGGCGACGCTGGTTATTCTTTTGTTTCTCGTTTTCTTTGCGATTCGTTTAACACCGGGCGGGCCGGCGGTCGCGATGCTGGGCCAACGTGCGACGGCACGCGAGATCGATCGATTGAATCACGAGATGGGCTGGGATCGGCCTGTCATGGAACAATTCGTCACCTACCTGTCGAATGTCGCGCACGGCGATCTGGGAGTCGCTTACCTGAGTCCAGGTCGGCCAAAAGTTTTGACCGAACTCAGTCGGCTCTTCCCGGCAACAGTGGAATTGTCGCTGTCGGCGATGTTGTTGGCGGTGCCGATCGGGATCGGGCTTGGCATGGTAGCGGCGGCGTATCGTGGGCGTTGGCCGGACCGTGTGGTGATGGGGATCGCCTCGGCCGGTGTATCGATTCCAATATTTTTCCTCGGTATTTTATTGCTCCTGGCATTTCCAGCTATGCCCGGCTCCGGCCGACTTGATGTTCGGCTGAGCATGCGTTCCATCGAACGAACGGGCCTTTACTTGATTGATTCGGTGATAGCAGGTCGGTGGGATCTGTGGAGCAGCGCGTCTCGTCATTTGATTTTGCCGGCCGTGACACTTTCGACCATTCCGATGGCGATCATCGCCCGCGTCACGCGTTCGACGCTTCTCGAAACCTTACAAGCGGACTTCATCCGGGCCGCTCGCGCGAAGGGAGCGAGTTGGCTTCGTGTGTTTGTTTTTCATGCCCTTCCAGTGGCTGCAGTCCCGATGGTGAGCCTGCTCGGGCTACAACTCGCGACGCTATTGGCTGGCGCGGTCCTTACGGAAACTGTCTTTACTTGGCCCGGCATCGGTCGCTACGTGACGCTGGCCGCCATGCAAAAGGATTATGGCGCTCTTCAGGGAGCGGTGCTTCTTTTAGGCGCGGTCTTCATTCTGCTCAATGCGATCATCGACCTGCTGGCGTTTCTTCTGGATCCCAGGCTCCGCCGTTCGGGGCCGACCAACCTTGCAAGAGGGAGATCGGCATGAGTCGACTACTTTCGGCACCTCTTTGGGCAGGGATCATCCTCGCGACCGTTTCGTTTTTGGCGATCGCTTCTCCGGTGCTTCCACTGCAAGATCCTTACGTGCAACAATCGCTGGATCGACTTATGCCACCTTCGTCGGCTCATTGGTTGGGGACGGATGACCTAGGGCGAGACATGCTCTCGCGACTGTTGCATGGAGGACGATACTCTCTCTTTGTCGGCATGGTGGCAGTAGGGATCTCGTTAGGAATCGGAGGAACGCTTGGGATTTGCGGCGGTTACGCCGGGGGCTGGATCGATCGCGGGATCTCGTCGATCACCGAGATTCTACTTGCTGTGCCGGGAATTCTGATCGCCCTGGTGACGATCGCGGTCCTGGGGCCGAGCCTGTTCAATGTCATGATCGCGGTCGGTCTGTCGCAGATTCCGCACTACGCCCGTCAGTCTCGCGCGAGCGTGTTGTCGATACGTTCGCAAGATTTTGTCTTAGCGTCGCGGATGGCTGGATCTTCGCATGGTCGGATTATGCTTTATCATATTTTGCCGAACGTGGCGGGGCCGATCCTGGTGCTGGCGACGATGGGGCTGGGGTCGGCGATCCTCGAGTCGGCAGCCCTCTCTTTTTTGGGTTTATCAGGAGACCCTAATCGCCCCGAATGGGGAAGCATGTTGCATCTAACGAGGGAGCGATTTCAAGATCAACCCTGGTTGGTATTGGTCCCGGGCCTGGCGATCAGCGGCTCGGTCCTTTCCTTCAACATTCTCGGCGATTGGCTCCGGGATCGACTCGATCCGAAGCTGCAGAGTCGGGGTTGATAGCCCGTTCCACTTTCATTGGCCGTCGTTGTCGGCCTCCAAGGGGACCCGCGGCCTACTTTTGCGGGCGAATCATGTCAGAAGATAGGCCTATCCCTTGGATGCCGCCGACAGAACTCTATGGACGAGGTCGAATCCGGCTGTCATTGGTTCTGCCGACTTGCTGACGCGATCTTATGCAACCTTTGGCAATGGATTCTCATCTATCTCTCGCCAGACTTCGACGACGTAGTAGGTGCCGGGCTCGGGCTGTTCGATCGAGAACCTGCGGGCGACGGCAATGGAGTTTTCCAATCGATCGATCAAGCAATAACGATTGACTGGGATCTCTTCGGCCATGTGATTGCAGGATAGGGGAGAATGCTGAAAGGATAGACCCACGCTGCTGCTGCTGACGACATCGTACCCTAGGATTCGAAACCCATTCGCGATGGGGAGTCGAAGTTGTCTCACTTCATCATCGCCGCAAGGTTTATTAGTTCTGAAGTAATTAACGATTGTCCCAATTTGCGGCACACCGTCTTGATATTCGACATCAAGAAGTCGATAGCCATCAATGGAGTATCGTTCGGTGTCGACCCACGGCTATCGCATCTTAACTCTTGACAAAGCTGAGCAAAAGGTTTTCCAGGACGTCGGTGTTGAGGCTGGCGCGGTAGCGTTTGCCTCGGATGTTATCGCGGATGGAAGTGTCCGAGGAGATGATGGACACTGCCAATCTTCGGAGCATGGCCGACGTCTGGGGCGCATTCTGCTTGCGAATCCGGCTGGCGTCCTCTGTAAAAGTTACATCGAGTACCCAATGCATTGACTCAATTGTCCAGTGTTGGCGAATGAAGCGGGCCAGCGACTTGATCATGGTTGGGCAGCTTGAAAGGAAGTAGCTC
>JAIELF010000088.1 GCA_019753235.1 bacterium
ATTTCAGACCTCTTCGAGGGTTCAAGGTCAACAAACGAGATTTCAATCCACAAGCCCGTCCCACGGACCTGATCCCTGTCTCTTTGACCGTGTCTCATTGACCGTAGGGCTGAGTCTAAAAACAACACGATTCGACTTCAAGGAAAACCGAATCCGGATTCGGGATGAAGGAGAAGTTTCTGACTTCGGCGCGAACTTGTCCCCCGGGGGAAGGCTCCTGCGGGGGTGGTCTTGATCTCTAAAACTGGTCCGGGGAAAGAACATCGGGAACGGCTCGGTTGCCCGGGTCGGCAAGCGATTCTAGAACGTTGCCTTGAAGGGGAATCGAACAGGGACCAAGGCAACCCAAGGCCGAAACTTGTTTCGGAAGCGGGCTGATCGGGTTCTGGGGGATCACCGCCGGCGAGCGATGGACCACCCAGTTTCGTCGGCAGCCGGCCGGGGAGACTTGTCTGACGCTTGGTGGCCGATGGGACTGCGCGTGTGGCCAGTCTTCAATCGGTCCGGGTCATCGATTTTCTCTTCTCCCATGAAATGACGGAATGAAGTGATGAGACATTTGCTCTCGGCATTGGTGCAGAATCAACCGGGCGTGTTGGCCCAGGTGGCCGGCATGCTTGCTTCGCGCGGCTTCAACATCGACAGCTTGGCGGTCGGCGAAACCGAACAGGCCGAGCTGAGCCGAATGACCTTCGTCGTTCGAGGCGATGATCGGGTTCTCGAGCAGGTTCGCAAACAGCTAGAGAAGGTCGTGACCGTCGTTCGGGTACATGACATTTCGTCGGAAGCCTTCGTCGAGCGGGATTTGATGCTGGTTCGCGTCGAGTGTCCGCAAGAGCGCCGGGCCGAGCTGAAGGATCTGGTCGATATCTTCCGCGCGAAGATTGTCGACGTCAGCCGATCGGCACTCATGATTGAACTTTCAGGGACGGAGGATAAGGTACAAGCCTTCGTGGATGTGCTGCGTCCATACGGAATTATGGAGCTGGCTCGGACCGGTCGAATCGCTTTGGTTCGCTCGAGTTCGCCGGATCGAAGCGAACGACAGTCGGTCGCCTCGTAGTCTCATTTCGCGTGTAAAAAACAAGGATTCATCACTCAGAGAGGGAGAAGCGGGCATGCCGCTGGTTATCTATTACGACAACGATGCCGACCTGAAGCATTTGGCCGGTAAGAAGGTTGCGATCATTGGCTACGGTAGTCAGGGGCACGCTCAGGCACAAAACTTGCGGGACAGCGGCGTCGATGTTCTCGTCGGCCAGCGTCCGGGGTCTGCCAATTATGATCTTGCCGTCGAACACGGTTTCAAACCTGTGTCGGCCGCCGAGGCAGCTGCCGCCGCCGACGTCGTCAACATTCTTCTCCCCGACGAAGTTCAGGGCGACGTCTACGAACGCGACATCAAACCGGGCCTCAAGCCGGGCAACGTCTTGATGTGCAGCCACGGTTTCAACATCCACTTTGGTCAGGTCGTGCCTCCGAAAGGTGTGGCGGCTCTGCTCGTGGCCCCCAAGGGACCTGGGCACCTGGTCCGGAGCGAGTTCATCAAAGGCGGGGGCGTCCCCTGTTTGATCGCGTACGACAACGAGTCGGCTTTGCCGATCGGCTTGGCATACGCCAAGGGGATTGGCGGGACCCGCGGCGGCGTCATCAAGACGACCTTCCGCGAGGAGACCGAGACCGATCTCTTCGGCGAGCAGACCGTCTTGTGTGGCGGCGTGTCGGCATTGGTCAAGGCGGGTTTTGAAACGCTGGTCGAAGCAGGTTATCAGCCCGAGCTGGCCTACTTCGAGTGCATGCACGAACTGAAGTTGATCGTCGACCTCTTCTATCAGGGGGGACTCAACTACATGCGCTACAGTGTTTCGAACACGGCGGAGTTCGGCGACTACACCCGCGGCCCGCGAATCGTCACCGACGAAACCAAGGCCGAGATGAAAAAGATCCTCAAAGAGATCCAGTCCGGCCAGTTCGCGCGGGAATGGATCCTAGAGAACAAAGCCAACTGTCCCGGCTTCAAAGCGACCCGCCGAGCCGAGCGCGACCATTTGGTCGAAGACGTCGGCCGCCGACTTCGCAAAATGATGAAGTGGATCGACTCGAAAGAGGTATAGAAGCGGTCCCGGCTCGGTGAGCCAGTGATTTGTCTACCGCTGATCGAGCCGGCGCGCTTGCGCTTCATTTCATGAATCATTCCCATTCCGAGGGCCGTTTTTCTGGAATCCTCTTCGGTTTTCCTGAGAAACGCCCCCCTCGTGGCAGAGTTCCGTTCGATTCTTTCCACTCCTTCGCCGGCAGAATGCGAGGCTCGAACTGGTCCATCGACTCTCGGCCGACTTTTTCGTTTTGACTGGTGATCGTCTTCCGAAAGCCATGTTCGAGAGTCCCCTGGAAGGCGAATCACTCGTCCGAATTTTCCGGCGGATGGGAAGAAAGGGGTTCCGCCTTCATGCGGTATTCGCGAGAATAGAGGAATGTTCGACCTATACTTCACAGAGTTCGTCGGCCTTGTTTTCGTTCCGAGCCCTCTGGGCGGAAGCATCGGCGCCTGAAACGGTCGGCGATACCGAAGTAAACTCGCACGGCAGCTCCCTGAAAAGGGTGAGCCGCCCGGGGGGTTCTTTGGGCGTTGCTGGCGGACGCTTGATTTTTTTGAGATTCGGGCGGCTGGGGGCAACCGCGCCGAATCGTCGGCCATCATTTTGATGGGTGCCGATTCTTCTACGTTTGAAACGACTCCTCGACGAGGATGCTCCCGTGGCGACCACGAATCAGCAGCGTAGGCAACTCGGCAACGTTCCAAATTACATTCCCAGCCGTCGCGCATCGGCGGAACAGCCCGTCGTGACGCCCGACATGATGCTCGAGCGATGTCTCGACTTTCTGAAACGCCGCGGGCCGCTCGCCTGCACGCTGGCTCTTTTGGCCGGCATTCTCACGGGCGTTGTCGCCTGGATGAATATTCCGCTGGTCTATACCGCTCGTCGCGACGTGAATCTTTCGCCTCCCGACCATGAACTGGCGGAATTCAAAGAGACGCAAATCAAGAAGTTGATCAGTCCGGTCGTTTGCAAGATTGCCGTCAATCTTCCTGCCGCGCGAGAGCTTGGCTTCGTGCAGAACAGTGCCGACCCGGCCGAGGCTCTTTCTAAGTGGATCGAGTGCGACACCACGCCGTTGGCCCGCAGTTTCAGCGTGATGATCAGCGATCCCGATCCGAAGGTCGCCCAGACATTGACCAACTCCGTCGTCGAAGCGTTCTTGCAGCATGTCAAGGAAGAGAAGAACCAATCGATCCAAGGTGAGATCAAGCTTGCCGAGGATGATCGCGACGAAAACCGCAAAGAGATGGAACGGATCAAAGACCAGCAACTGGAACTGGCCAGCAAGGCAGGTTACGGCGACCCACAGTCGCTTCGGAAACGAGTTGATGAACTCGAAGCTCAGAGACGCGACGTTGAAAGAAACCGGTCCGTCGTTGAGTTTGAACGATTGACCGTGGAGAAAGATCGCGAGACGCAAATCGAGAGTCCGGTTCAGTTGACCCCCGAACAAGAAGCGTCGCTGAACAACTCCTCATCGACCGATTCGCTTGACAAAGCCCTGTCGCAGATTGAAACGACCGCGGAAGAGATCCGGCGAAACTCGATCAACGGGGATCAAGATGCCGACTACATTCGGTACCGTCGGTTCATCGACGCTCAAAGGAGCGGCAAAAATGGCAAGCAGGGGGTGCGCGAACTCTACCTGGCCGCCGCGAAAACGCAGAAAGAATATCAGATTCGTCAGATGGAAGGACGAGTCGAGTCCTATCGTCAGAAGGAAAAACTGCTCGGCCAGAAGCTCGAAGGAATTAAGGCCGAGATCGAGAAGGTCCAATCCTTCAACCATCGCATCGAAGCGTTTCGACTCGAGCTGGGCAACAAAGAAGTTGGCGTCGAAAGAGCCAACGCTCGATTGGCGGCCCTGAAGCAGTCGGCACAACAAACCAACGTCTCTTCGCCGACCGAAGCGGATGAGCCCAAGCTCCCGAAGAGCAGCAGCAAACGACTGCTCGCGATTTTCGGCGGGGCGGTGGGGATGTTCCTGGCGGTGCTGTCGCTCTTCGCTTATGCCGACTTTCAGGTCAACTTGATTACCCGGCCTGAACATCTTGAGAAGACGCAGCCGCTCCCCGTGCTCGGCATCCTCCCCAAGCTCCCCACCGGCCGACGGATTCCGACGGACGACGACTTCGAGAACGGCGCCAAATATCGTTCGGTTTGGCTGTCGATGAATGAAGCGGTGAATAGTTTGAGGATCACACTGACGTTTGCTCCCGATCGGCATAACGACGGCATGTCGACCCTGATGGTAACAAGCCCGCGCGATGCGGAGGGAAAGAGCACCTTCGCGGCCCACTTGGCGATTTGCCTCGCGCGATCGGGCGTGAAGGTCTGTTTGGTCGAAGCCGACATGCACCGCCCGACGCAATTTGAAACCTTTGGCGCGACGCGAGAACCAGGGCTCTCGGATGTTCTCATGAAGAAAATCGCCATGGCGGAAGCTGTTCAAGAGACCGACTATCCGAGCCTCTTCATTCTACCGGCGGGCAGCGCGGTCGATGAAAGGACGCAAACGCTGGTCCCTGAAAGACTGCAAGAACTCTTCACCGAGCTTCGCTCGAAGTTCCAAACCGTGATCGTCGATGCTCCGCCGGTCTTGCCGGTGTATGACGCGATGGTCCTGGGACAGCAAGTCGATCAGACGGTGTTGATGGTCCGCTGCGACCACTCTCGGTTCCAGACGATTCATCAGGCAAGACAGCGACTGGAATCCGTCGGGGTCCCGATTGCCGGCTTGGTGGTCTCGGGGACGAACATGGCAAGCCGATACGGCTACTACTACGAGTCGTACGCTCGAGGCGTCCCAAAGGCGCCGACTTCCAACGGTGCGGCCAAGCTCAATGGCAAGCATCAAGAACCAGGCACCAACGGCACGGCGACCTAACGAGCCACTTTCGCGCCAGACTTTTCAAGCCGGCGTGCGTTCTTCTATCGGCCCAAGGATTTAAGCCAGGATCTCCTTGATCACCTTGCCGCTCACATCGGTTAGCCGATAGTCGCGTCCTTGGTGCTTGTAGGTGAGTCTCTCATGGTCGATCCCCAGTCGCTGGAGAATCGTTGCCTGCAGATCGTGCATATCGACGGGGTTCTCTGCCGCGCTGTAACCGAACTCATCGGTGCTCCCATGAACATAGCCCGGTTTGATGCCTGCCCCTGCCATCCAAACAGTGAAACAACGGGGATGGTGATCGCGGCCAAAATCGCCCGGCGTGATTTTGCCCTGGCAATAGTTGGTTCGGCCAAACTCACCTCCCCAGATCACCAGCGTCTCGTCGAGTAAGCCTCGCTGTTTCAGATCGGTGATGAGGGCGTAGCAAGCTTGGTCGACATCCTTGGTGAGTTGCTTGATCCGGGCGGGCAAAGCGCCGTGATGATCCCAGCCAGGATGGTAAAGCTGAATGAATCGGACATCACGTTCGGCCAGCCGGCGGGCCAACAAACAATTGGCCGCAAACGTCCCCGGATTCTTCACATCCTCGCCGTATAGCTCTAGCGTCGGAGCCGACTCGTCCGATAGATCCATCACTTGCGGGACACTGGTTTGCATCCGATAGGCCATCTCGTACTGCGCCAGCCGGGCGTTGATCTCCGGATCGTGAAGCTCTTGGAACTGTGTCTGGTCGAGCTCGGCCAAACGGTCCAGCAGCTTTCGGCGACTTTCAGCACTGACGCCGGCCGGGTTACGAAGGAACAGAACCGGGTCTCCCGCGTTTCGAAACGGAACTCCTTGATGCATGCTCGGTAGAAAACCATTTCCCCAAAGCCGAGCGTAGAGGGGTTGATCGATGCGGTCTTTGGAAATCAGCACCACAAATGTGGGGAGATTATCGTTGGCACTCCCCAGCCCGTAACTGAGCCAAGCGCCGATGCTTGGCCGACCTGCTAAGTGATGACCCGTTTGACAGAACGTGATCGCGGGGTCGTGATTGATGTGTTCGGTGTGGACCGACCGAATGAAACAGAGTTCGCCGGCCATTTTCGATGTATGCGGAAGCAACTCACTGATCCATGCGCCGCTGGGCCCGTGCTGGTCGAATTTGAACGGTGTACCCACCAAAGGCAACCGAGCTTGATGGCCCGACATGCCCGTCAACCTCTGCCCCATGCGAACGCTGTCGGGGAGATCTTCTCCCTGTTTTTGTTGCAGCAGCGGTTTGTAATCGAACAGATCCAGTTGCGATGGACCGCCCGACATGAAGAGATAGATGACTCTCTTGGCTTTGGCGGGGAAATGAAGCTGGGAGAGGATCCCTCCCGATGCCGAGCTTGCCGACGCTTCCTTCGTGAGAAGATGCATCAGGCTCATGCCCGCCATGCTGCCGGCCAAACTTCCCGCGCATGATCGGTTTAGAAAACTTCTTCGACCGAAAACGTGGGTCAAACCGGTCGGCGTTTCGTGTTTGTGCATGGGTAGTCCTCCGGAAAGATGACGAGCGTTATCGCCGACGGACGGATTCATCATGATTGAAGACCGCCTGGACGACGACCGTCGCGGCGGCGAGTTCGACCACGTCGAGTTGAGCATCCGCAGGCTTTTCTCCCACGCCGATGATTTTCTGGGCGGCCGAAGCGTCAGAGGCAAAGAGGGCCTTCTGCTCCTCGAAGGCGGCCTGCAAGATTTCGACCTCGCGAGGTCGAGGCGTCCTACTGGTGACAGACCGGAAGAGCCAAGACCATCGGTCATTCCATGGGACGCTTTCCAGCCGCATCATTCGCTCGGCCGCCACACGGGCTGCTTCGACGAATTGGGGGTCGTTGAGAAGCACCAATGATTGAAGCGGCGTGTTGGTCGATTGTCGGCGAACGGTGCAGTAGCTTCGGTCAGCCGCGTCCAGTGTCATCATGGTCGGCGGGGGGACGGTTCGTTTCCAGTACGTGTAGATACTCCGGCGATACAAGTCGGGTCCATGACTTTGAACGTAGGCCGGATTTCCCATCGCGATATTCCACAGCCCGTCGGGTTGGTAAGGCATCACGCTGGGCCCGCCGATCTTGGGCGTCAGAAGCCCACTCACGGCCAGGGACTGGTCGCGCATCATCTCTGCCGAGAGAACGCGGGGTGACGAATGCGACAAAAATCGATTGTCGGCGTCGTGTTCGAGGCTCCAGTCGGTTGCTTGGGAGCTTTGCTGGTATGTTTGTGTCAGGATGATCTCTTTGAGCAGTCTCTTCAAATCGAACCCATGGTCGATGAAGTCTCGCGCGAGATAGTCGAGCAGATCGGGGTGACTGGGGGACGATCCTTGCGTGCCGAAATTGTCGGACGTTTCCACGAGACCTTTGCCGAAGAGGAGTTGCCAGTATCGATTGACGGTGACTCGGGCGAAGAGGGGATGCTCGGCATCGAGAAGCCAATCGGCCAGTCCGAGCCGATTTCGGGGACGACGAGGGAAAACGAGGTAGAGCCGCCGGCGTGTCGGCCGAGACCGCGTCGCCCGGCTGATCGTAGCTTCCTCGAACGAGTTTGAAGGCCGGCTTGGGCTGCGGAAGTTCTTCCATCACCATCAACTCTGGGATCGGTGCTAAGAACAGGCGTTTGGCATCACGGGCAGCCAAGACTTCTCTGTAGGATTCTTTCCAGGGCTCGCTGAGCGTCGCTAGGAAGTATGCCAACAACTTTTCGCGTGTGCTTGGATCGGGTGTCGGGGCCTGCAACGCTTGCATCAAGTCGGCTTTGCCCGCCGAGTGGGCGGCTTCGAGCGGCGTCAACGCGCGATCAAAGATCATCAAGTCATCAACGCTTCCATCTTTAAAGCCGTTATCGCGAAATCGGTAGCCAATGGAGAGATTGGGCTCGTTTCCGCCGTAAACGATGTCTTTGGTCAGACGATCCGCGATGATTTCTGTCTCGGCAAGCTCGCCGTCGAGATAGAGCTTGATGCCGGCCGCCTTGCCTGATCCGTCATAGGTCGCGACCACGTGCGTCCAGGTGTCGGGTCCGATGGGCCTAGCCGAGCGAACCTTCACCGCGCTACCGGGCCACATGTAGTAGAGACCGAACGCGACCTTCCCCTCTTCAAGAAGGAGATCATACCCTCGGCTGGCGGCATCGGCCGGCGCGCGGGAATGATGCAGAACCACCGCTCGTTCGCTTGGCTTGGGCTGTTTGATCCAAATCGCGATCGAGAAAGGTTGGGCTCGATGAAAATGCCCCACTCCCGGAAAATCGAAACCGTCGTCGCCATTAAGGTGGCCCGCTTGTCCGTGACCTTCGGGGCCGGCAACCAGCTTCGGGCTATCGACGCCGTTACCCGGTTGCTTCTCGTCGACCTCATTGGCGAGCTTATTCTGATCGAGTGAATCGAAGCGATAATCGGCTTGCTTGCCTGGGACCGAGGGTTCGACAGGCCGCCGGGCGAGCCATTGCTCGAACGCTTCGTTATCCACGACCTGAGCCAGCTCGGCCTCCTTCTGGGTGATCGTCGCATCGAGTTCAGCAAGGCGAGCATCTTGTTCGGATGTCGAGAGGACCATGGCGGGGGTGGGCATATCGGGCGTAAAGTAACTCGTTTGGCCCGGCTCGGGGATGTTCTGAAAAAAGGCGAACAGCGAGTAAAACTCGTTGGCGGTGATCGGATCATACTTGTGATCGTGGCAACGGGTGCATTCGAGCGTCAGACCCAGAAAAACGGTTCCGAAGGTGGTGACGCGATCGACCACGTAGGCGACGCGAAACTCTTCCTCGACGATCCCCCCTTCTTCGTTCTGGCTGTGAAGGCGATTGAACGCGGTGGCCAGCCGTTGGTCTTTGGTTGCCTGGGGGAGCAAATCGCCGGCCAACTGCCAGCGAACGAAGTCCTGAAACGAAAGGTTATCGTTAAAGGCGCGGATGACCCAATCTCGGTAAGGCCATACCTGCCGCTCTCGATCCATCTGGTAGCCATGCGTGTCGGCAAACCGGGCCGCGTCCAGCCAATCGCTGGCCATCCGTTCGCCATACGCCGGCGATTGGAGGAGCCGATCGACCACTCGTTCCCATGCCTCGGGCGATTCATCGTCCAGAAAAGCATCGATCTGTTCCACCGTGGGGGGAAGGCCGGTCAGGTCAAACGTCACTCGCCGAAGGAGTCGCTCTTTGTTGGCGGGCGAGGATAGGCCGGGACCTTTCCTCTGCTGGAGTTCGGCAACGATGAACCGGTCGATCGGAGTGAGCGTGGGAGCTTCAACGGCTGGCGGCGATGGTCGACCCATCGGTAAGAAGGCCCAGTGGGTTTGGTACTCCGCCCCTTGGGCGATCCATCGACGTAGTACATCGACCTCGCTGGGGGTCAGCTTCGCTTTGTGCGAGGTCGGCGGGGGCATCTGCTCATCGGGATCTTCCGAAAGAACGCGTGCCAGGAGGAGGCTCTTTTCGGGCTGACCTGGAATGATCGCCTGACCCGAATCGCGGGGTGCCATCGCTCCCTCGGCTGTATCGAGCCGAAGCTCTGCTTCCCGTTTCTTTTCGTCAAAACCATGACAGGCAAAACAGCGGTCGGAAAGGATCGGCCGTATGTCCCGATTGAAAGAGAGACGGGGCTCGGCTAAAACCGGCAGTCCCCAGAGCAATAGGAAAGTGTAAGTCTGCAAACTTACCGGCATCTTGTTCGAACCCATTTCTGTCTTGCCCTGGCCAAGGGTCTTGTTCGTTCAATTTATTTTATCCAACCCATTTCCCTCACCCTATCAGCGAATTGAAAAATGGTACCCGGCCTAGGGTCTCGTCCCGGCATCCCTATTCCCCTGGGAAAACCATGGAACATGGAAAGGATGGGAGGAAGATAACGAAAATGACAAATGTGCGGAGGAAAAAGGTTGTTCCGGTTGTGACGGATTTGTCGATGAAGTTTCAGCGGTATGTAACTGATCGTAGAATCGCGGAGATCAATCGTGGAGTCGAGCCATCGCAAACCAACGATGATCGAGGGGCTTTGGGGTTTCGCGGTTGTTTGCTTGTTGATGGTAGGCTCGGTCGTTCGCGGCCAAGATTTGCTCCTCCCAGTCGAGTCGGTCGATTCCGAAGTGCCGATCCCAGACATCAGTATCTCCAATCCTACTCTCCCTTTGATTGGGCCCGAGGAAAAGCTCTCGAGCGCTCTGCAAGAGGTCGCGGCGAAGGAAGGGGAGGGGGCAGCCCCCGACTCGGCCAAGAAGTTAAAGGAACAGATCGAGAAGCTCAGTAAGAAGGTCGAGAAACTGGAGGAGTCCGAGAAGAAAAAGAAGGACGAAGCCGGTAAGTTTCCAACCGGTCGCTTCACGATGCAGATCCAAGCCGACGCGGCCTTTTTCGGACAGAACCAACTCAATCAACAGACGGTGGGTGATATCCCCGATGGCGCAGGCTTTCGCCGAGCTCGTATTGGTTGGGAAGGAAAATGGCTGCAGACCGATTATCGCATCGAGATGGATTTTGCCCTCGCAGGGAGGCCGAGCTTTCTCGATAACTGGGTTCGCATCAACGAAGTGCCGATCCTTAAGCATGTGCAAATCGGCCACTTCTTCGAGCCGATCTTCCTCGAACGGCTGACGCCCAACCGCTTTTTGACGTTTCTCGAACGGACCACCGTCGATAGCGCGTTCGCTCCCGCGCGAAATCTCGGCATCATGGCGTATGACGCCCCTTTCGAACAGCGAATGACCTGGGCTACCGGTATCTTTCGAGCTGACAGCGACGTTTTCGGCGACGATACCGGCGACCGAGGAGAGTGGGCCACGACGAGTCGGATCACCGGTCTTCTATGGCGCGATGACAAGGTGAATCCCGCGCACTACATGCACGTCGGGACTGGTTACAGTTTCCGCGGGACCAACAACGGGGTGGCGCGGTTTCGCTCGCAGCCCGAAGTTCGCATCGGTGCCACGGTTCCCAATGTTCCGAACTTTGTCGATACCGGGAACATTCCTGCCAACAGCTATCAGCTCATCGATTTTGAAGCCGCCATTGTTCATGGCCCGTTTTCCATTCAATCGGAATACATGTACGTTCCCGTGGATCAGATGGGGGGCGGCTATCTCTGGTTCCAGGGTTATTACACCCAGATCTCGTACTTTCTCACCGGCGAGCATCGTCCCTACCGATCGGACCGAGGCTTTTTCGATCGTGTCAGTCCCAAGCGAGATTTCCGGCTCGCGAGCGGCAAGCCAGGGCCAGGAGCCTGGGAAATCGCGACTCGCATTTCGCACCTTGACCTCAACAATCAAGAGGTGCTCGGCGGCGAGTTGACCGACCTGTCGGTCGGGTTGAACTGGTACTGGACGAAGTACCTCCGGTTTCAGGTCAACTACATCCGCGCCTACCTCGATGATCCGAGGTTGGGGGCCAGCGGCGCGGACATTGTCGCCATGCGTGTCGGCTACGATTTCTAAGGCCAGCCAACTTTCGTGATGGGGAGTCCTATTCGCACTCCTCGAAAAACTCCGATAGCGACTTTTGCCGGCCCCATTCGGCGATGGCCCCATCGCGTTTCTGGCGAGAGCATCCGTCGCTTCGAGGCTAGTGACCAGGTGATGATGCGGAAGAGTCGGCCGGCGCGACGGCGGCGACCTTCGCGCTCTCCGCTTGTGCTTTGCTGTAAAGGACCAGTCCCGCCCCCACTGCTGCCATCACCAGGCCCACGAAAAATAGAACGCCAGGCGAGCGCGCCGGTGGATGCCAAGCCATCGAGACGAGCGCATTGATGATCGGCGCTCCCGCGAAAACGAGCGGCGGAACATACATCGGCGTTCCGCCATTCTTCATGGCAAAGATGATGCACAATGCGCCGGCGGCCCCGAGAGCCCCCGCCACGATGGCGAACGTCGTCCCGCGGGGTTGGAAACTTGTCTCTTCCATCTTCGTGCCCCAGAGGAGTGCTCCCGGGACCAAGACCGCGGTGAAGAAGTACGCGATCCCGACACACAAGAAGGCGCGGAGCGGGCCCTTGGGGGGCTTGCCGCCGCCAAGCTCTTTTTGCCCCTCATGCAGCATCGGCACGTAGCAACCCCACGAAAGCGCAGCTCCCACGACGAAAACGATCCACCACATCTTCATCAAACCTTCCTTCTCGACGTTACCCAGACCCCGGGGTGTGCCATCGGCAACAAACAATCCCGGCACGGGCCAAACTCGACTTGAGTTTTTCTACGCACAATGGTCTACGGACCCAGACAGCCTGGCTTGCTCCGTGACTTCTTTCATCCGTCGGCCGCTTTTGGGTCCCCCTTGCGGGACTCTCGTCGGCAGTGATTGCGGGAGTGGCTTATGCTCGTCAGGCGATCGGTACTTTGGTTGATCGTGATCGCAACAGGCCTACTCGAAGCAGCCCCGGCAGCCCCAGATGCCTTCTACGATGCCGAGGTCAAAGGGAACAATCTCTTTGCCTACGCGGGTCCAGGTTCGAATTTCTATCCGACCTCGATTTTGAAGAGCGGCCAAATCATCACCGTGGCTGGCCCGGTGAAAGAAGGCTGGTTGCCGATCCTTCCGCCCCCCGAAAGTTTCAGTTGGATCCCGGCCGACAACGTTAAAGAGAACCGCGATGGAAGCGGTTTGATCACACAAGACGCCACTCGCATTTTTCTAGGCAGCACGCTCAGCGATGCTCGCCAAGTCCATCAGGTTGTTCTGAACAAAGGGGACGTTGTTCAGATCATCGATGAACAGCAGCTTAATGACCGCGCGTCGGCTGGCCGATGGTTCAAGATTCTTCCTCCCGCTAGCGAACGACGATACATTCCCGCCGAGTCTATCTCGGGGGGAAACGCTTCTTCTCCCATGCCGACGATTCCAGCCACGGCGGCCGGCCCGATTGGAAGTGCCGGGCAGGGGGGCGATGGCTTGGCAGCCACGGGGACGGTGTTGCCGATCGCCGCTCGCGTTGGACAGCGGGTATTTCCGCCGGGCGAGGTGCTGCTTCGCTCGAGTTTGCGATGGGCCAATGACTCCACACGACCACTCGAATCACCCTCGGGCGTGGTTAAGAAATCGGTTCCGTTCAAGGATGATCCGACCAAGCCGCTGCTGGATCGGGCGGTCTTGATCGGGCAGCAGCTCTCCGAGATGCGCACTCGAGCCCCGAGCCAGTGGGATCTTGATGCCGCCAAGAAAGCGATCAACAAACTTGCCGACGCTGCTAAGACCGATGCGGATAAGAAGCTGGTGCTCGGTTTAGCCGACGGGCAGGATCAACTTCAAAAGCTTTACGACAAGTATCAGGCCATCGAACGTCGCCGAGAGCTTTTTCTCGATCAGGATCGGGACTTGAGCATGATGATCAAAAGGCAGCAACAGTCGGCCGGCATTCCCTCTTCGCGTTTCGACGCCAGCGGCGTTCTAAGGCGATCCAGCGTGACGATTGACAATCAACCGACCTACATGCTGGAAGATGCGGCCGGCCTCCCCAGTCATTACGTCAACTTTCGACAGGGGATTTTGGCAGAGAGTTATATCGGCCAGAAGATCGGGCTATTCGGTCAGGAGAGCCGTCGCGACGGCGTCGCGTTGCCTCGATTGATCGTCGAGCAGGTCGCCCCCGTCGAGTGATACGAGAGACTCTTCACAGGAAGGCGATCTCATGCCAAATATCGGACGGCGTTCGGATAGAGAAACGGAGCAGGTCATGCGGTTAGGTCTGTTTCTATCGGCCCTGTGTTTGATCCTGATACCTCTTTTAGGTTGTGAAGAAGTTCAGGTCCGTGCCAAGCCGCCGACTCTGCCGACCGGGTTCACGGCCCACAACGATTTGGTCCTGGTCGAGTATCGCGGCATGATGGGGCCTCGCGATAACCAAGGAGTGATTGCCGCCTCGATCACCAATAAGTCCGATCAGCCGATCACTCTTCGCGGCGAACAAGGCTCGCCCATCCCCACGAAAAACAATCAGCGTGCTTGGTTGGCGTACAAAGGAAGTGAGGATTTGAAGCGGTTTCTCGCGACGAATGTTTTGCTCGAGTTCCAAGGACCACAGGCTCAGCTCACGCTCGATCCACCGTCGGCCGGCGAGAAGAAGCTCTCTCCTGGAGAAACGACGACGGTGCTGGTGGCGTACGCGTTGACCGGCCCGGTCGAAGAACTCTCTTTCGATCTTTCCCCCATCGTCTCCGAGCTCCCCGTGCACGATGCGAAGGGAGAACTCAGAACGCTTTACCTGACTGTCCCCGTGCAAGATCGCCCGTCGGTTGCCGACCGCGCGAAAGAGATGATCAAGAACACCCGTCTGGGAATCAACCTCACCAGCGACGACGTCATGAATTGAATGGGAACGGTGCCACGTGCGTCAGGATTCCATCTACCTTTTTGAAGCTCTTCCTCACTCCGATGACTGACTCCCGACGTGCCGGCATTCCAGGCCGTACGTTTTTCCCTTACCGTCGTGACCTACCAATGACGAGGGTCGTTTAACCGCGGCAATCGTGGCGACGTATCCAGAACACAGGCAGCCGCCTGCTTGTAAACGGGCAGCCGAAACAGTCAACCGAAACGGGCAACCGGAAAGCCGTTGAGTCCCGAAGACTCCGTCGGTATCGTCGATGCACGGTGGATTACTGAGGCCATTTGAAATGCTGGTGTGAATCAGCGATCGCGAGATTCGAAGATGTTCGTTCAGTCGCACAGATCGTTGGTGCTCCTCATTCTGATGACAGTGGCGGCTGGAAACAAAGGGAGCGCCCTCGCCCAGACGTCGTCCTCCACCAAGCCCAACATCCTGTTCATCGTGGCGGATGATCTTGGCTGGAGCGACGTGGGCTGGCATCGCGGGTTTGGCAAAACGCCTCATTTGGACAAGCTGGTTCGCGAAGGGATCGAACTCGACCAGCACTATGTTCAGCCAGTTTGCACACCAACGCGGACGGCGATCATGAGTGGACGATATCCGGGTCGGTTCGGTCCGCACGCTTTGGCTCCCAGCAACCTGCGAGCGATGCCGCCGGGCACGGTGACGATGGCGTCTGCCTTGAAGTCCATGGGTTACCACACCTATCAGTGCGGAAAATGGCACCTTGGCTCGCGCCCCGAATGGGGTCCGATGGCGTTCGGCTTCGACCACAGCTATGGAACATTGACGGGCGCCGCGGATCCCTGGACCCGCAAGTATCGAAAAGGTCCGTACGAAGAGACCTGGCATCGCGACGGCAAGCTGTTTCAGGAGCAGGGCAACGCAACGGAGCTCGTCGCCGCCGAGGCCATCCGCCGAATCGAAGAGCATCGATCGCCTTGGTTTGTCTATGTCGCCTTTCATGCGGTCCATACGCCCGTTGATGCCCCCGACGAGTTCAAGAGGCTGTACGAAGGCGTCACATTCCACCAGGATCCGGCGAAACAGGATTCTCGCTTGCGGATGGCCGCCATGGTCGCGCAGCTCGACGCCAAGGTTGGTCAGTTCGTCACCGCGCTTGAGAGGACCGGCCAACGAAAGAATACGCTGATCATCTTCACCAGCGACAATGGTGGTATCGAATCGCTCAAGAACGATTACGTCGGCGAGGTACCTGACTCGCCGCTTAACAGCGAAAACGATCCTCTTCGGGGTCAAAAGTCGCAACTCTATGAGGGAGGCATTCGTGTTTGTGCCTTCGCCAACTGGCCTGGCACGTTGGCCGCTGGCAAATTCGAGACGCCCATGCACGCTGTGGATTGGTTTCCGACGATCGGTCATCTCGTCGGCTATCAACCTTCAAACGATCTGCACTGGGACGGCTTCAATCAGTGGCCGGCGCTCACGGGCAAGGTCCAGGCAGCATTCCCGCGGACCATTTATGTCGCGATGAAGGGGGGGCACGCGGTTCGTCATGGTGACTGGAAACTCATCGTCACCGGGAAAAAAAATCCTCAACTATTCAATATCGTGGCAGACCCCTACGAACAGCATGACCTCTCGAAGTCCGAAGTGGCAAAAGTGACTGAATTGAATGAGCTGCTCCTTCGGCAGCAAGCAATGGACGTAGAGAAGATGCCGGTAGATCTGGTGGGGTACCCAAGATAGCCCCAGGGGGCAAAGTCCTGCTCGCCTGCTGATGAAGTACCGAACCCATGACCGAATTTATGACCGGCGCAGCGTCTTTTGGGGATGGCAGATATCGCGGTCGATCGTTTACGGTGCCAACGGCTTGGAGACTCGGCTGATCTGATCATCCATGACCGGTTCGCCTAGCGTGGCAACGTTCAGTCGGCGAGGAGTCAGGGAGCTGGTCTCGTCATCGGGCCGCTTCGGCGGGGGAAGGAACGGGTCTGATTCGCCTCGTGAATCTCGGCTGGCCGTATCGGAGGATCGACTCGACTTCTTAAAGGGCTCTGTCATCCGCCGGCCGAGATCCTGTGCTCCGAGGCTCACCTGACGGGCCCCGTCCTGAACACTTTTGCAACCGACGACCCCAGTCAAGCTCGCCAGCAAGAAGAGGCCAGCCCAAACCCCTTGCCAAGCAGGCTTCGGCAGAAGCCGAGAAAAAGGGGTCATCCGAGTGCTCCTTGCGCGACCGGGAATCGTTCGATATCTTTGAAATTCGCCGCCGGAATGGGACCCGATCGGCCCATTCGCCCGCAAATCTCGGCCTCTTGCCTCCGTGGCGAGCGGCCCTTGATTCTGAACATCTGTAGCAACCGTCTCTAGGCTACCACCTGCCATGAAAGAAGTTGTCCTATCTTCTCTCGATCCGAGATGATTCTGGTGCCGGAGTTGAGCGATAGGCCGGCCAGGGAAACTTTGCCGACGACTATTCGACGGGAAGTCCTCCTCGAAGGCTCGTTCTGTTGATCCCAATCCTCTTTCGATGACTCCTGTCGCAAACTGATCATGTTTCTGTCGCTTCGGCAGCAAGCAAGCCTCCGTTCAACGCGTCATAGTAATGATGGAACGAGGAAAGGCTGTTCGCGGCATAGATCGGCCGTCGTCGGGATTCCTGTCTGTTTCCGCGGTCTTTTCATTGTTGGGGAACGTTTTCGGTGGCTTTCGACCAGTTTCGCGATCGGACGATGAGCTTCGGCGAGCATCTGGAGGAGCTGCGCACCTATCTGTTGCGGGCTCTCTACGGGCTCTTCGTGGCGATGTGCATCACGTCCTATTTCGGCGACTGGGTCGTCGGTATTCTGACCTATCCGTTGCTGCAACAGATCGAACCCTGGTACCGGAAACAGATTGCTCTGCGGGTAGATACCTTTCGCCGGGCTCAGGAGATGCTCCCTCCCGAATCGCGCGAACTGGTCGGGGTCAACGCCCGTCTCGAGGGAGAGACCCTCGCGAAGTTATCGGAATCGTTGGGTTTGGCTCGTCCGGAGAAGCCCTTCGCGCCGCTCGAATTTTCGCTGGCGCTGCCGGTGGCGGATCTACTCGACAAGGTTGCCCAGCCAATGGCCGAGGTGAGTGGCCGATGGAACATCAAAGGGCTCTCGGCCCAGGAACCCTTTGTCGTTTACTTCAAGTCGGTCCTGGGGGCGGCAGTGGTCCTGGGGGCTCCCTGGATCTTTTATCAGCTTTATTCCTTCGTGGCGGTTGGTCTTTACGCGCATGAACGCCGATTTTTGATGCTGTCACTTCCCTTTAGTGTGGGGCTCTTTCTCTTCGGCGTCTTCGTCTGTTATTTCCTGGTTTTCCCTCGAATGCTCGCTTTTTTCCTCTGGACCAATGAATGGCTGAAGGTCGATCCAGATATCCGCTTGAATGAGTGGGTCGGCTTTTGCGTGGTGTTGATGTTGATTTTCGGCGTCGCGTTTCAGTTGCCTTTATTCATGCTTCTGCTGGATCGTGTTGGAATCATCTCGCACGAGTGGATGGCCGGGCAGCGTCGAATGGCGATCTTGATTTTGGCCGCCGTTTCCGCTGTCGTGACCCCGGGCGGCGATCCCATCACCATGATCTTCCTCGCGATTCCGCTTTACGTTCTTTTTGAACTCGGCTTAGCGCTGATGGTCTACTTCCGTCGGCACGATCCTTTCTCCAGCGCCGACTCCGAATCGAGCGAGCTCGCGGCCGAGATTTGACCCCTTTTTGGCTATCCATCAAGCGCTCGGAAGTCATTTCACGACACCGAGGGGGCTCTCACGCTGAGGGCGTTCCGTGGAAAATGAGAGAAAATGCGTGATTTGCGGCGGGTTTCGGGGTGGCGGTAAAATTTTCTAACTTTCCTCTTTCATTTTTTGGACGTCTGGGTAACATCTTAATCGTGTTGCGGATTTACCCCGCCGGGAAACCTACCAACGAGCTCCCGCTTTAGAAGTCTTACCTGCTAAAGCGAAAACTCACCCGGTGCTTAACTTCGACTACGGTTCTTTCCTACCTGAGGAGGTCTCTTAATGCGTTCTCGCTTTGCTGCTATTGTTGCCGCCCTGGCTCTCACCGTATCGAGCGTTCATGCTGAACTCTACAGCATGTACACCAACCCGAACCCCGCCGGCCCGGCAACCCCGAGCACCCTCGGTGTGACGCTGGTGACGTTGGGTGGTGCGGTGGTCATCGCTATTCCGCCGGCCGCCGTCACCGGCACCGCGGTCATCGACATGAACCTCGACGCGAGCGACAGCGGTCAGCTCTATGTCACGACGTCCACCCTCAAATTGGCCAACGTTTCGGGCAACATTCCGACCATTCTCGGAAACGTCTTCTACGACCTTCAGAACGTCGGCGTCTCGATCGTCTTCGGGCCAACCACCGTCACCAACGGTGCTTTCTCGCTCACGTCGGCCACCCCCGGAACCTTGTCGCTGAACTCGGGGATCGTCGTCCTCAATACCCCGCTGGGTAACTTCAACCTCAACTTGAACACGGATCCTGTTGATCTTGCCTTTGCCGATCTCGGCAACGTGATCATCGGTGGTCGAGCCGACGACAGCTCGCTGGTCGGTAGCGACAAGATTGATTCGAACCCTCACACTCAGGGTGCCGCTGGCCTCACCGGTCTGAGCGTCATCGACGACGACGGTTCGGAAATCTTGGTTAGCTGGTCCGGTGTTGGTATCGCCACCACTATCTCGGGTCTCCCCTCCACCATCAGCTTGACTGGTAGCGGTCTTTACGTCGGTGTGCCCGAAGCGAGCACCGTCCTGATGATGGGAATGGCTAGCTCGGTCGTCGGCCTGATGGTTGTTCGCCGTCGCCGAAACGGCTAAGCGTTCATCCTCATGACATCGTCTCTCGCAGGCCATCCGAGTGTTCGGGTGGCCTGTTGCATTTCTTGGTCTCCTTTGTCGTTTTCGTGATTACCGCTTTAGGAAACTCACCCCCTCCCAAGCAATCGCGATCTCGCGATCAAAAAGGAAGGCCGTCCGTTCGTGCCGGACGGCCTCGCGTTTTCGTGAACGGGTGAAGCTGCGGGCTACTTCCAGTCGGCGGCGGCAACTCGCTTCGCTGCGATTTCCTCGCCTTCGATCGGATTGCACTCCAAGCCCACGTAGCCACGGTAGCCGAGATCCCAGGCTTCCTTCAGCACGCGGGGGTAAAAGATCTCGCCGGTGCCCGGCTCGTTTCGGCCTGGGTTGTCGGCCACTTGCAAGTAGCCAACCTGGTCGAATCCCTCCTTCAGTCGGCGGCAGAGATCTCCCTCCGTGATGTGCATGTGATAAAGATCCCAATTCAACTTCACCATCGGCGAATTCACCTCTCGGCAAATCCGGACCGGCGCTTCGCTGCCGTAAAGACAGTGACCCTTGTGATCGACGCGGATGTTCATCGGTTCAAGAATCATCATCACCTGATGAGCCTCCGCAATCGGGGCGGCCGCCTTTAGGGCATCGGTGATCGCCCGGTGCATGTCGGCCTGCGAAACGTCGCGAATATCCTGGCCGCCGACGACCGTCATCTTGGGACAGCGAAGTTGCTTGGCGATGCCGCACGCTTCTTCGATCGCCTTGACGAACTTGTCCTTGTTTTTCGGGGTGTTCATCCCAGGAAAGAAACCCCAGGCCGTGAACTGCGCGATGTCGATCTTGAGCTCACCCGCGAGATCCGCCAATTGAGGCAGAATGTTCTTCTTCGCCTTCCAGTCCCAAAACTCAATCGCCGGAAATCCCATCGCGGCCGACTTGCGGACCCGTTCGAGGAAATCCTTCTCTTTGTTGAACCACATCTCCACATTGACGGCGAATTTGGTGTGCGGCGTCTTGCCCGGCAAGCTGGGGGCATCCTCCGCGTGGAGCGACGTCGAGGCCGCCGCCGCGGTCGCCAATCCCCCGGCCAGTAACGCTTGTCGTCGATTGATCAACATCGAGATTCCCCTCCCATTCCCATAAAGCGCGGCCACGCGATCGCGGCCATCATCCGAACTACTTTTCAAGCAGCTATCACACGAGGAGGGGACCGCATTGTCAATCAAAAGGATGGTCCCCGAAGAAAGAGATCGGGAAAAGGATCGCCGTACGAGCTTGGTGGCTTTGAAAGAGGTTGTTTCGGGATCTCCTAAGTAGAGGATGAGAGGTCTGGAGGAATAGGGGGGATCTTGCCAGATTTGCCGGTACGAATTTGAGCGGGAGGTCATTGGGGGTGAAAAAGAAGCTTCAAAAGAGTCGAAAGCCGGGTCCGGACGGCGGGACCCGACAGGATGGTTTTCTGTCGTTTTCCCTGAGGTTTTTCGTCGAAAGGAGCATGAACGAGAGGAGCGGAATTCGAACTTTGGGGAAGTTGGTAATTTTTTCCAGTTTTCTCTTTCATTAGTCACCAACTTGCCGTAGATTATGCCCCTGTGCGAAGGCACTTTATTTCGAGATCAAGACCGTTCTCATTCATGCGAGTCTCATTGAGAACGGGTTAGGGTCCACTAGCAGTTTCATCACTCCCGTTCTGGGAAGAGGAGGTTTTAGATGCGTTCTCGATTTGCAGCTATTGCTGCAGCTTTGGTTCTTTCGGTTTCGACCGCTGCCCAGGCCGAAATCTACACCATGTACACCAAGGGTACGCCGACCGCGCCCGGTAGCATGATCACGCCCAACTCCAGTGGCCTTGGTCTGAACATCAACCTTGCCGGTCTCGCCAACGCCGTCATTCCCGTGACGAACGTGATTCCTGGCAGCACGACCATCATGGATACCAACCTGGATGCTTCCAACAGCGGCACGCTGTACATCACGGGTGGTAATCTTCAGCTTGCCAACGCCGTTTATCTCGTCAATCTCGGTTTTCTCGGTAATGTCACCGCGACCTTGAACAACGTTCAGTTCAACGTCACGAATGCTGGTCCGATCGCGGTTACCAACGGTAACTACACGATCACGAGCGCTACGCCGGGCTCGCTTAACATTTACGGCGGTAGTATCAGCTTGGTGGGTACGCTCCTCGGTCAGGCCGTCAACGCGGCCATCGACTTCACCACCAGCCCGGTTACCCAGGCTTTCAGCGGCCTGACCAGCAACATCCCAGGTTCGGTCGATGACGATGCCCTTAATACCGACACCGACACCGATCCTCACACCGCGAATAATCCTGGCCTCACCGGTATCAGCAACATCGACACCGATGGTGCTGAACTCTTCATCAACTACAATGGTCTGTCGATCTCGACGACCATCGTCTCCGGCACCCTGACCCTGCCGACCACGATCACCGTCACGGGCAGCACTCGCGTGAGTGTTCCTGAAGCTGGCTCGATCATCATGGTTGGTGCGGCAGTCGTCGGCCTGGGCGTCGTCGCTCGTCGTCGTCGCTCTGTCTAATTGATGTGATCATCAGTTAGTCTGACTCATCGAAACACCTGGCTAGCCTCAACGCTAGTCAGGTGTTTCGCGTTTCTTGAACAACCACTCAAGCATCATCCCTCGCCATCCCCTGAATTCTGAGCAAGCCCGCACAAAGCAAGGGATCTCTTCGATGGGTCAAGATTGCCGATTCATTCGAATCTATCCCGGAGAGGAGTCTTCCATCATCCATTCTCTATCTGCTGGACTTTTACTCGTTCCATGAACCAATGGAGCCTGAAATGCGGATGATCGAACTTGACGGAGTCTGATACCTCGAAAGGACTTGGCAAGTGGGCCGCCGGCTTTCTCTGCGTCCTAGCGTAAACATTGTGGCCTCATTCAAACGGGCTCTTGTGATGACGGCCTCAACCTCTCCTTCGAGTCTGAACGCTGTGGGTGGGACTCGGCACGAGGAACCTTCAAAACGGAAATCGGCGGTCAACGAGTGACTTGAATGGAATCTCTTTCCGGTTGATCTCAGAGATTAGCCCTCAAGCCGATTCACTTGCTCCCTATCCGCCGGGGGGGGCTGTCGACAAGCGATCAAGTGCTCGGGTAGAGCAACATCATCGGCGTACGGCTGGGACGAGGTTTGGAATGGTGCGATCGGAATTGCCGGGGCTTCGGCATCATGCCCTTGGAATGTTCGGTACCAGAAACTTCAATGGGGGAATCGCATAGGCCTTCTTGGCTTGGTACAACTCGATTCGCTGGGCGATTTCCTTCGCCAGTGCCGAATTCCCGGCCGATTCGGCGGACCTCTTCGCGTCGATCGCGGTGATTACTGCCGAGGCAAAATCATTCGTTGCCGCCTGGGCAGCAGCCAGCGTATCGAGATGTTGCGCCGTCGGCTTCTTTGACCGCTTAACAAGCCGCTGGGCCAAAGCGAGTGCCTCTTGAGGCTTTCGGAGTTCCTCCTCGGTCGCGGTTGCCCGAAGCCACGCGAGACGAAGTTCAGCAAGCTCGACGTTCCCGGAGTAATGATTGACGATGAATTGGTAACGTTTGATTGCCTCCTTGAACTCCTGCGACTGATCGAAGATCTGGGCCTCAATGAAGTCTCTCTCGACAGGCGAGGGCTGTTGCGGCCGATCTTCCAAAAACATCGCCAAGCCCTTTTTCACCTCTCCGGAGAGTACGAGGAGCCGAGCGTGTCGCAATCGGAGCGATTTGTTATCCCCGACCAGCTTGCGCATTTCTTCGAGGGGCGGGATCGCCTCCTTGTATCGCTTGAGGTACTGAAGGATATAGACCTGGAACTCTAAGGCGGGCATGTAATCAGGACTTCGGCTTCGGACTTCCTCAATGACTTTGATCGCCTCGTCATGACGCCCGAGCACTTCTAATGACCCCGCCACGTTGAGGTAGGCCGGCAGAAAGTCGGACGCTACCTTGATGCTTTGCTGCGCATCGGCAATTGATCCTTCGTAGTCCTGGTTCATGTACCGCCATTTCGAGCGGTTGATAAGGGCTGCTGGGCTGTCAGGGTTGTGCGCAATCGTATGCGAGAAAAGGGGATAGTCCGATCGCCACACCTGCGATTGAATCAGCGACATTCCCCCCAACACCGCGATCGGAAAGAGGAAAAGTGCCATGCGCGCCGGCGTTCTCAGCCACTGGCAAAACCAGGCCAGCGCCAACGCCGGGGCTATCAGCGCCGGCGCCCCATACCGATCGGCCACCGTGGAGTATGCCTGAAAAGCGAAGGGCGACCACCCAAGGTTCGGCAACAATCCCGCTAAGAAGAGGGAAACCAAGCCCAGCAGCTTCCAGTTTCGGCGGATCGCCAAGACGACAAGAATCGCGGCAATCCCTCCCCATGCAAGGCTCCCCACGAGTTCGGGCGACCGGGAGTTCTTGAGCACGTTGAAAGGACTCCGGCCGTAGTCGATCAGAAGAGGATAGGGGAGAATCGTTTTCTGAACGTAAAAGGAGAGCGAATCGAAAGCGATAAAAGGACGCTTCGGCCAAGCCACTGATGATAACGACGCCGTCGTTTGGACAAGCTGCGTGATCACGACCATCGCCACGGCCGCTGCGAACCAAATCGCGATCCGCTTGATCACGGCGACCAATCCACTCTGAAGAAAGCAGAAATCGATGATCGCCGCCATCACCGGAAAGATCACCGCCGAGGGCTTCGCGGACAAGGCAATCAAATAGAGAATTGTTCCCATCACATAAAAGCGTCGCTGAAGATTCGAATCCGTTGCGCGGACGGCATCGACGTAGTACCCCAGGGCCCAGAGGCCGAAAAACGTCGCCATTAGCCCTTTGTTTTCGCTCAACCAACAGACCGTTTCATCCTGCATCGGATGGAGGGCAAGAAAGAGAGCGCCGATGAGTGCGGCGGACTTTTGGGGGACCAGACGTTGGATCAATCGGTACGCCTGATACGCCAGTCCGATGAAGAAAACGACGTTGACGAGGTGGAAGACCCACGGGGCGAAGACATTCCCTTGACCCGTGCCGGGCAGGGGAGGGAGATACCTCGCCGGAATCCCCTCGATCATCCAAAGCGAGTACGTGAGCGGCATGTAGATCTGAAAATGGGGTTTAGTCCAAAACTCGATGAATTTCGACAGGCTTGGCTGAACGATCATGGGGTTCTCCATGATCAATTCGTGGTCGTCCCAGATGGTCGAATCAAAAGTGATCGACGAACCCCAAACGAGCAGCACCGCCAAGGCAAGGATCAATAAGGGGCCTCGGTGACTCGTGGCGCTGGGTGGGCTGTTGAGAGACGAGGAGTCTGATTCACTCATGAAATGGCCGTCCGAATTTTAGGGAGGGCAAAGGTCCCTCATCCCAAAATGCTTGAGGGAAGATCCCGGGCGATAACCCGCTTCTTCAATGTAGCCAGCTGTCTCGCTTATGTCCGATGACGAGGGTACAGCTCATCGTCGTCCCGAACCTCGGCCTCCCAGGAGTTCTCGGACTCCCTCGTGTTTGGGGTCCCATTCGAGGATCTCGTTGAGCAGGCTTTTCGCCTCGGCCGTTCTTTTGGTGCGGCCCAGAAGAATCGCCAACTGAAACAACGCGTCGGTGTTTCTCGGCCAAAGGTCGAGGGCCTTCCGCAGATGCTTGATCCCTTCTTCCGGTGTTAGTTTTCCCTGCCGAACCGATAATTCGACGTTGGAGGCCCGGAGCCGAGACGCCTGCACCGTCGCGGGCCAATGAAACAGGCGATCAAAGCGAGTCTTCGCGTCGGCATTCCCCTTGGCCATTTGGTCGATGAGGTCGCCGGCAAGGCGAACTTCCGGAGAACCATTGGGGACGGTTTTCATGACCTGTTGTGCCTTTTCCAGATCGCCCGCTCGAGCATGAACCACCGCCAGCGACAAAGCCGTCAGCGGCGCGGGGTCGAGCTCATAGGATTCGGTCAATAGCTTGATCGCAACAGGTAACTGATCCTCTGCTGCCGACAAGAGGCCAAGCTGAAACCGCGAATTTGTCTCGCGGGGCAACAACGTCAAGGTTGTTTCGAATTCCTGGCGAGCCTCCTTCACGCGCCCCTGACACAACAGGACGATCCCGTAATTGAGATGGTGCGTTCCCGGTCCGTTGGGCGTCTGGACGGCCTTTGCGAAGAACTTTTCTGCATCGTCCCATTGATAGTTACTAAAGGCGTCAAACCCCATGACGGAGTTGGCTTGATGGTTCTTCGGATCCAGGACCAGGGCATGGGTCGCCATCGTCTTGCTGTTCTGCCAGGTCGTCACTTGGAAGTAAGAAGCGGTCGACAGTGCTAAAAGCACAACCCCGCCCATAAGGGCGATCATCACCCCTTCTTGCGGTCGACGCATCGCCACCCAATCGAGTAGCCATACCACCGCGATGAAAATCCCGATCAGCGGAAAATAGACATAGCGGTCGGCATAGGCCTGGAAGCCGACTTGGACGAGTCCAATCACGGGTAACAACGTACCCAGATACCAAAGCCAACCCACCAGCACGAACGGGGCTCGACGAGCCAGGCCAATCGCCAAAAGAGTCACGCTGACGAGAATTCCACCACGAATCATCACCTCGCGAGAGGGGTACCCCTCGGATGGAAAGGGATAGAAGAATGAGAAGTTGATCGGGAGAAAAGTCTTCTCCAAATAAAGTGTGTAAGAGACGACGGCGTTTCCCAGGCGTTCGCTCACGGGGAACGTCGCGTGCTGCGCGGAGTTATCGAGGGATTGCAATCGAAAGATCAGAAACGCAAAGAGCATCGCCAATCCCAAGGGAGGTATCTTCTCGGCTAGGATCGAGGCGAACGGCCGAGCGGGAAAGATCGACGATGTCGCGACGATGGACTTATCACCCAGGCTGACCCGCCGAAAAGGCCAGAAATCGAGCACGAGCAAAAGGGCCGGCAGGGTGACGTACATCTGCTTGGAAAGAAGGCTCAGAACGTACCACCCGAGAAACCCGATGTACCATCCTGGGGAAGTTCGCCTCGCGTAGAGAACATAGCATGCCATGGCGGCGAGGACGAATGTCGTGCTCAACGTGTCTTTGCGTTCGCTGACCCAGGCGACACTTTCGACATGAATCGGATGGAGAGCGAAAAGGGCGGCGACGAAATTGCTCGCCCAGACTCGTTCTGTGGAAAACCAAAGAATCCATGCGATCAGGGCCGTCGACGTCAAATGCAGCGACAGGTTGGTGAGCTTATATCCCCACGCCTGTTGCCCGAATAGTTCCGCATCGACCATGAGCGAGATCCAGGTAAGCGGATGGTAGTTCGCTTGGTTAAATGTTTGGAAGGCCCACGACGCTCCCTTTACCGTCAACCCGCCGAGCACATAAGGATTAGTGGTGATGTACACGCCATCATCCCATGTGGTAAGTTCCTGCGAGAAGATGGGAAGATAAACCCCCACTGTCAAAAGCAGGACGGCACCCAGGCCCACATAAAAGGTGGTCGGCGTCCTTCGTTGGTTTGAAGAAAGCCGAGCCGCTAGGTTGTTGGCGGCATCGTCGACTTGGGTCATCATGGTCCTCGATGTCCTATCGGCCATTCATCTCGCATGCTGTGGCAGAAGCGTCCGCAACTTTTGTTCTATGGAGGTTCAGCGAACAATAGCCGTTCACCGCGCAGACGAGGGGCCAATGCCTGCGGCCGAATCAGCGCCGCTGGCTTGATTGCCGATGGCTTTTCCCCCGCGAATGTTCGTTAAAGTCCACAGGGCGAAAACACGTACCCGGATATCATGAATCTCCGAACGTTGAATTCGTGATTGGAAGCCGAGCCTCTCTGTTGCGAGCGGATCGAGCTTCTCCCGTGAGGAGTGAGTCGCCCTGCATGGTCGAGATATTTGTCGATGCGGATGGATGTCCGGTGAAGGAAGATGTCTTTCGAGTGGCGCATCGCTACGCCATCAAAGTCTATTACGTCGCCAATACCGTCATTCGACCTGCCAACAGCCCGCTTATCGAATCCGTCGTCGTCAAGTCCGGTCTCAATGTCGCCGACGATTGGATTGCCGAGAACGTGAAGGCTGGGGATGTTGTCATCACCTCCGACATCCCTCTTGCCGATCGCTGTCTCGCAAAGGGGGCAAAAGCTCTCGGTAACAATGGGTATCCCTTCACGGATAAGAACATAGGCCGGGCTCTCGCCTCGCGAGAGTTGGGAAATGAACTTCGGCAAATGGGTGTCAACACCGGCGGACCCAAGCCCTTCAGCAAGGAGCATCGGTCCCGATTTCTCTCGGCTCTCGACCAGGTGTTGCATTCCGCCAAGCGAGACGAGCAAAGGAAAGCCCGACCACAATCCTCTGGCGGCACCAAACCGCCCGATACGAAAGACCAGGAAGGTTCTGTCCACCCGCCTACCGATGATTGAGTTCTTCCGCATCGATTGGTTGGACGTGCCTGCGACAGAAGTTCCGGGACCAGACCAGTCGAGAAGTGGATCAGATGTTGATAACCCAGAGGCTGCACGACTCTGAGGATGGGGATTCATTCGACGGAACTGATCAATGGGAACAAGTACATTCAAAAACCGACTAGGCTCGGGGGGGCAAGGCGGTAGGGCTGATGTTGCTGATAGAGTTCATTTCGCTGTTCAATATCTCGGACAAGCTTGGGGTTGTTCTCTTTCTGGGCAGCTTGGACGGCATCGGCTCCGTGTTTCACGGCGGAGGCAAAGTTCCCGCTGTTGGCCTCGGCGGCGGCCAACGCATCCCATACGTACGCAGGTGTTCGCTTGGATCCCATGGCGTAAGAACTCATCGCTTCTTGAGCCAGACGAAGGCCTCTTTCTGCCTGTCGGACGCTTTCGTCCGGGTTGGTGGAATAGAGCCAAGCGAGACGAACCTGCGAGAATCGACTTCG
The DNA here is from genome assembly GCA_019753235.1 of bacterium. Taxonomy (GTDB): domain Bacteria; phylum Planctomycetota; class Planctomycetia; order Kolteriales; family Kolteriaceae; genus JAIELF01. The sequence goes on from JAIELF010000088.1 coordinate 28,048, forward strand.
TTCGGGGCCGTAAGTCTGGATGATCCGCTCATACTGCGCGATCGACTTCTGGAGCTCATGAGCTTGTTCGAAGACCTGGGCTGCCGTCTCGTCAGCATGGATCCCTTCCAGTTTCTTTCCTTGGAGCTCGCCGATGATCGATAGGCCCGTCGACGTGTCTCCCGATAGAACCAGTAGCCGAGCGTAACGAAACTGATCATCGCGCGCGCCAGGACGAAGCTCGCGCAGCCGATCCATCAACGGAAGGGCTTCGCGGTACTTTCGACGAAACTGAAGCAACTTTGCGCGCAGTTCCAGAAAGTCGACACGATCGGGAAACCTCTTCGTCATCTCAGCGGCGGTCCTCTCAGCAGCGGGCCAATCCTCCAGACGAATCTGCGCGACCAGCAGGTTTGAATAAGCGGCACCGTTTGTTTGGTGACTCTGCTCGATGGCATCGCGAGCGTCGAGAATGGCTTCTGGGTACTTCCCTACTCGAATGAAGTGGGCGGCTCGGTTGTTGATCAGGACAGGGCTACTCGGTCCGGAGCGGATCTGGTGGGCCGTCAGCGTCTCCTGATTTTGCCAATAGGTCACCTGAGGAAGAGTTCGCGTGATCAGGATAACTCCAAGCCCGATCCCCAAGCCGACGCCGACCATGGCGGGCCGAACGCGATGGGCCAACAGGGCCAATCCCAAGCAAGGAGCAAGCAGCGCCGGCGAGCCATAACGGTCGGCAACCGTGGAGAGTTGCTGGAAGGCAAAAGGGATAAAGCCAAGGTTCGGAGCAAGAATCGCAAGATAAAGGAGCAGGACTCCTGCCGCGGCACGCTGCCGATTCACCAGCAGTAATGTCGCCGTCCCCAGAATCAATCCCCAGCCAAGCCCTCCCCAAAGGAAGGGGTTTTCCGTCGCCTCGAGAACCGCTGCGGGGTCACGGCTGTAATCCGGATAAAACGCTTTCGGCCAAAGCGTCTGCCTCGCGTAGAAGCAGAGCGCGTCGATGGCAACGTACGGACGATCGAGCCACTCAACGCTTACCAGGCGAGCAGACGATTGCACCATCGCGGTGATGCCCGTCATGATCGCGCCGAAGAGAACCCAGATCCCAAGGCGACCCGCCACTCGTTTCCAAGGTTGTGCAAGAAATCCGATCTCCAGGGCCCATGCCATGAGTGGCAGAGCCACCATTGATGGTTTCGATAACAACGCCAACAGGTAGTAAATGGTCGCCCGAATGAAAAGAGATCGGCGAGTTGCCGGGTTCTCGGTTCGAGCGGAATCGACATAGAAACCCAGTCCGCTCAGTCCGAAGAATGACCCCAGCAATCCCTTGTTCTCACTGATCCAGCAGACACTCTCGGTTTGCATCGGATGAATGGCGTAGAGCAAGCAGGCCGAGGCGACGATCCAAGGATTGGGAACGAATCGATGGAGGAGTTCGAACACGCGATACACGACGCCGACGTAGAGGATCAATGTCGCGACATGATAAACGATGGGAGAAAGGTCGGCCGAACTCCCCGCGTTACTTTTATCATGGGACGCGATCCACTCCCCGGGGACGGCCAGGATGATCCACCACGAATACGTCATCGGCATGTAGATTTCGATGAATGGCTGAGTCCATGCCTGATAGAGCGAGCCGATCCCCGGTTGCATGGTCCAAGGATTCGATTGCACAAGAACGGCGTCGTCCCAGGTCAAGAACGAAAATCGGGCCGATGACCCATAAACCGCCACAACAGTCAGGATCAAAAGACTCAAAGGCAAGAGTCGCCTCGTGAGAGGGGCGGCGGATACTTCTAGAGGATGAGATGAGTCTGCCATGCCCCCTCTTCTACGAGGTCCGAGCAACGCTCGCCAGCGGAGTTGGCTCGACAGAGTCTTTTGTCCGCGCAACAAGACCGGGCTGCCCCAACGAAGCTTCTCTCAAGGAGAGCATAAGCTAGTTGGTCGGGGATTCGTCGGCCAAGGGCATGGTTCCGCCGCGATAGAAGCTTTTCTTTCTGATCGGCGGCAAGGTCAAGTCGCGGTTGGCCATCTGTGCCAATCGAAGGGCCTTGAGTCGGCTCGCCCGATCCTTGATGGCTCCGCGGTAGGATTTTGCTTCGGAACTGACAGGTTGATGCTTGAGGCGGAGACGAAGGAGCGTTCTTAGTTCGTTTTCGAGCGACTCGACGCTGCTAGCTGAGTTCACGTTCTCACCTCCACCCAATTGCCTCTCTTGGATTAAGCAGGCTCTGCAAAAGGGTCAAGCCCACTCTTGTCGCACTCGCCATTTCATCATCACGAGAGGCAGGCAAAAAATGGAGTCAGACGGGATCCGGTGCGAAACGGGTGCGCTCCGTAACGGATTCGAACGCGTTGCTCGTCGGCCAAGATCATTCCCTTCGTCGGCAATGTTCAATGGGTCCGCCATCGAGCGATGATGATGTCTCCTAACAGAAACATCAAGGCGGAAATGCCGACAGCGGGGAGCAAAATGCAGACGACCGTGATGATGAGAATCAACCAGCGTGGTCGACGGGCGAGCACTCGGCGGGGCAAGCCCGATTTCCCTGTCGGGCGCCGCTCCCACCACATCCAGGTACCCGTCACGGGGAGCGTCATCAGGACAATACAGGTCGCCAGCCATAAGAGTCTGGTCGGCATTCCGCCGATGGTTCCGACATGAAGCGGATAACTCCATGTCCCCAACTGGTACATGAGTTTTGTTTGGCTGCTGAAACGGTCCTCGAGGATCTCTCCCGTAACACGATCGATGAACAACATCTCGTTGACCGATGGCCCCACATCATTGTTGGCGGTGACCAGGTACACCGCGTTGGGAACGCGCGGGAACCATACCGTCAAGTTGTTGTCCGGCATTGTTTGTTGGGCGATAGCGACGATCCGGTCGATCGATACGTCTTTCGCGTCGGGCGAGGACTTGGACAACATCGGCTTTGAAAACATGTCGTAAGCGTCAGTTTTTTGTGACGCGTATTGAACAACACTCCCCCAGGTGTAGCCGTAGTAAAGGCCGGTCAGCGCGATCATGATCGCGACGATGGCCACGTAAATCCCGGCCACCGAGTGCAAGTCTCGCAGCACGACATAGGGCGTTCGCCGTAACCGTGGAAGCCAGACGCCCCACACTTGATTCGCTTTGCTTGGCCACCAAAGAAAGATTCCCGTTGCAGCAAGCACGATCGTCCAGCAGGTGGTCAGTTCGATCACGATACGACCGGTGGTGCCCAGAAGAAGTTGCCGATGTAAATGAAGCACGATGTCGAAAAACCCACCCTGTTCAATGGAGCCCAGATACTTGCCGCGATAGGGATCGACGTAAACGTACCGAAACTTTTCGCCTGCCATGGCGAGAGTGGTGGCTCGCGTTGGGTTGGTGAAGACTTGCATCAGCGCCACACGATCGTTCGGTGGGACTGCCGCCCGGGCGGTTGCCAATTGCTGTGCGTAAGGAACGCGTTCATGAGTCGGCTCGACGTACGTGACCCCTGGGTAAATGACCGCTTCAAGCTCATCCTTAAAGCAGTAGATCGCTCCGGTGGCCGCCACGATGATAAGGACCGGCGCGATGATCATGCCCGCATAGAAGTGCCATCGCCAGATAACTCGATACAGGGAATCGCTCTTGACGCGATGATTGATTGCGGTCGGCAGGGCGTCTTTCGATCCAAGCGGTTCAGCCCCGTTCGTCGGGGTATGCTCCGAGGACGAGTTGTTCATCCGCTCACCCGTGGAGGGACGCAAAGGGTACATCCTATGTCAGCATGAGAAGTGCCCTGTTTCCCTTCCGATGGGTCGGTCATGTCGTTCCCATTGTTGATCGCATCATTTCTCCGTCGACGCGGTCGGCGGAGCAGGAGGAGCGAACGTCCGCAGCAGCGTTCCTTCGTCAACATTCCAGAGATAGACCTCGCCGTTTTGGCTGCCGGCCGCCAGTCGAGTTCCATCGGAAGAGAAGTCGCTTGATAGAAGGAAATCTTGGCTCCCCTGATAAACACGGATCGGTTTGCTATCTTCCGCATTCCATAGCCGAACCAGCCGGTCGCCCGACGTCGTCACGATCTCTCGGCGGCCGGGCCGAAAGTGCGTGGAGGTGACTTCCAAGCGGTGATCATTTTGGCTGAATGCTTGCTCGCCGGAATCGGCATGCCACAACTTCAGCGTGCCATCGGCGCTTGCCGAGGCGATTTGTTTACTATCGCCGCTCCATCCGATTCCGAGAACTCCCGCGGTATGACCCTCCAACGATCTCACGAGAAAGCCATCACTAGCGCGGAATAACTTCACGAACTTGTCCGCCCCGCACGACGCGAGCATCTGACCATCGGGACTGTAAGCCAAGCCCGTGACCAGATCGCTGTGGGCTTCGTTCAATCGCAGGATCTCGGTGTGGTCGGCGCGTGACCAAATACTGATCTCGCCGCGCCCACTGGGAACACCCGCACCGACCGCCAATCGAGAGCCATCGGGAGAGAACGCGAGCGCGACCGCTCGCTCGGTCACGGGTTCGAACGTGATCGGCTCTGCTGGAAGACCATCAGAGGGGATTTGTCCGAGTCGAACATGGCCGTGACCTCCCCAGGCGAGTTGCTGTCCATCAGGACTCCAGGCCAACGACGAGACCAAATCTTGCTCGGCTGAAAAGGTCGCGATCCGCGATCCATCGGAGAGACTCTCGACGATGACCCTGTTTCCACGCGCGATCGCAAGCTTTGTTCCATCGGGCGAGAACGCCACTGCGAGGACCGGCTGCAACGTTGTGGGCAACGCTTCCCAAACAATCTCTCGTTTTCGCGACAAAGCGGGCTGAAGGTCCGCGCCCGGCAACGCCCCTTGATCGATCCAGATCTTGAACTTCGTCAGCTCTTCGGACGAAAGCGGTTCTCCCTCTCCATCAGGAGGCATGATCGGCTTCAGCCTTCGACTGGAGCGGAGAAAGGCCAGGCTCGCCTCCCCTTGGCCCGCCTGCACCGCCGGTCCGTGCTTGCCACCTTGCGTGATGGATGCCCACGTTGTTAAGTCGAGATCGCCCTCGGCCAATCCTCCTGCTTTGTCATGACATGTCAAACACTTCGACTCAACAATCGGGAATATGTCACGATCGAAAACAAAGCGTGCGGAGGAATTGATCTCGACCAACGGAATCGGTGCCGGTTCGCCGACGATAAGAGCGGGCCAAAAAATGAGAAGCAAAACATTCATCAGTGGGAGGATTCCGTCTCTTCTTTGCCCAAGTCACGAATCATCCGAGCCGGCGTGCCGACTGCCAAGCAACGAGGCGGAATGTCTCGCGTGACAGCACTATTCGCACCGATCACGGCACCATCGCCGATCGTGACGCCACGGGTGATGATGGCGCCACGCCCGATCCAAACGTTTCGACCAATCTTGATCGGCGCGTAAATGAACCCCTGTTCCTTTGGCGAACGAATGCCATCAAAGCGATGGTCGTAATCCCGAATCGAAACAAATTCGCCGATCGCCGTCCCTTCGCCAATCGAGATTCCCTGCAGTGCCGTCACATAACAGTAATCGTTCATACTGACGTTGTCACCAATCTCGATTCGGCCTTCCGGCCCCACGAGAAAGAAAATGTTTTTGCCCAAGGCGCATCGATCGCCGATCGTGATGTGCCCCCCAAGATACTGCAGTCTCGGCCAGCCCCAAAATCGCGTTCCCCGGCCAACACGATTAAAAAACAATCCCGGGATCAGCCCTAGGATCCGAGCCCGCAAAAGGGCCATCCCGTGCCGAGCCCCAATCGATAGGCGACGCACCAGCCAGCGAAGACCTCTTGTCGTCGGCCTAGGTTCATCCGTGGGGGATCTTTCGACCTCCATGAAAAAGCTTCCCCCGTTCCGATCAACCGACTCGCCCGTGATGGTACCTGGCCCACTCAAACTTATACCAAAAGATTCGACGAACGAACGAGACGATCGATCAGCCCCCTTCGCCGGGAGCCTCCTCGATCGACCAGTCGTTAAAACCCCGTCGCCGATCCCCTCCCAGACAAGCCGAATCGGCCACCCATTGAAACGGGACGCCTCCCCCGACGGCAGCGAACCAGGGCCAGTCGATCTCGAAAACACCCTTCTGAGTCCGACCAATTCACTCATTCAGACCGATTACCCCTCAAAATCCCAGCAAAAACGCCCCATTCGCCGAAAAACCCTGTCTCAAACCGAGGCTTTGCGGGGTAGGGGGGGCATCAGCGGTGCTCATCGAAAGTTCTCGTTGCGGCAGGCAACTTCCGCTAGAATACCCCGGCAACAGGCCCGATCACCTGTTGACAAAAAGGGCGATCTTCGGCTTTCCCGGCGAGTGTGGTGACGAAGCCGACAGACCCTTTTTTGCCGGGCAGCCATCGCGGTTTTGCTGGTTTCCCGCCGGACCGAGTTTGGGAAGGCTTGACACCCCTTTCCCAGGCCAGTATCACCCGACATCCAGGCGTCCCAAACGCCACCGTCTTGGGGTATAGTGTAACGGTAGCACAACTGACTCTGAATCAGTTAGTCTAGGTTCGAATCCTAGTACCCCAGCTCATTTAACGTCAAATCAGATAACGACTTACAAACGGTATCACGAAGTTTTCGGCCATCTCCCCCTGGTCTCTCCCCCCTTTTGAGGCCGATACCGCTCGTCAAAGTAGTCGCTTCCCGTGTGCAGGACGTCCATCACTCGGTCCGTAATCGCCAGCTCATCCACTACCAGGTAATGCTTCCGCATCGTCTCGGGATTGCACGCAAAGGCGATGGCCGCTTCATCACAGGGAACCCCCGCCATCCGTGCCTTGGTCATGGCCGTCGAACGAAGGTTGTGCAGCTTGAAGCGAGGGATGTCAGGATTCTCCGCCAGGAACCGCTTGGCCTCTCGTTCCATCCACTTCTTGAGAAGGCTGGGTTCATACTTCTCCGAAACCAAGCGAGAACATCGTGCCCTTCGCCGCTCCGCTAGAAACTCTCGAAGCCGAATCGGGAACGTTTCGAAGGCGAACTCGGAACCACGAATGATTAGGAGGCGGTTGAACAACTCGGCAGGAAGCTTGACAGCTCGGTCTCGGCGGTTCTTCGTCCTGTCCGCCCGAAGCCACATTCTGCCATCAATGAGGTCAGCACTTTTGAGGGCAGCCAGTTCCGTGATTCGGCATCCAGCGGCGGCTTTCACTTCGATGAAAAGAACTGGCAGGTCCCATCCCGACCAACGTGCTCCCAGCCAATCAAGGAATCGCTGGTACTCTTCAGGAGTGAGAACCCTTGGCTTCGGCTTATCGAGCTTGGGTCGAGGAAGCCGTGCGAAGGGATTGTGGTCGACGATTCGGCACGCATTCAGAAACCACTTGTTGTAGACGATGTCCAAGTTGTCGATGTTCCCTTTGAGGGTTCGCTTCGAAACGTGAGCCCGCTGCAATTTGAAGTCAGACGCCATGGCATCTGTGATGTCTGCTGGACCCGCCGTCTCTGGGAAGATCTTTCGAAGGGTATCCAAGACAGTCATGTACTGGTCGATGGTGGACGGCCGAAGATTGTCCACGACCATCTGTTGGCGTGCCATCTCCACCGCTTCAGGCCATAGGGTTTGAGCTTTCGGAGCGGCGATCGGGGCAAATAGCCGCCGAATGATGGAAGCAGCGGAATCGGTTGCCCTCCGCTTGTTCACCTCTTTCGTCGACATCTCCCTCCTCTTTCCATCAGGTCCCTTGAACCGCACCAGGTAGTAGTGGTCCCTGGTCCGCTTCTTGAGGAGGAAGGAGATGCGTCGTCCGTCGTCCAGAACTGTAATCACTACCGCTTCGCCTTCCGAGCCACGTAGTCGTCCAGCATCTCTTTGGTGAAGAGGTACCGATTCCGACTACCCCGAAACGGGCGAAGGGAACCCGCCTCTACCAGTCCCTGGATGCTCTTTGGGGTGGAATGGATGTAGGCAGCGGCCTGGGAACAGGTGTAGTACGGCGACTCGGTGGGTTTGGGTGTGGCAGCGGCCTTAGCGACAACGGATTCGAGGTGCCCAATCAAGTAGGCGAGCCGACGCTCACGCTCTTCCAATCGGCTTATGAGGTGCTCTAATTCGGAGAGATCCGACATCTTCCATCTCCCAATAAAGGTCGGTATCTCCTTCTACGGTTTTTCTCCGAAATATCAGGCGTTTTGTCCAACATTGGCTTGGATACCCATCTATATATATGACACTATCAATAATCACATGTAATAAGCCTCCTTCGACTTTTTTCGCATTTTCTTTTGATGCCAGCCACGCTTTTCCGTAAGTTAAAAGGTCCGCTATACAGCCGAGCGGCGACTATGCCGCCTCTCCATCATTTTTAATCTTATGAGCAAATTGATTCCGAAACTCTCAGCGGCATGGTGCCGAATGTACCAAGCTGCGCTTTACGAAAGGACCTTTGCGATATGTGCTTACGCTACGTCGAGTACGCCACGGCATTGGCGATCGAAGATTTGCTTGATTGGAAACGCTATGAGGAAAGCCTTGAAGATGGGTCCCTCAGAAACGAAATAGAAGCAATCATTGCATCATACGTGTCTTGTGTATCATCACATTTGGTATCCGACGGTGATCAGCGTGTGGTTTGCATTATCATCGAACTAACAGATGGACATCAGCGATACGCCGAGGTCGCCAGCCTTCGAGCGGACGATGGGTCCGAAAGGGTGATTGCTGCCACCCTAAAGGACGACTTTCCTTATTCCTCTCCCCCAACCTCACCCACCATTTTTAAACCTGGCTCATGGAAGTTTCCAGGTTACCAATTAATCGGATTTGGGCCGTCAACGATACTTAAGTGCAAAACTATTGCCTCCCTTAAAACAGGTTGGAACTCAGAGCGTACAACTGTTGGACATGCTCCTTAATTAATCGTTCACCGATTTTTTCTCCAAAAACAGACTCATTCCTTCCCACTGGGGGACTTCCTCAGTGGGAGTTCCGATGACCGAGGCAGAGTCCGCTCTTATGCACCAGACACAAATCCCCACCGTCAACAAGATTCCACCAGGCATGGCGACCATGAATCAGCTACTTGGCCGACGACTGGTTCTGTCCTCCAAGCAACAAGCCGTTGCCAGACTTCGTTTTCCAGCAATCCAAAAGGAGTGGTCGGACGAAACGCAAACATGGGTGAAGTCCTCTGTAGAACGCTCGGTCGACCTCTTCCAGATTGCCGCCGCTCGCCCCATGACGAGCCTCCTTCAGCTGGCAGAGATGGACTACTACGACCTGTTCGTGCAAGACGCCTCAACGGCCAACCATCTGGCGGTCAGCTCAGGCAAGCCAGTCAAGATTGATGGCCACCCCTACATCGATGCTCATGGGCACCAAGTCTGGGACGACGGTAAATGGGCGGTCGACGAAAGCGGCGAGTACGTCTTGGACATCGACGGGAATCTCATCCCTGCACCGACTTCACGAAAGGTCGAAGGAGGATGGCAGTACCGTCAGGGCCCGATCAGCCGCAGTTCCATCAAAAATCATCTGAATGGCAGGGACGTATTCGGAGTTCTGGGAGGCAGGTTCTCCCGCTTCTTCGTTTTGGACGTCGACCTTCACTCTGGTGACCCTGAGGTTTACAAGCATCGCCTGGATGTCTTGATTCCGTTGTTTTGGGGGCGGTTTCGTTCAAGTTTTTCGATTTCTCAGGGCGGAGTCCACATCATCGGGACTCTCCCGAAGCGGGAAAGGCTGAATCACCTGCGTAGCGAGCTGACTCGCTCACTTCATTTCCATTCGGGAAATGACTCCACCATCTTTGCTGGCGACAATCTCCTCATTGAGCTGTTTCCAGACTCTAAGCGTGGGATTCGACTTCCTTTGGCCTGTGGGAGAGTGGTGTTTTGCGATGGGATTCTTCATACCAGAACATTGCGATCAGGAAAGCAAGTGCCTGATGTTCGTGAGTTTATTAAGTGGACAAGGTCTTCGTCTCAACCAAGCCTTTCACCCATGGATGTTATTAATCAGGCTATTAATTATGCGAAACCACGAACGCCTCGTGTCCAGTCAGTTATTAACGTGCCAGGCAATGAGGCTAAGCCTACTCAATCACTGTCATTTGCCTCACAGAAGGGAAACTTTCTTCACAACCTAGTGAGTTTTTGGTCAGGGAGTATGCCGTATTTACCTGGCCTTCTTAATAACATGCTCTTAATGTCGACCAGGCTATTAATTCACTCGGGACATTCAGATGATTCAATTATTAATGTATTGTCTGATTTGTCAAAGTCATTGAGGGAGAGTGGATACACTTCGAATACTTTGATGGATGTAGCAAGATTACGGTCACATTTTCTTCAAAAAATTCGGGAATGCAGGGATAACACCAACCAACCTGACCCTGGCCTATCCACAGCCAAGATGAGGGGTGTAGCCGAGTATTGCAAGCGTATTGGGTTTCGGCTGGATGATTCGTCGACTTGGTATCTTATTAATAATACAAGGAATAATCTATCTACGTCTATTCTTTGTGAGCCAAAATTTGACTCAGAAGACAAGAAAGTCATCCAAGAAAAAATCGCTCCCATCCTAAAATCGGACACCCTCTCCGCCGAGTACAGTATCAGACGCTTGCTAGGCTGGCTCGGCAACGACAATCGCCAGCTATCATCCAGGAACCTTTTGCCCAAGTTACTGGACGGAACAGGCGTAAAAATCGGCAACCATGGGAAACAAAGGAGGTTTTTGAGGGCACTGGTAAAGGAGGGATTCATTGAGATAGTCCGAGAATATTCGCCACCTTCAGCAAGAAGATTAGCAAGAACATATGCATTAACAAAGAGAATGAAAGAGAAACTGGTCCCAGGAAACACGAAAGGAATGAGCGATGGCAATTGACTTGACAATATTTGATGAGGATGAGTTTGGTAAGTCCTTGGTGGAGCTGTCACTGGACGAATTGACCAGCCTGGGTACGGAGCTGCTCAGTTATGCCCAAGTCCTAGGCCAGCGGACGGCTCTGATGACGTATGAGGCAGGTAGGGTACTGTTCGAGATTCGAGCCAGACTTAAAGAAGATGGA
>JAIELF010000057.1 GCA_019753235.1 bacterium
GCTCGCAATCGCATTCTCTTGCTCTTCGACTTTCGCCTCCGAATCGGCCGTCGCTTTCTTAAGCGATTCGACTTCAAGCCGAAGCTTCTCCGGGTCTTCGACCGTCGGCGATGGCTGAGCCAGGGCCAAACGCATCTTGCTGATATCTTCCGTCAACTGTTGGACTCGCTCATCGACCTTTTTTGGATCGGCCAGTGCTGCTTTCTCTGCGAGATCGGTATTCTTTTGCGCGAGGGTTGCCGACTGATTCTCTAGTTGCTCGATGGCGGCAGCGGTGGCCTGCGGGTCGATTCCCTGAATCTTCTGTACCTTACTGGTGACGTCCAATTGCAGCGACGCGAGCATGATGATCTGGATGCCGACCACGTTGGTGAGCGTATCCATGAGCGAATCCATGCTCGTTGCCTCGGAGTCGCTTCCTCGCCGCCGTCCCATCAGTTCCGCTCCCGCTGCCGACGTTGCTTTTTCATGACAGCAGACAGATCAATGTTTCCTTGTCCCACCACGGGAATCCTGCCGGTCCGCACGCCTCGTTCGTCGGCCACACCTTTGGCGGCGTAGAAAGTTGCCAGGCCATTATCGCGGAGCAGAAAGATCAGGATACCCTTCTCCTGCTTGCTCGTCTTGTCGAGCATCGCGAGAAAGTCTGGGTCGATACCAATGTCGGCCGATCGAATCCGTTTGAGCTCAGTCCCTTCGTGCAGCACGATCCCCGCATCGCTACATTCCACAAAGACCGGGACCATGTCGCGACCACTTCCGGTCGCGCGGATGCTCACTGTTGCCTCCGGAGGCCGACCCTTGGCTTCGATTTCTTTTTCAAGCTCAGCGGTTACCGTCTCGCGGTTCTTCTGTTCTTGATTCAACTGCTCCAGGCGAGCCTTCAGTGAGTCACGAAGTTGCGCCAGCTCGGCGGACTTTGAAAACTTCTCTTGCTCGATCAGCTTGGTCTTGGCGATTTCCTGCAGTCGGTCTAATTCTTTCTGAACGGAATCGATTCGGGCCTGTCCGAGTTCTGAGCCTTGAAGCTTCTCATGGAGATCCTCGACGGCCTTCTGGTTCTGCGTTAACTGTGCCTTCAGTTCATTGAATCGGCGGGTCTGCTCGACGAGAATGGCGTCCGGCTTCTTGCCCATATCGCCTAACGAACTCGCCACGATCATCAGCGTTAAGATGCCGATGACGCAGACAAGAATGCTCAGGAAGGGGAAGAGTGACACCGTATCGTCACTCCCCGAGCCTCGCCTAGCCACTTTCGTTCACTCCGTTGCTTTTGCGAAAGAATGACCAACCTCGGCGGGCCGGGGCGTGCATCTCGACGACCACTTTCTCTTGGCCCAGCTTCTCCAGCACACCGTTCAGCGAGTTCAATCCCTTTTCGAGTCCTTGCACTTGTTCTTTCATGGAGAGAGAAGACTGGGTAAACGATGTTGCCAGTGCGCGGTGGGCCGCCTCGGATTTCTCAACCATGGCGGAAACACTTCGGGTCAACTGGTCCACGATTTGCCGAAGGTTCTCGTCAGTCATTTTGACGATGGAACGCTGCGCCGCTAGCGCGCTTGCCAGCAATTGGCCGGTGTCGCCGCTAGCAGAGGGATCGTCGCTACCGGGTTCTTTAAGGCGAAGTAGAAGATTCTCGTTGCAGTAGTCATCGACCTCGTTGAGTAGATCGTCTTCGTTCTTTTGCAGTGCACTGGTTGGGAAGCTGATAATGATGCTCATCACGAGCGCCACGAGCGTCGTATCGAACGCCACCCCGAGGCCGCCGGTGATCGCGCCCAGCTGCTCTTTGAGGGCAGACAAATCGGCCCCTCCCATGTCACCGCCACCGAGCCCAGCGACGGCGTTGCCGATACCTAGCACGGTGCCAATGAAGCCGAGAATCGGGATGGCCCAGTTGCAGACTTTCACGATCGAATAGCTCGACGCGGCGGCGTTGCCATCGATGCTGGATTGCGATGAAAGGATGCTTGCCACTTCAGAGTTGCTTTGTCGAAAGCGAAAGTGTTCGAGCCCGCGGAGGACACGATTGACCAGAATGCTCGTGGGACTCTCCTTGGCGATCTCGCGGACGTGTGCGATAAAGAGTCGGACGTTTTCCATGGTGATGTGGTCGCCTACTTCGGTGGGAAGCAGATCATAAAGCATCGAGTCGCGTTGCTGGCGAATCTTGAGAACCTTCATGGCCAGGAAAGTCATCGCCCAACAAAAGAGGATGGTCTCGGCATAGGGGACCCAACCTCGGTCGACGATCACCGCGGCCAAGTATTGCGATCGAAATGGATACAAGATGGCAAAGATGATCAAGGCAATTCCCAGGCCGATCAGTCCGCTCCAGAGGGCGCTGACTTCGGTTCCACCGGTAAACTTTCCGCTGCCGCTCGATACTTCTTCTCGTGGCTGGGAAGTCGGTCTTTTGGTTCCCTCTTTGGCCGGCGTGGGGGAAGCGACGATTTTATCCCACTCGATAGATGATTCGCTGGTCCCTTCGGCCGTGGCGGCGTCGGGCGCTGCTGGTATGGCGACGGCGGTTTTGCAGTGAGGACATCGAGCCCGCTGGCCGAAATGCTCGTCACTGACCTTCAATGTCTTGCCGCAACTGGGGCACGGAAACTTCAAGTACATCAGATTCGCGTCCACGCTTGACGTCGTTTGGGTTGGCTGACAGCCTCCATTGTACAGGGCCCCGCGAGCATAGCGAGATCGTTCGCGGCCGGCGGCATTCTCGAAAAGCGGATGAGTCTTAATGAAAATCGCGTGATTTCTGACGAATTCCCGCGATGGTGGCCGAGACGTCCTCTAGGTGACTGACGAGCACGTGGATGACGAGCCCCTTTCGTTCAAGCGTGCCACCGGCCAGCAGCGATGATCCTCGCACGCCGATCAGGCGATACTTCTCCCAGATGTTGGGACGAATGACCAAATTGGCCACACCGGTTTCGTCTTCGAGCGTGACAAAGCGAATCCCCTTGGCCGTGCTCGGCTGTTGACGCATCAGGACCAGCCCGGCAACTTTTACCCATGATCGATCTCGCCGTGTCGCCAGTTCTCGCGATGGACAAACACCCAACTCCTTGAGTTCCTCGCGAATGAAAGAGATCGGGTGCTGACGAAGGGACAATCCTATCGTTTGATAGTCCGCAACGACTTGTTCCCATGACCCGAGCGGCGGGAGCGAAATATTGTCATCATCATCGTCGGCGTGCTCAAAGAGAGGGGTCTCTTCTCGCGGAGGCAGGGCGTTCCAAAGAGCTTGACGACGATCCAGCGAAAGTGATCGGCAAGCGTCGGCTGCCGACAATGCTGCCAAGGCTCGGCGAGATAGCGACGCTCGACGGGCCAGTTCATCCATCGATCGGAACGGGCCACCCTTTTCTCTGCTTGAAGCGATCCGCTCTCCATCTTTCTGCGCGATTCCTTGAATCATGAGTAAGCCGAGCCTTAAAGCCATGCTGTTCTCGTGCAGTTCAAGCGTGCATTCCCATTGGCTGGTGTTGATATCGACAGGAAGGACGACGACGCCGTGCGATCTCGCGTCGCGAATGAGCTGTGCAGGGGCATAGAATCCCATGGGCAAGCTATTGATGATCGATGCGGTGAACGCTGCTGGATAATACTTTTTAAGCCATGCCGAGACATACACCAGAAGTGCAAAGCTGGCGGCATGCGACTCTGGAAAGCCATACTCTCCGAAACCGCGGATCTGCAGAAAGATGCGCTCGGCCATCGCGAGCGAAACGCCGCGAGCGACAAATCCATCGATAAGCTTCTGTCGAAACTGATCGATGACTCCTGGCCGGCGCCATGCGGCCATTGCCCGTCGAAGTTGATCGGCTTGGCCCGGCGTAAAGCCCGCGCCTACCACCGCCAGACGCATCGCTTGTTCTTGAAAGAGAGGGACCCCGAGTGTTTTCCGAAGCACCTCTTCGCAAGCGGGGCTGGGATAACTCACCGGTTCCAGACCATCCCGGCGACGCAGATAAGGATGGACCATATCTCCTTGGATCGGCCCGGGTCGGACAATCGCCACTTCGATGACCAAATCGTAAAAGCAGCGAGGACGTAAGCGAGGAAGCATGCTCATCTGCGCCCGGCTTTCGATCTGAAAGACCCCGATGGTGTCGGCCTGACAAATCATGTCATAAACAGCAGGGTCATCAGCGGGAATACTGGCAAGCGATTCGCGCCGTTGATGATGGCGATCGAGCAGAAGCAAGCATCGCCGAATGGCCGACAGCATCCCCAGCGCTAAGCAATCCACCTTGAGGATGCCGAGACTGTCGAGATCATCTTTATCCCACTGGATGACGGTTCGGTTCTCCATGGCGGCGTTTTCGATGGGGACCAACTCTGCTAAGGGACCCTGGGTGATGACCATCCCGCCGACATGCTGCGAGAGATGCCGGGGAAAATCGATGATGCTCGGGACAAGATCAAGCATCTGCTGCCCGATGCGCGAAGCAGCGTCAAGGCCGGCCTCGGCAAACCGCTCTTTGAGTTCCATGGGCTCTCGACCACGAAACCCATCCATCGAACGAGCCAACGCATCGACACGATCCAGCGATAAACCCAAAGCTTTGCCGATGTCGCGTACGGCCGAGCGAAGCTGGTAGGTGATCACCTCCGCCGTCATCCCGGCTCGGTCTCGACCGTACTTATCGTAGATGTATTGCAACACCTCTTCGCGCCTTTGATGCTCGAAGTCGATATCGATATCGGGCGCCTCTTGGCGTTCGCGACTGATGAATCGCTCGAAGAGAACATCAAAGCGGTCGGGATCAACCGATGTCACCCCCAGGCAGAAACAAACAGCCGAGTTGGCGGCCGAGCCTCGCCCCTGACAGAGAATCCCGCGCAGCCGGGCAAAGCGAACGAGATCCCAAACCGTCAAAAAGTAGGCTTCGTAACGGAGTTCTTCGATCAGGCCCAGTTCGTGTTCGAGAAGTTGTCGAACGCGATCGGGAATGCCATCGGCATAGCGTTTCTTCGCTCCGCGCCAGGTGATCTCTCGCAGGTATTCGATGGGACGAATTCCTGCAGGACAAAGTTCCTCGGGGTACTCGTAGCGCAGCTCATCCAAAGAAAATCGGCATCGATCAGCCACCTCGGTCGTTCGCGCGACGGCCTCGGGAAGATCCGCAAAGAGTTCGAGCATCTGATCGGCCGAACGGAGATAGCGTTCCGCATTGGTAAAAAGATGCTCACCAGCCTGAGCGATGGTGGTTGTCAGACGAATAGCCGTCAGCACATCTTGAAGTGCTCGCCGGGCGGGGAGATGGTAATGAACATCGCCGGCGGCCACGATGGGTACACAAGCTTGCTTGCAGCGATCCTTCATTCTCGCCAGCGATGCTGCATCGTTATCGCCGCGACGAAGTTCCGCCAAGCCATAACAACGGTCACCAAATACATCTCGATAAAAGTGAAGTGACTCGCGCGCAATGTCATGCAGGGAAGAACCCCCTGGATGGAGCACCACCCCCGCGAGCAATCCGTCGGCATGGGCAGCTAGATCCTCTTTGGTCAGCAGGCATGCTCCCTTCTCTGCCCGTCTACGACCGACTGTGATGAGTTGCGAGAGCCGGCCGTACGACGCGCGGTCGCTGGCCCACAGAACCACCGGTTCGGCATCGACGGGAAGGATCTCTGCCCCGATGATAATGCGAAGACTCGCCTGCTTGGCGGCGACATGTCCGCGCACGACGCCGGCCAAGGTTTGACGATCGGTGATCGCCAAACCTTCGAGCTGAAGTTTTACCGCCTGTTCCACCAACTCGTCGGGATGAGAGGCCCCTTCGAGAAAAGAAAAATTACTTCGGCAATGGAGTTCTACATACCGAGTCTGTGGTGAAGGAATCTCTTGGGGGTCTGGTCGAGAGTCCAGCATCACCGATCGCTTTTGCTGCGGAGATTCAGGCATGGTTAGTCAAAAACTCCATGGAGAAACCAGCGTTTTGTCTGAAGGTCGCGATAGATCCAAAGACGCTCGCCACCCATCAGTTCCACCCGAAAGTAATCGCGAGCCATCGGACCGTCGCGCCACCAACCGGTGTCGATCCGTTCGGGCCCCCATGAGGTCGACAAGTTCTCGCGGTCCCTCCCTCGCTGGATCCATGCCGGCCTGTCCGCGGGAACGACCGTCCCAACGACGATGGGAATCGCATGTTCAAACAGTTGTGTCGGCCGGAGTTGTGTCGGCCGGAGTTGTGTCGGCCGGAGTTGTGTCGGCCGGCAGAGCGCTGAATGGTCAGAAATGGATCGGCGCTTCGTTCGGGTAGAAGTCATCGCCGGCGTCCATGAGCAACTTCGTTCAGGCTGAGCATCGGGCACCCAACCGGCAACAACTACTTTCTCTCGACCAAGTCGATTGCTGAGCCGATCGAGAAGCAACTCCCAAGCCCGGGTATCTCGCTGTTCGCCTGAAGTAAACATCTCTTGCTCTCGCCATTCCATCGGGACCGATGAAGGAATATGGACGTGAATCTCCTCGGCGGATTGCCGAAGCGGGCTTCGTTCCAGAGACAAACGGGTCATCTCTCGCCAGTGATGGATCGAAGAACTCGGTCGGCACGAACCTAGCGACAATACAGCAGGCATCTCTTTGTCACTCAACTTCAGCGTCACGATCAATCGACAGATTCCATGCCCGGTTGGCAAAGAAGAAAGAGCCTCTGTCAGCAGGGGATCCATCGACTGAAGAAGCTGTTGTTGCTGAGATATCGGATACTCCAGGCAAAGATGACGATCGATGGCAGAGGTCGACTCGATCGGCATCAACGACTCAGGAGCCCGGCCAAGCAATCGATCCAGGCGACAGAGAGTATCTTCACCTAAATGTGAGGCTAGGCTCGATCGAGGAATCGCTTCGATCTGTTCGACTCGTTTCAACCCGAGTTGATGCAGGATGTCAATCTTGTCGGCCGGCAGGCGAAGAGCCTCGATCGGCAAGCGAAGAACCTCTCTCTCCATCAGGCCCGGCCCGACCACCCACCCCTCCGAATGGTTAGTTCGCGAGCCGCTGGCCGGCCGAAGATGGTCGCTGAAGTGAGCCAGTCCCCAGGTCCCGGCCCAACCGTCGGCCACCACGCCGCGCGTTTGAAGGTGGTGCGATGCAAGATCCTCGATAATGGCGCGCAGCATCGACTCCTCGCCTCCCCAGAGATGCGCGCAACCCGTGATATCCAGAAACAAACTCTCGGCCGGGTCAGCAGATGGGTCGGCAGATTCGACTGCGACCCAAGGGGTGTAGCGATGACACCAAACCGCCAGCCGCGACAGCGATTGCCGATCTCCTCCCGGATCGTCCGGCAAAAGAAGATGAGGCAATCCTCGATCGAGCAGCGAATCAGCCTCGGCCAGCGGCATGCCAGGATGAATGCCCTGTTGTCGAGACTGGTGACATGCCTGTGTCACTCGGCATCCTCTGCCGGCTCGGTGCGAATAAAGGACCAGAGCCGGGCCAGGCTCGATCGCCTTATGCCCAAGACGCTTGGGAGCTTGCCGGCGCTGAATAGCCCAATGAGGAAACCACAGACAAAGAATCCGCCTGTTCATTCCACTGAACCTCGATCTGCCTGCCTGGATGTCCCTGTCGTGCGCGAAGGAGGGTCAGCCTTCCTTGCCGAACCGAGGGAAATGCCCGGTATCGATCTCCCCTCGGCAACATGATGGATTGAAAGGCCAGCCGAATCTCCGACCAACAAGGAGATCCACGGGCAAGCATGGGCCGAACCCAAACTCCCAGTGTTTGGCCTTGCTCGGCCGCTCGGGCCAATCGGCGAAGCGAAGGATCAGAAACCCCTTCGATCCTTCCGATGGCCAATGCCACCCCACGCGATCGTAAAACCTGCTCCCAGGCCCAAAGCTCTTCTTTGGCAGAGGAACTTCGGATCACCACCGACAAGGCGCCACCCCAAAAGACCGAGGGAAGACCAGGCGGATACAACTCCCCTCGGCGATCAAAAATGACGATCCCTCCTCGGCCAGCCATGGCCCGCGCGGCCGACAGCAGGGCCAAACTCCACACCCCCGAACCTTCTTCCCCCAACCACTCGACCGTCGTCCCGACCCGCAGGCCCCCTCCCGGCCAGAAGTGATCCAAGCCCTGCCAGCCCGTTCGCAAGCGATCTCCTATCGGCCGGCCGGCCTGGCCCATCTGCTCGATCCTCTCGGCCAAAGCCGCCACCACATCTCGCTGAGCCCCGACCTCCATCCTTCTTCTCCTTCCTCCCAAATCCAGGAAAGCCGAACGTTTCGTTATCTATCTGTAATTTTGAATACTGTACATAAGTATATTTCTCTGTCAAGAAGAAAGTCGGGACGTGGCCGTGAGGGGCGGTTTGTGGGTGGGGGGATCATTCATCCGCCCTACTCGATCTGGGGAGTCTTCTTTCAACAGATAGATCCTGACAGTGCCCCTTACTGATGCATGATCGCTTACGGTTCCATCATCTGCGACTAAAGACAGAAAAAGAAGTCAAGATTAGAACATATCCTATGCATCCATACTGTAGCCAAGGACCAACTGTACGGTACATGCTCCGCTTCGTCATTGTTGGAAGATCAACAATCATCGCGGGCTGGTCGATTGTGGGCCGGCCAAGTATTCTCAAAATCTTACCATCCTCATCAATGACACAGCTATCTCCACCAAAGGTACAGCGAACAACAGGAACTCGATTCTCGATGGCACGTAACCTGCTTAGCATCAAGCTATAGTGCTGTGCCGGTCCCCGCGGAAACATCCCTTCTCTGCCAATACCAATAACTACATTCGCATACCGTTCTCCGTCCGCAACCACACTACGTCGAAAAGTCTCTGGGCAACCGATCTCGCTACAAATCGGTAGTCCAATTCTCAGCGAACCGAATCGCGTATTTGTCATCAAGTCCAAAAACTTTGGGCCACCACCGAACCAAAACCCTGGCCATTCTGATCTCCCCGAGGAAAACACCTGAGCTATCCATCTTCCAGTAAAATGCTCATGAAAAGGTACAAGCTGATGCTTCTCTACCAGAGAAATAACATCGCCTGTTCTGGAAAACGCAATCGCGACATTGAACCGAGCAAGTCGGCCGCTCTCAGGACGGCACAAGCTTGTGCCAACAATCATCGGCGAATTTGCAGCTTTGCATGCCAGTAATATCGACTTCACTGACTCTTCCTGAGCTACCGCTATAGAGGGATCCGCCGCCGTACTGATACCTTCATACCAGCCAGTTTCGAGGCTTGTCTCCGGCCAAACGACAAGATCAATCCACTCGGAGTTTCGCTCAAGCCATTGTAAAATTACACTCTTTTTGTCGTTTGGCAGGAGATTGGGAACGATGGCGATACGAACATTGATACATTGATAAGACTGCGAAGTTCGAATCGTTGCCCAGATAAGAACGATCGCTGACAGAATAGTTGCCATGAAAACCGTTTTCATCACTGACCTTGGCCTGATTCTCCCCATTGCCCATAGAATAAAGTCGGCAAACACTTGATTCAATGTAGCAATAATAAATGAAATACCGTGTTCGCCACTGATATCGGCAAGTTGAAGAAGAGGGCTTCCTGCAACTTGTGTAAACCCGATGCTAATATACTGAAATCCAACAACACGTTGACAAACAAAGCTTCCAACGTATTCAGCAGCGCACCACAGGCATGCAAACGCGAGCGGCCGAGGCAGTATTGAGTTTTCGAATACCGGAAACGATACAAGACTTAAAGCAAACCAAGGGAGAAGGCCAAATAAACCAAGAATGATCCATCGCCAGAGGTGAAAATGGTAGTCCTGCCAGGCAATGAACTCTGCCAGTCCCAGCATCCAGGGAAGCATTCCAATAGCAATCGATGCGTGAGAAAAAAAGGAATTGCTTCGCTCTGAGAGCGCCACGCAAAAGGGAATAAGTCCAATCCATGAAATCCACCAGAGGTCATGAGGGTAAGCCGTCAGGCAGAGAATCGATCCGCTCAAGAATGAAAGGAAAAATACAACGGTGCTTGGAAATCTGTCATTTTTCGGAAACTCGTGTCGCTGATCGAAGCGATTGACGACACTTAAGATATCTTGATTCACATCCTTGTCATACTTGTTACTCTCCACGATCAGTGCTATCCTGCGCATCTCTAGTGTGCATCGCTGTCCATGTATTCAAATCGATCATGTCGGAAATGAAATCGATAGATCCGTCAAGGTATAACACGTTAACTCCACCTGGATGCTCACTCCGAGCATTCGCCTTCGCACTTATTCCCGCGATGCTCTCGCACGGAAAACAAGTGTGCATGTCGCTCGGCATGGTACAGTCCTGAACCCGATCAGAAGAGTAGCAGCTATTGGGCCTTCCTCCACCAGGAGAAAACTGACCATGGGCAAATGTAACGCTTGCTCCGATTGCGGGCATCGCCCATGTGCCCCGTCGATCACTTGCGGTTAGACCCGCCCGCAGTTCATCAATGGCGACCGTCTTGGACAACCCATCACGTATATCACGTGAACTGAAGCATTTATTGAGACCTGCGATGCCAGCGCCCCAAAGCTCATGTACGGTGAGCGGATGAAGTGGCGATACTTCAATGCCCAGTCTATTCGGAAGATCCGGGTAAATTGACTTGCACGTCCAAGCTTTCATCGCCGAGGGTAGGTCTGAGTTAACAAGGCATGGAAGGCTTGGTCCCGCATTAACGCCGTAGGAACCACGTGCCCAACCCCCGCCAGCGAGCGAGCACGGAGCACCGCTGACAGCCTGCCGGTCACTTGGGCAAGTGAACGCGGCGATTCGAGTCGACCTCGCGGCAAGATTCTCAGGGGATGAGACTGGTGTATCAAAATTCCAAGACTGAAATACCTGTTGTTCCTCCAAATTTGGCAACAGATGAATAAAGAAGCCACTGATGAATCGATCTTGCTTCCAGTCACTTTTCGGCCCCGATAGATCGACCGTTCCTGGGAGAAAAGGACCGCCGGTCGCAAGAACGACTCCCCCCGGTGACCACACCCCGGCCGGCGGATAGGTTCCATGAACAACTTCATAGCTGCTCAGAGCCAAGCCGATTTGTCGAAGATTCGACTGACACTGAGTTCGTCGCACACTGGAAACGGCTGATATGATCGCGGGAAACGAAAGGGCAAGCAGTAGACTAACCACGCTGATCACAATCATCAGTTCGACGAGGGAGAAACCTGACGTAGGTACTCCGAGCTTCGTCTTACAAGACACAGTACCAGCGATCATCCTGAGAAGGCGAAGAGTGGCGATGATGTCACGACTGGTGAGCCACGACATCACTTCTTGCTCCGTGATTTTTTCAACCAAGAGATCAAAACCGCTACCATGGCCGATATGCCAGATGCTAGGAGGAAATAGTACGTGTATCTCATCGGGCTAGGCGACCGTACTTCACTCACGCCGAACGATGCTAAGGAAATGTCGTCAGGATTTCCCTCGAAGGTAAAGCTATCAACTTCTACCTTCTTGAATGGTTTACGTAAACCATCGCTAAGCTCACTCCATTGAGTAATTCGCTTTACCTTTGGTATTTTCGTCTCATCGACGCGATACTCAATCAGAACAGGGTGTTTGACGCCTTCTGGCTCTTGAACTCGGGAATAACATGTCTCCGTGATGGCCCAGTGGAAATCAGGAGAAAGAATGAAAAACCCTTTCACGGTCCATCCATCCCCGAGGAGACGCCACTTCACTTTGATTCTCAGGCCGAGTTGGCCCGGCTCTCGCTCGGGAGCGACTTCATCAATGGTAATAACCTTCGCAGCTAAGAATTTATCGACAGGCTCGGCCCCAAATTGGTAAGCCGCCACTCGAACAGGATCTTGAAAAATGAGCGTTCCTCCAAGTCCTTTTTCCGTGTCTAGAGGCGATTCTATCGCTGGCAGAGAGCCGAGGCGGAAAGGCCCTCCGCTATTTGCATCAAGACGGAAGCTCCGGCCAGGAAGGAACAAGTAAGCTTCTCTGCTGCCCAGTTCTCTTGAATTCGAACGATCAGTAAGCGTGGTGAATTCGGTTCGAAATCGACCTTCGGCACTGGAAGTCTTAAACCTTTTTGTGATCCCAATCTCTTCCGATGGGTAGGTAAAGGTGGTGATCGTGCCGGAATAGGAGACTGTCTGGTAGGCCTTGCGTAAAGCAGCAACTCCAACGGATAGCTCGGAGTTCAATCGTTGACGCCATTCATCGCCACGAGTGTGCGGCGGCGTCATGATCGATACATATATCGCCAAGTGGATCAGAAGATGCTTCACCAATGAAGTGTGCTCCTCAACCACTCTTCGTCAAAAGTAAGGGAAAACGAGGTCGGAACCACTGTTCTCATTAAGGACATCTGATGTTTTTGCAGACGCAACCGCCGGCAAAGGAGGGATTGGTCATAGGGGGTGCTGTCACACAGGATCCACAGCTTACGTTCCCCTGTCCATTACAATTTGAGCAGAAACCGGCATTCTCATCCCTGCATTGATTAATCGCATTCACAATACATGTGAAGGGTCCGGCCTGACAAGTACTCCCAAATGCAAGGGCTCTACGCTCAGGAATGGCGAGCAAGGCCAAGATGAAGAAAAAGAACGCAAAACTGAATGACAAATCTTCGACGGAAAGAGAACAGAAGCGATGTCGTTTGAGGCGATGTGATGAAATCATTTTATGGCTCCCTTTGAAAAGCAATAAAAATTTAACACTGATCAGCCTTCCGTTACTGGAACAGGGACAATCTCCGCATCTTCGTTTTCTTGATTCACAGAAACAACATTTGAACATTCGATCGTTGCCTTGATGGGAGAAGATTCAAGATTGATCAGGAGCTCAACGGTTCTCAATAAATTTCTATTGTCCACTTCCTCCTTACCAGGTGTGACGGAAATCTGAAGTTCTGCCTGACCATGAGGAGCGAGCGTTACCGGGAGGATCTTGCCATCTATTAAAACATCGCAATTACAAGGCGCCGTCGTTCCGATCACTTCACACGGAGTTGACGATAAGTTCAGCAGCGAGAACCGAGCGTCGAGTTCGTGTCCTTCGTATATGGTCGGAAATTGTTGTTTCGTTGGCTCTACGCAAATGACTTGCCCGCGGAGCGCACTTTGAACGCGACTAAAACCACCGTAATACCATGCTGAACCCGCAACAGTAAAAATAGTAAAGAATCCGCCCGAGAGAATGACTTTGGCGAGCCGGTGAGCGAGAGAGCGATTCATAGGAGATCTCTTTGAATACTTGCTTTTTTAATGCTAACAGTTCGCTCTCCGATTGTCAAGAGTCAAATTTTCCTCCGCTGGGGAGAGCCGTGAGGGTCGGTTTGTGGGTGGGGGGATCGATTTCTGCTTGCGGCATGTCGAGGGGAGGGAGGCTGTTCCCGTAAGCTGAACGGGTCAAGGAGTCGCGACCAACGAGCGTCGGTAGCGAAAACGAAGACAGCCTCCGCGCGGACTGCGGAAAGGAGAGTAGACATGCATTGGCTCATGATGGCCCTCTTTATGGATGTTCTTTCGCAGGAATCGCCGGTCGCGAGGCAGGTGGGCCACTTTGATCCGCCGGCCGGGATCGTGTACCGCGCGACTTCCATCATGAGCGAAGGGAGTCGGCTATCCGCGGAAACTTTTGTCGCCAAGGAGAAGCAATCCTACAGCTTGCCGACCTTGATTCTCTCGCATGGCTGGGGAGGACAGGCCTCGCTGTTGCGTGCCGATGCCGTCGCCTTTGCGCAAGCGGGGTACTTTGTGGTGACATTCGACTATCGAGGGTGGGGGGCCAGCGATGGCCGACTGATCGCCACTGAGCCTGTTCCTGCCAACGATGGAAAGAGACCGATGAAGGTTGCCGTCCGCGAGCTCCGTGAGATGGTCGATCCGCACGATCAACTCTGCGACCTGATGAGCGTGATCCACTGGGTCCAAGGGGAGGCAAATAGCGATCCAGAACGCTTGGGGCTTTGGGGGACGAGTTACTCTGGAGGTCATGTGGTTTACGCGGCAGCGAAGGATCACCGCGTCAAAGCGATCGTGGCGCAGGTGCCGGCCCTTGATTCTCGTCTCGTGATTGCGACACCCGAGGGACGCGCCGAGACTTTTCGCGATGCGACTGCCCGAGCGCGCGGCGAGCTTGAATACCCACCGCCGGGCCAGCGTGTGGTGGGCAATTTGAAGGGGGCCCCCATCCGAGAAAAAATGATGCGCTATGCCCCCGTCGAACTGGCCAGCGAAGCGCCGCAGTGTGCGATGCTTTTCATCATCGCGGGCAAAGAGGAGTTATTCGACAACAAAGATCACGCTCTCAAAGCGTTTGATTTAGCGGTCGGTCCGAAGAAGGTGATCACGATTCCAGGCATCACGCATTACGGCGTCTATTTGCAGGCCCGGAAGCGATGCCAACAGGAAGCGGTTGCGTGGTTCAACGAGCACTTGAAGGTGAAGGAGTCCGCTTCTGCTGCCGATCGTTAAGGCTCCAATCGTAGTCTAAGAATTGAATGTGGGGGGGCGGCGAGGCCGTCACCAAGCCCGTCGCGCGCTCGGGAAGAAACGGCATGATCCGCGTGAGCATGCTGGCGTCGTCCGGACCAAAATCACGCCCGAACCATTTCAAAATGCTCGACAGATAGATTGTCGTCCCATCTTCCGAAATCTGCAAGCTGTTCCCTCGCGAGAAGAATTGCCGGGCGTTGTCGCTGAGTTGCTCGTCGAGTCGCTGGGGGATATATGCTTCGTTTCTCAGGCGAGGGCATCCTGCGGACGCACAGACAATCGCGAAATGAATTCGCGGCTCGTTCATCTTTCGAAGGATCTGATGTTCGATGTCGTCGAGAGAGACATATCGGCCATCGACATAGAGCCGCAGATCTTTCCAGATGTTGTAACCAACTGAGCGAACATGATCGAGAATCGAATCGGTGGGATACTCGAGCAGGATACCTTTGATGGTCAAGGCGTTGTAAATGTTGATCCAAAAGCAGAGTTCATCTGTTCTCGTGGCGTCCTGGTCGAACGACACGGAGCCAGCATCAAACAAGTATTGATCCAACGACTGTTGGTCCGCGGCCGAGCCTTTCCAATCGGCATAGGAAACGCTTCCGGACTCGTCGACGAAGCGATGCAGCAGCCGGTCCCAAGGATCATGCGCGTACGCATGAAGCGAGATCGTCGGTGCCGATCCTGTCGGCGGGGCAGGGAGCAGAATTACCGCATTTCGTTCCCAAAGAATACCCCCAATCAAAGAGGCCAAGGGAAGAAAGGAGAGCAAGGCCAGCAGCTTCCATTTCGACAGTGATGACATGAAAGGCTCCATGGATGAATTCGAGACTAAGAGCCCGGTAACTGCGTGACCGAGAATTCGAGATAAGTTTGGTCGTTAAGGTACGCGCGTAATCGCGATTGCATGCCTGGAATCAGATCGGTGCGACCCTGGATGAACGCAAGTTTCAAAGCGGCTTCAATCCGCCGACAGGCGACACCGAACTTTTCGACCTGGGAAAGGCAAGCGGCGGAGATGTCCAGCAAGATCGGATCCTGCTCTTTGCTCTGCTCGACAAGCTTCTCGACATCGTCGGCAATGGCCGGCTCGAGCGATGCCCCGTAGGCGAATTGAAGCCTGGCTTTATCCAGCTTTCCCTGTTGCAAGTAAGCGACGGCAAGATGCTGATAGGCTCGCCCGTTATTCGGATCGAGTGAGATCGCATGGATCAAGACCGGCTCGGCCTCATCGAACTTCTTTTGTCCCAGAAGAAGGACGCCCCGCATGGTCCATGCCGTCGAGGATTGCTCCCCCATCGCGATGGCCTTCTCGCAGGCTTCGAGGGCATTCTCCCCCTCTCCTTGCCTCAAGAAAATCTGGGCTGCCTCGAGCAGTGATGGACCATCTCCCCAGTCCCCCGCTTCGTTGAATTGTGTCAGCGCTTCGTCGGTTCGATTCTGCCGAAGGCGAAGAAGACCCAGATTTCGCCGAGCAAGGACGAAGCTGGTATCGGCCTCAATCGCCTCTTCGAAGTGTTTCTCCGCATCCGCGATCTTGTCGGCATTCCAGGAAATCACCCCGAGCTGATTGTGTGCCATATAGTTGTCCGGATCGACACTCAAGACGTGACGAAAAAGGGCTTCGGTGTTTCGCCAATGCTGCAATTGCCAAGCCGATCTCGCGCCTAAGACTCCGACGACGGCCAACAACAATACCGTCGTGATCTAGGCCCTACTCTTCCACTGCCCCACGATCATGCTGATCGTCCAGACGATCGCGATGGTGATCCCAATCAATGGAAGATCCGAGTAGCGGTCGGCCATTCCGTGCGAGCCGATCGGAATCATGCCACTCAAGGGAAGTATCATGATCAGATACCAAAGCCAACCGACGGCTAGCCAGGGCATTTTGTTTCTCATTCGAAAAACGAAGACCGAGATCGTCAGCAAGATCGCCAGACAAACGCCCAGTGTCACCAGTCCAAGCGAGTCTTTTGGGTGAGGATAAAAGACCGCCAGATCGCTGGGCCAAAAGTAGCGACGTAGGTATGTCACCAGCGAGTAATCAGCATTGGCCAACCGATAGCGAAGGGGCAAACCCTCGAAGCTGGAGATCGCCGACCCCGTCTGCTGCGTTGAGTAGGCAATCGGGACAAACACGGCAGATGCAAGGTAGAGGGGCCACTTTTCCACGATCACTCTCCCCCACGATATCGTGGGCGCAAGGCCGATCTCGCTCGTGCTGGTTCCCGAAAGTTGAATCCGACGCAGGGGCCAATAATCGAGCAAGATTAAGAGCAACGGTAGAGGGATTAACATGGGCTTGGCCATGAGTCCCAGGATGTAGCTGATGACGACCAAGGAGAGGCGGTCAGGTCCCGGCTGTAGCGTGTAGATCACATACGTCAAAAGCGTCAACATGCCGAACGCGGAACTGACGATCCCCTTGCGTTCAGAGATCCAGGCGACCGATTCGACGTGCATCGGATGAAGAGCATAGATCATGGCGACGGCAAAGCTGGCCGTGACGTGGCCTGTGGCCAACCGCAGAGCTTCAAAGAGCAACAGCGAGCCGGCCACGTGCCAACCGAGGCTCTGTAAGTGGTGGCCGCCGGCCCAGTTCTTCCAGCATTCCCAGTCCAGAAGATGCGTGAGCCAAGTGATCGGAATCCAATTGGCGGCTTCAATATTCCGAAAGGCCCAGGCGACCGAGCTAGGTTGAAATCCCTTTTGAACCTCCGTATTTTCCGTCACAAAGATCGGATCGTCGTAGTCGATGAACGCGAAACGTCCGACGGTGGCGTAGACCGCGCCGATGGCGACTACCAGAACAAGTCGATAGAGCCAGGTCATCGTTGGTCCTGCGGCATGGGTCTCGATGTCACTGCCTGTCATCCCCGTTTGAAGGTGAGTCTCTCACCCTCGGCGCAGAGACTAGCGTCACGAACGATTACGGATGTCGCCCCCGTGATGTTCGCGATCTCGCTATTCATTGGTTGTCATATCGAGACGAAAGCGATTCTGTCCCTTGACTACATCGAAGGTAAACGGAGTCGATTCGATCGACGTGTACTTTTCTGGAATCGCCAAGCGCGCCAGTGAACCACTTTCGCCGGGCGCCCGGGGTTCCATGACCAACACGGTCACCTTGTATCGGCCTGGCTTCAACCCGGCCGGCTTCGAGAGATTGGCGTTGCCGATCCAGAAGGAACCGTCCGGTTCAATTCGCGCGATCCCTGGATCGACACGTCCCTCCGTTTTTGTCGTCGGCAAGAAAGTAACCGTTCCACGGGACAGGGGGCGACCATTGAGCGTCACCACGCCACGAGCGCGAGACTCGTGAATCGTGGGCGAAACAGGGCCGGCCGAACAACCCGCGAGGAGAACGACAGTGCTCGCAGCGATCCATCGCACGGCCAAACCCATGGCAATTTATTCCTTTTGAAAACCGGTCATCCTCGATCGGACAACGTTACTCAATCGATCGCTTGACGCCTCCCAGAAAGCTCTGGGGCATTGCCAGGAACTGTGGCAATTGCAGTTCGATCAGCGATTCGCGACTGAACAGCGGCGCGGAATCGTGATGAGCGCCGCCCATCAGAATCTCGGTGAGCGAACCTTGTCGCTGATATCGGATGACACGAACGTCACCGGAAATGGCAGCAAGGGACTTGGTCGCCTCAATCGCATCGTCGAGGTAGCCGATCTCATCAACCAGACCGAGTGTTTTCGCTTCCGGGCCGAGAAAGACCCGACCGTCGGCAAGTTGTTTGAGCTTCTCCTCGCCGCCGATCTTGTCTCCGCGATGTTTATTGACGACGCCCAGGAACTGTGTGTACCAGCCGGTCATCAACTTGTTGATCTCAGCCTTGTCGGCATCGTTCATCTCTCGGAACATCGAACCTGAATCCTTCAGGTCTCCCGTCTTAAACGTTTCGGTTTTGACGCCCCATTCTTTCAAGAGTTCGGTCAGAACGAATGTCTGCATGATGACGCCGATCGAGCCGGTGATGCAGTTCTCGGCCGCGATGATCTTGTCGGCGGGCATCGCGATCCAGAACGCCCCGCTGGCAGCAACGCTTTCCATTAATGCCACCACGGGTCGACCAGTCTTCTGCTTGTACTTCGTGATGGCACGGTAGAGCCGATCGGTTGCGAATACCTCGCCGCCCGGCGAATTGATGCGAAGGATCACTCCTCGGACATTCTTATCTTTCTCTGCCGTATCCAACTCTTTGATGGGAGCGTCGACGGCGCTGGCCATGATAGGCGTGTTGATTTCGATCAAGGCGATCTTGTCCTTGGCGACGATGTCACCAGACAGGTACTTCTCTTGCTGAAGAAAGCCCGAGAAGTAATTCGCGACCACGCTCGCCAGTGCAATGTTGGCGAGGATCGAAACGATCAACAACAATCGAGTGAAAGCTCGGCCAAGCCAAGGTTGCTTGGGGGGAATGTTGTTGATCACGATCGAGGGAGTCCCCGACGATCCTGGGGGCCGAGGCCCCCCCGGTGGGGGATAACTTGGTCCCTGTGTCGTGTAAACGTCCACGCTGGCTCCCTTCATCCTTGTCCCTGACGCCGACATAGAAGATGGTTGATCGACGTCGCTGGCTTCTAGTCTATCAGAAGCCCGACGGGAGAAGGAGTTGGTGTCGCTTTGTCCGCGGTTTTCGATCAGCATCATCACAGAATGCCGATGTCACATGCCCCCATCTTGGGACATCATCTTGTCGAGATCTCGCAGTCCATCGACCAGATCGCGCCAGCAGTAATCCGCTAGCCCCGCGAATTCCCAAGACCGTCCATGCGTCACGAGCGCGGTTTGGCTCTGTGCCCGCCGGCCGGCTTCGATGTCGTAGAGATAGTCGCCGATCATCAACACTCGGCCTGGTTCGGCATTCCATCGTTGACAACAAAGATGTATCCCCGCCGGGTCGGGTTTGGCAGCGGCATCTTCGCGAGAGATGATCAGCGAAAACTCGATTCCACACCGAGCCAGCGTCCGCTCGGTGATCTGCCTCGCGTTGCGAGTGAAAATCGCCCGAGGGATGCGGTGCTGATCCAATCTCTTGATCCATTCCTGAGCCCCCGCGAGAAGGATGGCTCGCTCGGCGCCGGCGGATTCGTGGCGGTCGAGAATGGCATCGCACTCACGCCTTCGGTCGGGTGGAAGTGTCAAAAGCGTTTCGAGGATGGGCCCTTTGCCTAGACCCATTTCGCGACGAATCAGATCGAAGTCGAGACCGGAATCGACCAGCGTCCCATCCATATCGAAGATGACGCCCGCGAGCCTCAAGTGGTTCTCTTCCAACTGGCCGCTCGCTGCTCCATTCGGCTTCGGATATCGAGGATGGAGGGCAAGCCGAGAATGTCCTGGATGTTTTGAAAGCTCAGCATCCGATCTTTGAAACCGTCTAGTCGCCCTTCGGTGAGAAGTTCATGAACGAGATCTTGCACAATGCTGGCAGTAACGAGGATCGTTTCGATCGGATAGATCGCAAGTTTGTAGCCGTAACTCCGAAGCTGCTGGATACTGCGGGGGGGAGTCTTGCCTCCTGCGAGCATGTTGATCACCAGCGGATAGCCGATCCGTTCGGGTAAACTTTCGAGCAGTTCTACGGTATCAGGGGCTTCGACATAGACCAGATCCGCTCCTGCCTCGGCATAGGCTTTGGCCCGGTCGATGGCGGCATGCGAGCCTTCGCACGCCAAAGCATCGGTCCTCGCAATGAGAACCATGTCAGGATTCTTTCGTACGTCCAGTGCCGCATGAATCTTGAGAATCATCTCCGATTGCGGAATGACGCGCTTGCCGGAAAAGTGACCACACCGTTTGGGAAAATCTTGGTCTTCCAGAAGAATCCCGGCCGCGCCGACTTGCTCGAAAATCTCGGTCGTCTGTTGAACGTTGTGCAAGTCGCCGTGACCGGTATCGCCGTCGACAATGACAGGAACCTCGACGGCATTGATGGTCCGCTTGGCAGCATCCGCCATCATCGGCAAGTGAACGAAATTCATGTCCGGCAAGCCGAGCATGCTCGCGGAGACACCAAACCCACCAAGGAAGATCGATTCAATGCCGGCCTGTTCGAGGATCTTGGCCGTGATGACATCGTGAGCCCCCATACAGCGAACGATGGGCTCATGGTTGATGAGGGCTCGGAGCGCTCGGGGGCCGTTATGGTCGTCGTTTTGAAACATCACGCCTCTTATGGTTTTCACGGTGGCGAAAGACTACGCGAGCCAAACCCGAAACGATCGATCCGCGTCTTCCAGATCGAACACCGGGCCCGGAGCATAGCCCCGCCGGCGAGCATTTTGAACCATCGCGGGAATGCTTAATCCTCGCTCGCGAATCTTGCTTGCGACTTCCTCGTCAACATACGCTTCCAAATCGTCGACCGCCAGAGCGGGGAGCGTGACACTTGCTTTCGTTCGGCCATTTTCTTTCACCAAAATGCACAAATGCTTCGCCAGGTGGGCCATCGACGCGTCCGAGGGGGGGGCCTCGGGGAGAACAAGTTGCTGCGCCGCCTGCAAATGTTTCTCGATGATCGGCATCACATGCCAACCCCAATTGATCGGTTCGCCGAGACGCTCCAGATAGTAGACCAGCCCGTGAAAGGCTCGCATGAGAAAGACCAGCCGGGCGGGCCCGCTGATCCGGAAGTTCCACCGATCGTCCCCCAAAACATCCGCCACTCGTACTGCCCGGTTCCAACGCGTCAGATCGTAAGGAACGCCGGTAGCAAATGGCTCGAATAGAACTCGGCAAAGCGCGGGAAGTTTGCTACGCACGGGTTCGAGTGTTCGATCGTCAAACCCCAATGCGAGGAAGAGAGGATAGGGATCGATGTCGGAATCATGCGCGGTCGCGTGAATCAATCGAATCAAACCAAACCGTTCTTGATCGGTGAGCCGAAGAACGGAGCCGAAATCGTAGAGGACGACCTCTGGTTCTCCGTTGCTCAATCGAAATCGATAGTTCCCTGGGTGCGGATCCGCGTGAAGGGTTCCATGATCAAACGCGAGATGAGCGAATTGCAAAAGCAGCCGACGAGCCAGCGTCCTGCGGTCGTTCGCGGACCAAGATGCCGCTTCTTCGATGGAGACCCCTTGCTCCCATGTCGTGACGAGGACGCGATCGCTGGACCATTCATCCACCAACGCCGGCACGATCAGCGAAGGAAGTTCCGCTGCCAACAAGCGGAACGCTCGCTGATGGTTCGCCTCCTGTTCGTAGTCAAGTTCTTCTTCGATATCGCGAAGGATCTCCTCGCGATAGGAGGTCATGTCGAATCCACGCCGCAAGTTCCCCGCGGGAAGGCTCAACCAACCGAGCAGCGATAGATCGCTGGCGACGGCTTTCTCGATTCCAGGATACCGAACCTTGATCGCAACGTTGCGACCATCGTGAAGGGTCGCCCGATGAACTTGACCCAGCGAAGCAGCCAGGCCCTCCTCCTCGATCGACGCGATGACTTCGTCGATCTTGACCCCCCACGACTCTTCGAGGATTTGTTGCGCTGACCAAAGAGGCATCGCAGGGGCATGGTCGGTCAGGGGCCGAAAATCTGCCGCGCCGGCCGAGGATCCCATCGCGAGAATCTGCCCCAGTTTTTGCGGCAGTCCACGAAGCTTCCCCATTCTCTCGATCAATGTCTGTCGAGCGTGGGCCGCTGCGACATCGTCCTGCGCACTGCGAAGTTTGACGGCAGACTGTCCTAGCCGAACAAGGTCAATGCTTCTCCTCAGCGAAAACGCCATCGGTGAACTCTCTTAAGGTTAGATTTTACCGCGTCGGCGGCGATAGATTACACCGGTGTTGGTGGTCGTTGCTCGCCCGTACCCGCCAACCCCGCATCGAGAAAAGGCGTCGGATCGAGCCATCCCGCTTTCCTTCGGCCGGGGCGGGCCAGAAAATGAGACTGACAGGCTTTCAAAGGATAGTTAAGAAACAGACCACAGGAGGGGAACATCGGCGGGGCCCCCCTAGGCTGGGTGTCCCTTCTTGCCGCCCTTGCGGATCGTAACGGCCGCGCTGGTCGGGCGACCGTCAACAAAAGGAGTTGCCGACATGATCGTCGTGCTTAAACGATCCGCCAGTCCCGAGCAGATCGACCATGTCTGCAAGGTTGTTGAAGAACTTGGTCTGCGGAGTCATCCCATTTACGGGGCCGAGCGCACGGTTGTGGCGGCCGTCGGTGTCGAGAAGAATCCGTCGGCCATCAAGGCTCGGCTGGAGTCAATGGAGGTCGTCGAGCAGGTTCTTCCCATCTTAGCTCCGTACAAGATCGCCAGTCGCGAGTTGCAAGGGGAACCGACCCTCATTCGGACCGGTTCGTTCGAAGTAGGTGGCGTCAAGCTGGCGGTGATCGCGGGCCCTTGTTCGGTCGAGAGTCGCGAGCAGATTCTCGCGATTGCCCGCGCTGTTCGCGACGCGGGCGCGACTGCTCTTCGCGGCGGCGCGTTCAAGCCGCGCACGAGCCCCTACAGTTTTCAGGGACTCAAGGATGAAGGCCTTCGCCTGTTGGTCGAAGCTCGCGAAGAGACGGGTCTGGCGATTGTGACAGAGGTGATGAGCCCCGCCGCTGTCTCTTTGGTCAGTGAGCATGCCGACATTCTTCAAATCGGTGCGCGCAATATGCAGAACTACGATCTGCTTGCCGAGTCGGGAATGCAATCCAAACCGGTCCTCCTCAAACGAGGTCCCTCGGCAACGGTCGATGAATTCCTTCTCGCGGCCGAGTACATTCTCGATCGTGGCAACCGGAATGTCATTTTGTGCGAACGAGGGATTCGAACCTTTGAGTCGCATGTCCGCTTTACTTTGCCTTTGGCGATCATCCCGTACCTGAAAGAGCGAACCCATTTGCCCGTGATGATTGATCCGAGCCATGGAACCGGAGTGGCGTCGCTTGTTCCGTCGATGGCCAAGGCCGCGATCGCTGCTGGGGCGGATGGTTTGATTGTTGAGGTTCACACCGATCCTGAACGATCCTGGAGCGATGGCGCGCAGACGCTGAGCACGGCCGCGTTCGAAACGATGATGGCGGACTGCAGACGCGTCGCGCAGGCGGTCGACCGAACGATCGTCTAACGGATCTATCGAGAAAAAGGTGGACGGGTATCGAACAGGCCCCTTGAATAGCGACGCCTGGGGGCACAACATGAGTTCTCAACCTCCCCGTCGCTTTCGTTAAAGAACCACATTTCGAGGCCATTCGCGATGACGCGCACCGGATCTCGGGGACCGAAATCGATCGGCGCCATTCTCATCACGCTGATCATTGGGCTGATCACGGCGTACTTTCAAGGCTTCTCGCGCGAGGCACCGAGAAACCCCAGGCCGCCGATCGCAAAGACCGAACCGGCCCACAAGGGGAATGCCCCCGACGACCGTTCTCTATCAAACAAGCCTCCCGTTCGTCCTTCTTCTACCAAGCAGGATAGAAACGAACCGAGGCCCGCCGACAACGATCGTACACTCGAGCGAATCAAAGGATTTGTTTCATTTGTGAAGGATGGGGACTCGTTGGTGCTGCGGGTCGGCAATGAGGAAAAAGAGGTCCGATTGTGGGGGATTGATTCGCCCGAAGGGAACACGCGTCAACCTTTTGCCGAGGACGCGCGGGCTTACGCTCGGCAACTCGCGCATCGAAAGAATATCACACTTGCGGTTCATGATCGTGATCAATACGGTCGGTTGGTGGGAGAGGCGTTTTTGCCGGACCAATCGAGTCTCAACGAGCAAATGATCCGAGCGGGTTGGGCTTGGCATTTTCGTCGCCATGCGGCCGAGAAGACGTCGTTCGCTCGTGCCGAGGAAGATGCTCGTCAGGAAGGTCGCGGGCTCTGGCAAGATGCGAATCCCATTCCCCCTTGGGATTGGCGACGCGATCACCGTCCCAAGGAATGAACTTTTCCGAGGAGCATATGCTTTGAACTCTTCCCCACTTCGATTCGGAATTCTCGGCGCTGCCCGGATCAACGGCCCGGCGATTCTTTCGCCTGTCAAAGAAGTTCCCGAGGTGACGATCCGCGCGATCGCGGCCCGAGACCCCCATCGCGCGCAAGCCGTTGCGAAGAAGCACCAAATCCCGGTGGTGCACACGTCGTACGAAGCACTTTTGGCTGACCCGGAGATCGATGCGGTCTACATTCCGCTTCCCAATAGCCTTCATGCCGAATGGGCAACGAAAGCCCTGCAGGCGGGTAAACATGTCCTTTGCGAGAAGCCGATCACCGCCAACGCGGACGAGGCAGAATCGCTTGCGCGCGTAGCGGAGAAGAATGGTCTCATTATTGCCGAGGCGATGCACTCTCGGTACCACGCGATTGCCGACCGAGTGGTCGCATTGGTTCGCAGCGGTGTGATTGGTGATGTGAAACATGTCGAAGCGCACGCCTGTTTTGTGATACCAGGGTCGAAGGATATTCGCTGGCAGTACGAGATGGGGGGCGGGGCTCTGATGGACTTGGGCGTCTACGCGGTCGCCATTCTTCGCTCACTTGCAGGGCGAGAGCCCACTGCCGTCACCTCGGTCGAGGCCAAGCTCGCGAAGCCGCAGGTCGATCGCTGGGTTGATGCTCGATTGGCATTCGATGGCGGGGTGACGGGTCGAGTCCTGACGTCGCTGTGGGGTTGGCCGATGCTGGCGGGGATCGCCTGGGCGGAGGGAACCCAAGGTACACTCCGCGTCATCAATCCTTACGGTCCGCAGCTTTTCAACCGGATCGAAATCGTTCGTGGAAAAGAGGTCACCAAAGAGTTCGTCCCAAGGCTGCCGGCGACCTACGTCTCGCAATTGAGGGCGTTTGCCGAGTCTGTTCGGACGGGTGTCTTGCCGCGAACGGGGCCGGCCCACTTCATCGCCAACATGAAAGTCATCGATGCCATCTATCGCCAAGCGGGGCTCCTCCCGCGGGGAATGACGCTGCCAAGGGGTTGACACTCAACCGAGGCGCGTCGCCAGATGCTCGGCCACTCGAATGGCGTTGGCCGCCACCGTCAAGCTCGGATTCATGCCGGCACTCGAGGGAAGAATCGATGTGTCGACGACATAGAGATTGTCTAGACCCCATGCCTTGTTGTCGCGATCGAGGACACTGCTCTTCGGATCGGTGCCGAATCGGCATGTTCCCGTTTGATGGCCCAGTGCTTTGTTCTCGCCGCTGCAGGGCATGAAAATCGGATAGATCCACGATCGCTTCTGCTTCCCGAAGGCTTTCTTCGCAACATCCTGGAATCGCTTGAGTCGAGTCGCATCGACCGGCTGCACGCGGTACTCGATCCGAACGTAGGGACCAGATTCACCTCGACTCCCAGGCCCGGGCAATACGCGGTTCTGCGCGAAGGGGAGGTCCTCCATGATCGTACCCATCGGCACCAGCCGGTCTTGCATCCACTTCTTCCAAAGAGGATCAAGCCACTTTCGCCATCGCTTCATCTTTTGTGTCGCCTCGGGGTCGTCCTTGGTAAGAACATCGAAAGGCGGAACGTGCCCCATGGATTGGATGGTGCCGAACTTCTCTCCTTCGTGCATGTAGAAGTCATTCAAACAGATCTCTTTGATCTGGCCGGCGACCCCCTCTTTGGCCGTCGTGCGAAAGAGAAACATGTCGATGAGATGCCTCATGAAGTTTCGACCGACTTGATCATGGTCGTTGGCCAAGCCGGTGGGCCAGTCGGGACTCTTGGAGTTGAGGAGCAAAACAGGTGTCATCAGCGCCCCGCCGGCCACGACGACATACGTCGATTCGAAAGTTCGCTTTTCACCCCGGCAGACAGCGTGAACGCGCGTGACCTTCGTTCGCGTTGATTCCAAATGGGTCACCGTACATTCATCGAGAAGGGTCGCGCCCCACGTTTGCGTCGCGGGCAGAACGCAGATCTTTCCCGATTCGTTTTTACAGTTGTTCGCGCAGAGGTAGCCTTGACACGAGAGGCAGTCGGGCTTGTATTCGCATGCCACATGCACGGAGTAGGGATGCATTCCCTTGCTCGCAAGGAAGTCAAACACCTCGCGGTTGGCTGGGATCATCGGCGGAGGAGGAATTACATCGGCCGATTCAGAGGCGGGCCGAAGCGGGTCGGCCGTCCCACGAACCCGATAAAGCGTCTCGGCGAACTGATAGTAGGGGCGCAGTTCGTCATAAGTGATGGGCCAACTCTCTGGGACCGTCGAGTCGGCAACTTCCTTGAAGTTCTGTCGAGGCGTAAAGTCGAGCGGGAAGAATCGCTCGGTCACCATGCCATAGAGGGCGCTCGATCCCCCGGTCCCCTCGCCGAGAATCGCGCGGAAGAGATGTTTCCCCTTCTGCACCGGAAAGCCATCGTCCAGCCAATGCGAGATCCGGCCCGCCTTGGCCATCTGGTCGGCATACTCCTTTTCGCTGGCTTGCGCGAAGTCGAAAGCTTGCTCGGCATATTTTCCTTCCGTCGCTCCGGAATGGGGGCCGAGATTCGATCGTCCCCGCTCAAGAAACAAAACTCGTTTGCCACGCCGAGCCAACTCGTAGCCGAGTGTTCCTCCTCCCATGCCGGTGCCGATGACAATTACGTCCCAACCGGTTGAGACAGGATCCTTGGCTGACAGATTCGAATCATGAGGCACGCCCGGAGACTCCCGAGAGGATCGGATGAAAGAGACTCTTAAACGTTATAGTTGAGAGATGGGACAGGGTCTTATCGGGCCCGTTCTGCAAAGCGATCGAGTGTCACGATGGCCGCTTTCGGCCCCGCATTGACGACCTTTCGGCAAATCAGATCGATCGCCTGAAACTTCGGGTCAACCACGTACAAGCACGAGGGATGGGCGAGAAAGTCAAAACATTGGCCCCCGGCAATGCAGTGATCGAGAACCGCACCGATTGCTTCTAAGAACCAGCTCAACTCCCATCGACCGTTGCGAAAAGCGCCGATATCACTGATCGGCGACATCGGAATTTCCAGCAGTCCCGTCGGGTACCGGCGAGGTTGAGCTCCCTTCTGAGCTTCAATAATCCCGTCGATCGTCGCTGACGCCGGGCGTTTCATCGGTTCACCGATAGGATGCGCCGGATATTGGCAACTGGCCCAGGTGAAGCCGAGATCCAGAAGCATCCGTTGCAGATCTTCTCGGCCCGTCAAACCTTGGGCAAAGCCGCCAGGCGTCCGAAAGCCGGCGGGCTTGATCCCGAGACGAGTCTCCATCGCCTGCGTGCACCTGCGGATATTCTCGCGAAGAGCCGAGGCGACGTCTCTGCCTTCGAGTAGCCAAGGCGCCCGCTGAAAACGGTACTGCAAGTCGGGAAGATCTTTGGCGAGGAGATAAACATGATCGTACGTGTGGTTGCCGATCGCGTGGCCTTCATGAATAAGCTGCTTCATCCAATCGACGTTCTCCTGTTCGAACGTCTGGCCGACGGCAAAAGTGTGAAGCCTGCCGCCCGCTTGCTTGACTCGGCGAGCCGCCTCCAGCGTGTAATCTTTTGATTCCTGATTGAGATTTCCTTTCTCGTAGTCCCATCCTGTCTCCTCCCAGCGAGGAAAATTCCGAGCCATCTCAAGATCGAGCGTGATAGCGATAAGGGCAGGGGAGGGGCTCTCGCTCGCCACCGCCAATGTCGAAGAGGCTATGGCCCCGACACTCGCTTTCAAGAAGTCTCGACGATGGATCATCATGCCTTGACGTGCCTCATGGAGACTTCTTTCGGATCCAACCCTCTTGCGTGATGAAGATCTTTAACGACGCGAAGGCGACAGCGGCATTGGTCGCATTTGCGGGACTCGACTGACCCGGAAAGGTGGCGATCGTCCCATCGCCGATGAGAAAGACATTGAAATCTTGCCTAAGGTTATCGTAGCCCGCCGTCGTCAAGCAGACGCACATGTCGGTATTGTATCCCGCCAGCAGAACATGCCGAACGCCCTGTGACTTCAGGAACGCTTTGAGAATCTCATAACCTTCGCCGTCGTAAAACACAACATCGGACAAATCGACATCGATGGCCCGGTGGACCGGTGTCGGCAACTGCCAATACCCCTGCTTGTTGTAAGGTTCATTGGCATCCAGCCCGGGAATCGATTTGAAGTAATCGACCATCTCTGCCGAAGATTTAAGAGTCACTTCATTAGGAAGTGCGCTTCCAGTGTAATCGAAAGAACGAAGCTTTTGGCTCAGTTCCTTCTCTCCTTGCGAACGAGTCAGCGACGTCGGAATTGAACGGACCGATCGATAAATCCGCTTTCGAGTGGGATCTTCTTTGCCGGGCAAGCTGAAGGAAACAAGTCGAACGGTTGGCCGAAGCCGGTGGAGAAGCGGATTGACAATCTCTTCGAGGTGCTTCGTGATGAGTTTGTTTTTTCGCGGCGTACATTGAAAAGCTGCCCCAGCAGGCTCGGGAGTCACCCAGCCGCTGCCGTCGTCGACGCCCCAGGGATGAACCACCACGACGGCCGTCTTGTCACCATCCAGATGGTTGACCATCTCAATAATCCCGCGCGCGTTGTAGCTGAATCGCCAGCATCGAACCTCAAGGTCGGCCGACTCATCGTCGATAAGCCGAGGAGCTTCCCATCGTCCTTCGGGAACCTCTTCGATCTTGGCGACATACTCGGGATGATCGGCCAAGATCGGCTCGGGATGTGAGACTTGCCGAAGCGTGTGACGATAGACTCTCTCTTCTGTTGGCTCGTCCGCATGGAGGAGCGTTGCCGTCAATACTGCCCATGCCAACGCGACTGGGCACGCGAGAAGAGGACTATCTTGTTTGAGCATCACGCACCTTTTGGGGGAGAGAGGTCGTTGGAGACATAGGCAACATCACGTAAGCGAAGAGGTCTCGAAGTTCGATGGGCGACAGCTTGCGATAAAGATCTTCGGGCATCACCGAGGTGGCGGACTCTTGAAGATCGGAAATTTGCCCACGAGCCATCGTTGTCGCCCGGGCGGTCGAATCGACCAGCGTGATCGACTCTCCTTCCTGCTGGGTGATCACTCCCGTCAGCACGCGACCATCGACGGTTTCGCAGATAAAACTGACGTATTCTTTGCGAACGGTAAGGCTCGGATCAACCAAGCTGACAAGTAGATACTCTTTGTCCGTACGATTGGCATGCGTCAGATCGGGACCAACCTTACTCCCCTCTCCAAAGAGTTGATGGCAAGTTGCACAGTGTTTGGAGAAAACTTGCTGACCCGCGACGGGGTCGCCGGCGCCGGCCCGCAAGTCATTGTTCAGCCGGCGGACCTCCGCGAGCTTTTCCTCAGGCGTTCCCGCTCGAACCGTTCCCCAAAACTTCGTCACTCCCTTTTTGATGTCGTCACCGGGGAGCGAAGCCAATGCTCGAACTTCGTCGATCGCGAGCGCGGTCGGGTCCAACTTTCCGGCGGCGACTTGCTCGATCAGGCGGAGACCCCACGTGGGCCGGGAAACGAGGAGTCGGCGAACCTCGGTTCGCAAGGTGGGATCGCCTTGTTCGTGAATGCCCAGAAGAAGGTCCGCAACACGGGGCTCATCCAGTTTGGAGAGGACGCGCAGGCCCGCTAGTCGAATCTCGATAGGCTCGGTGGAACGCGTCAGTTGTTGCCCCAGTTCCCAGAGGTCGTTCGTCGCGTAACGCGATAAAAGGTCGATCCTCATGATTCGGTCGGGGACGGCTCGCTGGGGATCCTTGGCTTGGTCCATCGCCCGCTGGCGAGCTTCGTCGATCTTCGCACCGATGGCCGATCGCAAGTAGTCGACATCGTCGGGATGTTCCCGCCAAAGCTTCGCCAGCAACGCCCGAAGACTTTCGGGTATCGGTGGAATAGAGGTTCGGGTCGCAGGAGCACCGATTGATGATGTTTCAGCGAATCGGGACAACATCTGATCCGCACTTGGACCAACCGCCGGTCGAAGATCAAATGCTTCGGAGAAGCTTTTCATCAATGAGGCAAGCTGTGACGGATCGCTCCGTTTAAGCAGCGTTTCGTAGGCGAGCCAGCCTTCTGGCCGAACGTCGGCGGCGGCTCTTTTGGCAAGTCGAGGAAGCACGACATCGGTCCAAAGAGGTTGCTTATTCCATTCTATTTCTGCCAATGCATCGATCGTTCGGACGAGGTTATCGCTGGCAAGTTTCTCAACTCCCCACCAAACAAGAAAGGGGACATGTGGATCATCTATCCCGGCCGACCTTCCGATCAATCCCTTCAGGATTGCCAAGCTCTCATCCCAGGGAAGTCGACGGGCCGTCGAAGCCAACTGACTCTGCACCCTCGGCGAAGCATCCTGGGCAGCAAGCGTCGGTAGGTGGGAGATCACCTTTGGAAAGAGCGGCGGATCGTCGCCAGCAAACCGAATGACCCAGGCGCGGATATTCTCGCTAGCATGATCGAGCATCCGAACAGCCCGATCATCGGTCATAAAACCAAGCTGATAGAGGGCCCACATCGACCGAAGCCCTCGCGTCTCTTCGGCATGGTCCAGCATCGCGACGAGCGCTGCTTCCACCTTGACATTGTGGCTGTCGGCCAACTGCCGAAGGGCTCGGCGAGAGGTCCACGCATCATCATCGAAAAGACGATCGACGATCGACCCATTGTTGAAAGGGGTTGCTTGTTCTACCTTGCCGGCCACGCGAAAGATTCGTCCATTGGAGCGATCCCAAGTTGCATCAGGATCAGGGTGAGCTGTTCGGGAGTCGTGCCAATCAGTGACATAAACCGCGCCATCGGGTCCGACACAAAGATCACTTGATGCGAACCAAGTATCGTTCGATCGAATCCACTCTTGCGTCGGGCCGCCTCGGAAGGTCGACCCCGATCGTTCCATCTTTTGTTGGTAGACGCCATGCGAGAGTAGATTGCCGAACAGGTATTGCCCGCGGTAGGAAGTGGGGAGAGACGATCCGAAGTAGAGCGTCCCGCCGACCGAAACGTGTCCCCCTTCAAACTGCTTGCAAGGGATATGATCGAAATAGCCGAACGTGTAGGGGTTATGCAGTGGTCCATGCTTGCCGAAACTTTTCCAGTAGTATCCTCCTTGGACGGCATGCATGGAGGTGAAGCCTCCTAGGTTGGTGCTGGTGATGAGTTGGCCGACGGGATCAAAATCGAGTCCCCACATGTTGCCGCCCCCCTCGGCGAAGAGTTCGAAGCGATCCTTCTCGACGTGATATCGCCAGACACCTTGTTGAAATTCGATGCCTCGGATTTTCGCAGTGCATGTACTTCCCTGAAGCCCATACAGCCAACCGTCCGGCCCCCACGTGAGCGAATTGACCACCGAGTGCGCATCTTCCATGCCGAAGCCGGTGAGCAGCACCTTCGGATCGCTGTCGGGGCGATCATCGTTATTGGCATCGGGATAAAAGAGTAGATAAGGGGCCTGCGCGACAAAGACGCCACCCCGCCCATGCACGAAGCCACTCGCGAGATTGAGCCCGTCGATGAAATCAACCGATCGGTCGATCACGCCATCCTTGTTGGCATCGATAAGGATGGTGAGTTTATCGCTGCCGTGCGGGCCTCGCGGCGGGGGCTCGGGTTGCTTGTCGTATTTCGTTCGCGAGTAGCGATCGACGGCGGTCCGCCTGAGTCCTTCGGGATTGGGGTATTGCAAGTACTGCATCACCCAAAGCCGGCCTTGATCGTCAAAATCGATCGCGACCGGTTGCCGAACCATCGGCTCGCTTGCCACAAGTGTCACGCGTATGTCATTGGGCGAGCTCATCTTGGAGGCGGCTTCGTTCGCGGGATAGCCTTGGCACCACACAGTCAGAGGCAAAAGAGGGATCAGCATGAGCGGAAGAGACAGACTGCGTGGGCTTGGCATCGTTTAATTCATCTCCGATGTTCCATTCGAAAGACTCATTGAGTTTAACGGATCGTGACGCCTAAGAAAAGAAAAGCGGCCGACATCGAAGCGTTTCCTTCCAGAGAAAAGGGAGTGTGTTGCGTCATTGGTATCGACCGGTCGCAGGTTCTCGATCCCTTAAAGCGATAACCGGTATTCAGAGGTCCGCCTTTGCGGGAGTGTCATGTTACATTGGCAAGTGGCGCCGGATGATACAGGATGTCCGGCCTTTCAATTCGTTGCCTAGGTGTTGTCCAACGCTCGTTCGATCGACCGTTTCAGTAGTTTCACAAATGTCGTGCCGAAATGGGGATTGTCTCGAAGCATTTGGAGCGGGATGAATGACCAGTCGAGCGGTGAATGGAGTGACTGGTTCTCGTCCTCCCAAGGGTATTCAGAATTATCAGGTCGCTTACCGTCGCGACGAACCGCAGGATTGGAAAGCTCAATCTCTTGCGCGACTTGACGAACATATGTGAGAAAATCACGGTGCTTCGTGATCTCATGACCCTCGTATTCGAGTTGAAATCGGATAACGAGAGGAAGAGGTTTGGCAATGAATGCGTGGCTCTTTTGGAGATCTTCCTAAGACTTCCCTTGATCTAACAAACTCGCTTTACAGAGCTTCTCACAAGTCATTTGCAAGAAGAGCATACGATGGCATTCGGGCACTTCGCTCACTTTCTCGAGCGATTGCCATGTTGCGTAGTCTGCTTCGGATTGACGAGCGAAGCTTTGGGCGCGCTCGGCGGACGACGCCATTAGGAATTCTCTGAAGTGGCCGTCGGCCTAAAGAACTCTGTTCCCAAAGTCCATTGGCGTGGCAGAGGGAGTTCTTGCGATTGGATTTTTTTGAACTCGTCGGGTGATACTTCCAGTATCACCGTGGGGTAGGGAACACCGCTCGCAGGGGAGGGACCAAAGGCGATCGGCAGTAATCCTGATGGGACCGCGTCGGCATGCACCTCCAAAAGCTTGATGGGCTCCGTCGGTGTTGCTTCCGCGTCATTGCCACCGGAAAGAAGTATAATCTTCTGTAATCCCACCTCCGCTTCGAAGTGTTTTTTCGCAAGCGTTCTCGCGACTTCCTCTTTCGTGCGAACCATCTTGCCGGGTCTCTTGGAAACACTCATCACGTCACCCTTGCGGAATCGAGAACGTCGATACTTCGAGTCTACCGCGAAAGTAGTAAAAA
Organism: bacterium; assembly: GCA_019753235.1. Classification (GTDB taxonomy): domain Bacteria; phylum Planctomycetota; class Planctomycetia; order Kolteriales; family Kolteriaceae; genus JAIELF01. The sequence continues at coordinate 33,469 of JAIELF010000057.1, forward strand.
GGGTAGCCCATGTTCGTTATCCGATGGAGCCATGGGGCAAAGAAGCGACGCCGATATTCAATCAGGTCCGTTCTCGGCGGCTGGCAAAGAACACCCTCGAGAGGTTAAAGTGCCTGAGAGAGCCGCAGCATAGAACGTGTCGCGTGTCGACGCGTCGTAACGAATGGAATCTGTTGTAGAGAGGACAAGCGCGGCCGACGGAACGCCTCCCGTGGCCGCACTGTTGGATCGATGTGGTCGATGCTCACTCGGGGAATCGGCCGATTTCGACTTTGGGGAAGTCGCCCGTGCAGGCCTTCATGAACTCGACCAGGTCGGCTTTTTCTTCCTTGGTAAGCTTGAGCGGGACAATTTTGTCGCTCAAGTAAGGATTCTTTTCTCCTCCCTTGTCGTACCATTCGACGACTTCTTCGAGGGTCGCCTGACTGCCGTCGTGCATGTAGGGTGCGGACAACGCGACATTGCGAATCGTCGGCGTCTTGAAGGCGCCCTTGTCGGCATCAACCTTCGTCTGGTCGTATCGTCCCAAATCTGGTTTCGGCTTGTCCATGCCCACGCCCAGGTTGTGGTACTTCTCGTCGCTGAGGTTCGCGCCGACGTGACAGGTCGAGCAGCGTCCCTTATCCGTGAAGTAGATGTCGTAACCTCGTTTCGCGCTGTCGGAGATCGCATGCTGAGCGCTCGCCTTCTTCGCCTCTTCGTACCGAGCGAACAGCTCGGGATCGTCCTCTTTCAGGGTTTCGAGATCCGCACCGACCCCCTTTTCGATCGACTTAACGCGGTCGAAGTAATCGAAGGGCGAAGCCCCAGTCACGATCACCCGCTCAAAAGAGGCAATCGCACGGGCGACATTGTCAATCGTGACGCCATCCTTAAAGACCTTTTCGAATTGGGCGCGGTAAAGATCGTTCTTCTTCAAATCCGCGACGACTTTCTCATGCGTGTTGCCCATCTCGATGGGATTGGCGATCGGACCCTTCGCTTGTTCTTCCAAGCTATTGGCCCGGCCATCCCAGAATTGAACAGACGTGAGCAAGCGGTTGTAAGAGACAGGCGAATTGCGATTCCCCTCTTGTCCCTTGATTCCCACGCCAAAGGTCGTGTGACGAGAGTACCCTTCGTCCGGATGGTGACACTCGGCACAACTGACGCTCGCGTCGGCCGATAGTTTTGGATCGAAGTAGAGTTGTCGGCCTAGCTCGATCTTCGCGCGGGTTAGTGGATTCTCTTTGATCCCTTGAATAAGGCTGCTGCCTGCGGCCAAACCCATCGGCAACTCGACCGAGAGATCCAAATGATTCTTGGGATCCGCGAGCCAGCTTTTCACCTGATCAGAAGTCAGCTTTCCCTTCCCTGGAATCCCCGCCGTCAACGACGGATCCCCCAGCGTGACTTTCTCCCCCCCCAGCGACAGGCCGGCGAAAAGGCCACCAGCCAGAACGACTCCGCAAACTGAAAACCGAAGCATGATCAACCCCCAGCGTTCTTCGGAGAGATGCCTCCAGGCACCACGACCCCATCCCCTTACGGTAGGACCTTCTCGATCCTGCCGCAATGACACGTCTAGAGTCCGAACAATTCGCCGATTCATCGTCACCTTGATCCATGACGAGAACCGGCATTCCGTGATGTTGCGAAGCTTCCGCAAAGAGCCCCTTCGATCGGGAAAAACCCCTGGTTTTGCGGGCAAGATTACGAAAGGGCAAATGTTCCTGACTACAAGCGGTCGTGATGCCTAACATCCGTTTCGCCTCCGACTTCACCCCTTCCATCGATCTTCAAACGGACGTCTAGAACAATTGCTCTGGCTCTCCCTCTCCATCAATCCGCTCCTGCAGCCGCTCGCGTTCGCGTGCTAAATCCCCGCAGCGGATGGACCTGCCGAATTGCAGCGTCTGAAAAGCCTATTGCAACATTCCAAAGAAGCGATATGGTCCCCGCCAAAGACGGCCCAAAGCAGGGCGTTTGACGGGCAAACGATGGCCTCTATCACCCCGATTTTTGTTGTCGGCGTTCCCAGATCGGGCACGACGCTATTGGCGTCGATCCTCAGTGCGCATCCGGCGATCCATGCCGGTCCAGAAACTCACTTTTTTGAAGAATTTGATCGCCGTCGGCCGCCCGCTCCATCCTGGACAAAGAAGTGGGTCTCCGATGCTGTTCAATGGCTGATGCAGATTCAACATGTCGGAGGAGCGGTCCCGTTGAATGCCGGACTGACTCCGAACGATCTATGCGATCACCTTTCTTCCGTGCCGCCGAGTTATCGGGCGTTGCTCGAGTCGCTGGTGGTGCCGCAGATGAGGCGAGCCGGCAAGACTCGCTGGCTTGAGAAAACGCCGAACCATATTGCTCATCTCCCCACGCTTAGGCACCTTTTTCCAGAATCGCACGTTGTTCGAATCGTGCGCGATCCAAGAGACACGATCCATTCCTTGCTGAACGTTCCATGGGGGACTTCCTCTCTCCCGGCCGCTGTCAGTATGTTTGCCGACAACTATTTTCCTGGAGAGCGATTCTGCGAGAGCGATTCTAACACCATCACCATCCGATACGAAGATCTTGTCACTTGCACGTCGAGCGTTTTGAAGAGTATCGGCGAGTTCGTCAAGGAATCGTTCGATCCACATAGCGATCGATCGAAGAGTTCCGCCGAGGTGAATCGGACCATCGAACCTTGGAAAGCGAAAGTGTCCCAGAAAATCGATCCAACGCGAGCTGGCTCTTGGGCCCAGTCTATGCCCGAGTCGGATCAACGATTCATTGAAGCCCTACTGGGCGAGCCCATAGATCAGCATCTCTATCCACGGCGATTCTTTCCACGAGGAACATATCTGCAAGTAATGCCGATCCGGGGTCTGGAGGATTGCCCGTCCCTGGTGCAAACAATTGCCGACGGTACTTTGGGAGAATCTTCGTTGTCCACGATTGTGTTGGCAGGCAAGCCCGATCCGCAGCGCATTCTTGATCGCCCCACGGGGTCGCGGCTAGCGATGCTGGCGGAGTTGACGACCCGCTTAGCCGGTTGGACGATGTCCGGTCGCCGGGTCATTTGGTGGGACGAGTCTCGATCTCCCTATCGAGGCCGAATGACTCGATGCATGCAGACACTTCTCAAGCCTTACCGTGTGACTCGTGTCGCCTGCTGATGTCGGTTTCTGACAAGCCGACGACAACCTCCATCGTGAGCGTCATTCTCCTTCGACGATTCCAACGCCGCTCTCCGGGGAATCCGCTTGTGAATCCATGATTTCGTGACAAGATGAGAAGCGAAGAAGTGGTGCCAAGGCGATATCTGCGGAAGGTCGCTCGGGAGAAGCCTGCGATCATTCGACGATAGAGGGTAATTACCCCGCGAGACTTGGCTCTTCTCCTGCTCGGCAAGCGGCTATTGTTTTCAGAGCATTTCTCATGTGACGGATCCTGTGGGAGCCCTCTCGGAAAGGTCGGTACACCGAGCCCCGCTTGTTCGTTACCTGAAAGGGACATGCAAGGACCACTGATGAAACCGGCCACGCTTCTTATTGGCATCGTTGTTCTGTTCAGCACGACCGCTCGATCAGAGTTTCGTATCGCTTCGTTCTCCGCGGACGTCACGGTCCCGCTTGGACATGGCATGATGGGGGGAGCCTGGCTTTCACGATCCATCGCAGATCCTCTCGAAGCAACGGGCTTGGTTCTTTTGGGGGATGATCTCCCCATTGTGATCGTCTCGGTTGATTGGTGCGAGATTCGGAACGATGCTTGGGACGACTGGCAACGAGAACTCGCACTCGCCGCAGGATACTATAATCCGCGCCCGTCAAACGTGGGGAAGTTCAAGTTGCCAGCGCGATCCCGTTGACAACCGACGTAATGCAGTTGCTTAAGCATCGGAACCAAGCGAACCAGGTATTTGAACCCAACCAGATCGCTCTCTTCAAACCCGGCGCATCCATCACGCACCCATCTCAAACTGCCATGCTGACAGTCCATGTCAGTCATCAAACAGTGGGGGCGCCAATTCCGTGCCGAACAGCCGTGAAATGTACCCTTTTCTGGCCCGAATCATCTGGGCCGCCCGTGCGTCTTGCCAAATCCCCTCACGATTAGAGGAAAGCAACGCCAGACGAACAACAGCAGCGCCGCCGACGCGGGCAGGCCGAGCAATTGTTTCCAGGGGGAGTCGACATAATGGCCTAGCCAAACCAGCCCTGTCCCCATGCAAAACTCCAGGATCGCGGGGTATTTGCCCGGGAAGCTCGACTGATCCAGGACAAGAAACATCATAAAGACCGCTACGCCGACCAGCAGAAGCAATACGACCGAGAGACACCCGAAACGAAAAGGGTCGAAGGCGTCCCCCCTCCCTTTCGGCAGACTCGGGTCGGTCGTGGTGGCGGTGGCGGTCGTCAGCGCCGTGATCGCCGTCCAATTCGCCAAGACCACTGCCAGCGATAAGAGCGAGATTATCGACTGGTCATTCCACCAGAGCAGAAACCCGCCGATCGCCATTACCCATACATTCGAAATGATGGTGTTTAGGACATACGGCCAACTGAGTTGCCAAACCAAATCCCGATTCGATCGCGGCAAAAGCAATAGCGATGTCCAACGACCCGCCGAATACTCCGATCGAACCCATGCCAAATAGAATTGGGCGGGCATCATCGCACCAACGACCATCTGATTCACAAGAAACTGACCGAAGAAGAGAAGCAATGGATTGGCCACGGGAACCCGGTACACGGCGAGGAAACACGTAAGCGTCAGGACCAGGGTGAACGGGAACGCCAAGTGAAGGTTTCTTCCGGTCGCCTGTCGGCCCACGTACATCATCAGCCAGGCGATCGGATGACCTTCCCAAACCGCGGGCCGGCTGTCGCGATGCCAAGCCTCCCATC
>JAIELF010000075.1 GCA_019753235.1 bacterium
ATGGCCGACAACAATTTCTAGCCGTTCTCGCAAGAGGCAACGCTGATTCCAGGAAGGAGACGTGACCCAATGACGACAACCTACAAGCTCACTTACGACCCGTCGGACGCGAAGCGAGGCTTCGAGCTACTGGCCCAGGCGATCAAGCTGGCTCAGCAGGCGGGGGCGTCACTTCCGCCCGAACTGCAACAGATCGCCAGTCGGCTTGACCAAGTCGAGACAGGGGCGGCGGATACTGCCGCTGATCTCAACAAACTTGACAACGAGCTAGACGACGTCAGCATGTCCGCCAAACAAGCGGACGAGCGGCTTGGGTCGTTCGCGGTCTCAACGCAGCAAGTCGGCACTGCGGCGACAGCGACGGCAGCGAAGGTCAATCAGCAGGCATCGGCGATCGAGAAGACCGGCAAGGTCGTCGGGAGTACTCGCGAGGGATTGGAGAAGCTCACCGGTGCGGCGTCCGCTCTCGGCAACGAGTCGGCCGAGGTCACTAAGGGGATGGGTGTCCTGGCGGGTGTCGTCGCGGCCGTGGCGTCTCCGATTGGTGCGGCGGTGACCGTTGTAGCGTCCCTCGTCTCGATCCTCAAATCGCTCAACGACGGGGCAACCAGCTTGGCCGATCCCGGCAACCCGATCGACGCGGCGGTTCTCGGCATTGGCCGTGCGTTTGGTTTGCTCAGCGAAGAGGCGGCAAGAGCGTACGAGACGCTGAAGAATGACACGGCTACTGAAAGATTTGCCGAGAATTTCAAGAGGGGGGAAGAGGCGGCTATCGCGTTTGGAAATGCCGTCTTGGGTGTCGGCAAGGCGATCGATGCGGGCCGGCAATCGCGTGAGGATGACTCATGGGTCAACATCATTGGCGACCCCGAAGCGATCTCGACGGAGATCGATCGGCTTCGAAGCTCGATGGAGGAGTTGGCACAGTCGAGGAACTTGAGCGAAGCGCAGTTCGGGCAAATGAAGGAATTGATCAACAAGCTTGAGGCTCGGCGAAATGTCTTGCTGGATGAGCAGAAAAGGAAAGAGGACGAAGCCTACGAAAGTCGATGGGTGAGGGCGAAGGGGACCATCGACCAGGAAGACACGCGGCATCAACAGCGGATGGACAACCTTGATGAGGAGAAGAAGGCCGAAGAGGAGGTTGCCGACATCCGGCAACGAGGCAATGACGACGTAACCAAGGCTGTCATTGCTCGGGTGCTGGAAGAGATGAAGGGGATCAAGCAAGTCGGCCAGGAACAACAGAAGCAGTTCGACGAACAACAGCAGCGACAAGAGCAAGCGAAGAACCCTTACGGCGAGGGTCAGGCAGTCGAGGGGAGTGGGAGCAACCCTTACGCGGCGGCGGTCGACCCGCTGGCGACGGCTCTGGGGAGCGGCTTTGGTGAGTCCGTGGGCGGCTCGGCAGCGACAGAGAACGGCGGTGGCGGCGGTCCATCCCGTCGCAAGCAGATCAATGATCTATCGAAGCAGATCTACCAAGAGGGCTTCAAAGAGTTGGGCTTCGAAAATGATCAGCAGTATTTCGACAGCCAGGACTATGACGCGCGAGATCGCAGGCGCAACCGGGCACGCATCCAAAAAGACTCCCGCAAGATGGCCGTCGATGCGCTCGACGATGGCCGAATCGACGACAGCGACCCCGAGCTAGTCACGAGGGCACAAGAGAGACTCTTGGAAAAACAGACGGAAGAAGCGGCACGCCGGCTGGGTGCCGACAAAAAGCAGATCGATCTTCTGCAAGACATCGTCAAGGTGATCGAACGGCAGTCGGCCGATGGAGCCCGAAACGAGCAAACGATTAACACTCTCTCGAATCTGGTTACGCAGATCCTTGGGGGTCGTCAGAACTTCCGACCAGGACGACCAAGGCAATAGGAGGCGATGGCAACACCATGACGGAAGATGAATTGATCACCAAGCAGGCCCATGCCCTTCGGTCAAGCACAGCAACCCTTAAAGTGGTCCACGATCGGCTCACGGCTCTTTACAAGGACCGGGCTGACCTGATCGCCAGCGGCAAGCAGTGGGCAGAGATGGTCAAAGAGTTCCTAAGCGAAGCGAAAGTGGTCTTTCAGGATCTCGACGAAGCCTTGGAAGAGGTGGCGGAGGGTAACCCGGATACTCACGACGGTCTTTTCGATATCCGCCATCGGCTCGCCAACGAGGTGAGCCATTTACAAAATCTGACACTCTCGATGTTGAGTCATCAAGAGATCATCATCCTTCGGTTCTTGGCCGATGACGAAGATGCGCTTGAACGGATGAACCAAGTGATCGGTGCCCATGGGGTGACACCATGAAGGTGTCCTTCAAAGACATCAGATCGACACCGTGGAGAAGCCCAGAAAGTCTACCAATCCTTGAAGAGAGGCATCTTCGCGAGGCGATCACGAAAAATCGAATGCGTATACAGCCAACCGAGACACGCGGACGATAGAGGAGGGTTCTTGGTTATGCCGAAATTAAATGCCGCAGGGTGGCGTATAGAATCTCGTGGTAAAACTACAGCACCAAGGAATTAGAGGAATCATCCATGCCGAGAAATTACACTATAGCACCGACATCCCCGAGGAAATCAATTCGAGCAATCCCGATAGCAAGTCTCTGTCAGCAGTGCAAACGCGGCCGGATGATTGCGGACGGTAACAAAAGGCAAATCAGAGAAGGCGAGTTCGACAGAATTGAATATCGGTTCTGCGATCAATGCGGACATCGGGCGAAGGGACGCACACGAATGATCGGCGTCTTCGTGGATCGATGAAGGTATGGATCTCGTTTCTGCGAACACGGTACCGAATATGCCGCAAGCCGGCGAGTAAATGCGAGAGGGAAGCGTGACCAGTCACGCTAAAACTTTGAAATTTCTTGGGTATCACTGCGGGTATCTTTGAGCATAGATTCCCTGGAATTGCACAAACAAAACGCGAATGAATACACGAGGAGAATACACCGTAGAGCGCCTGCGAATGAAGCAGAAGGTCTCGAAGGATTTACTTGCAATCAACCCTCGAAGAGAGGAATTTTGTTGACGATCTCACGGCGAGGGGTTAGGCATAGAAGCGACCCGACGAGAAGCGTCAACTTCCCGCCGGGTCTAACCGACGCACCGAACCAACAAGGGGTCCGGCACATGGCTACCAGCCTTTCTACCTGCGCGTCCGCAGGCATTCCATCCCAAGCCGATACGACTCTTCGAACGTCTTTCATGACGTGGTTCAGCGTGCGCGGTGGGCTCGTTCCTTCGAGGTGAAGGGACGCCCAAACAGGCTCACCACAGGCGTAGGGGTCTACGATCATGGCTAAGGGGAAGGGTGCAACACTTCGAAGGACGAAGAAGACTAATCGGGATGATTCGTCCCCGGTTCTTGAGGCAATTCCGACGGTCGAGATCAAGGAAGATGAAGACGATGCTTTGGACATCGAGAGGGTTACAGCACGGCTTCGCCAAACAATCCTGAACAAAGACACCGAGGACTATGAGAAGGGATACCACGCTGGTAAGCGGTGGGCGTGCGAGATCGCATCTTACGACGACTTGTCAAACCTATACGACGGTGCGACCGGGCCAAGCGCGATGATTCCTGTTAAGGGGCCTTGGAATTGTGCAGACCCAAGGCTCGAAACTACGTACGCCACGGAGTTTGTCCGAGTTCTCGACGGTAACACATCTGAGCACAACCCAGAGTGGATAGCGGTCGAACGCTTCTGGTTGTACGCGGCAAATGTGAACGCCAATGATATCAGCAGCTACTTCGTCCGTGGGTTTGTTGAGGGCGGTGTTGAAGTTTTCAATGTGGTGAAGGATCACATTTAGCCTAATTCACGCCGGGACGCCGGCAACCCCTGCCCGTCGAGGTGAGAGACGGCGGGCGGGGGTTCTCTCTCCTCTCTCTTGGAGGTTTTCAACAATGGCCAGCACCAAGGCCCGTAGCAAGCTCCCCGAGGGGATGCGGCTTCGAGGCAAGGTTTATTATGCGTGGTTCAAACACCACGGCCGGGAAGTCCGTAAGCGGCTTTCGGCAGACTTGAAGGTAGCGGTCGGCTTGTTCCATGATCTTCGCGCGAGACTCGAGCGCGGCGACTGGGGTATGCTCGACAACGACTGTTCTTGGGTGGAAGTGAAGAAGCAATTTCTGACGTTCGCCCGGCAGACGCTTCGGAGTGCCAAGGATGTAGAGGCGGACATCTCCCGCTTTGAGCGGTTCCATCCGGTCCCGAGCGTGAAGCAGATCACCCATGCCTACGTTGTCGCGTACAGGCAGTGGCGACTTGCTCAGCGGATCGGGAAGCCCCCTGTCGATGGCAAGCCGGATCTCCGCCACTTCGTCACCGCCCGCACGGTCAACAAAGAAGTGGGGACACTGCGGAACATGCTGAACAAGGCGACCGAATGGGGATTGATCGGCGCGAATCCCATCGAGAAGGTCAAGCCGTTGAAGCACGACGCCCCAGTCAAGGTGCGGCGGTCTCTGACGCTAGAAGAGATCGAATCTCTTTTCGCGGTGACGCCCTCGTTCCTTCTTCCCCTCTTCCGGTTCATCCTGACGACGGGAGTAAGGCGAGACGAGGCATCAAGCCTTCTTTGGTCCGACATCGACTTCGAGCGAAGGACGGTCTACATACGGCCGAACGTCGCCAAGAGCGGTAAGGGCCGAGAGATCCCCCTTGATGACGAGATGATGGAGACGCTCTCCCAGCTTCGAGAAGAAGCTTTTCATCGCCAAGCCATTCCAGGCTCGGCCCCGGAGCGTACGGCGCCACAGGAAGCGAACTTCTCCCGCGAGCATGTCTTCGTCACCACGGTAAACACCCCGTGGGGTCATAACCTGCTTCATCGGTTCTACACGTACGCGAGAAAAGCAGGTATCGACGATGCTCACCCCCGTGGGGCGGTCGATCTTCATTCGCTACGGGGAACGTTCGTCACCCATGCGATCGACAACGGGGCGAGCCCGAAGGCGGTCCAAGACATCGTGGGGCATTCGACGCTTGCTCTCACGATGAACACGTATGCTCGGGCAACCGACCAAGGTAAGCGGGCGGCGATCAGCGCTTTACCGTTTGCCAAGGCATCGGCCCCGGCTCACTTGCTCAAGATGGTTCCCACTGAACCGGCCCCAGCGGCCGGGTACACAGCGGGTACAAAAGCTCTGGCCTCGTCGTAAGTCATTACCCCCGAATGGATTCGAACCATTAACCTACGGATTAGAAATCCGTTGCTCTATCCGGTTGAGCTACGGGGGCATTGGTGGTTAGGCGGGGGCTAGTTCATCAAAGACGCCGATCTGACGGAATCGTTGATAGCGACTCTCCACCAACTGGTCGACAGGGATGTGGGTCAGTTCACGAAGATACTTCAGCCAAACGGCTTTCAAGTTCCAGGCGGCGGCTCGATGGTTGCGATGGGCGCCGCCGAGCGGTTCCTCGACAATATCTTCGACGACGCCGAGCCGATGCAGGTCGCGGCTGGTGATTCGCATGGCGGCGGCCGCCTCCTCTTTATGGCTGTCCCCTTCCTTCCAGAGGATGCCGCTGCATCCTTCGGGACTGATGACGGAGTAGTAGGCGTATTGCAACATCGCGACGCGGTCGCCGACACCGATCCCCAGAGCCCCGCCGGACCCACCTTCACCGATGACGGTGCAAATGATCGGCGTTCTCATACGAGACATCTCGAGCAGATTGTTGGCGATCATCATGGATTGCCCTCTTTGCTCGGCGCCGATGCCTGGATAGGCACCGGGCGTGTCGATCATGCAGATGATCGGTAGTCCATACTTTTCCGCAAGCTTCATTTTATGCAGTGCCTTGCGGTACCCTTCCGGATGCGCGCAGCCGAAAAATCGTTCGCTTCTTTCTTGCGTACTCTTCCCTTTTTGGTGGCCTATCACGAGGACGCGATAGTCGCCGACTTTCGCGAACCCGGTGATGAATGCCTTATCGTCGCCGATCGCTCGGTCGCCGTGCAGTTCGAAGAACTCCTCGCATACGAGTTCGATGTAATCGGAGGTTTGGGGTCTGGCCTGGTGACGGGCGACCTGGACTGTCTGCCAGGGGGAGAGGTTTTCGTAGATCTTGCCGAGCAGATTATCGAGTTCTTTGCGGAGCTGGCGAATCTCGTCGGTGACGCTTTTTCCGGTTAAGCCTTGCTCCAGTTCGTTGAGTCTGGCCTCCATTTCGAGGACAGGTTTCTCGAAGGGAAGGTAGATACCGCTGGGTCCGGCCATCGCTCGATCTCCTTTGTCGCCTCGTTGCTCGACGCGATTATTGTTGTATCAGGCCGAGTCTGCCGACTCGTCGGCATAGAGTTTGATTCTTCTCATCTCCGCCAGGATATCTTCCATGGTGGCGGGTCGGTCGCTGGGCTTTTTGGCCATCATCCGCCGGACAAGGTCGGCAAAGGACCCGTCGACGCCGGTATCTGGCGAAAGAATCGGCACGCCCGATTGCAGATGTTTTTTTAGGAGTTCGTTGCCGGAATTGGCCGTGTATGGGGGCCGGCCGGCCACGAGTTCAAAAAACATGATACCAGCGCTGTAGATATCCGCCCGCCGATCGAGCGGTTCTCCTCGAATCTGTTCGGGGGACATGTACGACCTCGTGCCTGACGCTTGGCGTTTTTTTCGCCAAAAGAGCTTTGCCAGGGAACTGGTCGCGCGGACGGCGATGGCGAAATCGATCAATCTTGTTTCGCCGGCTTGGTTGAAGAGAAGGTTATCGGGCTTGATATCTTTGTGAACCCAGCCTTTCTCATGAAAGTAGTGGAGGGCATCGCTGAATTGCATGAGCATTCGGCGAAGGAGGGGACGAATCCGTTCAAGTTCACCCTTCATAATGGGGACCTTTGCGTTGGAACCACGAAAGCATTCCATCAGGATGAAGGGCATGTGTCGATCGTTGACGAATTTGTAGAAGCGAATGCAGTGGGGATGTTGGAGCGATAAACCGATTTTGGCCTCGACCTTCATGGCGGCTCGCTGTTGCGGTTCGATGGGGCGATCGGTCAGGAGGAGTTTCATCGCATAGCGCTGTTTGCCGCCGATCTCGGCAACTTCCCAGACTTCCGAGTTTTGCCCGGTTTGAAGAATGTTAATCCGACGGTACCCGCCGACGATGATCTCTTCCTTCGCCACACGCCGCCGAGCCTCGAATCTTCACCGTTTAGGGCGAGGGCCAAGCCAGCGAACACAACTTGTGGAAATGGGCCGGCCCCGAACAGAACTTCCTTAACGTTCAGTGTACAGAAATCCCCCCGAGCCGACGCGGGAGAGTTATCGATTGGGGCGAGCCATTTCGAGGCCGGGCGAATCGATATCCTCGATGGGCTTCGCGCTCGAGAGGTAAATCGTGATGCGGGTTCCTCGGCCGAGCTGGCTGTGAACATGGACGCCACCCCGAACTCTTCGGAGGATCTTGTAAATCGTCCAAAGCCCTAGGCCGGTCCCCTTCCCTTCGGTTTTGGTGGTGAAGAAAGGCTCGAAGATCGTGTCGAGCATCTGTGGCGACATGCCGACGCCCGTATCACTGACTTCGATCTGCGCGTAATTCCCGGTTGGAAGTTGTTCGGTTGCCTCGCGCGCTTCAATCCATTTCGGTCGCGCGCGAACCACGAGCGTGCCTCCCGTCGGCATGGCATCGCAGGCGTTTCGAATGAGGTTATCGAGGATTCGCCGAAGGCTGCTGGCCGACAGCCAAATCGAGGGCAGATCAGGCCGAACGTCGCTCACCAGCTCGATTCTGGGTGGAAGAAGTTTCGCTTGCTGTTGGAGATATTCTTGAAGGATGGGGTGGGGATCGACCGGCTCCGACGAAAGAACATTCTCGCGGAAAGAAAGAAGATTGCTCACGAGGATCGAGGCATCCTCGACCTTGTCTTCGACGGTGGCCAGGTCAGCGTGCCAGACGGCCTCGGCCGGGATCTCGCTGCGTAGATTCGAAATCAGGATCTGAATCTGGCCGAGAATGTTGTTGAAGTCATGGGCCATGGTGGATGCCAATGACCCCATGGAATCCATGCGTCGCAGCCGGGCGATTTGTCGATCGAGATCGCGCCTTTGCTCGACATCTTGCACCATCAAGATCACTTGCTCGCCCATCTTGCGACCCCACGCCTCCACCAGAGTCGCCTTCTGGTCGATCTTTCGAACAAGACGAGCATCGGTCGCATGAAGAAATCCTTGTGCCTCCATCGGCTCCCAGATCGATTGGTAGGATGCCTGCTCGAAAACATCCATGAGTCGTTTGTTGACGGCATCGGTTGACGAAAGACCTAAGAGATTCTCCGCGCTCCGGTTGCATTCTAGGAAGCGTCCCTCTGGGGAAAGGACCATTATCGCGGTCGGGTTCTCTGCAAAGAGTTCCTGATAATTGTGACGCATCCGATCGAGCTGCGCCTGTCGTTCGCGAGTCGCTTCAATGCGAAGGAGCGTCCGCTGATAAAGAAGGAGTGCCGCCCCCGCGCCAAGGACTGCAAGAGTCAATCCAGCAAGGATCACCATCATGCTCTGCTGGCCGCGGGTAGAAAGGACAGCATCGGCATAAGGCGTACTCATCCCGATCAACCATCGTCGGTCCCCCAGAGACGATTGCAACCAGGAGACAATCTCTCGCCGGGTCTCACCGTCTGTTTGGGGAACGTCCATCACTTGGTCCCCCTCGCTTTCATCGAGGGCAATCGGCTGGGTGATGGCGCGAACGAACGGTTCTGTGTCCGATAAAAACACATCGGCCCAGCGAGGATGACGAAAGTGCCAGAGAACGCTGCTGGGGACCACGAGGAGGTTTTCTGTGTTGCCTCGCTCGATTACGAAGGTGTAGGTTTCCGGCGTCAATTGGGACGGAATAAGGAGAGCGCTCAAGAACTCTTTGAGAGGAAATCGCAGGATAAAGAGTCCCATCGGGGCACCGGCCGGTTCACGTAAGGGCGCGGAAATCCGAACGGTCACGCGGGTTTCTGAATCGTTGCTGGCACTTGTCCGTTCCAGATCAACGCGGGTCTGTCGGCTGTTCTTCGGATCGCGGCCCCATTCCAGAATGGATTCGAGTTCGGTAGGGTTCAGCATGGTCTTGATCGAGCCGAAGATCGGGTTAGAACTGATGTCGAAGCGAACTTTTCCGGCATCGTCGATCCGCTGAAAAGAGATGCCGTCGACATCCTCTCCCGCCATCGCTCGGCGGAACTCATCGGAGAGTTTCCCTTGATCCGGGTTCTCTTCAAAGACGATCGGCGAGTCGGCCAGACTCCGGACCCGCTGCTCGAGTGAGGAGAGAGAATCTTGTAGTCGCTCTCGCGATTGTCGAAGAGATTGCAGTTGGACTTGACCCCAGCGATTGGCTTGACGCTCTGGGGCGCGAGAATTGGTCCACCAGGCGGCCAACAACATGGCCAGAATCGCGAGCGCTCCCACGATCGCGTAAAGCCGGCCAACCCAAACAGAACGATCCGCGATCGCGTTCATTCGCTCGTCGCTACCACTTTTCGGTATTGATGCGGTCCTCGGGGAGTCCCAATTCGCGACAGATATCCTCCATCGCGCCGACCATGGCCGTTGGACCGCAAATGTAAGAGACCGCATCGGAGACATCGCCCGCGGTTTGCCGAACCCAATCGGTCGAGATTCGGCCATGGCGGCCGGCCCATTCCTGCGGCTTAGCTCGCGTGACCGTCAAGTTGAATTGAAAGTTGGCGTGATCACGCACCATCGTCGGCCACTGGGCTTCGTAAATGATGTCGGCCGGCGAACGAACGCTGTAATAAAGCATCACGTCGGCCCCTTCGATATTCCCCTCGAGCAGGTAATTGGCAATCGAGTAGAGCGGCGTGATGCCACTCCCTGCCCCTAACAGCAACACCTTTTTTCCACGCGAGGTCTCGTAAAGATACTTGCCGCTGGGACCGGTCACTTCCATCTCGTACCCAACAGGAATCTCCGTCAGTCGCGCGGACATGAGCCCAGGCAATTCTCGCTTGACGGTAATGTCCACAAAGTCTCGCTGCCAGGGAGTCGACGCGATGGAATAGGCTCGCTGGACCGGCCTCTTGTAGCCTCGAAATTCATCCTTGCAGACGATGAACTGGCCCGCCTTGAAGTCGATGGGATCATCACGAAAATCGAAGCGGATGGTCCGAACGTTGTGTGTCTCCATCCATGCGTCCACGACTCGCCTGATCGGCATGATCCCATCCTCTCCATTTAGATCGGTCCGAGGGCAACGCCGGCGTTCAAGCGCCATCCATCGTGACACGGGCGTTGCGGAACACTTTTAGTTAGTCTACAGGAATTGCCCGACGTCGCGAAACCCAAGCTTGTCGGTCATCCCTCGTTCACCAATGCCCTCATGGCATGCAGAATCGCATCGACATCATCCAGGGTCGACAGGACCGACCCGCTCACGCGGACAGCCCCTTCGGGTGCCGAGCCGAGTTTTTCATGCACCAAAGGGGCGCAGTGTAGACCAGCCCGGACCGCGATCCCGAAGGAGCTATCGAGAATCCCCGCGACATCCTGCGACGCGAAACCCTTCACTCGAAAACTGACGATCGGCAAGGTAGCCTCGGGACGCCCCCGAGCGAGAAGCTCGACGCGTGGGATCTCGGACAGCCCTCGGACAAGCCTCTCGCGCCATTCGTCTTCGCGCTGACGAATCTCGGCCCAACCAAGCGAGTCGACAAATGCAACGCCGGCGGCCAAACCGACCAGGCCCGGCACGTTCGGCGTCCCTGCTTCGAGAGAGGTCGGCAATTGAATCGGTTGTCTCTTCGAGAGAGAATCACCCCCTGTGCCTCCTTCTCGCCAGGGACGAAGCGTCGCTCTGGGCCCGACATAAAGAAGACCCGTTCCCATCGGCCCGAAGAGAGATTTGTGTCCCGGAGCTGTCAACAGATCGATCTTCATCTCTTGAACGTCGATCGGCACGCAACCCGCCGTCTGTGCTGCATCGACCAGAAGCAGAATGCGATGGTCCCTGCAAATCGCCCCGATCTGGTCGATCGGTTGTCTCGTCCCAAGGACGTTCGATCCATGAGTCAGTGCGACCAATCGAGTGTTCGATCGAATCGAACGGGCGATGTCATCGACGCGATAGTAACCTGCTTCGTCGAACGAGATGACGCTGCATTCGACGCCCAACCCCGCGAGGGGACGAAGGACGCTGTTGTGTTCGAGTTCGCCGGTGACGACGTGGTCGCCCGGTTCGAGGAGCCCTTTCAACGCGATATTGAGCGAGTCGGTGCCGCTCATGGTGAGGATGATGCGCGAAGACTCCTCCGCATGAAACAGCCTCGCCAAACCTTGCCGGGCGCTTGCCACTCCATCGTCGCTGCGTCGGGCGAAGGCGTGCCCCGATCGGCCCGGATTCCCCAATTCCATGCGAATCGCTTCCTCCATGGCGGAAAGGACGGCGGGGGGCTTCGGAAAAGTGGTCGCGGCATTATCGAGGTAGATCATGAATTCTCCTCGAAGCATTCTATGGCGGACCGATCGCAGCGGGATGTTGCCTGCTTGGCCTGGCTGGGTCGAAACGGCATGATAGAGATCGATCTTGGGGAATTGCGAGAACGGACGAAAAGAGGAACGCCATGTCGGTCATTCTGATAGCCACGCTGGATACGAAAGGTGCCGAGGCTGAGTTTCTGGCGGAAGAGATGACCAAGCGAGGCCTGTCCGTTTGTTTGATCGATGCGGGCATCTTAGGTGGGCACTCTTACGTGGCGGAGGTCTCGATCGACGATGTTCTGCTCGCGGCAGGGACGTCGGCTTGGGCGGTTCGACAGAAAAGAGATCGCGGCGAAGCGGTCACGCAGGCCGCCCGCGGCGTGGAAGCGGTCGTGATGCAGCTTCATCGCGAAGGAAAAGTGGCCGGCATCATCGCGCTGGGGGGCTCGGCCGGCACCACCATTGCGACGGCGGCGATGCGCGCACTCCCCTTCGGAATCCCCAAGCTGATGATCAGCACGCTTGCCAGCGGTCAGGTACGCCCATTCGTCGGGCCGCGCGACATCATGATGATGCACAGTGTCACCGATATCAGCGGACTGAATCGAATCAGTCGATCGATCCTGGGGCGGGCCGCGGCCGCCATGGCGGGAATGATCCATTCGCCCGTCAGCAACAACCTATCGTCCGATCGCCCCATTCTGACCGCGACGATGTTCGGCGTCACGACCCCGTGTGTTGAAGAATGTCGGCAACTTGCCGAGCGTCTTGGCTATGAGGTTCTCGTCTTTCATGCCGTCGGGACTGGCGGCGAGGCAATGGAATCCCTTATTGCCGACAAACTCGTTGCGGGAGTTCTCGATATCACCACGACCGAGTTGGCCGACGAACTGGTGGGGGGCGTTCTCACGGCTGGCCCCCAGCGATTGACCGCCGCCGCCCGTGCCGGCGTTCCGCAAGTCGTTTCCGTCGGAGCGCTCGACATGGTCAACTTTGGCCCGCGCGACTCGGTTCCCGCAGCCCTGGCCCACCGGCAATTCTACTTTCACAACGCCAACGTCACCCTGATGCGGACCACACCCGAAGAGAACGACAAGCTTGGACGGATCATCGCGAGCAAGTTGTCCGAAAGCACCGCTCCCTACCAAGTTTTCCTTCCGCTGGGTGGAATATCGGCCATCGACATGCCGGGCCAGCCCTTCTGGAATCCGCCTGCAGACGAGGCCCTCTTTGCTGCCCTCCGAGAGAATCTCCCAGCATCTGTGATCGTGGAATGCCCCGAACACATCAACGATCCTGCTTTTGCTCGGCGTGCCGTCGATGCGCTTCAGTCGTTGTTGGCTTGAACGTGTACTTTACTCGTCGATCCTATTTATGTCGTGGATCGATCTTCGGATCGCGGAAGTTGATAGCGTCGATGCCGGCATACATGATGGCGTTCGTAGCGCGAATGACCCAGTGGTAGCGAAGCTGTCGGTCCGCGTCGACCTCGACTTCGACATCATTCACCACGCCGCCCGGACCCGCGTACGTATCTTTGAGCACTTGCGACAAAGACCGGAGAGCTTGTTCCCCTCCTCCGAGAAATCGCTCGCCGAGCATCACTTGATCAAGTCCACCGCTATTGCCGGCAAGAAGTTTGATCGGGACCCTCTCGATGGTGACATCTTGTTTTTGAGCGGATGAGCCGGCAGTGATCGCCGGCATGTTGACACCAATCTCTCCTTCCACCGGAGCGATCTTGAAGGTGAACAAAAAGAAGACCATCAATTGAAACACGACGTCGATCATCGGCGTCATGTCGGTCTGAACTTTTTTTACCCCCGCGGGGGAGACGAATTTCATCGACTCTCCTTCACTGGGTCGGACGCTGTTTCAATTGAGCGCGGAGCGAGTATCGGCTAAAGCCAGCCACGCGACACGTCCGGATAAGATCTTGCACGGGGCCGTACTCGGCATCTTCATGCGCGCGAATCACCACGGTCGCCTTTAATTCTTCGCTTTCATCCAGCTTGGCGAACTTGGCGTACATCTCGTCGAGGATGTGCTCTTTCTCGGCCGAGAGATATTCGATGAGCTTTCGCTCTTGCGTCGCGTCTCGCAGATCGATGTTTCCGACATCGGTTCCGGTGAGAAGCCGACCCTCTCGATCAACATTTAGAAAGAGAGGCCGAAGCATCGCACGCTCGACCGGCCGAGCGATTTCCGCCACGGGAAGCTGGACATCTTTGTTGACGATGTCGTTGTTGAAATTGATCGTGAACATGAAGAAGGCAATGAGCTGAAACGTCATGTCGATCATCGGGGTCATATCCAGATCGATGACCGATGGTTTTGCATGATCAAACTTCATGTTGAACTCCTTCCCATGGAACCGTCGCGCCCGATCATGCTGAGGGTGGGCTCGCGGGAGGAGCTTGTTTCGCCGGCGGAGGAGATCCCTCTGTCGGGGGACGCTTGGCGACCGAGACCGACTTGAACGGACGCATCAAGTGTTCTCCGACCTGCGCGACTTCCAGCGCCCGGCGACTATTGAGATTACCCAAAATCGTGAAGGCCATGATGGCTGGAATCGCCTCGACCAAACCGATCACCGTCGTTACCAGCGCCATCGAGACCCCCTGCGCCAAGGCGCTCGGAGAGGGGGAGACATCGCTGGTGGAAAGAACGGTGAAACTGGCCACCATGCCGGCCACTGTCCCAAGGAGGCCGACCATGGTGGCGATGTTGGCCAGCATCGAGAGATAACTAAGACGGTGCTCGTTCTTCATGTTCTCGGCCGTGCCAGCCTCTTGCATGCCGGCAATCGCGTCGGTGTAGCCATCGGTCAGTCGTGAGAGGCCGGCCGAGATGATTTTTCCCAGGAAGGTGTGGTCGGCTTTGGCGGCTTCGAAGGCTTCCTTGTACTGCTTTCCTTTGGTGAGGTTTTCGAAGTTCTCGACGAAGGCATTGTCGATGAATCGGCTCCGCATCACGGCATACGCGTTGGTGCCGATGATCGCGACGATCGCGACCATAATGGCCAATTGGGGGTAGAAGAAGATCCCGCACGCTTCAATCGTCCAGCTCAACCAATTCTTCTGCTTGACACCCCCACGATCCGCTGGAGGAGAACTTGCCTCGGGAGCGGCAACCGGTGGACTTGCCGGTACAGGCTCTGCCGCGGCCGGCGCTTCGACGGCGGCAGGCTCGGCCGGTGGAACCGGGTCTTGCCAGGCTTGGCTGATGCTTGTCGCGCCAAAAATCGCGCCGAATGCCATCCCCAATCGAAGACAAATCGTCTTCATGCACCGTTCCCCGTTCTAGCGTTGATTCGATTCAACTCCGCCTTTCCCAGGCGCATTCAAAAAACACCCTCGCCATGAGGGCAAGAGGCCGAGCGTGTCGAGTCGAACGACCTCATGGGTCGACGGATCAGCGACATCCTCTTCCAAAAAGAGACATGAATCCGTCCCCCATCTTTATCAGTGTCGCCGGCATGCTTGGCCGGTTCAACTCCTGTTGGGTCGATTCGCTCCCCATTGTTGGAGAAGGGCCTCAAATTCTTTCTTTATGGCCGGCCCCCCGGCATCAGGGTGAAGAGTCAATGTCGATTTCAGAATAGGAATGGCGGCAGCAGGTCCTTGGAGCTGCGCTGTCCAGCGAGCACTACCCAGCCGAGCCAGAAAAAACTCGCGAGGCTTTGCCTTGGCCCCTCGAAGCCTCTCCGACAGACTGTTCCAGCCCGCCAGCGCTTGCGCACCAAGATTGGCATCCTTCCTTGCCATTGCCTCGAGTATTTCGCAGCGCTCGAACTCCATCGAGAGAGCGAATGTCTTCTTGCCACTCTCTCGATGTGCCGAGAGCAACGTCTCCACCTCTTCGCGGGCACGCGACAAATCGCCGGACTCGCGTAGCAATCGAACCCGCCGGGCTTGCAACGAGGAAACGAGTTTCTCTCGGTCGGCCTCCGGAAGAGCGCTCTGCTTGATCAGCGCGAGTCCCTTTTCGATGGTGGCGGCCGCTTGAGCCTGCTGACCGAGCGATTCGTAACTGTCGGCTAAGTATCGCAACGTTGCCACCGTTTGCTGCGGTCGGTTGGCAAGCTTGGCCAGAAACTCTTCCAAAGCCTTTTGGCGGGATACCGCCTGACTCGCGTCCCCTTGTTTTTTGAATCGGTCAACATCCTCTTGCAGACTCTT
The DNA here is from genome assembly GCA_019753235.1 of bacterium. GTDB lineage: Bacteria > Planctomycetota > Planctomycetia > Kolteriales > Kolteriaceae > JAIELF01. The sequence goes on from JAIELF010000075.1 coordinate 15,623, forward strand.
TCCCAGCCGAACCAACACGGCCGCCACGCGATCCCCTCCCGCGGGATTCGCTTGATCACCGGTCAACATGGCGTCGACAAACTTCTCCGCCCGATCGATCAAGCCGGCCGCCAAAGCGGCTTCGACCGCCGAGACCGCCACTTCGATCCCGAACTGGTCCGTTCCTGTCGATCGACCTTGCTCGACGATCTTCAACAGCGGTTCCAATAGATCCAATGCTTCCTTCGGCTTGCCGATCAAGAGAAGTAGACGGGCTTGTGCGAGCCGAGATTCGACTAATCCGATCGGCGGCGGGCCGGTGTCGGTCACCTGCTTTGCAAACGCTTCACTCGCTACGGCGAATAACTCCAATGGTCGAGTCGCGTCAGCAACGGTCGCCTCTTGCTGAGCGAATCGTTGCCGAAAGCTCATGGCAAGAACCTGCCCCGCACGAAGCCGACTCTCGGCAAAGTTCTCTCCGGCCGGCGTCACCTCCTCGTAGGCGGTTGCCGACGCTTCGTACTTTTTGTCGTTACTCAGAAGAAAGCCCGTCAGGAAGCGCGCGGTGTCGGCTTGGTTGGAACGAGGAAATCGGCTCTTCACCGTTTGCAGGGCGGATTCGAGTTTTTCTCGCTTATCAGCCAAATCGGGTGCCGACTGTTTGTTGGCCTCGCGATACTCTTTCCATCGAGCGGAAACGACCAGGCCTGCCGCCTCGGCCGAGACTTTGGTGATGGGATCTTCTTGAGCAAGTTCGTTGGCCAGTTTCGTTCCCTCTTCGATTTGGCCAGCCTGTATCCGAGCGAGCGACAAGCGATAGCGAACACTGGCGACTTCTTCCAGATCCACGTCTCTCTTTACCAGCGAAATGGCTCTCTCGTAGGCATCGATCGCCCCGGCCCAGTCCTTCGCCGCCAGCGCGTTGCCACCGACGAAGGCTGCTTCGTCGAAACTGGTCATCTCGTCGGCCGACTCGCGGACGCGAGCAGCGTATTTCTCACGCAGTGCAAACCCCTCGGGCATGAACTCGGATGAATACCGACAGACGCCATCGGCAAGAAGCTTCATCGCCTCGCGTATCAGCCGGCGACCCTCCTTATCATCGGCCGGCTTCTTCTCGGCCAGCGCGATGTATGCTTTGGCCAATTCAAGTTGAATCCCGAGCCCCAGCCGTTCGCGCCGACGCGAAGCGGACCGATTCAGCCATTCAACCGCGGAGTAGTAGCGATTGTTGATCACCTCTTCGGGCAAGCCGGCTTGATTCTTCACTTGGCACCAAAACAGGCGAGCCTGCGCGAAGAGATCGGCCCGAATGTCATCGACGCCGGTGGTTTGTTTCGGCTCCCCTGCGAGGACTTCGCGGTAAATATCCTCCGCCCCTTGCGCGTCGCCTAGCTCTTGCCGAACTCGCCCTTGCCACAATAGCGCCAGCGATGCCGCCAGCGTCCCCGTCGCTCGGTACTTCTGAAAGAGTTCGTCAAACTTGGCGGCCGATGCCTGAAGACGAGCGTCGGAGAGCTTCTTCTGAATGGGATCGGCGCGGTCGTAAGCTTGTCCCGCCAAATAGTCGATCATCCCCCGGCGAAGCTCCACGTCGAGCTTGCGACCCTCGATAAGAAGTTTTCGAGCCGATCGATCGTCCCGCGCCGTTCCACCGCGCCGACGTCTCGGTCGATCGTCGCCGTCACGTTCTGGCTTCTCCTCGGCGAGCAACTTCTCGTACCGCTGGATGATTCCATCAACCTCGGGCAAGGCCTTGTCGAGAGCGGCCAAGGCTTTGCTTTGAAGAGGCTGGGCCGACGGCGGATGGGAAGCCAACTTCGCCTCGGCCAAAAGCCGCTGGGCCCGAGCGACCTCGATACCAGTGATCTCGCCTCGCGCATCCATGGCTTCGAGACTCTCAGGCTGATCGGTGCGAAACTTCTCAAAGAGGCGAAGCGCCTCGTCGATCAACTCTTGTTCTCGCTGAATCGACGATTGGCCAGCTTCATCGAGCAGAGCCTTCGCCAGGTAGTAATCGATTTGATGAGAGAGTTGGCCTTGCCCTGGCTTGCTGGTGAGCTGACGCAAATACTCGACGGCGAGGTCCGGCATTCCCGCTTGCTGAAGTTTTTCGACATACTCAATGCGCGGATCGTTCTCGAGAGCGGCTCCTTCCGTTCCCCCGAGGGTCGACAAAAACAAGAGAGCAAACAAGCCTCGGCCGAGCCGGGATGACCTTCTGTTCACTCCGATCGACTCCTCTATAGCCATCGCTTCCCGTCCCCGAGCGTTCGGCCTCTTTCAAGACGAGGGCTTTGCCGCTCTTCGTCCCTGGACTCCGAAATTTCTTGACAATCCGCCGGTGGGCCGCTGTCATACTACCGGGTGGATCTCTTCCTGCGCGGGACGACCTATCTTTTGATACGTGGGTAGCACAACCAAACCCCGACTGACATTACGTCCTGGCGTTCCTCATCAGCGAGGCATTCATCCCGCGCCTCCATGATATTCGCCCGGAACGACCAATGGCCGATGGATAAGAGAATGACAAGCCTACTCGTTTTGTTTGCTCTTCTAGTCGGAGACGAACCAACTCCTGCCGCGGGCAACTCGCCGGCGACACCACCGGTTGCGACCATTAGCTTTCATAAGCAAGTCAGGCCTATCTTACAGCGACACTGTGTTGGTTGTCATCAGCCCGCGAAGCGCGGTGGGGAAATCCTGCTGACGAGCCATGCGACGCTGCTGCACGGAGGCGAGACGGGTCCCGGCCTAGTCGCGGGTAAGCCGGACGAAAGCATCCTCATCAAGAGCCTGCTAGCGCAGGACATGGATTTGATGCCGAAGGGGGGCCCGGCCCTACCACCGGAGGCCATTGGACTGATCAAAACCTGGATTGAACAGGGAGCCAGCGACGACACCCCACCCGAGGCGGTCGATACTATTGATGCCGAGCACCCGCCGGTTTACGAGGGAATGCCTCTTGTCACGGCGATCGCATTTTCGCGAGATGGAGCGATGCTGGCGGTGGGGGGCTATCGAGAAATCCTGCTTCATGCGGGCGACGGATCTGCCCTGCTCCACCGACTTATCGGCCTCTCTCAACGGATCGAAGACCTCGCCTTCTCACCCGACGGCAGCAAGCTCGCGGCCAGCGGAGGTTCACCCGGCCGGGTCGGAGAGATTCAAGTATGGAACCTTGCTGACCAGAAGCTCCTCCTATCTGTCCAGACATCGATCGACACACTCTTCGGAGTCTCGTGGAGTTCGGATGGTAGCAAACTCGCGTTCGGTTGCCCGGATAACAGCGGGCGAGTCATCAAAGCAGACGACGGCGCACCGCTGCTGAAGTTCGATCATCACACCGACTGGGTCATCGGCGCGGTCTTCTCTTTAGATGACAAGAACCTTGTCTCGGTCAGTCGGGACCGGGCCGTCAAACTGACGCAGACCGACTCCGGCGCGTTCATCGACAACGTCACCAGCATCACGCCCGGCGCGCTGACCGGAGGCCTCGAGGCGATCGATCGGCACCCCACGCGAAACGAAGTGGTCGTCGGCGGCGTGGACGGTGTCCCGAAGCTCTATCGAATATTTCGAGAGCAGGCCCGCGTGATCGGCGACGACTTCAACTTGATCCGCCCTTTCCCGCCGATCAATGGACCCATCCGCGACATTGAGATCAGCAAAGATGGCAAAATACTCGCCGTCGCAGGAGGAACGCAAGCTCAAGCCTACGAACTAGAAACCGGCAAATTGCTTGCCAGCATCCCCTTCGCAGGACAGGTTTACGCCGTCACGATTCATCCCCAAGGGACCATCATCGCCGCGGGTGGCTACGACGGAATGGTCAAGATCGCCGACATTGCCACCGGCCAAGTCACCAAAGAGTTTGTCCCGGTCCCCTTAACTACGGGGGTCGCCAGCAAATGAATCAACTTCATCGAGAGAGGTTCCGGATGACTTCGCCCTTCGCGTCTTTGCGAATGTTCCTGGGAACGATGTTCGTGATGGTCTCGGCCACCCATGCCGCGCCGCGATTGTCGTACGTTTATCCGATTGGGTTTGAACGAGGCAAGACGATCACGCTGAACATCGTGGGTCAGAACCTTGATGGCGACATTGAAATTCGTTCGACGATTCCCGGCAAGCTGACGCTGAAGCCGGTCGACATGGTCGATGGAAAACCCGCCTACAACATTCGCGATCGCCGTGATGCCGAGCTCATCATTGATCCCCAGGCCCCCGTTGGGATTTACCCTGTTCGCGTTCGGACGGCCGACGGTGTTTCGAACCAAGTCTACTTCGCGGTTGGCACGCTCCCCGATGTGGCAGAGGTAGAGCCGAACAGTCAACAAGCCGAGGCTCAACCGGTCCCGCTGGGGGTGACCCTTTCCGGCGCGGTGGGGGTCGGGGATCGCGATATCTTTCGTGTGACGCTCCCGGCCGGGGGCCGACTGGTCGCGGAGGTCGAGGCCAAGCGAATCGGCATGCCGATGGACTCAGCATTGACGATTCTAGATTCGCAAGGGCGCGAGCTCGCCAGCAATGATGACGCGGTCGGGCTTGATTCGGATAGCCGGGTTGATGTCACCGTTGCCAAGGGGGGCGATTACTACATTGCCATCAACGACGTCACGTATCAACTCGGTTCCAGTTATCGGCTGAAGATTGGGAACTACGAATACGCGGAGGGGATTTTTCCACTGGCCGGTCCCCGGCAGATGGAAGAGAAGGCATGGGCTTGGCGACATGATGTGAGCAACCTCACCCCGGTCGTTTTCACGGCCCCCCCTTCGGACGGCTGGGCGATGATTCAACCCATGGGAAATGCCTCTCCCTCGATGCCGCTCCGGTACATCGTTTCTGATCGGCTTCGCATTGTCGAGACGCCGGGCATGCCGCAGGATCTCCCACCGGGTTATGCGGTGGATGGGGTCATCAGTGCCCCAGGGGAAAAGGACCGCTATCGATTGGCGACGTCTCCTGGGCAGCGGTTTCGTTTAAATCTGTCGGCGAAGAAGTCGGGATCTCTTCTGGATGCGGTGCTTGCGGTCGAGAACAAAGATGGACAAGCCTACACGCGAAGCGTCGATCAGAATGACCCGATCTTTGACTTTGTCACCCCTGCGGACGTGCAGGAGATTTTCCTCGCGGTCGAAGACCTGGGCCGGCGGGGCGGGCCTGGCTTTGTCTATCGTTTGGCCGCCGACTCGGTGGGAGAAGATTTCTCTCTCGAAGTCCAAAGCGACGTCATCAACATTCCACAGGGAACCTACGAATACGTCCCCGTCCGCGTCGATCGCCGAGGGTACAACGGCCCCATTCAACTCTTCCTTCCGGAAAAGGTTCACGGCATCACGGCCGAGGAAGGCCGAATCGAAGCCGGCCAAAATGAAGGTTACGTTCTTCTCTCGGCCAAGCCGGGGACGGCCCCGAGCATGATCCCTCTAGAAATCTGGGGACGAGGGGGGAGCGCGGCCCAGCCTATCGATCGGCAAGCCACGGGGAGCCCCGTCAACTTGGTCACGTTTGTCGACCGGCCCCTTCTGGAAACCATGCCTGCGGCACTCTGCCAGGCAAGTCCTTTCTCGGTGCAGGTCGCCAGCCGAGCCATTCGAGTCCCTCATGGCATCGGAAGCTCGCTGGGGGTCACAATTCAGCGTTCGCCTGCCGTCACGGAACCGATCCGCATCGAGCCCAAAACCCGTATCCCGAGTTTCCCATCGGGCGTCGACACCACCATTGCGAAAGAGGCGTCGGCCGCTGCCATCGCCTTCCCGCCGAACGTCGAATACGGTCGATCCGAAGGAACGATGGTCTTCACCGCCACGACGGTGGTCGACGGGCGAGAGGTCCGTGTGACGCTTCCTCCTATTTCGGTCGCTTTGGTAACGCCGTTCTCTGTGTCGCTCCCGGTCCAGGCCGTTTCGTTGCCCGCTGCCGGCACCACCTCCCTTCCGGTGGTCGTCGCACGCGAGCAGGGTTTTGATGGGGAAGTTCGCTTTCGTGTGGATAACCTCCCCAAAGGTATCACCGTTGTCACCCCACCCGTTCCCAACGGTCAAGTCACTTCATTACTGGAATTCAAGGGAGAAGGAATCGCTCCTGGCGAGTACACTGTTCGTTTGGTGGGACTGACCGATTTTTCAGGACGCAAGCAGACCAAGGACTACGAACTCCCGCCGCGAGAGATCAAGTTGACTGTGCCGGCGTCTTAAGAAAGATCGGTGGCGCGTGTCGACTCGATCGACGCATAGGTTCTCACTCCTCAGAGAAAGGGTGAGGACAGGTTATTTTGAAGAGTGGTTATTGAGGAGAGAAGATGCGAACCCGGACTTGCCGAGCCATCTGGTCGACCGTGTTGTTGGCCTCGACGTCCGTCTGGGCCGAAACTGCCGCGCCGACGGCCCCTGTCGCTGCCGAGAAGGTATACGACGGGGCGATTGAAGAGATTCGTCTGGAACCAACCCGCATCCACCTAAAGGACTCGCTGGACGCCGCCCGAGTTCTCGTCACCGGTCGAACACCGCAAGGGGAATGGGTTGACCTGACTCGGCAAGCAACGGTCGCGATCGTGGCGGCGGAGAAGTTCGGGGAAGCCTCCCCTATCGCCCGTCGCGACGCCGACGGATTCTTTCTCCCCCAGAGCGATGGCCAAGCGATCGCCCGTTTCAGCGTCGCCGGGAAAACCGCCGAGGCCCCCATCGCCATCAGTGGGACGCAAGCGCCCCGCACGATCAGTTATGTTCGAGATGTCATGCCGATCCTGAGTAAGTCGGGCTGCAATTCAGGCCCCTGCCATGGAACACCCAAAGGAAAGCGAGGCTTCAAACTTTCTTTGCGTGGCTACGACCCCGAATGGGATCACGAACAGCTCATCACCGACTTATCCTCTCGGCGTTTCAATCGTTCACGACCGACGGACAGCCTCCTCATCATGAAACCAACCAACGAAGTCCCCCATGAAGGAGGCTTTCGTTTCGGAACTGACCATCGCTATTACCGCGTCCTCTTACAGTGGATTCGGGAAGGGAATCAATCCGACGTCACCAAGATGACCCGAGCCAACGGCATCCGCGTCTATCCCGAACACACCACGCTTCGAGAGCCCGGGGCTTGGCAGGATGTGGTGGTGGTCGCAACGTATCCCGATGGCTCCACGCGCGACGTCACCCGCGATGCCGAGTTTACGGCCAGCCCCGATTATGTCGCCCGTGTGGCCGAGCCCGCTCGCGTGCAAGCCCTTCGTCGCGGCGAAGTGGCGATTCTCATTCGCTACGAAGGGAACTATGCCGTCAAGTATCTCTCTGTCCTTGATCCGCGACCCGACTTCGTCTGGAGCAGCCCGGCGGCACACAACTACATCGATCATCTAGTCGACAAAAAGCTCCAGCGATTGAAGATTCTTCCTGCGGCCCTGGCCGACGACGCAACATTTCTTCGCCGAGTTTACCTCGATCTGATCGGCTCGCAGCCGACGCCGGAAGAGATCAAGGCATTCCTTGTCGAAACGACACCGACCAAGCTCAAGCGAGCCCGCGTCATCGATGAACTTCTAGATCGCCCCGAGTTCGTCGACCGGTGGGCGTACAAGTGGGCTGACCTTTTGCAGTGCAATCGAAAGTATCTCGGCGACAAGGGTGTCTGGGCATTTCGAAATTGGATTCGCCAACAGGTTGCCACCAATCGACCCCTGGACGAGTTCGTTCGCGAGATGCTGACCGCGACCGGCAGCACATACGAGAACCCAGCCGCCAACTTCTACAAGGTCGCGCGCGATCCGCTTAAGGCGATGGAAGACACGACCCATCTCTTCATGGGGATTCGCTTCAACTGTAACAAATGTCACGACCATCCCTTCGAACGATGGACGCAAACTCAGCACTACGAGTTAGGAGCCTACTTCGCGAGCGTGCAGCGGAAGGCAGGCCTTAAGCCGGGCGAAGAAATCGTCTACGACCTTCCCTCGGGTTACGAACCCGTAAAACATCCACGAACGCAAGCGGTCATCCCCCCTAAGTTCCCTTTTGAACACGCCGGTCCCTATGCCGCCGCCCCAACGCTTCGCCAGCAGTTGGCCGATTGGCTCACCGCGCCAGAGAACCCGTACTTTGCGCGTTCGATCGTCAATCGCTTCTGGAGCTACATGCTCGGGCTGGGAGTCATCGAACCGGTCGACGATATTCGTTCGAGCAATCCCCCCAGCAATCCTGAATTGCTGGATGCTTTGACGAAGGACTTTGTCGATCATGGTTTCGACTTGAAACATCTGCTTCGCACCATCGCGAATTCGCGGACGTATCAACTCAGCATCGAGACCAACTCGTGGAACGAAGATGACAAGATCAATTTCTCTCACGCGTTGCCTCGCCGGCTGACGGCCGAGCAATTGCAAGACTCGATCTCGGCCGCGATGGGGATTCCGATTCCCGTGGAAGGTTTGCCGGCCGGCTTCCGCGCGAGCCAGCTTCCCGATACGGCCGTTCGGGCCGACTTCCTGGAGACCTTCGGCCGACCTCCACGTGAAAGCGTTTGCGAGTGTGAACGAGTGGCGGAAGTCAGCTTGAAGCAGACCCTGAGCCTGATCAATGGACCGACCTTAGGAAGCATGCTCGCCGACCCGAATGGCCGGCTGAACAAGTTGGCTGCCAGTGGCTCGGCCGACCCCACGCTGGCCAATGAGATCTACTTGACCGTTCTTTGTCGAGCCCCTTCTGACGAGGAACGAACCAAGGCGGTCGAGTACCTTGCCGCGGCGACCTCGAAAGCCGAAGGGGTGCAGGATCTCGCGTGGGCTCTCTTTAACAGCGCCGGTTTCTTGTTTAATCGGTAGGATAATCAGGCTCGACGGCGATGACCGATGACGGTCTGAACCTCAGCATGAAGGAAGCGAAACATGATCTCGATTACAGGCCGACCGGGTCGACTGTGCGACGGCGTTTCTCGCCGAGAATTGATCGAGATGGGAGGATCGAGTTTGCTCGGCCTCTCCCTGGCCGGCTTCCTTCAGGGGAAAGCACAGGCAGGGGAATCGGCTCCCGTGGGAGGAGCGGCGCCCGTCGGTGGAGCAGGCTTCGGGAAAGCGAAAAGCGTTATCTTCTGTTTCCTACAAGGGGGCCCCAGTCATCTCGACATCTGGGATCCCAAGCCCGATGCACCCGACAACATTCGAGGCATCTTCAAACCGATTCAAACCAAAACGCCCGGGCTGATCTTCTCCGAGCACATGCCTCGCCTCGCCCAGGTGACCGACAAAGTCACGATGATTCAAAGCGTCAGCTACACGCCGGTCGGCCTCTTCAATCACACCGCCGCCCATTACCAAATGCTGACGGGCTACACCCCCGATAAGGTCTCTCCCTCGGGTCAACTGGAACCTCCCTCGCCGAGAGATTTTCCCAATATCGGGTCGGTCATCGCCAAACTAAGGCCGACCGGTCAACCGATGTTCCCCGTCGTGCAGATGCCTCGCCCCATGCAAGAGTCCAACGTCATCGGCAAAGCGGGTAACGCCGGCTTCCTCGGCCGAGCGTTCGACCCATACTTCCTCTTTCAAGATCCCAACCAGCCCCTCAAGATGGATGATCTCGCGCCACGCAGCGACACACCGATCGCTCGTCTGCAGAAGCGAAGCTCTCTTTGGGAAACGGTCAACAAGGGGATGCCTCAACTGCAAAAGGCGACCGCGTCGTTTGCCCTCAACGATTATTACTCCCAAGCATTCGATCTGCTTCTTTCCGGCAAGGCCCGCGAAGCCTTCCGTCTTGATGCCGAGACGGCCGAGATGCGCGACCGGTACGGACGAAGCACGTTCGGCCAATCTTGTTTGTTGGCTCGGCGTCTTGTCGAAGCCGGGACCAAATTCGTGCAGGTCAATTGGCCCGCGGTCGCCAATGGCAACCCGGTCGTTGATGCCTTTGACACCCATGCGTCCAACTTTGGCCCGCTGAAGGATCTGCACCTTCCGAAGCTGGATCCCGCATTGGCCACCCTGATCGAAGATCTGGACCAACGAGGACTCTTAGATGAAACCCTCGTCTTAGCGATCGGCGAATTCGGCCGAAGCCCCATCATGGGGGTCTCCACGTCGGGCAATTCTAACTCGCCGGATGGTCGCGACCATTGGCCTTACTGTTACACCGCCATGATCGCCGGTGCCGGCGTCGGGCGCGGCGTGGCCTACGGCAAAAGCGACAAACATGCGTCGAGCCCCATCGACAGCCCCGTTCATCCGACAGAACTGCTTGCGACGATCTACCACGCGGTTGGCTTGGCCCCCGACACCGTTCTGTACAACGATCTCGGTCAGCCCCGGCCCCTCGTCCAAGCTTCGATCGTCCCGGGCCTGTACGCCTAAAGCGACCATGACGATTCGCCTCTCTTCCAGAGGCGATCCCTCGTCCTTTTTTCGTGGCCCTGATCGCTTGATTCTTCCAGCAATCGGCATGCTAGATCCAACTCCGTTTCATGCACAAGCAAAGGACGCGGCATCACCACGAATTCGATCTCTTCTGTCAAATCGCGAGCTGTTCACTCAGCACGAGTATCTTGATCATGACCCGGTTGAATGGACAGGAGGAGTCAACGTGTTCGGTTTTTTTCGTCGACGCCGGCGTGCTCGGCTCCGTGCGAAACCTTTCCCGACCGTTTGGCGGAATCATCTCGAGCGGAATGTCGGTTGGTATTCCGTTTTGGAGCCTGCCGAGCGAACCAAGCTGGAAGGGGATCTCGCCATCTTCCTTACCGAGAAGAATTGGGAGGGGTGCGCGGGTCTGGTTATCACCGATGAAATCAAAGTCACGATTGCGGCGCAAGCCTCCCTTCTTTCACTCGCATGGAAGGATTTCCACTTCGACGCGGTTATCTCTATCCTCGTTTATCCCGCCGCGTACCGCGCCAAAGGTCGTGAAGAGTTTGGTGACGCGTTGCCGACCGAGCGCGTCGGCGAAGCCTTTGGAAGGGAAACGGTGGTTCTCTCCTGGCGGGACTCCCGCGCTGATGCGCGCGGGGCGCGCGATGGCCGAAACGTCGTCCTCCACGAGTTCGCTCACATTCTCGACATGGAAGATGGGTTGCCGGACGGCGTACCGCATCTGAACTCCGATTCCCTTCGAGCGACGTGGCGAACATGTATCCATCGAGAAATAGAACGGATGCAGCAGTCCCTCCTCGCGAGAAGGGGGACGCTGCTGGACCCCTACGCTGTCGAGAGTCCACCCGAGTTCTTCGCGGTGGCGACCGAGAGCTTCTTTGAACTCGCTCTCGATTTCCAAAGGGAAATGCCCGAGTTCTATCGCTTGATGAGCGATTACTACGGGCAAGACCCCGCTCGCCGCTGGCCCGCGCCGGGCGAGACCGAGAGCGAAAATGCTGCCGACAACGATCAGGGGGCCGAGGGGCTTTGGCCCATCCGGTAGGCGATGGCTCGTCGGACCGCGGGGGGCATGGGGGCGTTCTCGCCCTTGATCGCCCGCCAAAGAATCTCGTTCATCTCGAAATCATCGATCAGGTCGTACTCCGAGAAATCCATCTTCGCGCTTCGCTCGGCACCGTAACTGAGAAGCGTGTTCTTTAGATTGAGATCAATCCTCGGCGGTTCATGGGTGTACGGTTCGAGGTTGGGTTTATCGGTAAAGCTTCGGAACATCGCCGTCGCGGCCGCATCGTACTGGCTGAGGGGATCCAGGCCCAGAATCAACTCGATCGTGCGGAGCATGCTGACGGTGCTGTACTGGGTGCTGTCGATGTATCTTCGTTTCGTGTAGGGGCTGATCACCAGGCCAATGGTCCGGTGAGCATCGACATGATCAGGGCCATTCTGAGCATCATCCTCGATCATAAAGATCGCGACATTGGGCCAGATCTTCGAATGACTCACCGCCTCGACCAGTCGGCCGACCGCTAAATCATTGCTCGCCACGCACGCTTCGGGGGTGAATGTCCCTGGAGCGGTCCCGGTGGTGTGATCTTCGCCCAGGCTCATCACGATCATGCGCGGCAGCGAATCGGTTTTGAGATACTCGTTGAACTCTTCAATGAACGTGTCGACATTGTCTGGATCGCGCGGCCGAGTCCCTGGAACACGTGGCAATCCAAATTTAGGAGAGATATGACCAATGAGGCCTGGGACGCGGGCTTCCATCGTCACCGAGCCATCGGCCTGGCTGACCCGGTTGCCGTACTCGCCGTAGTTTCGGTAGGAAACGCCAGCTCTCTTACATGCATCCCAGATGTAGCCCGAGGGGCTTCGGCTTAAGTCGGCATCGTCATCGTCGTCGATCCCGGCCCGGCCGGAATAGGTCAGCATCCAATCGCGCGCGATCCAGTCCGTGTTGTAGGCCATCGTCGACCAGGGATGACCATCGCGCGATACTTGCCCGTTGCAGTACAGGTTATCGAGCAGCACAAACTCCTTGGCGAGCTTGTGGGCATTCGGCGTCACCTCTTCACCAAACATCAAAAGAGACGGGTCGCCGTTACCGCCGGGAATATCGCTGAAGACTTGGTCGTACGTACGATTCTCTTTGATGATGTAGATGACGTGCGTGATCGGCGAGGCTTCGCCTACTTTCGTTGGAATGACTGTTTTCTCTGAGTATTTGGCTCCGGAAAGAAGGTCATCGGAGTAGGGGCAGTTCTTATAGACCTGCGCGGTGTACTCGCGCAGCTTCTCTTCGCCGGGAATGGGGACGATTGAAAGAGCCCCCGACAGCGTCGTACCGATGTAAGGGTACGGAAGCTTTCGTTTGGGCCGACCTTCCCCTTCTTTGGGCTCCTCCTCTTTGACTTGGCCGAATGGATTGGCTTTCGACTGAAGACCCTTGCCGACGCCAACAAGCAGATTCTTCCCGTCGCGTGTCACTGCCAGCGAGGTCGGATACCAACCGGTCGGGATAAAGCCGCGAACTTGGCTCTTCGCAGGTTCTTCGATTTCGATCACCGCAACACAGTTGTTATCGGCATTCGCGACAAAGAGGGTCTCTCCATCAGGCGTGATGGCAAGCGCTTCGGGCGTGCTTCCTTCGGGAGCTTTCGGAAACAACGTCGTCATGATCGTCTCGATCACGACGCCCCGACTGGAATCAATCACTGCGACGCTGTTGCTGCTCGCGCAAACAACAAAGAGACGATCGTCCTTGGGATGCCGAACAATCTGCGTCGGGTGCTCGCCGACCGCGATGCGGGCATCCACCTGAAAAGTCTCTGGATCGACGACAATGACCTGTCGCTTGGCCCAATCAGAAACATAGAGGTACCGACCATCGGGCCCAATGGCGATGTCATAAGGACGGACGCCGATGGCCCCTTCGCGGGTCGCCTTCTCTCCGGACAGGTCGATGGCGGAGATGGTCCCCTGCTCGACATCCAGCGAATAGAGTAGACCTCGCCCCTCATCAAGAGCCAGTCCACCACGAAACATCTTGTCCGGTCGAACGCCCTCTTTTTTGAATTGAAGCGTTTTAGGTGTCGGCAGCATCGAGAGATCCTGGCCTGCCAGACCCAGATTCAAAATCGACGAAGCTCCACCGCCGGCCCACCAGACTCTTTTCTCATCCCCCGAGACGACCAGGCCGAACCAGCTTTGATAAGCCGAGACTTTGTCAACAATCGACTTCGATTCGAGGCTCACCACCGAGAGCTGATGCATGTTGAACCCGTTCGATGCCACGAGCACATGCTTCCCGTCAGCAAGCGGGTGAATGTTGAGGACGAGATCCGGCAGAACGACGTGCTCGCCGGCCGGCGTAAGATGCCAACCGTTGGGGAGCATAAAACCGTTGGTCGTCGGGCCGGCATACTGTTTCTTCTCGGGAACAGCCGACTCATCCGCGAAGAGCGTTCCCCCCAGCACGAATCCCAACGCCGCCAACAAATGACCGGTCCGAACCAACATGCATGATCTCCTGCCACCGCGACTTGGGCGGTAGGCTTGCTCCAACCTGATAGTTCCGCCATGCCCCTTGGACTACTGGAGATTCGCGAAACAGCCTAGCAAAGTCAAGCAAGTGATTGATAAAGGTCCGATGAAGTGCGGGGCCAGGCAGAAAAAAAGACGCTCGCGGGCTCATCGGTCCCGCGAGCGCACTCATTCACGAAATGGGTCTATTCGAATTCAGCAAGACTTGGATCGCCGGCGAATCGCCCCGATCACAAAGAACACCCCACCCATGCCGGTCATCACCACCGTGGAAGTTTCGGGGATGACGGTCAGCTCGTTGAGAGAGCTCCAGTACCATCCTTCGTCCGTTCCCGGGGCCGCAAAGCCAAGCTGAGCGGCGCTATTGAGTGCTGCCCAAAAGTACTTGCCCGGCGTCAAGGGCTGGTCGGGGCGCCAACTATGATTGGTAACGCCGATCGTGTCGGTGATGGGATCCGAAGAAGCGACGATCAGCGACTTCAGCTCATCAATGATCACAAACTTCAGCTTGGTCGAGCGATCGTCGTTCCCCTCGGCAAATTCAAGCAGCGGACGAGCGACGACCTTCCCGTCTGTGATCGGTGCCCCGGCAATGTTGTACTCTTGAAGAGTTTCGCCTAGTGTCCCGAGGATTTCATACTTGTAGGCATCAACGGCAAGCCCCAACTTGGTCGGATCGGCCAGTGCCGACGTGGCCAGGTTGTCCCAGAAATCCTTGAAGGTGTCGGCACCTTTCATGAGCTTGAGCGTTTCTACCGAGCCCCAGTTCAGCTTGTCGGATCCAACGGTATAGCCGTCGCTATCGCTGTCATAGACGTCCCATAAAACGCGAAGAGTACTCATCTCGTCCCCTTCCCCCCGCACCGGCCCGTTGGCTCCGACTTCGGTCCCATTGTTCTCGGCACTCACTCGGAAGCCGACGTTATCGGCGTCGTTTTGCGTCGTAGCCGTTACGGGTGTGTTGAACGTGTCGTAGTCGGAATTGACATCTTTCGCGGGCAATCCCGGTATCGAAGCATTCAGGTTGCCATCCTTAACGGCCATCAATTCTAAAAAGGTGGCGACACCTTCGCCGTACGACAGCCGAGCCCCAGGTGCCGGGTCCGCCGGGTTGATGTTCTGCGAACCGAAGTTGTGCGGACCGCCGAAGTCTCCATCGAGATTGTTGTGAAAAGCAATGTGGTGGCCGGTCTCGTGCAGGATGGTGTCCCACGAGGCCCATGCCTTCGGGTTGAGCGTCATCGTAGAAGTTGTTTCATCGTAAAACGAACCATTCGTTGTGGTGGCGTCGTACTTGATCGTGAGATTAGGAAAGGTCAGCCCCTTGCCGACGTAATAATCGCGCATGAACTTGACCGCCTGCATCACACCCAAAGCAGTCCCAGCATAGTCCGTGTTGTCGACCGTGTAGGTGAAGCTTTTATTGCCCGGAGGATCGGGCACGTCAAACGTCCCCGTCGCTGGCCAAACTTTGGAATAGACAGTTCCACCGGCATCTTGAATCTGAGCATACGACGTTACTCCTGCTCCAAGAAACGACTGCACCGTGCCGCGAAATTCTGTCTGCGAATCAAACGGAATGAGATCGGAACCACTGAACGAGGAGATACCTGTCGCGGAACTCGTGAAGCCGGTACCGGCGGGTTCCGTCCCCAAAAGATCGACCTCGACGCCGGTGGTCCATGTGCTTCGCAACGGGTGAACGCCACCGTTTCGGTCTGTCCATTGAAAGGTGACATTGGCGATGCCGAAGGCATCTGCCCAAGCCAACACTGGAGAAAGCATCAGGCAGAACGTGGCAATACGCCATGCTCGCCGGGAATTGGAAACGAACATAAAGGCCTCCTCGGACGTCCGGAGATGGACGCAGAACAGATGGATGTGTTGATCAAAGCAACGAACCAAGATCGCCAGAAAGGCGAATCAATGGATCACGACGATCGAATCATCGACACTCATTCGGCAATCCGGATGACACACGAATGAATTCTCGACGCATCGCCCGCATACAAACCGCCACGTCGTTCGAGTTTGTTCAAGCCACCCTCTTGAGATGTGTTCGTGGGTAGCGACAGACAAACCAGGAGCAACGCTTTTCGAGGCTGATCATACTGAGAGGTAGAAATGAAACGCAAGTGATTTAAATGGGCTAATTCGTTCATTTTTCGCAGATGAGAACACGGATGAGGACAGGATCAGCGAGGGATGGGGATGTCTTGAAACACCATCGGCCGAGCCCACAAGAGGCCCGGCCGATCGGCTTTCAAGTCGTTCTGGATTGGCTTAACTCTTCGCGAGTTTGGGTGTCCCCTTGCGGGTCGCGTCGGGAAGCTTGTCGTTGACGTCCCAAGCTTGACCCAGCGACTTCAACAGCAGAATCACGCCGTAGGTGGTGTCGAATTCCCACCACTGATGGCCGGCCCGAGCGACGCGCGGGTAGGCATGGTGATTGTTGTGCCAACCTTCGCCGCCGGTCACGAGAGCGACCCACCAAAGGTTTCGACTATCGTCGCCCGTTTCATACGTGCGATATCCCCAAAGATGCGTGGCAGAGTTGACAAACCAAGTCGCGTGATAGGTGATCACCACTCGCACACACAAACCCCAAAGCAACCAGGGAAGCCCACCGATCGCGAGCATGGCGATTCCGAAGGCGACCGTCCACCAAACGAACGTCTTCTCGAAGAATTGGATCATCGGATCCTTGACGAGGTCGGGACAGACTTTGTTGACAAACACGGGATCTTTCGACCGATGGTTATCGATTAAAAGCCAAATCATGTGCGACCACCACTTGCCATGGCGAGGCGAGTGAGGATCCCCGTCTTTATCCGAGCGAGCATGATGCACTCGGTGCGTTGCCGCCCACATGAGGGGACTCCCCTGCATGCTCAAAACGCCAAGCATGTAGACAAAGAACTCGGCCGGCCGAGAAAGCTTGAAACTTCGGTGAGCCAAATATCGGTGATAGCCCAGCGTGACGCCGACCGTACCGGTCAGCCAATAAAACGCGAGACAAACACCCAGGGCCGACCACGTAAAAAAGAACGGCGCGACCAAACAACCAAGATGCATCGCCGCCATCCAGCCGACCACAACGAAGTCCGCGTTCGACAGACCAATGGACTGGGTTCGGAACGTATCCCGAAGGATTTTCTGTGTCCCCTTGCCCGTCTTGGTCATCGGACGCTCGACTCGAACCTCGTTCGAAGTCTCGTCTTCGTCCCAGCCCATTTCCGGCTTTTCGAGCAGCGTCGATCCCATCCCGCGAACCTCCTTCTGGCTCTGCCTGAGCCGACTTGGCCGATCGCCTGTGTTGGCTAACATCGGCTTCCTTCCTTGGGAAGCATAAAGGTCTCTGAGGTTCGTGGGGTCATATTCATGTCACTGGAATGTCAAAGTTTGGTAACAACCGCAAGTCATTACCATCAATAATCTTGCGTAACTTTATTGGCGAACAAAACGATACCCGGCACCCCGGACCGACTGAAAATGACGGGGGTTGGCTGGGTCTATTTCGAAGTGTTTGCGGAGTCGCATGACGAAGTTGTCGACCGTGCGGGTCTCTGGTGGGGGGTCCATATCCCAAACCTCCGTCAAAATCTGCTTGCGACTCAGGACGACCCCCTCCTGGTCGGCAAAGAGTTTCACAAGTTTCATTTCCATCGGCGTCAGCCGACGAGGCTCATCCCCCATCCATGCCTGGAAACGCTTAAAGTCGATCCGAGCGGAGCCGAACTCGAGACGTTCTTCGCCGTCCGTCGGCGGGCTCGGCACTCGCTGTTTTCGGCGGCGCAGAAGATTCCGTACTCGACTTAATAGCTCGGGCAAATGAAAGGGCTTCGTGACGTATTGATCCACCCCAACATCGAATGCCCGGGCTTTATCCTCGGAGAGCGTTCGAGCCGACAAGACGATGACAGGCAGATCTAAGTCAAAGAGACGGACCTGCTCGCAGATTTCATAGCCCGACATGCCCGGCAACATCAGGTCGAGAACGATCAAGTCGATGGGCGGATCGGCTTTGGAAATCAGGTCGACCGCATGATTGCCATCCTCGACCACATCGACAGCGTAGCCTTCGGCTTCAAAATTGAAACGAAGGCCCAAGGCCAGATGCTGCTCGTCTTCAACGATAAGTATCCTCACGATGCCGACCTGCCCGGAAGCGAGACTTCAAAGACCGAACCCGACTCTCGGCCTCGGCCATGAACGGTCACGTTCCCTTTCATCTTGCGGACCAATGTATGGACGATGTACAGGCCCAAACCGGTCCCCTTCTGCGTCCGTTCCAGCTCCCTCCCACCTCGAAAAAAGAGCCCAAATATCTTTCGGCGAAGGTCGAGAGGAACCCCCTCTCCGTTGTCGGCGATGCGCGTGATAACACGGTCGGGCGAGATGAATTCGACATCGATCTCAACTTCAGGGATCGACGCCCCGTACTTGACGGCATTCTCGATCAGGTTGCCGAAAATCATTTCCATCGCCAGACGTGCCCCCCGCGCGAAGGCCGGCTGGACCCTCAGCTTAACGGTTTCCGGAGGCCGATGCTGGGCTCGGCAGGCAATCTCGGCACAACGGCGAAGCAACGGCTCCATCTCGATATCCTCGAGTTCCGCCTCGGTCACGATCGCATCAAGCCGACCGATTTGAAGGAGTTGACTGATGAGCTGATCGAGTCGATCGACATCGTCCATCATCACGCGATAGAACTGCTCGCGCTGCGATTCGTCGACTTTCCGCAAGAGAAGTGTCTCGAGGTAAAGACGGACCGACGCCAGCGGGCTCTTGAGTTCATGCGTCACGCTGTCGACAAAGTTGGCTTGGCGGAGGTTCAATTGAACTTCTTTGATCGTCACGATCGTGTAGAGAACCAACCCGATCAACACGAGCGCGAAGAGGACGATGCCAATCGTCATGGCGCTCCAGTAGCTTTCCATCGCAAGCAGGACAATCCAGCAAACCATTAAGGCGATGTTCAGGCCGATGAGAGCGACCGAAAGCGTGATGGGAAAGCGGAGCCGCCATCGCCGATTGAAGGAGAGTGCCATTTCTCGTCATGCTCCAAGGAACCAGAGAGATCCCGCGGACCGAAACATTCCCCCTGGACTGTGAACAGCCGTATCCTATCAAAACTAGAGGGGTGGTTGTCGAGCCCGCGGGGTCGGTTCTGTTTCGGCCCCCTTCGTCGAAAACGAAGGGACCAAGCGGGTTGACGTTGATCCGATCCCCCCTACATTAGATGCTTCGAGTTCATTAAGAGAACGGTCATAAACCAATGAATACGTTGAGTCTAAAGCCGGCTGAAGTCAAGCCGCAGTGGTGGATTGTCGATGCGACGGACAAAGTCGCGGGGCGTCTGGCCACCGATGTTGCCCGCGTTTTGATGGGCAAGCATTCGCCACAATACACGCCGCACGTCGTTTGCGGCGACTTTGTGATCATCATCAATGCCGACAAGGTGAAACTGACTGGATCGAAATGGCAAAAGAAGGTGTACGACAAGTACACCGGATACGTCGGGGGTCGCAAGACCATGACGGCCGAGCAGATCCATGCAAAGAGCCCGCGGTTTGTGATTGAGCACGCTGTTTGGCGGATGCTCCCCAAGAGCAAATTGCAGAAGCTGATGATGCGTCGGCTGAAGGTCTATGCGGGGGTGGATCATCCGCATCAGGCCCAACAGGCCCAGGAACTCAAAGTCAACGCTTGATCGAGGGGCGAGGTAGATCGTGGTCAAGGATAAAGCAGGCTGGATCTGGGGCACGGGACGCCGAAAGTCGGCAGTCGCTCGCGTACGTCTTCGCGATGGCGCCGGCAAGATTGTGATCAACGGCCGACCGGTGGAAACATTCTTTACCGAGACCAGGCATCGGAACGATGTCGTGGCTGCGCTCGAAGTCACGCAGATGACTCAGAAGGTCGACGTGTTTATCAACTTGGCTGGGGGTGGCTACTCGGGCCAGGCTGGCGCCGCACTTTTGGGAATCGCCCGCGCGCTCAAGAAGATGAACCCTGAGTTCGACCACGTCCTTCGCGACAACGGCTTTCTCACGCGAGATAGCCGAGAAGTCGAGCGAAAGAAGTACGGTCAGAAGAAGGCTCGCAAACGCTTCCAGTTCTCGAAGCGATAACGTACTTTGGCTCGGTAACATTCGACTATCAGGCCTATTCTTTTCGAAACACTTTGAGCCGTTTCTTTCGGCAGGACCCATCGGGTCACCTGCCCATAGAAGCGGTTCTGGTTTTTGATTCGCCCCTGAAGTGCAGATGCCAGGGAAGGCTTGATCCGGGGCAAAACATTCCACAAAACCAGTAGCGAAAAAACCAACGTTTGCCGAGCAGAGAAGCGTCTAAGAAGATAGGATCGTTCGAGTCAAAACGGACTCAGGGTATCTCGCCTGCGGCCCAGGAGCACATTTTCGAAGCAGTCATCGGCGGGGAGGTGTTGTTTGAACGTTTTACTGTGCGCATTGTTGAGTGTTGTCGGACTGGATCCCGCCTCGGGTCGGCTCAAGGAGTTTGTCACGAAGCCTGACCCTTCCTTCCAGTGGGAAGTTCGAGCGACACAAAAGCAGCAAGGCATCGAGATCACTCAGATCAAGATGGTGTCACAAACCTGGCAGGGAATTGCCTGGAAGCACTTCATTTACGTGATGAAGCCCGAAAAAATCACGGTGCCGGGCCACGCCATTCTCTTCATCACCGGGGGAGGTTGGAACGAGAGCTTCGACAAACCCGCGGGCCCCGGGGCCGAGGTCGATGACCTTCCTCAGGAGGGTTTGGTGTTGGCTCAACAAGCGGGCATGCCGGTCGTGGCCATTTCCCATGTTCCATTTCAACCGATGTTCGGCGGGCTCGTCGAGGACGAAATCATCTCGATGACCTTCCTGAAGTTTTTGGAGACGAGAGACCCCACTTGGCCCCTTCTTTTTCCGATGGTGAAGGCATCCGTTCGCGCCATGGATGTCAGCCAAGAGCACATGAAAAAGACTTGGAATCTCGACATCAACGGCTTCACGGTGACGGGGGCGTCCAAGCGGGGCTGGACGACTTGGTTGACGGCTGCAACGGGAGATCCAAGGGTGAAGGCGATCATGCCCATCGTCATTGACACGCTCAACATGCCCGCGCAGATGAAGCATCAACTCGAAAGTTTCGGCGAGTTTTCTGAACAGATCAAGGACTACACCGAAAAGGGGATTCAGCAAAAATCCGAAACGGAGATCGGCAAGGAACTCAACCGAATGGTGGATCCTTACTCTTACCGCAAGATGCTCACCATCCCCAAGTTGATCGTCAATGGGACCAACGATCCCTATTGGACGCTCGATGCGCTGAATCTCTACTGGGGCGAGCTCGAGGGCCCTAAGTACATCTTCTATGCTCCCAACGGCGGGCACGGATTGAACCCCGAAGGAATCGTTCGGCTATCGACGACGGCGATCAACTTCGCGAAGATGGCCGCCGGGCAACTGACACTTCCCAAACTCGACTGGAAGATTGAAGAAAATGACAAGGGGATGTCACTCAACTTGAAGAGTGACCTTTTGCCTGCCGTCGCTCGGGTTTGGACCGCGTCGGCTCCGACGCGCGACTTCCGCAAGAGTAAGTGGAGCCACGTCCATATGGAAACCAAAGATGACGGCTTCACCTTCGAGTTGCCCCGACCGGAGTCCGGCTTCTCGGCCGCCTATGCGGAGGCGAAATTCTTCATCGATGGCAAACCCTCTTACTTCTGCACCAACGTCAAGATCTTGCCAGCGAAGGCGCCCGAGAAGTAACCTCTCGTCGACGCCCCCTCACTTCTTCAAAACCTGACCGGCCAGGCGTCATGCTTGGCCGGCTGGGAGGCATGTTTAGCCCGCATCTCTAAATGGGACGCAAGGTCGCCCCACACCCTGGACCCGCCTGTTTCTCCCAATCTAACTCTCATCTTTGCAAAGATGGGCAAACCTTGACGGTCATAACGATCGACTCAGAGGAACTGACCCCAGGAATGCTTGACAACCCCTCGACGGCAGCTAGCCTCAAGTACAGTCATAACGAATGTAACGATTTTGCTGACCTCTGCGGGCCAAGAGTTTTTGTGGCCGTGGTCGGCAAGCGCGACGGGCTCGATCAGCACCAAGGAGATTCAACATGCGTTCCTTTATCACGACGGCCGTCCTGGCTGCCATGGCGTTTTCCACTGTTGCCCAGGCCGGCTGGACGGCACCCGTGGTCTACAGCTACTACGTCCCCGCGACCGCGCCGGTCG
>JAIELF010000066.1 GCA_019753235.1 bacterium
CCGCTGAAAGGTTTCAGAGTTGTCACTTACATCTCGTCCTCCTCTCCCAAGCTTCTTGGCGCAAAGGGCGTGTCCTGCGCAGGCAACTTGGTAACCGTATTCTGCTCTAGCCCCGGCCACAGGAGAGAGGAGTTTGACACTAGCGAGACTCGCTCAACCAATCCATGCCGGCGCGGATTTCAAGCAGTTGGCCGCACGTAACTCTTGATCTATGAACTCATGAAACCCTCAACTCGACAGCGGATTGTTCCTTCCGAGGAAAGGAAGGAAGAAAGGGTTCCCGACCTGTACGTCGTGCAGGGGCGGGACTCGATGAATCTCGTCGAGTTTCCGCTAGCGGTGATGGCGGACAGGGTGCCGGTAGGACTGAAGTCGCTGACCTTCGAGGACGAGATCAAGGACCGAGGGTCCGTCGTCGTTCGGTGGCTGTCTATTTCGCCGTCGGAACGGTACGGTTTGCCGACCTCGATGGATGACGAGGTGCTCCTGGGTCTCATGCAGCTTTCTCGGCGGGATGAGTTCCGAGATCGCCGTGTCCGTTTTTACTCGCCCATGTTGGAGGAAGGCTCTGTTGGGCGAGTACGGTGGCTTGATGATTCCTCCATGGGGAATCATCAATCGCCGCGATCACTCTTTACCTCACCGATAGCCCCTCCGCCCACCGGCGAGTGTTCGCTCCGGGCTCGTCATATCCAGTTATCTCCTCGTCCCCACGCCTCCGAATGACCGCTGTCCGCTGCTGGCAGTGAGGCGATGGTGACGGAGCCAGACCGCGACCAGTACTATCGTTTGTCGAATCATCGAAACAATCCTTTTCGGACGAGACCGCTGGTCTCAAACATCCTTCACGGAATGGGGACCGAGATGGAGCCCATCGTCAGGTTGATCGATTTAAACATCATGCTTCCCAGATGAGAGCTGATTGTTAAAGTCGCGTGATGATGCTCTCTATCCATTCAAATCACGTTGACATCCCGATGCTGAATTCAGATCCTCTTTACGGACGCAGAGAGGTAACCTTGAATGCATCGCTCGGTACTTTATTTCATCTTCATAATTGCCCCCTTACGTGTGTTTGCCTCGGATCCGCTGCCGACGACGAGCGAGTTGCGAACCTTTCGAGACGGTTTTGACCAGTATCAGGGAACGACCGACGTCGAAATCTGGGCCGTCTCGCCGAACACCTGCATCGAGGGGAACCCCAACGGCAGTGCCGACGCTGACAACGACGGGGGTGAGAGCCAGATTTTGATTCGGTTTGACAGAATGGTGGGACCGGGTCCGACACAGGTTCCGCCGAATGCGACCATCCTAGAGGCTCAACTGGTCATCAGCGCGTTTGACGAGGGAACGACGGTGCATCTTCACCGCATGCTCGTCGGTTGGAAGTCGAGCGCGACATGGAACAACATGATCGGGGGCGTCACGGCAGATGGCATGGAAGCATCGCCGCAAAAGGATGGTTTCACGTTCGGGAAAATCGCGGCAAGCAGCTCTTCGGTAAGTTTCGATGTCACCGATACTGTCCAGGCCTGGGTGAATGGCGCCGCCAACCACGGGTGGGTCTTCATCAATACCGGGGGCAACGGCTGGGATTTCTACACCTCCGAGCACGAAATCGTCGAGAAACGCCCGGTACTCATCGTGCGGCTGAAGGGTACGCACAGGGAGGCGGGTGCTCAAGCGAAGGGAGTCGGTCCATGAGTCGGCCACGCGATAACGGGTCATGCGGCGGCTTTGACCAGACCAGAGCCACGCGTCGCGATTTTCTGCGCGTCGGTTGGGGTAGTGGGCTGGGCTTATCCCTTGGCTCGTACTTGCAACTCCGCTCGGCCCATGCTGCCTTGCCGAGAGCCTCGGCCCAGTCGGTGATTCACATCTATCTCCAGGGCGGTTTTCCGCACATGGACAGTTTCGACCCCAAGCCAGACGCTCCGGAGGAGTATCGCGGCATTCTGACGACGATCGAAACGCGTCTGCCCGGCGTCCGCTTTAGCGAGGCGATGCCGAGAACGGCACAAGTGGCCGACAAGCTTACCATCGTCCGATCGATGTCTCATACCGAGGTCGACCACAGTCGCGGCGAGCACAGCATGTTCACGGGCTATCATCCCAGCCCGGCGCTGGTCTATCCAAGTATGGGAAGCGTTGTTTCCCATGAACTGGGCACGCGTCAGAACATGCCCCCTTATATCGTCGTTCCGACGTCTGGGAGCCAATATCTCGGATCTGGTTATCTCAGCAATGCCCACGGTCCGTTTGCCCTGGGGGCCGACCCGTCTCGGCCTGGGTTCCGTGTGCGGGACCTCCATTTGCCTAGAGGGATCGACGAGCAACGGTTTGCGCGACGGAGAAACTGGAAGGAGTTGGTCGAAAAGCATTTCGCCGAGCAAGAGAATGACGATTCGCTGGTCGCGATGGACAGCTTCTACCAGCAGGCCTATGGCATGCTTTCTTCGAGTGCCGTCAAAAATGCCTTTAGCCTGAGCGACGAACCTGAGTCGATGAAGCAGCTCTACGGAATGACGGGTCTCACCGGGCCATTGGCATTCCGTAACGGCGGTGCAGCGAGGTTTCTTATCGCCCGCCGATTGATCGAGGCCGGTGCGAGATTCGTCACGCTGACGTATGGCGCGTGGGACACGCATGCGTTTCACTACCGGGGGATCGAAGCTCAGCTTCCGATTCTGGACATTGCCTTCGCGGGGCTGATCACCGATCTTGACCAAAGGGGGCTTTTGGATTCGACCTTAGTCGTCCTCAATAGCGAGTTCGGTCGTACTCCCAAGATCAACTCAGGGGGAGGTCGCGATCACTGGCCGCGCGTCTTCAGCATCGTTCTGGCGGGTGGTGGCATCAAGCGAGGATCCGTCTATGGGGCAAGCGACGGACTGGCCGCCGACCCCACGGACCGTCCGCTCGGCATCGAAGACTATACCCACACCCTCTACCACCTTATCGGCATCGATGCGTCGAAGGACCTCATGTCCCCCGGTGATCGCCCGCAAGCTATTGTCACCAACGGCAACGTCGTTCGTGAGCTGATCGCTTGAGGCCGCCAATGATAAGAGACATCCTGATGATGCGAGTCTGCTCTTGGTTCATCATCTTATCCTGTTGCTGTATTTCTGCTCTCGGCCGAGCCGGGGCGCCTGTGTTGGATTCCATCTCGCCTGGAGTGGGACAGCGGGGGAGCTCGTTTCAAACGCACATTTACGGCGGCCATCTCGATCAGCCCCTCGAAATTCACTTCTATTCGCAGGGAATCTCGTGCACTCAGTTGGACAAGCGAGCTGATGACGAGATCTTGGCCACATTCATGAGTGCGGCCGATTGCCCGCTGGGAACTCATCCCTTCCGTCTGCGAACGGCCGATGGTTTCTCGGAGATCAAGCTCATTCGAATCACGGCCTTCCCCGTCCTCGAAGAGACAGAACCAAACAACAACAAGGCGTCGGCACAACGCGTCTCCCTGAATACCACCGTTTCCGGAGCGTTTGACCCCGCGGGTAAAGACATTTTTTCCTTCGAGGCGGAAGAGGGGGCTCTCATCACGGCCGAGGTGGAAGCGGTCCGCCTGGGGGGCGAGTTTTCAGACGCGGTTCTGACAGTCTACACGCCGGACGGCAAACAACTCCAAACGATCGACGATACAGCGCTGTTTCACCAGGATCCATTTTTCTCTTTCCGAGCACCGCAGAGCGGGAACTACATCGTCGAAGTCAGCGAAGCGAATTACTCCGGCGGTGCCAGCCAGCGTTATTTGATTCATCTGGGTCGCTACCTTCGCCCCAGCGCGATCTTGCCGGTGGGAACGTCGCCCGAGAAATCGGAGGTGTTGACCTATTTCTTCGACGCTCCCATAGGGACTCACAAGCAAAACTTCACCGCGCCAAAGAGTGTTTCTTTTGCGGACCTACCGCCTTTGGAAGGAACGACGCAGGCGCCGACCCCAAACCGTTTGCGTGTGACGCCCCTCGACAATGTCCTCGAGTCCGAGCCCAACGACTCGCTAGAGGACATCGCTTCCCCGATGGGGGCGACTCCCGTCGCGTTCAATGGCGTCATCCATTCGCCCGGCGACATCGATCATTTCCGCTTCACGGCAAGCGAAGGCGAAAGGATCGACATCGAGGTCTGGGCCTCGCGCATTGGCTCGCCGATCGATACGCTGCTGGAATTGCTGGATGAATGGGGCGGGATGGTCGCCCGCAACGACGACGCGACGTCGCACGACAGCCAACTCTCGGTCACCATCCCTCGGACCGGCGTTTACTCGCTGCAAGTTCGAGACAAGCGAAAAGCTGGGGGGCCATATTTCTTCTACCGACTTGAGTTGACCAGGCCCGAGCCCTTCGTCGAGATTTTCACCCCGACGCCGGCTCGAAAGTCGCAGACCGGACAAGCGGTAAATGTGGCGAGCGGGAGCCGATCGCTCGCTTTTTTGGGAGTCCGTCGGCACCTGTTTGACGGTGCGGTCGAGCTGGCTTGGAAAGGATTGCCCGCTGGAGTATCGGCAACGGTTCCCGTCGTGCCGACCGATGATTATGTTGTTCCTGTCGTCTTACAGGCAAATGCCAACGCTCCACTGGCGGGCTCGCTCACAGAGGTTCAAGGACGCGCTCTTTCTGTCGAGACATCGATAAGCGGATCGTTTCGCCAACGAGTTCCGTTGATGCCGGCACAAGGAGATTCCTTTTTTCAGGTTCTTGATGTCGACCGATTGGCCGTTGCGGTTTCGCGACAAGCCCCCTACTCCATTGAAGTCGTTCCGCCCGCCGGTCCTTTGCCGATTCATGGTTCGTGCGATCTTCTCATTCAGGCCCATCGGACCTCGCCGATGCCGCTCGAGGTTTCCTTCCCCGTTTTGCCTCCGGGCGTGGAAGCACCGACATCCGTGGTGATGGATGCCGATGTGAGCGAGATGCGAGTTCCCCTGACCATTCACGGATGGGCGGAGCCCTGTCGTGGCTACTTAGTGGCGGAAGTTACCGCCGCCAGCTCGACGCGTGCCGAACGAGATCCCCTTCTTGTTGGGATGAATGGATTGGGAACCATGTCTGCGGCTGGACCTGATGCGCGTGGGGGAGCCGTCTGCTCCTCGCTCGTTGAAGTCCGATTAGCGACGCCACCCTTCGAGGGACGGTTCCATTCCGCTGCCGCCAAACTTGGGGAAACGGTACGGGTCGCTTGCCGCATCGAGCCACCCTTACCCAGTCCATTTTCTGCCAGGCTTGTCGGCCTTCCTCCTCGTGTTTCAGCACCGGAAGTCGATGCCCCTGCCGGTGCGACCGAGATCACGTTCGAACTTGCGGTCGATCCCACCTCTCCGGAGGGAGAATTCGAATCACTGATTTGTGAACTCGTCGGCACACTCGGGCAAGAACGGGTTGTGTACCGGGTCGGCGCTCGCACCGCGACGCTTCGAATCGATGCTCCGACCAGCGATCGGATCGGTCCCGACAACAAGCCGCTGAGTAAACTCGAAGCCCTCCGGCGTAAGGCAGCAGCACCATGATCTGCATTCCCCACGACCCGATGATCGCTATGACGAGAATGTCGATTCGCGAGAAGAGTACGCTCGATCTGGCTTGTCGTCGTATCCTCGTCCTTATCGCACTGACTTCCTTGATGCCTCTGCGTGCGTCCGCCGAGGAAAGACCGACATCGCTCGAGATTCTTCCTTCATCCATCTCGCTGACTGGTCCCCGCGATCGGCAAGGCATTGTTGTTTTGTTTCATGGAGAGGATGGCAGCACGCGCGACGTTACTGCCTCGGCTCGATTCGATGTCAAGCCTCGCGTGGCGTCCGTGACGAGCGGGTTTGTGTCACCCTCGGAGGACGGAAGCGGTGAATTATCCGTCGAATATGCGGATCAAGTCCTGCGTGTTCCCGTGAAGGTCACGGGCTCTCATGACCCGATCAAGCTAGATTTTCGAAACGATGTACTACCCGTCCTAACAAAGAGTGGTTGCAACACCGGGAAGTGTCACGGCTCTGCCGCCGGCAAAGATGGGTTTCGTCTTTCACTCTTTGGGTACGATCCGGCAGGGGATTATTACAGGCTCACGCGAGAGACAGGTGGTCGACGCATCCAGCTTGCAGATCCAGACCACTCTCTTCTCGTCAACAAAGCGCTCGGAAGAGTCAATCACACGGGCGGTCAACTCTTCGATGAAGGATCCGAGAGCCATGCGATTCTTCTCCATTGGCTTACCGCCGGCGCACAGTCCGATGCCGAGGACGCTCCGAAGCCGACATCGATCGACGTCTTTCCACCCGAAGCCATCTTTTCATCGTCGGAACAAGAGCATCGTATCGTCGTTCGTGCGAACTACTCTGACGGTAGCGATCGTGATGTCACGCGGTTCACGGTCTTCGTTGGCAATAATGACTCGGCCGCCACAGTGTCACCGGCCGGCATCGTCTCCAGCCACGGAGCCGGCGAAGCTTTCATCCTCGCACGATTTGACAAGTTCACGGCAGGAACCAGCGTGATCGTTCGACCGGGGACGCCTTTCCATTCACCCGAAACACCGGCTCACAATGCGATCGACGAATTGGTTTACGAGAAGCTCAACAAGCTTCATGTCGAGCCCTCGCCCCTTTGCAGCGATGAGGTCTTCCTCCGACGCGTCAACATCGACCTGGCGGGTCTTTTGCCGACGAGCGCCGAGCAGAATGAGTTTCTGCGAGATACCGATCCAGACAAACGAACAAAAGTCATCGATCGACTCCTGGCAAGACGAGAGTTTCTCGATCTCTGGATCATGAGGCTCGGCGAATTGCTGCAACTCCGCAGCAATAACGGAATGAGCGATAAAGGGCTTCTGCTTTACGACCGCTGGCTTCGCGACCAAGTTCATCAAGGCAAGCCTCTCGATGAGTTACTCGCGGAGCTTCTCCAGGCCCAAGGAGGTACTTTCGAAAATCCAGCGGTCAATTATTTTCAGACGGAGACTTCCCCGCAAATTCTCGCCGAGAACATCGCGCAAGTTTTCCTCGGCACACGCATCCAGTGTGCCCAGTGTCACAACCATCCCTTCGATCGCTGGACTATGGATGACTACTACGGATTCGCCTCGTTCTTTAGCCAAGTGGGATACAAGATCGCTCAAGATCCGCGGGAGCTGACTGTATTCAACACGGGCACCGGCCAAATGTTTCATCCCGTCGACAAACAGGCGGTCGCGCCAAAGTATCTTGGCGGTGAGGTCCCTTCGATCCAACCCGGCGAAGACTACCGCGCGGTCTTGGTCCGCTGGCTAGCCAGCAAGGAGAACCCGGCATTCGCTCGGAACTTCGCCAACATCGTCTGGTCCCACTTCTTCGGGCGAGGCATTGTCGAGCCGGTCGATGATGCACGTGTGAGCAATCCTGCCAGCAATGCCGCCCTGCTGAATGAACTCGCTCGGCGTTCGGCCAATTACAAATTCGACGTGCGTCAACTGGCCCGCGATATATGCATGAGTCGAACCTACCAGCAGGTGACGCAAACCAATCCCACGAACGCGCGAGATCAGCGAAACTTCGCCCGTCAGATAGTGCGTCGCATGCGCGCAGAGGTTCTGCTCGACTGCATCAATCAAGTGACGGAAACGACGACGGACTTTGCCGGCCTTCCGCTTGGTGGACGTGCCATCGAGGTGCCCGGCGGCCGATCGATGAACTATTTTCTCGAAACATTCGGTCGATCGCCACGGTCCACCGCTTGCTCGTGTGACGTCAAGACGAGTCCCACTCTCTCCCAGGCTCTGCATCTGCTCAATGGCGAGACAACCACCAACAAGATTGCCACGGGTCGCGTTGTCGAAACGTTGCTCGCGAAAATGAAACCCATGGACGTGGCGGCCGAACTCTATCGCCGATGTTACGGTCGGGCACCGACGGCAGAAGAATCCACGGCCATCGCGCAGCGGATCCCGGCCGACGATCCTCGGCCTGCGCTCGAAGACATGTTCTGGGCTCTGTTGAACTCCAATGAGTTTCTCTTCAATCACTAAGGCGGCTTGCATGGGCGACCCTAGAACCAGACTCTGCTCAACAACCGATTGGAAATCGGCAACGCTCGTTCTCTTCTGTCTCGCCGGGGCGACGCGGTCGGAAGAGTCGCCGGCTCAACCCGCCCCTTCTTTTCTTGAAGTCAAAGCAGTGCTCAAGAAGCATTGCGTCGGTTGCCATAACGCGGAGGAAGCACGCGGAGAACTGGATCTCACCACTCAAGAGTCCATCCTTATGGGCGGTGTGGGTGGTCCAGCCGCGGTCGCAGGTCGACCCGAGGAGAGTCCTCTCTATCGGCTTGCCGCTCACCTCGATGAACCGCGCATGCCGCCCGGCAATCGCCCTCGCATTCCCCAAAGAGACTTGGCCCTTCTCCATGACTGGATCAAGGCGGGCATTGCTTCATCCTCACCACCATCCGAACAAGCACCGTCTCGCGAAGAAATGCCTGCCTCTCCAGTGCAACCCAATCATGTCACGCTGGTCTCGCCCAATCCCATCGCCAGACCGACTCCCATCACCGCCTTGGCTGTCCATCCCACGACGGGGATCCTTGCCGTCTCCGGTCAACAACAGATCCTGCTCTACGACCTCGGCTCGTCGACGTGGTCCGGCGCGATTCCCTTCGAAGGAGAACTCCACTCCCTGCGATTTTCGACTGACGGCAAGATCCTACTCGCCGTGGGTGGCGTCGGTGCGGAGTCTGGTCGCATCGTCGGCTACAACGTCGGCACCTGGACCACGTTCTTTTCCATCCAGGACGACACGGATGCCCCTCTCTCGGCGGATATTTCGCCGTCCAATGAGTTGGTGGCGTGGGGAGGTCCGAACCGTGTTGTGAAGGTGGCGACGACAAAAGATGGCCAGATCAAATACACGCTGACCAAGGCAACCGACTGGGTAATGTGCCTGAAGTTCAGTCCGGATGGCTTGTTGCTCGCGTATGGCGATCGATTCGGCGGGCTTCATGTGGCAGAAGCTCAATCGGGTAAAGACTTCGCCACACTGCGAGGACATGCGAAGTCGGTTACATCCATCGATTGGCGTCCCGACGCAAACGTCCTGGCTACCGCGAGTGAGGATGGAACCGTTCGGCTTTGGGACATGCAACAACTCTCTGAGCTAACAAAGTGGGATGCTCATCCTGAAGGTGTCTTGGCCCTCGCTCTCGATGCCAAGGGACTCCTTGCAACGGCTGGCCGTGATCGACGCGTTCGCTCCTGGACCGAAGACGGCCAACTTCGTGCGGATTTGGGCGTTTCGCAGGATGCCATCTTCGAACTTGCCATCAATTCGCGGGATAACGAGGTTGTTTCGGGCGATTGGAGTGGCCGACTCGCGCGTCACTCGCTGAACGATCGTCAGTCTTCGTCCATTGATATTCCAATGGGCTCCGCTTCGCCCGCCCTGCCGTCGCTTGATGTTCCTGCTCCGAGCCTGGCCAAGGTTTCCGACGCGTCTCAACCGAATCGACCGGTGTCTGCTAGTGATATAGATCGAAAACTGGCCGCTCTCCGTGCCATCGAGACTGCTGCGGAACTGATGAAAGAAGAGGCTGCGCGCCATCCCAATGACCCATCGTTGACCAAAGCCTACCTACAAATTTGCGAGGCCGCCATTGCCATGAAGGCGGATCTGTTCAAAATCGAGAGCAGCCCGATCAACACCGACGGGCAAGCTTCGCACTAATCGCGGAACATTCCTTTAGGTGATAACTTCGCTTGCGGGCCTCCGCTCTCTCGGGTCTGCCTGCCTTCGAACTCTTGCGTTTCCGACCGAAGGCAACTCCATCTCGGAATCGGACACCACTTAAGGATGAGGCGGTGCAGATGCTACTTGACGGTCACGAGCGAAGCGTGTTGCGCCGAAAGTCGAACCATCGAACTGGATCACTTCGCAAACGAGAGCTTTTCTCTGCTTTGGAGCTGCCTTTTCCCTTTTTGGAAAACCTTCTCCGCGTGCAGCGGGGGCGCGAATGCGAGGGGACTTCGCTGGGCGATTGGGGGGATCGGTGAAGAATCTGCTTCCTCCTTTTTCTTACGGCCGGGTTCGGTGGTCGTTGTGAGCAAAAATCCCGGCAGAGTTCACTTAAAGTGACGGTTTTCAGGACCTGAGAAGTCGTTATTCGGGCGAACCGGGGTCGTCAAGCACGCACCTGTCTCCCATAATTAGAGGGAGATGACGATGTCCAGGGCGTTGATGCTGTTGGTGGCGATCGTAACCGTCGGAGCCGGCCTGTCTTGGGTCGTCGTCGCGGGACAGAACCAGCGCGCGGCCATTGAATTGGCAGCCCGACAACGAGACGATCAAGCTGGGCTCGAAGATTGGCAAAAACAGGGTCAATTCGTCGTCGCGCAAGGGACGATCGACGTTGCGGAGGGAACGACCAAGCTCACCACCAGCATCGCGGGCCGAGTCGAGTCGGTTCTCGTGAAGGATGGCGATGCCGTCAAAAAGGGGCAGGTTCTCCTCGAACTCGATAGCCGATCGGCCAAGATTGCGATCGAAAAGGCGGAGGCCCTCGTCCGAGAGTCAGAGATTCAGCTTCGCGAAGCGGAACAGTTCGTTACCATTCACGGGCTGCAAGTTCGACAACAGCAGCAAAAGTTGGCGGCTGCTCGGGCGTCGCTCGAGATGGAGCAGACCCAGCTTCAAAAAATTGATTCGGTGGGGAACGCCGGCGGCGCTGCCGAGTCGACTCGGTCGATGCAGCAGCAGAAAGTGATCGCTCAGACCGCGACCATGGAAGTGGAAACGTTGCAGCTCGAGCAGCTTGAAAAGATCCGCCCGCAGGACAAAATTGATCAAGCAAACGCCGCCTTGGCGATTTCGAGAGCCGATCTCGAGCGGGCCCAAAACGCCCTTGAAGACTTCTTTCTCAAGGCCCCTTCGGATGGAACGATCTTGCAAGTTCGGACACGGCCCGGCGAGATCGTTGGGCCCGGCTCCGCCGATCTCTTGTGGTTTGTTGGAAGCGGTCCTCGGATCATTCGGTGCGAAGTCAATCACCGGTTTTCCCGACTGGTCGGCGATGGCATGCCGGTTCTCTACTACCAAGACGACACCGGCGAGTTTCTCGGCAAGGGCCGGGTCGAACGGCGGAGTGCTTGGATTGCTGACCAGCGAGAGGAATCGGCTCGGCCATTTCAGCGGGCTGATCAGCGAACCCTAGAGTGCCTGGTGGCGATCGACTCCCATCCGGATCGATTGTGGATCGGCGAACGCGTTCGGGTCGTGATCCGTACAAATGGTAACGGCGAACCGACCGACACGCCACCGAACTCCCGAGTCTCTCAGGCCCTTCGATGATGTTTACCTTTTCTGTGGCATGTCAGGTCATTTGGGACGGTCGCCGTCGATACATCCCGGGGATTCTCGCTATCTCGTTTAGTCTGATCCTCATCACGCTTCAGTGTGGCATTTTTTACGGTCTGATCAGTTCGGTCACGGTTCCGATCGTCGAATCGTCGGCCGACATCTGGGTGGCGTATCCCAAGACGCGTGCGGGGGATTTGGCGCGACCGATCTCTCGAGACTGGCGAGATGCCCTGCTCAGTCTGCCCGAAGTATCTCAGGTCGATGAACTGGTGATGCAGACGAATTACTGGACCACGCGAAGCGCTGTCAACGATCTTGTCTTTGTGGTCGGCTTGAACCCTGGGCCGGAGAGTCTGGGACCGGTCGGTCGGCTCTCGGCTTACGAACGCGGGCTTCTGGCCGAGCCTGGCTCGGTCATTCTGGATGTCAGCGATAAGGAGAGGCTCGATGTCTCCCGAATCGGTGATGATGGCCAGATCAATGGCCGAGCCGTCCGGGTCGTCGGATTGATCCCGGGCATGATTACGCTGACGGGTTCCTGCGTCCTTTGTTCGCTCGAGACGGCTCGGATGGCGCTTCGGCTTCCAGCAGATCAAACAACGTATCTGCTGGTCAATTGTCGTCCTGGGTTTGATGTCAATGATGTTGTCCGCAAGATCAACTCGTGGCGCGAAGTGTCGGCATGGACGGCCGAGGGATTCTCGAATCAAACGATGGCTCACTGGATCGGCAAGACGAAGGCCGGTGTTGCCGTGGCTTTCATTGCTCTTTTAGGCCTAGCGGTCGGCGGAGCCGTCACCAGTCAAACGCTCTACGCGGCGACGGCGTCGCTGGTCAAAGAATTTGCGGCCATGCGAGCGATGGGCGTACCGCGGTTTCGCATGCGATCTTTCGTGATGATTCAGTCGCTGGTGATGAGCGTTATCGGCTTGGCGATTGGTATCCCCTCCGCGATTCTATTGGCGGCACTGGCACGCTCGCTTGGAACCGAAGCTCTTGTTCCCTTTTGGCTCATTTCCACGGCGTCGATCATCACGCTGATCATGGGGATCCTCTCGGGTCTCTTTGCGTCGCAGTCGCTTCGCCATGTTGAACCTGCAACCCTTTTGCGAGTCTAGCAGCTCGCGCGGATCAATCCGATTCTCCTGAGTCGGGCCGAAGCGATACCATAGGGTCGGAGGCGAAACCGGCATGAGTTCTTTCGAACATGATCCCGATGATGACTCTTGGGCCGAACCCCTGAGCGAAGGGATTCCCGCGGACTCGATCCGCTCGACCGATCGCCGACCTCCTAAAGAGAAAGTCCGCGATTTCCCTGATTCGCCAGGTGTCTACCTGATGAAAGATGAGCAGGGCCGGGTTCTCTACATCGGCAAAGCGAAGAGTCTCAGGCAGCGAGCGGGAAGCTACTTTACCGATGCCGCCCGCGACGATCGGCGGATTGCCGACATGATTCCGCTGATTGCCGACATCGACTACCTCGATGCCGAGAGCGAGGTCGACGCCCTTCTCATGGAGGCTCGGCTGATCAAGGACATACAACCTCGCTTCAATGTTGAACTGAAGGACGACAAGTCTTTTCCGTATCTACAAATCATCACCAATGAGGATTACCCGCGAGTGGAGTTCACGCGCGAGCCCGCGGATCGCGGAGTGAAGCTGTACGGGCCCTTTGCGAATGCGGGAGCGCTTCGAGGGGCGATTCAAGTATTGCAGCGGGTATTCAAGTTTCGAACGTGCTCGCTGGATATCGACGCGGAAGACACAAAGTGGCGGTACTATCGACCTTGCCTGCTTTACAATATCAAGCAGTGCACCGCGCCCTGTAACTTGCGGATCTCTCCGCAAGAGTATAGGGAAGACATCAAACGGCTGCGGCTGTTTCTCGACGGGGGAAAGAAGAAACTCCTCAAAGAGTTACACGACCAGATGAACGAGGCGGCAAAGAAGCTTGAGTTCGAGAAAGCTGCTAAACGCCGCGACGAGATCCAGGCGCTCGAGCGGATTCACTTGCGCGGCGATCTTGATACCCACGAACAGCCTGAAGTTTTCTTCGTCGACCCGAAGAAGGGTTTGGCAAGCCTCAAAAAGGCTCTTTATCTCGAACAAGAGCCACGCACAATCGAAGGTGTCGACATTGCTCATCTCGGCGGGACCAGCACCGTGGCGAGTCTGGTCACGTTTCTCGATGGCATCCCTTTTAAGCCTGGTTATCGCCGATTTCAAATCAAGTCAGTCGAGGGCGTGGATGACTTCGCCTCCATCAAAGAGGTTGTACGACGGCGATTCAGGCCCGAGCGAATCGAAGAGTGGAGCCGACCCGATCTGCTCATGATCGACGGCGGCAAAGGGCAAGTCAGTGCCGCCTTGAGTGCCTTTCAAGAATTGGGGGAGACGCCTCCGACGCTTGTTGGCCTGGCCAAGCGAGAGGAAGAGATCATTATCCCCGGACAGGAGGCCCCCCTTCGGCTCAGCCGACACAACGCGGGGTTGAGGCTTCTTCAAAGTGTACGCGACGAAGCCCACCGATTCGCCCGCCACTACCATCACCTCTTGCGATCGAAGAAGCAATGGGAGGATCAGAGTTGATCGATCGGCACGCCATCGCAGAGATCTTCGAACAATGTGGAACGCTCCTCGAACTGAAAGGGGAGAATCCTTTTCGCTGCAACGCGTACCACAACGCGGCCCGCGCGATCGAAAGGCTGGAAGGTAGCCTGGAACAGATGCTCGCCTCAGGCGATTTGGCCAAAGTGAAAGGTATCGGCACGACGATCGTCGAGAAAGTAGCCGAGATCGTTCGGACTAGTCGACTCGAATTCCATGAAGAGCTCCTTCGGGCGACGCCCCCTGGTCTGATCGAAATGCTCCGAATCAACGGCCTGGGTCCTAAGCGAATCAAGCTGATGCATGACGAGCTCGGCATCGATTCTTTGCCATCGCTTCGGCAAGCCATCGATGACGGACGGCTGGCGAAGATGAAAGGGTTTGGAAGCAAGTCGGTACAGAAGATTTTAGAGGCGATTTTATTCCTGGATCGTGCCGGCAAGCGAGTTTTATTGCCAACCGCGATAGGCTGGGCCAATCGGCTCATGGAACCACTTCGGCAACACCCCGACGTCCGGCGCATCAGCTTGTGCGGCAGCCTTCGGCGAGGCCGAGACACCATCAAGGACATCGACATTCTCGTCGCTTCCGAGAGGCCTGACGAACTCATGACGCTCTTTACCACGCTTCCGGAAGTCGCCCAAGTAGTCGCGCATGGATCGACGAAATCGAGTGTTATCCTTGACTGCGGCATGGCTGCCGACCTTCGCATCGTCACGTCCGCACAGTTTCCATTTGCCCTGCACTACTTCACGGGAAGTAAAGAACACAACGTCGCGGTCCGCAGCCTCGCGCAGAGCAAAGGATACAAGCTCAACGAGTACGAACTGGTCGGGCCGGATGGACCGATTCCATGCGATGCGGAAGCCGACATCTTTCGTGCGTTAGGACTCGATTTCATCCCGCCGGAACTCCGCGAAGATACGGGCGAGATAGAATCCGCCACCCGGGGCGAGATCCCATTTCTGCTGGAACGAGCCGACATCACCGGCGTCTTCCACTGCCATACCACTGCCAGCGATGGGCAGAACAGCCTCGAGGAAATGGCGTTGGCCTGCCAGTCGCATGGCTACTCGTACTTGGGAATTGCCGACCATTCTCAGTCGGCATTTTACGCCAATGGGCTGTCGGCCGACCGAATTGCCGAGCAGCATCGCCAGATCGATCAGTTACAAAAGAAGATGCCTAGCTTTCGGATTTTCAAAGGAGTTGAATCCGACATTCTCGCCGATGGCTCGCTCGACTATCCCGATACGGTCCTGGCATCATTCGATTATGTCGTCGCCAGCATTCATCAGCCTATGAATATGTCGGCCCCGGAGATGACTCGGCGAATTATCCGCGCGATCTCTCATCCGCGATGCACCATGCTCGGCCATCCCAGTGGCAGGCTTCTCTTGCAGCGCGATGCTTACCCCATGGATGTCGAGGAGATACTCAAGGCTGCTGCCCGATATGGAACGCTGATCGAGATCAACGCCAATCCCAGGCGACTCGATCTGGACTGGGTTCATTGTAAACGGGCAAAAGCTCTGGGGGTCAAACTCGTCATCAATCCCGATGCCCATGCCACCAGCGGTTTTGACGATGTGGAGTTCGGCGTGACCACCGCTCGCCGAGGCTGGCAGACGAAGGATGATGTCTTCAATACGCAGCACGTCGACGCGATTGAACAGCGATTGGCTTGGCTCCGAAACCGAGCACCTGCGGATTGATTCCTGCGGAAGCTACAAGGTCGTCGCAGAGAGAAACTCGCCCTTCTGCACCGCGTCGGCGAGATTATCGTTGGCTTTAAGCAAGAAGGATTCGACATTCACGTCGGCCGGTGCCGACTCGCTTCGAACCACCACGCCGAACGCGAATTTAGCAGGAACTTCCTGACCGTCGAGCGTCACCGTTGCCTTCTGAAGTTTCGGAATCAACCGTTGAACCATGGTTTCAACCCCTTCCATGGGCGTACTGGTCGCCAATACACAAAAGGTGCTTAGGTTCAGCCGAAACAAAGCGTCGCTTTCTCGCGTGATCTCTTGCAACATGCGGGCGACGCTTCGCTGAAGCTTCTCCGCTTCATCGTTGTGCCCTGCTTTTGCAAGCTGGGAAGCAGTCGTCACTCGGAGAAGAACCAGGGCCAAGCAGCTATTCTCCCGCTGAGATCGAGCCAGCTCTTGACGAACCCGCAAGGGGAGCTGCTCGCGTCCTTCCACGCGAAGATCTTTCGAGAGCTCGCGTGCCTTCGCGGCAACGTCTTCGTAGCTGACGCCGCTGGGAAGCTTCAATTCCAATAGCTCGGCCATTTCGTCGACCTGCATCTCGAGCTTTTGCACGAACTTGTCGATCTCGGATGCCGAGTCGCCGAAGCCATCGGCAACGATGACAAATCGATCCAAATGTTCCGTTGACGGCTTGAGCAGAAAACTGGTAATCGCATCCGAAGTCGCAAGGACCAGCGATAGCTCTTGTCGCTTCTCTTCCAGAGCGACCTTCAAATCGACTTGTTCATGTTCCCGAACCGCTTCAATAATTCGGCTGGGCAATCGCCAGTGCTCCAGGAGTTGCACACTGACATCGGTGTGCGTGAATCCATACTCTTTTTGCTCATAGATTGAGATATCCGGATTGCATTCTTCCTTTGCCTTTTCAACGAACTCCAGATATTTCGGACCGAAACTCTGGGCGCAAATCAACCCGCCGATATCTTGCATCAGACCAGCTAGGAACGCCTCTTCTGGGTCGATCTTGAAGAGTGGCGCCAGCAGCCGACTGGCCATGGCGTTGGTGATAATGGAACGCCAGCAGTGGGCCAACGAATTTTTCCCAGACTTATCTACAAGCGTTTCAAGCAACGTGAACGACAGCGCTGCAAGTTTCACCGTCCGAAGGCCGAGGATCACGAGCGCCTGACGTACACTGGATATCTCCCGCGTGAGACCAAAGAGGGAGCTGTTGGCCAATCGAACTAGCCGAGCCGCCATCGCGGGATCATACTCGATCACCTTCCCAAGCGATTGAACATCGACATCCGGATCCTGCACCAGTTCGAGGACCTTCATGGCCGCGACCGGAAGAGTCGGTAACTTCAAGTTTGTCAATTGCAGCGTGCTAGCCATCGTTGATCTCTTCGCCTTTGTTGACTATCGGTGACAAGAGCCGACGAAATGTTGAGCGACCCATCGGCGATCACGCAAAGCGACGCTTTCCCGCCTTCGTCCCTGGAGGAAGAACGGGGACCTCGCCCACTGGTCATTCACCTGACCCGACTTGTTGTCGAGAAGAACAGAAAAGGAATCTCGTGACATCACTTCGAACCATCTCTCGCAAAGGATAGCTCAGCGTTGAGAAACTGCTTCGGTTTCTGATGAAGCGAGACGCGATAAGTTCCCCCCGATTCCCAGAACGCGAAGCGTCATCAATGTTGCCTGAACAAAGTCGCCGCTTATCTTGAGACAGGGGGAGAAAGGCTCGCCCGGTGCGGGCCCGGAAGAGAGTCGTCAGATTGAGAGTATCCTGTGGTCGAATCGAAGTTCGATGAAGCGTACTATCGGCGTTTCTACAAGGACCCGGCTCGGCAAGTCACGAGCCAGCGCGAGATTCATCGGCTGGGCCGCTTCGTCTGTTCGTACCTCAAGTATCTGTATGTCCCTGTTGATTCGGTACTCGATATGGGCTGCGGTTTCGGCTACTGGCAAGCGGTTATTGCCCGGCACTTTCCGCGCGCTCAGTACACCGGCGTCGAATTCAGTCCGTATCTTTGCCGAACGAAGGGGTGGACGCGCGGATCCGTCACCCAATTTGAGAGTCCCGATCCTTTTGATTTCGTCGTTTGTCAGGGGGTCTTGCAGTATTTGTCGGCAAAAGACGCGCAGAAGGGGATCGCCAATCTCGCTCGCTTGACACGATGGGCTCTTTACCTTGAAGTCGTCACCGATCGCGATTGGAAGAATGTATGTGATCAGACGACGACCGACGGCTCGGTCCATCTCCGATCGCGCGATTGGTACGCGCAGCGATTGAAGAAAGATTTCGTTTCGCTGGGTGGGGGGCTCTTTGCAAAGAAAGATGCCCCCATCCATCTTTACGACATCGAACGGGCCGGCTGGTAAAGGTCGCTACTCAAGCGACAAGACAAGATCGCCCGTTTGCACGTTATCGCCCGGCTTCACGAGAAGTTCCTTCACGATCCCATCACGGTCCGAATAGAGAATCGTCTCCATCTTCATCGCTTCGATGGTGAGAATCTTCTGTCCCTTGGCAAGGGGTTCACCCGCCTTGACGGCGACGCCCGAAATCATTCCGGGCATGGGGCTGCCGATCTGTTTGGGATGATCAGGGTCGGCCTTCGGATGCTTACGAACTTCGATCGCCAGCGACTTGTCGACAACGCGAACATCGCGAGGCTGACCGTTGAGTTCGAAAAAGACATTGCGGGTTCCATCGTCATGAGGATGTGAGATAGCCGTCAATTTGATGAGCAGCATCTTTCCTTTCTCGATGTCGATGGCGACCTCTTCGTTCGGCTCCAAACCGTAGAAGAACAGGTGAGTCGGAAGGACCGACGGGTCGCTGTACTCGGCCTGAAACTCTGCAAAATCCTTGAACACTTTGGGATAGAGGACCGAGGACATCACCTCTTCGGATGTCGCTGGCCGACCGAGAATTTTGCCGACCTTCTCTGCCTCCGTCTCGAGATCCGCGTCCGGCAAGTTGGCCCCGGGCCGATCGACCACAGGCGTTTTGCCCCGCAGAATCTTTCGCTGTAATTCCGCGGGCCATCCCCCCGGAGGCTGGCCGAGGTTTCCTTCAAACATACCGACCACCGACTGCGGAAACGCCAGATCGCGGGCCGGGTCGAGAACCTGTTCGGGAGTAAGATTGTTAGTCACCATGAAGATCGCCATGTCGCCGACAACTTTGCTGGTCGGCGTCACCTTAACGATGTCGCCGAACATCTCGTTGACCTGCGCGTAGACCTTCTGCACTTCGTGGAAACGATCGCCGAGCCCCAGCGATCGAGCCTGCTGCATCAGGTTGGTGTATTGGCCGCCGGGAATCTCCGACTGATAAACCTCGGCCGTGCAGGTCTTCATGTCGGTCTCGAACGGAACGTAGAAATCGCGCACCTTCTCCCAGTAGTCGCTGGTCCGATTGAGGCTGTCGATATCAAGCCCGGTTTCGCGCGGCGTGAAGCGAAGCGATTCCACCAGCGAATTCAAACTTGGCTGAGAGGTGAGCCCCGACATGGACGAGACCGCTCCGTCGGCAATATCGAGCTTTTCCTCTGCCGCCATGAGGATCGCTGATGTCTGCACGCCCGCGGTGTCGTGGGTATGAAAGTGAACGGGGATACCGATCTCTTGCTTCAGCGTATGGACGAGCAGCCTCGCGGCGTGTGGTTTACACAGACCCGACATATCCTTGATGGCCAGGATGTGCGCCCCCAAGCGTTCCATCTCTTTGGCCAGGTCCACATAGTATTTCAGTGTGTACTTGGTTCGTTTGGGATTGAGGATGTCGCCGGTATAGCAGATGGCCGGCTCACAAACCTTGCCCGACTCGAGAACCGCTTCCATCGGAGCACGCATATTCTCGATCCAGTTCAGCGAATCGAAAATACGAAAGACATCGATCCCGGCTTCTGACGCGACTTTGACGAACGTTCTCACGACGTTGTCGGGATAGGTCGCATACCCGACGGCATTCGACGAGCGAAACAACATCTGGAAAAGAATGTTGGGAATTTTCGCTCGCAGGTCGGCCAAACGCTGCCAAGGAGACTCGTACAGGAATCGCATCGCGGTATCGAAAGTCGCTCCGCCCCACATCTCGAGCGAGAATAGATCGGCATGATGCCTCGCGTAGGCGTCGGCAATCTGAAGCAGGTCGAAACTTCGCATGCGCGTGGCCAGCAGCGACTGATGCGCGTCGCGCATGGTCGTGTCGGTCAGCAGCAATTTCTTCTGGTCAAGGACCCACTGCGAGAGACCCTTGGGCCCCTTTTCATCGAGGATCTGCTTGGTCCCACGAGGAGGAGCCTCCGCCAAGTTGACATCGGGGACCGGCGCCGCGATTCGCCGAGCGTTCTTCCCTCCCCCCTTCGGAACTTCGGGGTGACCGTTGATCGTTACCTCGGCAAGATACTTGAGAAGCTTGGTCGCGCGGTCCCGTCGAGGCTTAAAGTCGAAGAGTTCTTTCTTCTCATCCAATGACCGGGTGGTGAACTCGCCGGCGATGAATTCAGGATGCTGCACCAGATTGAGTAGAAACGGAATATTGGTTTTCACGCCCCGAACGCGGAACTCGGCCAAAGCCCGCTCCATGCGCCGACACGCCGTGGGAAAGCGATTCCCCTTGGCCGTGATCTTCACGAGAAGCGAATCAAAAAATGGAGTGATGATCGCGCCGGCGTAAGCGTTCCCCGCATCGAGGCGAATCCCCATCCCGCCTGGACTGCGGTAATGAAGGATTCGTCCGTGATCGGGAATGAATCCGTTCGCAGGATCTTCCGACGTGACTCGGCATTGCAGCGCGAAGCCGTTGGTCTTGATCTGATCTTGAGAACGAAGACGAACCTCATCCGAATCGAGCGCCGCGCCGGCGGCAATGAGAATCTGTCGGCTGACGATGTCGATCCCCGTCACTTCCTCGGTGACGGTATGTTCGACCTGAATGCGTGGATTCACTTCGATGAAGAAGAACTGGTCTGTGTCTTTATCGAGCAGAAACTCGACGGTGCCGGCATTCTCGTAACGAACTTCTCGCCCGATGCGAACGGCCGACTCGCAGATGGCATCGCGGACGGCCGGTTCCAAATTCGGAGCGGGCGCGATCTCCGCCACCTTTTGATGGCGACGCTGTACCGAGCAATCTCGCTCGTAGAGGTGGTAGAGGTTGCCGTGCTTGTCGCCGAGAAGCTGAACCTCGATATGGCGAGCTCTCTCGATGAACTTCTCGATAAAGACCGAGTCGCTGCCGAAGGCTTGTTTCGATTCACGCTGAGCGGTCTCAATATTGTTTCGCAGATCCTCGGCTCGTCGAACCACGCGCATGCCGCGACCGCCGCCACCGTGGGCTGCCTTTAGGATCACCGGAAAGCCGAGCTTGGTCGCCAGCGCGACTGCTTCATCGACATCGCTGATCGGCTCATCACTTCCTTGCAGAACCGGGACACCGGCTTGCTGCGCGATCTTGCGAGCTTCAACCTTGTCGCCGAGCTTGTGAAGGATGTCGACGGTGGGTCCGATGAAGGTGATGCCGGCTTCGAGACACGCCTTGGCGAAGTGGGGATTCTCCGAGAGGAAGCCGTACCCCGGATGAATGCAGTCGACGTCGTGAGCTTTCGCGACTTGCACGATCTCGCGGATGTTGATGTACGACTTGATCGGTTCGCCTTGGACGCCGATCGGATAGGCTTCGTCGGCTTTAAAGCGATGCAAAGCAAAACGGTCTTCATAACTGAAGACCGCCACCGTTCGAATCCCAAGTTCGTTGGCCGCGCGCATGATGCGGATGGCGATTTCACCACGATTGGCGACGAGCAGTTTCTTGAAGAGCTCCATTCACCCTCCCAAACCGGAGATAGACATACCTATTTTCGTCACGACCGTTTTTCGTTCAGGCTTACCCTACACAGCCCGCCCAGCAGGATCGAGCATGAAAAAGTCGCATCCGTTCCGCCAGGGCCCTTCCATCGATCCCAGAGCACCAAATAAACAAGCTTGGAGGCTTAAAATGAGAGGGTTTTCCGGGAAGAATCGGACCTGAACCGTGGGTTAAGGATTGGGGGAGTCGCCTGCCCAAACGCTTCGGCTGGCGATCCGTTCGACGTCACTGGCCAGGGCAAAGCGGAGATCTGCATCGGCCACAAAGTAATCGAACAGAGCCTCGATCTCGACAATCTGAGCATTCGCGACGGCGTCCTCTCGCAGGTTGACATCAAGCAGGTCGGATCGATCTCGCCGGAATCGCTCACGCTCGGCCTCGGCAAGTTCCTCGGAAAGCTGAACCGCTTCACGGGCAAGTTGCACGCGCTCGTACGCGCGTTGCAAGCTGTTGACGGCGGTCTGCACCTGACTCGTGATCTTGTCTTGCTGAAAACCAATCTTGAAATTGATCTGACTCAGCTTGCCGCGAACTTCTTGCATTTTGCCTAGGCCCTTGCGCCGTTGATAAGGCGTGGACCAGATGATGCCCGCTTCGATCGCAAAGGGC
The DNA here is from genome assembly GCA_019753235.1 of bacterium. Taxonomy (GTDB): domain Bacteria; phylum Planctomycetota; class Planctomycetia; order Kolteriales; family Kolteriaceae; genus JAIELF01. The sequence continues at coordinate 22,133 of JAIELF010000066.1, forward strand.
CCCTTGTCGTTCTTATTCGGATCGTTGGGCGCTCCGACTCCCTGTCGGAGGTTCATAAACGAATCGAGTTGTGGCATGAAGAGATTGCGGGCCTGGTCAAATTCGATTTCAAAACGTTGCCGATCGAATTGAAGCTGACGCAGTTCGGGTCGTCGCTCGATCGCCATCGCGACATCCTGGGCAAGCGATTCTTGCTCGCGACTAGAAGGATCGGGAAAGGGAAGCAACTGATCCGCCCGGGCAATGAAGGGACGTCCCTCGGCCGTTCGCAGGAAGAGCGAAAGCTTGATCGCCGCCTCGCGAACTTTCTGCTCCGATTGAACCACCTTGGCCTTTCGGCCAACGACCAATCGCTGGTTATCATCGACCAGGAGTTTGTTCACGCGGTTGACGCGGAATGCTTCCGCGATGGCGTCCGTTCGCTGATCGGCTAGGGAGAGGAGTCGGCGATTCACTTCCAGCACTCGTCCCGCACCGATCCATCCCCAGTACGCAATAGAGGAATCGCGAATGAAGGTCAGGAACTCAACCTGGATGAAGGGCTCGACCGAATTTCGATCGACTTGCCTTTTGAAGAGCTCGGCTCGGCGATCATCCATGCGAAAGTTACGAAGCCAGGGCTGATAAATGCCTGCTTTGAACGTTCCTCCGTCGTTGGTCTGACGAAACCCGTACCACGGCTCGATCACACCCAGTCCCGACTGGTACCCGAAATCGACATTACCACCTTGCCAGAGGGGCTGTTCGATGCCAGCCGAGTTTCGCGTGTTGCGATAGTAACCCATCGGCGCGCTCGTCGATTCCGCTTTAAGCTTGAGATCGAACTCGCCCAGGGCGGCGACTTGGGCCCCTTCCTTCACCACGCGGTCGAGAATTGCGATCTCGAGCAGCGGATAGCTCGAATAAACCGAATCGAGCACTTTTTGCAGCTCGAGGGCGGCCGCCTGATCGAGGATATCTGGATCGGGACAAGAGGGTGTCAGCGACTCACCCGGCTTGGTGGCCGTTGTCCCGTCTTCGCTGATCACCGGTTGTTCGAGACTCCCCGAAGGATCCGCAGGAGCAGGTTCTCGGATGATGGGGGGCAACACTTTGTCGACAACGGGGGGCTTGGGCGAAGCCGATTCACCCGACGGAGATAGCCGAGACTCTTGAATCTTTTGCGAGGTGGAACGAATCACCTTCGCGGGTCGACGAAGCTGCGGAACCTTACTGTCTCTGGGCGGAGCAGCCGAATGCGAAACGGTGCCATGATAGAGCAAAACCGCGCATAACAGAGCGTAGTGTGGCCGACGAAGAGCTACATCCATGCGGTACTACTTCGGCAACGGTGGTTTTGATTTCTTCTCCTTGCTATCTTTCGGCTCGGCCGACTTGATGATGGGAGGGAAACCGTTGAGCTGCCGCCAAAGTTCGTAACCGAGTGTCACCCGATTCAGCAATACCCAACCATTCGCACGAACCCCTTGCCGAGTGAATCGGCCGGAGGGCCAAGGAACGTCGTTCTCGTCAGGCAAAACGACGATGCGAAAGCGTCCCATGCCGTCGTCCGTAGAATCGATAATCTTGACTCGACCGCCAAACGTTCCCATGGCCGCTTCGGGCCAGCCCGGCGTGAACTGCACGGCAGGGTACCCTTCAAATTGAAGTCGAACCGGGTTTCCTTCCTCGAGAAGAGGCAAGTCGTTTCCATCAATGAAGAGTTCCACGGCTCGCTGCTCGGTTTCGGGGACCAGCGTCAGCAGTGGATCACCCTTCTTCACGAAATCGAATCCCTGATTGCGATGGAGCTTGAAGACTCGGCCCGCGCGCGGTGCCGTCACTACTTTTCCCTGACGATAGGTCTCAAGCGATCGCTGGGAGTACAGGACTTCCTTCTGGTAGGCCTGCAGGTTCGTTTGCTCTTTGCGTAGCTTCGCCTTGGTCTCCTGAATCTTGATCTCGGTATCTTGTTTCATTGCTTCCTTTTTGAACCCTTCCCCCGTCAGTTTCGCCTCCGCCGACTGAAAATCGTTCCGCGCGACGCGAAGTTTGGCATCGGCGACGGCGTACTCCCCCTCGGCTTTCTGGTACTCCAAGCCGGCCGTGAGCCCTCCTTTTTCGAAGAGCTGTTTATCAACATCGCGAATCTGCTTTTTGTAGTTGGAGTCGGCCGTGGCCGCCTCGATGTATCGCGTTTTCGCTTCAACATCCAACCGAGCCGACTCGATCAATTGATCAGCGCTACTGAGCATCTGCTTCTGATACTCGTAAGCGCTTTGAACATTCTCTTCCATCGTCTGGACGACCGACTCGCACTGCTTGACTTGTTCCATCGCCAGCCGAAGGTTCTCCACCAATCGCAATTCGTAGTCCGGGTCGACATCCAAGATGTGCAAGATCGGCTGGCCTGCTTCGACGTGGGCGTTTTCAATGATGCCGGGCTCCCACCGATCGATTCGGCCATCGATGATTGCCTGCACGTCAAGTGGCCGAGCAAACGGTGAAAACTCCACCACCTGCCCTATCCCGCGGATGTTCTGTTGCCAGGGAAGTAATAAGAGACCCAGCACAGTCAGCAACACAAGCAGGCCCAACAGTCGCGACGCGAACAAGGCATATCGAGAAGATCGGACCAGACGAATCGCCGGCAGCGATCGCGTCGAGCGGTTGCTGTGCGAACCGGAAATGGGAGGACTGGCCGACTTCTTACCGATGGCAACGGTCATGAGTGACCTCCTGATGCAGAAAACGCCGCTTCTTGATCATGACCATCGGCTTCGAGCGACATCGTGCGATTGCAACGACGGATCACCTCGGGTCGAGAGGTGATGACCAAAATGGTCGTCGACTCGCCGGTCGCGAATAACGCGGGCACCACGTGGTCGAGAATCTCGGGCGAAAGCATGTCCAACAATCCATCGATCAACAACAATCGAGGTTTGCCCGCGACCGCTCGAGCGATCATCAGTCGGCAAAGTTGGCTTTCTGTGAGAGGGGAACCGCTGCCTCGCACGAGGGGCGTCGATAACCCCAATCGCAGATGAGCGAGTTCTTCATCGAGGCCGGCAACACGGATCCCACGCTGCACGTCGGCATCGAGAACCTCGGTTCGACCGACATGAATATTCTCGGCCACGGTGCCGTCGAAAATCTCGATGTCCCTCACCAGCGTCACATCTCATCGAAGCGATTCCAAATGGAGATGTCGCAGGTCGTTGCCGTCCAAACGAATGAAGCCTGCACTGGGGGTCCGCATACCAAAGAGCAGGTCAACCAGCGTACTCTTGCCGGAGCCTGGCTGACCGAGAATGGCAATATGCTCGCCGGGCTCGATGGTCCCCGTGATCGGACCTAATCCGTGATGCTTTGATGGGAAGTGATACGCCAGGCCAGAGAGTTGAATCCGAACCCCCTGTCGCGAAGGAATGGTGTACCGGCCGTCGGCATGCTCGGTGGGGAGATCGAAGAGGTGGCCAAGCTTCTCCATGGATGCAAGCAGATCGAAGAAGGTTTCGAAGTGTTTGCCAAGCTTGGCGATGTTGCCAACGATCATGGTGACGATCAGCTCGGCCGCGACCAACTGCCCCAGCGTCATTTGCCCTTGAATCACCAGCCAGCCTCCCAAGCCCAGAAGAACTGCACTGGCGATGGCTTCGAGAAATAGGACGAAAATGAGCTGACGGATGAGCAACTGAAAGTGTTTACTGCGAAAATCGAGGTACCGCTTTGCCAGAATGTCTGCTCGTTCAAAGGCGAAATCAGGAGCGCCCGCCGAGCGGAACGTGTTCGGACAGCGAGCAAGATCCTGAAGCCAAGCCGCGGTGTTGTATTTCGCTCGGGACTCGTTGATCGCCAGACGCACGCCCCCGCGGCCGATGACGAAAACGACAATGGCGACCATCCCAATGAGAATCAGGTCGAAGCCCAGCAGCCAAGGATGATAAAAGCCTAGGATCGTCATGCCGACAATCATTTGGATGGTGACCGTGACGCCGTCAAGAAACAGCGTCGTGCCAAACTTTTGCACGTTGAAGGTGTCGAAAAATCGGTTCACGGTTTCGGGGCCGTATTCAAGATCAAACGCCTCGCGCTTGACACGGGGAATTCGATACGCGAGGTCGTCCACCACCCGGACAAAAATGCGGCGCTGCAAGATTTCAAGGACGACTGCTTGAACCGCACGCATCGAACTAGAGGCCAACAGAAAAACAAGCAGCGTCAGCGTCAAGATAATGAGCGGCTGAATCACGTTGCCGAACATCACGGTGTTCACGAGATTCTCGACCGCGATCGGCGTCGCGATCGAAAACAAACCGACCACGAGGGCGAACGTCGTCACGACCCAAAGATCTGCGGACTCTGTCCGCATCATCCCCCACAGCCGTTCAAGCGGAGTAACCTCGGCATGATGCTCGCCGTGCGAACCATGTCCATCTTGAGCTTGATCCGACGCCGACGCCACCTCGCGGCTGGTGGGATAGGGATGAGTCGCCTCGACCAAAACGGAATCGATCTCTTCATCCTTGGAAGAGAGGCCCAAGTCGCGAGCCAATTGATCGATCGAGATCCACTGGACCGCACCATCCCAATACTTCACTTTGCCCATGCTCTGCGCGAGCAGGATGATGAGGGGCCGTTCGGACTGGGGACGAATGATCGCGATCGGGTCTCTAGGCTGCACAAGGGCAGCTGATTCTTTCAGCGAGGTTCGATGTTGCGACACCCGCAGGCCGATCGAGCGGGCGGCCGTCGCCAACCACTGCGACGCCAGCGTCTCGGCCGGGCCCGGCGAAGCCTCCATCGCTTCATCGATCGCTCGGCGAGCCTTCGTCCGATCGAAGGGAACTCTCGATTCCTCCGCCAGTCGATCTAAGAGCTGGACCAGGCCTGTCGACACCTGAGCCGAGCGGAGCCCCAACCCGGAAGCATCGTCGCCTCCCGCATCGATCATCTTTTCCTCCATCTCCGAACCCTTCGAATCCTAACGACTCATCACTGCTACGATCGACAAAAGAGAATCAACTAAGTACTAGTTTATGCCATCCTGAGATTTACGACCACATACATGACACAAATCATTTTATAGTAACATATTACGACATATCAACGAACAGGATCGAGTCCAGAAATTTACAAGGTATTACCTTTTGTTTGCCATAGACGGTTCCACGCCTGGACTCCGCGCCTCCAGACATCCCGAAGAAAACATCCTCGAACGGATGGGGCGGCCGGGTTTTCACTTGGCACAACCACTGATCTGATCACTACCTGGCAACCTTGTCGAGGGGAGTTGGTGTCGGTCTCTAGCGATTCGGCCGGTGCCGATGTAAGATGCCCGCTTGGGTCGGAAATCGGGCGGGGGAATTCGATGTCCTTTTCACACAACGTGGTCGGCCTTTGGGCCATGATTTCATTTCTCGGGCAACTAGGCGCGGCCGAGCCCTGGAAACCGATTGAAGGAAAGCTCATGACTCGCTGGGCGAAGGATGTTTCGCCCGAACATCCCCTCCCCGAGTATCCTCGGCCCCAGTTCGTTCGAAGCCGATGGATTAATTTGAACGGGCTTTGGCAGTTCGATGTTGCCAAGCCCGGCGAACGGCCGCCGATCGGCCAAACGCTCTCTAAACAGATTCTGGTTCCATTCCCTATCGAGAGTGCCCTCTCCGGATTGGCCGAGAAAGCAAAAGAGGTTTGGTATCGCCGAACATTTAATGTGGATGAGTGGATGCAGAAGAAGGAGCGGGTGCTGCTCCACTTCGGAGCGGTCGACTGGGAATCGCGCGTTTGGGTCAATGGCCAATACCTCGGTGAGCACCGTGGCGGGTACGACGGATTCTCGTTCGATATCACCGACTCGCTTCGGCCGGCCGGCGACCAAGAGATCGTCGTGGGGGTGTGGGATCCGTCCGATCAAGGCTTTCAACCCTGTGGCAAACAAGCCGTCAAACCCGAAGGAATCTGGTACACCTCCACGACAGGCATCTGGCAAACGGTTTGGCTAGAACCGGTCCCGACAACTTCCATCGAATCGATCAAGCTCACTCCTGATATCGACCATTCTCGACTAGATGTCACGGTCGTGATCAAGGGGCTCTCCGCACCGGCCATGGTTCACGCAGTGGCCAGGGACCCGTCGAGAAACAAAGCGGTCGCCGCGGGTGTCCGGCTAAAAGTTGACCCTGAGAACCCCACCGCTCACGGGCACATTGTCCTCGACCAACCCAACCTTTGGTCGCCCGAAACGCCGTTCCTTTACGATCTGGATCTACAGCTCGAGAGTGACCGCGGGACGATCGACTCGGCCCAGACTTATTTCGGGATGCGAAAGATTTCCTTGGGAAAAGACTCCGCGGGACTCGTTCGATTGATGCTCAACAACCAAGAGCTCTTCCAGATGGGGCCGCTCGACCAGGGGTTCTGGCCTGACGGTCTCTACACAGCACCCACCGATGAGGCCCTTCGCTACGACATCGAGATCACAAAACAGCTCGGCTTCAACATGAGCCGAAAGCATGTCAAGGTCGAGCCCGACCGATGGTACTACTGGGCGGACAAGTTGGGGCTGTTGGTTTGGCAAGACATGCCCAGCGGCGATCAGCGGATCGCTCCGGGCTTTCCCGACATCAAGCGGTCGGCACAGTCGGCTCGGCAATTTGAAACCGAGCTTGCCGCCATGATGAGAAACCTCCACAACCATCCGTCGATCATTCATTGGGTTGTCTTCAACGAAGGCTGGGGACAGTACGAAACAGCCCGGCTCACCGACTTTGCGAAAGCGATCGACCCGTCGCGATTAGTGATCAGTGCGAGCGGATGGACCGATCGTCGGACGGGCGACATCCACGACATTCATCACTATCCTCCTCCCAAGTCGCCGATGGCCGAGGAGACCCGAGCCATTGTCAATGGTGAGTACGGCGGGCTTGGTTTGCCGATCGAGGGGCACACCTGGCAAGGCAAAGACAATTGGGGCTATCAGCAATTCAAGACCGTCGAGGAACTCGTCGCGAAGTATGCCGACTTCATCGATCGGGTTCATCTCCTTCGCGGCAAACCAGGGATGTCGGCCGCCGTCTACACGCAACTCACGGATGTTGAAATCGAAGTCAATGGTTTGCTCACGTACGATCGCGAGGTGATCAAAGGAGATCTCTACACGTATCGCGACCTGAACACCAGGGTTCATCGCCCGCCGCCGATCGTTACGGAACTGGTCCCCGCTTCGATTAAGGAGGGGCGAAAATGGCGGTTCACGACGGATTCCCCGAGCGAGGATTGGATGAAAGAAACGTTTGATGCCTCGATGTGGAAGGAAGGTGAGGCTGGTTTCGGGGGGCCTGGCCTCAAGGGAGCCACTGTCCGGACTCCTTGGCTCACCAAAGAGCTTTGGCTGCGAACAGAGTTTGAGATTTCGAGTCTACCCAAGGAGGGAAAGCTTCTTTTGCAGGTCTTCCACGACGACGAAGCGGAAATCTATGTCAACGGAGCCCTGCTGATCAAGCTCGACAAGTGGGCCACCGAGTACGTCCCCATCACGCTCGATGACAAGGCTCGCACGCTCTTCCGCGAGGGGAAAAACGCCATCGCGGTCCATGTCCATCAAGATAAGGGAGGGCAGTTCTTCGACCTGGGCCTATCCCAACGGGTAGACCCGTAGTCCGATCCCTGCTCGATTGAACCCGATCGAACCCGATCGAACCCGATCGAACCCGATCGAACCCGATCGAGCGCGATCGGTCAGCGTTTATCGATCGTCGGCCTTGGTCATTTCGAATGAATCAAACAGTCGGCCGTCGACGTCATACGCTTTGAAAACCATCGTCCGGTCGAAGACGGCAACATGGCAGTAGTGATACGCCTTGTTGACGTGCAGGCTGAACCAGGTCCGCTGAGGCGACGGTTCTTCTAATCCGCCACCGCCGCCTCCACTTGTGATGTAGCGAATACCCTTCTTAAGATTGACGGCCATTTCGAAGATCGGCCAGGTTCGTTCGTAAACATGAATGTGGCCGTTAAAGACAACGTCGACGCCGTACTTCTCATACAGTTTGATCGCGTGCTTCGCGTTGGGGTGCCCGAAGCCGAACCCTCCCAACGGCCGACCCCGAAGATGGTCGCCGTAATCGTCGTTATCTGAACTGAAACAAGGGTGATGATGAGCGGCGATCTTCCAAGTCGCTTTCGATTCAGAAAGCTCTTTCTCCAACCATTGGTACTGTTCGGAGCCAGGCTTCAAGGGCCGATTGGTATCCACCATGAAGAACTCCGCGTTGCCATACTCGAAAGTGTAGCGGTGTTCCGGCTTCGGAAGCGCGAAGTAATCATAGTACCAGTGCGAGTCTTTCTCGTGGTTGCCGATCACGGGGAACGTCGGCACATACGCCATGAGTTCTTTGCATGGTTCGAACAGATCCTTGAGCCATTGATTCTTGGCAAATCCGTCGTCGACCACGTCGCCACAATGAAGCATGAAGTTCGGCCGACACGAATAGATACCCTCGGCACATCGACGGGTGATTTCGGGATTGCGCTGCGTATCTCCGATCACGCCGAACGCCCACGGCTTGTCGGCCGGCGGAGCCGTTTGAAATGAGCGAAGCTTGCTACTGATCTTCTTGCCGGTCTCGTCGATGGCATCGACACGGTAAAAGTATTCCGAGTGAACCTCGAGCCCACTGGCGGTGAGTTCCGTGATCAGCGAGGGTTGTTCGCTCGCGACCTTTTTCCCTAAGAGCGCGTTCTTGCCGAAATGAACCTCGACCTTCGTCGGTCGCGAGGTCTCGCAAACGAAAGTCATCGACTCTTTGGTGCCGAACTGCAGAATCGGCTCGACGAGAAAGGCGAGCTCTTGCTCGGCGGCGGGCGCTGACTCAGTGAGATTCTTATTGCGTAGGGCAACCAGCATGATCTCTGCCGGCGCGAGGACGCGGTCCCATCCTTTTACTTCAAGAAGATCGCCCTGCAGGAATTCTTTCTCATCCCCCTCTGGACGACCACCCACCACGAGCTCGGCCCCTGGCGCGGGAATGATCGCCCCCGAGGTGTCGTGCGATTCGCTAACCAGCTTTCCATTCTCATAAAGCCGAGCCGCCTGTCCGTCGTACGTCGCTACCAAGTAGTACCACTTTCCTGGGTTGATCGGGGAGGGGCTCTGCACCTTGATGAATCGGTCCCTTCCTCCTTCGGAACCCTCGGCGGAAAGCGAGAAACACCATCGGTCTCCCGCGTGGCCAAGCATCCAACCGGTCGGCTCCACTCCCGTCTTCTGAGTCTGCCCGATGATCTCGCCATCCTGGTCGACGGAAGAGAGTCGCACCCATGCCGATAGGGAGAGGGTTCGCGTCAGAGTCGGAAGTGGCGTCGAGACGGGTTCAATGAGCAGCCTTTCATTTCCGCGAAAGGCCAATGCCTCGCTCGTCCCTTGTGAAGTGACAGCGGGGCTCCCGTGCAGGCGAGCGATCGCTCGGCCGGTCGTGTCGCGCCAAGCTCCCTCGACGATCGGATGCGTGCCGACGGCGAAGTGCAGGAACAGATGATCATCGGTCACATCCGCATGCGACCAACAGCAGCCCGCTAGAAACAGAACGCAATCAAACAACGGCATGGAGTATGACCTCGTTAACGTAGCTGAGTCACCAACAAGCGAGACGATCCGCACCGTCCCGATTCCCTCTCGACTCCCATCCTACTAAAGGAGTGGGCTCCTCGCGAGATGCTGATTCTTCCCTTCCTTAGAAGCTGTTGGGGAACAGGATCGCTGCTGAAAATCTCCTCATCGTTGAGGATGACGGTTAATGCTTCGCGTGTTGTCCTCTGACTCGCCCACAACAGCAAAAGTGTCCACGAACATTTTTTCGTCGATTACATCAGATTTTCCGGGTCGACGTTGAGAAGTTGTCGCCGACGCAAATCCGTTGATGCCGTTCTTTTTCCTTGTCCGATCATTGATGCTGATTTGATTTTTCATGGGACAGCGAGCCACGTCATCGAGCACTGATGCATCTCCCTGATCATCCACATGGGTCTTGCCAGCGACCATATCGCGCCTGTCGACCACGAGGCGTCTCTCTCGAAGCCAACCTGACAAGAACGGAATCGAGAGCGGCGACTTCGAAGAATCAAGACGAACAGAAGAAGAGAAATCTCTCCACAAAAGTGCGCGACTTCGATCGAACTTCGAGCAGAGATTGAGTCACTCGCGAAATCATAATGAATCGCTTTTTAGTCTTCCCTTCGAAGGCAACGCGTGAATGATTGAGTGACCAATCAAGGACTCGGGCCATGTAGTTTTTCATCTTCGACCAAGGCGCACTTCCTTGCCCGAAAGGGCAAGAGATCGCGGCGCCACGCGATTGTTGAATTGGCTCGGATGAGCCTCACCAGCAACCAAAAAACGACTGCTTTGCTTCGCGAGGAGCAAGGAAAGGAAATTTGTTGCCTTCGCGCGACATAAGTCGCGCGAGGCGCGCTCCCGAGACCGTCTCTCGGGGGAGCATCAACTGGAATTGTCATCAAGGAGAGAACCGTGATCGCAGCGAACTCGGCCGACGACAAGCCTCGTCCGCGGAAGCGGAAGAGTCCAATCGACAAAATGCAGTTTTTGTCAATTCCCCTTGGGTTTCGCAGAGAAGCATCGAACCTTGGCTTTCATCGCCGTGACCGCCCGGAGAGGTCGGCCCATGAACGAGTTCATCACGAAGGGGATGAACACATGCTGATCTTCGCTCCCACGGGGAGCGGGAAAGGTGTGTCGCTTCTGATCCCGACGCTGCTGACTTACAACGGCCCTTCCATCGTGATCGACGTGAAGGGCGAGAACTACCAAGTGACCGCCGAGCGACGTCGGCAGATGGGCCAGAAGGTCTTCGTCATCGACCCTTTCAACGTCGTGACCCAAAACCCAGACAAGTTCAACCCGTTCGACATCGCTTCGTTAAGCGGGTCGGCCATTGATGTCGATGCGGAGATGATCGCTGGGATGCTGTCGACCGGAAAGGCATCAACCGATTCGTTCTGGAACGACACGGCCGCGCCGTTCTTAGCGGGCGTCATCACTTACGCATTGGCCACTCGAGTTACTTCAAATCGAAATCTCATCGCTGTGCAGAAGATCCTTCGCAGCGATGATGTCGATGGCGCTCTTGCAAGAGTCCTCGACAATGATGGCGCGATTCATCGGTTCGCGAGGGAAGAGATTGCCGCCTATCTGCAGATCACTTCGGATCGAACGCGACCGTGCGTCTTGTCCACGGTCCGGACCTATCTGCGAGCGCTCTGCAGCGATGCGATGCAAACATCGCTGGCAATGAGCTCGTTTAATTGGCAGGAGTTGATCGCGGGCGGACCGATGACGTTGTATTTCGTGATCCCTCCCTCTCGCCTGGAAAGCCATAGCGCCATCATCAGGCTTTGGATCGGGACCCTCATGCTCGCGTTGTCCTATCGGGAGAAGCAGACCGAGCCTCGAACGCTGTTTCTTCTCGACGAAGCTGCCCAACTCGGCGAACTCGACATCCTGAAGCAGTTCTTCAGCCTCATGCGCGGCTACGGTGTGCAGGTGATGGCCTTTTACCAGAACCTTGCGCAGTTGAAGGGAATCTTCCCCAACGATTGGGAGACGATTCTGGACAACGCGGGGGCCATCGCGACTTTTGGATTCAACAACTTCAAGATGGCGACCGCTTGGAGCGAGTACTTCAACATCGCGCCGGAGGAGCTCGCACGCATGCCTCGAACCGATATGGCCGTCCTGACGCCTCGCGATGGATCGCAAATCCTTCGCCGAAGCAACTATCTGGTCGACGAGGATTTTCGCGGATTATTTCGTCCTAATCCGCGGTTCAGCCGTTGATTGTTTTGCAACCCCAGGGGCCTTCGCCTTACGCGAGATGGAGGCCCCATCAAACGCCAAAGTGTCCTAGTGGGACTTCTCTGACAGAAACCTCTTTTTCGAGCGAGGAGTACGAAGCATGTCGTTTCAAGAAAGATTGAACAAGGAACGAGGCAAGGTCACTTCGACTGACTCCTGTCCGGTCGTTCCTTCGAGCGTGATTACTGAGGAGAACAACTTTCCCTTCGACCGTATCGACTTTGTGCGACTGGGCTCGGCCCATGCCAAAGAAGAAAGGAGCAATCGCGCCGACCTTCGGAAGATCATCGCGACGATCGCGCACGACATCGAGAGGAAGTATCAGCCCGAAAAGGAGCCCTCCACGGTCGAGATCATTGACAAGTAGCGATCCCCGAGCCGTCCCGAGTTTAAGCAAGCCCTGCTGGCTTAGGTCGCGACGCTGCTCGTGCTCGGAATCATCATCGTCTCCCCAATCGGTCGGCGAAGTTTATCGTCGTTCCGATGCCAGGGACGCGTCGCCCGCGCGTCCTTGGTCTTCGATCAGCATGAATGCTGGTACGGCTCGCGGACGCGAGCAAATGAGCTCCTGTTCTAAACCAACATCAAGAGGACTACATCATGTTCGAAGCAGATGAACCCATCCAAGTGGAACCCGACTCCCAAGCGTCCAACGACCGCCCCCCCGGCAGCACGACGCGGACCTATCTTGAAAGGTTGCACGAAAGGAACATCTACACGTGTGTGTTGGTCAAAGGGATCAACCCAGCCGGGACGAGATGCTACGCCTATTTCGGCGTCTTTGCCGGGCATCTCCGAGAACTACTCCGCCAGTTTGAACTGGGGCAACCCTTTAATCCGGCAAACCATCCCTGCATCGTCCTGGCTCGCGGCGAGGGGGAACCGGATCCGCAAATCCAAACCTTCATGCGGCGCAAGTTCAGCCATTCTTCCACGGGAGTGATCCTTGAGATCTCCCAGCATGATGAGCGATCGATTTCCACCTCAAGTTAACTCGGCCGACTTTCTCTTGTCCTGCGCTCGCGAAGGAATGGCCCATGGGGGGGCGTCGCGTCCCCCCTATTCGACGCCCCTCCCTCTCCACCCAACTAAAATGTAACCAAGCGAAATTGCCGACGAATAATTCGTGAGTATCCTCTCTTGAGAACGATCGCGACGGAGTCGTCGCCCCTGATGCAGGCTCCGAGATGCTCCTGACCTGAAGGTGGATGGTAGATTTCAGAAGCCCGGCGATTTGGTCCCGCCAGCCTCCAGCAACGTCAAAGCAAACAAGGGGCCGACCCAGCCCAAGGAGTGCGACAATCTTTACTGAAATCGACTCTTGCCCCATCGGCCGTTCCATGCGATGAAAGGTTCCGATTACAGAAAAAGACACAGTGCCAGCTCTCGTCGCCAGGCAAGATCGCTTGGTGTTGCATAAGACGTCCGGAGAGGCGATTCATGCGTCAGGGACTCGCGAAGAACTCATCCGTTGCTACCGTTGTACTGGCATCACTGTGCATGACCGCCTGTGAAGAGCATGCCGAGCACGCCCACGAAGAGCATCACAAAATTGTGGTAACCACACCCGAGACGAAGGACGTCACTCTCACCCAGCAATACGTCTGCCAAATTCATTCGCAAAGACACATCAAGGTCAAAGCGCTCGAAAGCGGCTACCTCGAGACGATTCCGGTCAAAGAGGGCCAAACGGTCAAGCAAGGGGATTTACTTTTCAAGGTCGTGCCGACGCTGTACCAAGCCCGGCTCGATGCAGCGCTGGCCGAGGCTCAGCTCGCTCAACTCGAATACAACAACACGAAAAAGCTCTTCCAGGACAAAGTCGTCTCGGAAAACGAAGTCATGCTCCTGCAGGCCAAATTGGCTAAAGCTCAGGCGAATGCCAAGCTGGCGGAGGCCGAGCTCAATTTTGCCCAGGTTCACGCTCCGTTTGATGGAATCGTCGACCGCTTGCACGAACAGCAAGGGAGCTTGGTCGAAGAGGGCGATATCCTAACTACACTC
>JAIELF010000012.1 GCA_019753235.1 bacterium
GAGGCAGGCTCTCGACGACGTGATCCAAGCCCATTCCTCTCCTGCAGGGAATGAGTGTGTCGCGATGCTAGTCCGAGAGGTACTCGAACCTTTGGGCGAGATCGTCGGCGTCGTTTACACCGATGATCTCCTCGATCAGATATTCTCGAAGTTCTGCATCGGCAAATGACCATCCTTCATCTTCTACGCCCCTCCGCGAAAGAGGTACAATCATCCATCAGAGCGATCGCACATCGCTTGGTCTCGAAAAGTTCATTTTCGGTTCGATACCCATCGAAGAGGAGAGGCGATGCCTGATCATCGATCGTCTGGCGATATCCGATCGCTCACTCCTCCGTCGGCAATACCAGGTCTCTGGAAATCGCTTCGATGGGGTTTCCTATTGACCCTTCTCTATACGCTGACGGGATTTCTTCAGCCTTATCGTGATGCCCAAATCAATTCTGTACTCGCGTCGAACATTCTTTCAGGCAAAGGTCTTTTCCTTTCATGGGAACAAATGCCTGACGCCTTCCATTGGACACTCCACGAGAATCATCGTGAAACCAACGTGAAGATAGAGATCGTCGACGAAACCGTTCGACAACTGATTGATTCAGGGCATCTTCTTCGAGGCAAGCCGGACTACCTGATTCAACCAACGCAGCGCGTTGGTTACTTCGCCAGCACTTTTCTTCCTGGGCCCGCCATCTGGGGGCTCCCCTTTCTGGGCCTTCTGTATCTTTTCCTGGGCGGCTTTCTTGATCACTCTTTGTTGCTGGCACTATCAGGAAAGTTGGCCGCTGCTCTCGCCGCCGCCGCCTCGGTTGTGATTCTGCATTCCACTCTCCTTCGCCATTTTTCGCCTGCGACCGCTCGAGCCACCAGCATCACCTATGCGATTGCCACATGCCTTTTCGGTGTGACGAGTCAACTTCTCATGAGCCACGCCCCCAATACACTTCTCCTTGTTGCGGGAATAGAAGCATACAGTCGAAGCCAAACAAACCCGCGATGGGCCTACGGCGTCGGGATCTTCTGGGCCATGGCCGTCTGGTGCCGGGCCACGAGCGCACTCATGATCATCGCTCTGGCTTGTTGGTGGACATGGAACGATCGAGGCCGGCTTGGCCGAATGGTCCTCGCAGGACTTCCATTCGCCATTCTTTTGGCGATTCACAACCATCATCTCTACGGCTCGATCTGGTTCTTCGGAGAACTGGCCCAAGATGAGTCGATCGCCATGATTCGAGGAGGTGGTGGTGTATTTCAAACACCATTGGCAGAAGGGCTAACCGGACTATTGATAAGCCCCGCTCGAGGATTATTGATTTATTCACCTGTATTAGGTTTCGGTTTGATCGGACTCATCATCACCGCCATGCATCAGCGATCCCGATGGATATTGCCACTATCGTTGGGTATTCTCAGCATCTGGGTGATACAAGGACTTCACTTCGATTGGTGGGGGGGATGGACCTTTGGCTATCGACCGATCGTTGACACGACAGCGGTTCTCTGCCTGGGTCTCGCTAGCATCTATGAGTCGATTCAAAAACGGCGCTCGACTCGTTGGCTCTACCGCGGCACTTGGTGCTGGTCGGTAGCGATGCAGATTGTAGGTGTGCTACTTTATGACCTTGTTGGCTGGAATGGCCGACAGTACTGGCAGATCCCGATCGGCGAGGGCCGAACAGCTTTGTACGAGCCATGGGACTCGTCACCACCGAGAGAGAATCGCGACGTCAAGATCATTCGAATGAATATCGATCAACCAGAGTATCGATATCGTCTCTGGAGTATCGCGGACAATCCGGTTACCTACTACCTGACCCATCCAATATCATCATTGGAAATGAAAATGAAGCTTTCAATCTACACCGCGTGGCAACCTCGTTTTCAGTTACCCGAAACGTTGGGCTCACTGGCCGAGGCATATCGAAAACTCGGCCGCCCCGGCCGAGCCATTTCGCTCCTTCGGCAAGCGGTCGACCTCGATCCTGGTAACAAAGAACGAGCATCACTCCTCAGCGAGTGGCAAAAGCCAAACGCAGATCTCTCGCAATGACTTCATTGTGAAAGGCCGCTGTGACGAGTTCATTTCACGATCGAGAATTCGTGATGATAAAGGACCGCGAGTCATGCAGCTCCGATCGGCCAAGGATGACGATATTGGGGTTGCTGACCTCGCCTATAGGCGTCGTTTGGCAGTCGCGGCTCTCTTTTCGTTGATATGGTTGACGGCCCTTCTGATCGGACGATGGGAATATCTCTGGTCACCTCCCTATGTCGAGCATGTCGGTTGGTGGGAGGAGGCGAGTTATCTCGTCGATCATCAATTCAATTACCGTAAATTGGCGGCCGAGCAACATGGTTCCGTCGGCGGGCCAAGAAACTATCTATCTTCCGCGTTGCCGGGAATGCTTGCCTTGGCGATGAGTTTCGGCGGCCCGAACTTCACACTCCCTCTTGTTCATGTTGGGATATTTCTGGCGGCGAGTCTATCTGGGGGATTCGTCGTTTGGTTAATGCTTCCATTGGTCGGAACGATCGGCTCTCTTTTATCGGGGATTGTGCTCGGGACGATTCCGATCATGTATGTACAGACGGAACTGCCGAGCATGGACGTCGCGATGCTTGGAGCCCTGATTCCAAGTTTCGTTCTGCTGGAGAAAAGGAGATTGACCGCCAGTGCGATCGCGTCGATTCCGGCATTCTTAATTAAGAATTCTGCGTTTCTCTTTCCTGCATCGATTGGCCTTTATTCAGGGTTGACGATCCTGCTTGCGATCTCGTCGCGACAATCTCTGAGCCGCGCTGATGGGCGTCATCTGATGGTGAGCGGTTTGGTGGTGCTCGCGGAGTATACCTTTGTCGCTGCCGCCGGCAATACGGAGAGTCGCGTTCGATTCTTCTTCGATATTATTCTTTGGTTACAGTCGACTCCCGAACTGGCACTGCTTCTTGCGGCATCGCTTTTCATGGGTCTTTACTGGTTTCGAACGGTCCGGCGAGAGGGTACATTTCTCAACGATTGTTGGCGGCCGCATCCTTTCTATATCGTCGGCGGAATCCTCCAGTTGGTTACCTATACGGCCGTGTTGGCCACGGCGTTTGAAGCACGGTACTTGATTATGACACTACCATTTTTGATTTACTCGCTCGTATTGCCGATGACGCGGTGGTGGGGACGAGGGTCGATTATTCCGAAGGTAATTCTATCGGCTTGGATTCTCTTCAATCTATCGAACCTGGACGGACGATGGTTGATTCCCATGGATCCGCAGGTTGCCCGTGGCTGGGGGATTCCCGAGAGGAGCCTCGAGTATAGAGCCGATCACCGCGCCAATATTTCTTTTTGCCAGCGATTAGAGAGTGAAGGACGAGGCAAGAATCTACTGGTGGGTGAGCAGTTCGTCTTCTTTTTGCAGTTGCCGAGAGTCGGCTATGTTCAACGAGGATTGGCTGGGCCTGTTCCGCCGTACTTCTTTGTCGCGGAGGATACAAATGTCGAGAAGTTACTTGATGACAGCCCCGACGATATCGTTGTTGCCTATGTTCCAAGCCAACTAGGTGAGTTAGGGTTTCCCGCGTTTCGACTATCACCTCCGACGGAGGACGATGTTGTTCTCGAGGCGGATGGCTTGGTACCCGAGAATGTCATTTATCGGCGTCGTTTGCCGACGGGTCTTACTTGGTCGCAGCGATGTCGTCGAACTGTTGATCTGTTATTCGCCAACGCAAAGGAGCTTGACCCGGCGGGGCGCCTGGCGGTGGTCGGCTACGAGAAGCAGGCCCGGAGACTGATTGCCGAGGATCTGCATGTCGACGCGTCATCGCCCAAAGTCACGATCGAGTTGAAGAGCCGACTGGGCTTGATGGGGGCTCGGGCCGCGAGCAGGCTCCAGGACCGAGCATCGCGGGCTTCGGTCGAACAGCTCGTGAAAATCATTGCACGGCGACGGGGCGAACTCGATCGAAATGAGCCTTTGGCCCCGCTGACGTGGGTCGAGCGAGGTCTCGACGAGTTCATTCCTCAACGATTCCGCTATATGCCTGCTTTGGAAGGACCTGACCCACCCAAGGCACACAATCCGTCCCCCTGACATCAAATTCTCCCGCAAATCGAGCCGATCGGCGGCTGGGCCCCGGCTGGGGACGGAGTGGGGAGCGGAACATCTATAGAATGAGAGGGTATGAGGCGGTGGTCGGCAATCATCCGAAGTAGAGGGATCTTGCCGACATGACGACGGAGCGTCAGCAAAGCGATTTGTTCTGGAAGTGAATGAAGCGGGAGTTGGATCATCGTGACTAAGAAGGCGACGAACAATAGCCCCTCTCCCTCTGATCAGCCGAAGGGGACGTTCGCGTTTGTGAGTTTGGGATGTCCCAAGAATCTGGTCGACTCGGAACGGATGTTGGGCATTTTGTCGGCCGAGGGTTACGTTCCTGTTTCCGATCCCAACGGTGCCGACATGGTGGTCGTCAACACCTGCGCGTTCATTGAATCCAGCCGACAAGAGTCGAAAGCGGTCATTCGAGAAATGACCGACCTCAAGGAGAAAGGGAAGGTCGGTGGTGTGATCGTCACGGGGTGCTTGGCCGAGCGCATGGGTCCGCAGATCATCAGCGAGATTCCTCTGGTCGATCATGCCGTGGGAGTGTTCGGGCGAGAAGAGATTGCTCGGGTCGCCGACCGGTTTATGAATGGTGCCACCGAGCAGAGAACAGTTTTCAAGCCGGTACCGATCAAGGCTCTGGATGATACGGCACGTCTTCGCGTGACGCCTGCTCATTACGCGTACCTGAAGATATCCGAGGGCTGTGACCGAACGTGTACATTCTGCGCGATTCCGAAGATGCGGGGGAAACACGTTACCAAGCCCATCGAAACGGTCATCGGCGAGGCAGAAGAACTCGTCCGGGATGGCGTTCGCGAACTGATTATTGTTTCGCAAGATACAACATATTACGGCAAAGATTATTACGGAGAGGTTCGGCTCAAGGATTTGATCAAGGCTCTTGACCGGGTGGAAGGTTTGGAATGGATACGGTTTCTTTATGCTTATCCTGAACATATGGATGAAGAGTTAATCGATCTATTCGCCAATTCAAAAAGAGTTGTTCCCTACCTTGATATGCCACTTCAACATATCAATGATCGAGTACTTAAACGGATGCAACGCCGACATAATCGGTCACAAACCGAAAAGATTCTTGGGATGTTGCGTGGCCGGTGGCCGGGCCTGGAGATGCGAACGACCTTTATCGTTGGATTTCCAGGTGAGACAGACGAGCAGTTCGATGAACTCGAGCAGTTCATCCGTGAGTCTCGATTCGAACGGGCGGGTGTTTTCACGTACTCGCACGAGGAAGGGACGCCCGCCGTCAAGCTTGACGGCCATCTCCCCGAAGAAGTTAAAACCGAACGGCGGGATCGGCTGATGGCGGTGCAGCAGCAGGTTGCGTTCGATCATGCGGCGTCGAAGATCGGTAAGAAAATCACGTTGGTGATCGATGAGATCGATCCCGAAGAACCTGACTCTTGGGTCGCGCGGACCACGGGAGATTCGCCGGAAATCGATACGATCACGTTTGTCACGGGTAAGTCACTGACCCCAGGCCAGTTTGTCAAGGCTCGGATCATCGACACGATCGAGTACGATCTGGTGGCCGAGGCCGTGGGCAAGCCTTGGTGAGGGGAATTGAACCTACCGTGAACCTATCGAGTACCGAGAAACCGAAGCCGAGCCTTTCGAGCTTGGCCAACCAGATGACGACGTTACGGTTGCTTTTGTCGTTCGTTCTTTTTTACGCAATCTCGATTCGCGCCTGGCGAGCATCGATCGTCCTTTTCACAGTCGCGGCGGTGACCGATTGGCTTGATGGATATTTTGCGCGTCGCCTGAATCAAGTTTCTTCCTTTGGTCGAATGTATGATCCACTCATCGACAAGATTCTTGTATGCGGGGCATTCACCTATTTCCTGCGAGAACCCGATGCGGGGATCGAACCTTGGATGGTGACCGCGATGGTCGCTCGGGAATTCTTAGTGACAGGGATAAGAGGCTTTCTGGAAGAGCAGGGAATCTCCTTCGGTGCGGACCTGCTCGGAAAATTGAAGATGGTATTGCAGTGCGTCGCTCTCCTCTATTTGTTCGTCATGTTTGACCAAGAGTGGTTGGCGTCCGGCGCCGATTGGCCCCGATGGGTTCGTGATACGACCAACGGTGCGATGCTCGTCGCCACAATCGGCAGCGGCCTGAACTATCTCCGAAGGGCTTTGCCCCATCTTTTCTGAAACGAGTCATCGCGAATCGCCGGCACGTTTCGACGGGCAGACAGACCAAGAGACGATCGCGACTTTCCTGGTGGAAACCTCGATCATGAGACTTCATCATTGACAACGCGGGGAACCGCTCTACCCTCTGGATAGCGTTTTTCTTTGTGTTGCCTGTCGGAGTGATGACCATGTCGATCGTCTCAATCGTCCTACTGTCGTTCTTCATGGCGGCGCCCGAAGGGTCGGCCGACCGTCCTATCTGGTCACAGTTTCGTGGACCAACCGGCAGCGGCGAATCGTCGAGTCCGGAATTGCCAGCGATCTGGAATGAAGAGACCAATATCGCGTGGAAGACTCCCGTTCCTGGGTCGGGCTGGTCCCAGCCGGTCGTTGTCAACGGGAAAGTCTTCGTGACCTCCGCCGTCTCTCCAGACGGTGGCAAGCCGATGAAGATGACCGAAGGGTCCTCCGATCGTCGATCGATGTTCGGCGACTCGAAGCCTCCGGAGACCATCTTTCGCTGGGAACTTCACTGTTACGATCTCGAGACAGGCAAGCCTCTCTGGACCAATAAGTTGGCCGAGCAAAAGTCGGGCTTGCCCACACACCCATCCAATACGTTCGCAACCGAGACCGCCGCGGTCGACGCAAAGCGAGTTTACGCCTACTTCGGCTCGATCGGGAAACTCTTCTGTACGGATCATGATGGCAAGACCGAATGGGAAGCAGACCTCGGTGTTTACAAAATGACCAGCGGCTTGGGGACGGGAAGTTCGCCGATCGTTGTCGGCGATAAAGTCGTCGTGCAGTGTTACAACGAGGAGAATTCTTTCCTCGTCGCGCTCGATGGAGCCAATGGCAAAGAAGTCTGGCGAGCCAAGCGAGCAAACGGAACATCATGGAGCACCCCCTATCTTTGGCAGCGGTCCGATCGAACGGAACTCATCGCTTGTGGGAAGAGCCGAGTTTACGCTTACAACCCCGCGGATGGCTCGATCTATTGGGAAATGGGAGGAATCGTCGGAGGATTTGCCGCCACGCCTGTTGCAAACAAAGACTATCTATTTCTGGGAAATAACGGCCCGCTCAGCCCCGCGCCGCTGTTGGCTGTCAAGGCAGGAGCAAATGGCGATATCACGCCTCCCAAAGGTGTGAAGACAACCGATCAGATCCCTTGGTCACGACTAAAGTCGGGCCCTGGTCTTTCGTCACCTGTCGTGCTGGGCGAAGAACTCTATACATCGAACGATTCGTTTCTCAATTGTTACGACATTAAGACTGGAGAGCGGATCTATCGCGAGCGACTCCCCGAGGCCCGAAACATCGTCGCGTCGCCGCTCGTGTGGGATGGCAAGCTTTACATCCTTGATGAAGAGGGCCGAACGTTCATCGTTCGAGGAGGCCGATCCTTTGATCTTGTCGGCACCAACAAGTTGGAGGATACGTTCTGGGCGTCGCCGGCAATCGCGGGCGATCGACTTCTCTTGCGTGGCGTCGAGAAACTCTATTGCGTGAAGGGTTCACCATGATCGGCAGCGCCCGGTAACGTCGGACCGATCCAGGCAGGTTCTTTGTCAACCGATCGTCGGGCCGTGTACACCAACAGAGCAATTCCCATCATCAGCATGATGAAACTCAATTCCTGACCGCGCGTCAGACCAAAAAGTTCAAAGCCCAGTTCTGGGTCGGGCATACGAAATTGCTCACCAATGATTCGTGCGATGGCGTACAAACAAACGAATACCGCACTCACAACGCCCGGCTTTCGGGGTCTGGACCACAACAAGGCCAGGATGACAAAGACGAGCAAGCCTTCAAGGACCGCTTGAATAAGTTGCGAGGGATACCGGGCCGTGAGCATCGGCTCGATGGCGGCGGCAACCGGTTGAGAATGATGTTCGATGGCGTCCAGCATTTTTGATATCCCCGCCGAGATGAACGCGGAGAACCGTTCTGGATCGTTGAGCCAAGTTAGCCATGCCGCTGGCTCGATGCCGACCATCTCGGCAATCGGGGCCAACTGTTTCATCTGGTCCGGCTCCCAAGTATAGATCTCCTTCGGAAACTTCACGCCCCACGACAGATCCGCCGAGCAGGCCCGGCCGTACAGTTCACCATTGATGAGGTTGGCCATTCTCCCCAGCATGACACCGATCGGTCCCACGAGGCAGGTCACATCGAGTAATTGCCAAAGCGGAATGTGGTGCTTCCGGGCGAACAAAACGATGGCAACCAACATCCCGATCATGCCCCCATGACTTGCCATCCCCCCTTGCTGAATCGCAAGGACCCCCCAGTAAGGAAACTCATCAATGAAGCCCAACAGTTTCGGCTCGTAGAGAAGACAAAAGCCCAGCCGTCCGCCGACAAAAGCGCCGATCAGGACATTGAAGGCGAACTCGACGACCAGAGACTGCGGAAGCCTGGATCGGCCTCGACCCGCCATAAACATGACGATGCCCGCGCCGATGAGCGCCCCGGCTAGATACGACAAGCCGTACCATCGAATTCCGATGCCGGGCATGATCTCCCAGAGAAACGGGCTCATTTGATGCAAATAGGTTGCTAGCAGAAAGGTGTGCCCCATGAATGATGATCCTTCGCTCGCTGCTCAACCATCCCCGCGCGGCGCGGGATACCACGCATCACTACCGACGATTCGCCATTCTCTTGTTCCAGCGGGGAAGTAGTTCCAGCGGAGAGGTTCCTCGTGTCCGGATCGAAATCGAACCACGACCGGACCGGCGACGGCGTCGGGAACCAGATCGGGAAAGAGTGAGCGAACGAATGCTCGACCCGCCTCCTCTCCGAACTGAACATCATCAGGTGCGATGAAAGAACTTCGCTGGCTTGCCGACTTTTCCGACGGCGTTCCGACGTCGATCCGCTGTCGTGCTCCCTTCCAATCAAAGTCGGCCAGCAGCGGCGCGTGATCGGAAGGTTTCTCTCCTCGTCTTTCTTCCCAATCAACCCAACAGCGGTAACAACGATCCTCCAGTGATTGCGGACTTAAGATATGATCGATACGAAGACCTTCGTTACGATGATAACAAAGGTCATTATAGTCCCACCATGTATAGAGGTTCCCCTCCGTATTATGCTGTCTAAAATTATCGGTCAGCCCCAACGATAAAAGGTCGTGATAAATTTGTACCAGTTCAGAATTATGAATCGCGGATTCTCTCCACTTCTCTGGGACAGATAAATCTGCGTCTGTGGGGGCGATATTGAAGTCGCCGCACAGAATCATCGGCTGCTTGACCCATTTTTCTCTCTCAATCAATTCAATGAGCGCATGGAGCCAGCGGATTTTGAAACTGTATTTCGGCGAGCGGGTTCCTTCGCCCCCTGCGGGGACATACGCGCAAACGACACGAACCCCTTCCACGACGGCCGACAACAGCCGCGACTCAGCATCCAAATCCTTTTGGCCAAGTCCCGACCGGATATCGGCCAAAGGAGTTCTCGCTAAAATCGCCACGCCGTTGTAGCTCTTCTGACCCAAGGTGGCGGCGTGATAGCCTAGCGATCGCACCGTTTCTGATGGGAACTCTTCATCAAGACACTTGAGTTCCTGCAAGCAGACGACGTCGGGCTGCCGACTGCTCAGCCAGCGAATCAATCGCTCTTCGCGGACGCGGACAGAGTTGACATTCCATGTCGCCAGGATCATCGCTTATTCCTTCCAGCGGGCCAGAGCATTGACCGAACGAAGAACCAAGTTGCCCGGTCTCTTTCGATGAAGTGCCATTCTAGCCGAGCAGGGAATCTTTCCCCCATTTTTTTGGCTATCGAAGGCAGACTCGCGACGAAGGAGCGGAGTAGATCGGAACACGTATGGATGATAAGTTAACGGATGGCGGTCCCCATGGACACAACCCTCGAAACCGTCATAGGAGCTTCGCTCAGGATGAGTGATCAGCCTTTCGTTCACCTTAACTGTCACAGTCATTACAGCTTGCTGAAGGCAACCAACCTGATCGAGCCGATGGTCGCGCGGGCCAAAGAGCTCGGCATGAATGCTTTAGCGCTGACCGATTCCGACAATCTCTATGGCGCGATCGAGTTCTACGACGTCTGCAAAGGACATGGGATTAAGCCGATCCTGGGATACAAGGCAACCGTCGCGCCTGGGGGATGGTCGGCAACGTCGGCAACCACTGTCGTCCCAACATATCGGTTGACACTGCTGGCTCAGAACGGCGTTGGATTTCAGAACCTCGTGAAGCTCGCTTCGTTCGCGGCACTCGACGGGGCCGACGGTGATGTCGCCCGCGTCGATCGTGCGACACTCGAAGAATGTCGAGAAGGCGTATTGGCTTTGTCCGGCGAAGCCGAGAGCGAGATCGGAACGTTGATCGAGCGAGGACGATTCGACGAGGCTGCTCAGACCGCGGACTGGTATCGGCAAGTCTTCGGCGAGAGGTTTTTTCTCGAGGTCCAGAACCAGAATCTTCCCAGACAATTGCAGCAAATCCGCAGCACGATGGCGTTGGCGGACCACGTCGGAGTCCCCGTCGTGGCGACCAATAACGTTCGCTATTTGCGTTCGGAAGATAGTTCTGCTCACGAAGTGTTGCTCTGCATCGACAGCGCGAAGAAACTAAGTGACCCGCATCGGCCACGCCTCGGGTCCAGCGAGTTCTACATGAAAAGCGCTGCCGAGATGTATGAGGCGTTTCCCGAGTTTCCCGATGCCGTCGCGCGGACACAGGATCTTGCCGACCGGGTCGATATCAAGCTCGACTTCAGCCGACATTTCCCCGTCTTCCTTCCGCCTGATGGATCGAGTGTGCAGGATTACCTCCGCCGACAGTGTCTCGATGGGATGCGCTGGCGATTCGGGGAAAGCCCTCCCACTTCCGCCATCGAGCGACTGGAGACGGAACTGGGTGTCATCAACAAGCTCGGCTTCGCCAGTTACTTTCTCATCGTCTGGGACTTTGTTCGCTTTGCACGAAGCCGAGGCATTCCTTGCACCGCTCGTGGTAGCGGATGCGGCGCGCTCGTCGCTTATCTACTTGGATTCAGCCATGTCGATCCGCTCACGTATGACTTGCTCTTCGAGCGGTTCCTCGATCCGAGCCGTGCCGAGGCGCCGGATATCGACATTGATTTCTGCCAAAAGCGTCGCGAAGAAGTCGTCGAATACACTCGTGAAAAGTACGGCCAGCGAAACGTAGCGCAGATCATCACGTATGGAACGATGGCCGCCCGCGCCGTCGTGCGCGATGTTGGCCGAGTGCTTGAAGTCCCCCTTCCACGCGTCGACCAGATCGCAAAGATGATCCCCGCGCTGCCGAAGATGACGCTCGAAAAGGGACTCAAGGATAGTCCCGAGTTTGCCAAGACCTATGCGAACGATGATACGGTTCGAGAACTGGTCGAGATCGGCAAACGTCTCGAGGGCTTGGCGAGAAATGCCGGGACGCATGCCGCCGGCGTCGTGGTCGCCGACCGCGATCTCACCAGCTACGTTCCTCTGCGACGCAGCAGCGGCGCGACTATCACTCAGTGGGAAATGACGATCCTTGATAAAGTCGGAATGTTGAAGTTCGATTTTCTCGGCTTGCGCAATTTGACGCTGTTGACCGAAGCGGTGTCTCTCTGTGAAAAGGTCTACCAGACGAAAATTGATCTACACTCGCTTCCGCTCGACGATGTGGAGACATACGCACTTCTTCAGCGGGGCGAGACCAAGGGTATTTTTCAGCTCGAGAGCGAGGGGATTCGCAATCTTTTAGTTCGATTGAAACCTGACCGATTCGAGGACATCATCGCAACTTGTGCTCTTTATCGACCTGGCCCGCTCGGGGGGGGCATGGTGGACGACTACATCAATGTCAAGCATGGTCGACAGGAGGCCAAGTACCCACATAGAATCGCCCAAGATGTCTTGGAAGAGACCTACGGTGTGATGGTCTATCAAGAGCAGGTAATGCGAATCCTCAATCGATTGGGAGGGATCGAGCTCGCTAGTGCCTACAAATGCATTAAGGCGATCAGCAAAAAGAACACGGATGTCATGAATAAATATACTGCCGAGTTCGTCGCCGGCTCGCAGAAACATGGTCTTACCAGCGATAAAGCGATCGAGATATTCAATCTGATCGCTCAATTTGCTCACTACGGTTTTAATAAGAGCCATTCTACTGCCTATGCACTCATTGCCTATCAAACCGCTTTCTTAAAAGCACACTATCCCGCCGCTTTCATGGCTGCCCTCTTGTCCAGCGAGCTAGACAACACCGACAAATTGGTCGATCACATCGACGATTGCAAGCGAATGGGGATCGATGTCAAACCCCCCGATGTCAATGAGGGGGATATTAGCTTTACCGTGGTCGATGGAGTTGTTCGTTTCGGGCTGGCCGCCATCAAAGGTGTCGGCGAAAGAGCCATCGAGTCTATCGTGGCCGAGCGTCAAGCACGGGGACTCTTTCGCAATATCTTCGATTTCTGTGAACGAGTGGACACTCACATCGTCACGAAGTCATGCATTGAGAGTTTAATTAAAGGGGGCGCGATGGATGGCTTCCACGCCAGACGTCGGCAGCTCTTTGAAGTCCTACCGACCGCACTTCGGGCAGGTGGATCGGCTCGAGACGCTCGGAGTAGTGGGCAGGGTCTCCTTTTCGGCGGTGACGAGGATGCGGGCTCGGCCGTCGAGGATATTGATCATGCACTCCCCGATATTCCCGAATGGACCGACAAAGAGCGGTTAGGCTTTGAGAAAGCACTGTTGGGAATTTATCTTTCGAGTCATCCGCTGGCCGAGCACCAGTCGCTACTGAGGGTGTTTCGAACCCATGAGATCGGTCAGCTCTCGGCCATTCCGGGTGGCGCGGAAGTCATTGTTGCGGGCATGGTCACAGATCTTCGTTCGATGACGCAGAAGAAGGCGATGAAGTCCGGGAATCAGCAATATGCCCGATTCATGTTTGAAGATGCCAGCGGAAGAGTTCCATGTGTCATGTTTGCTGACACCTATGCCGAGTACGCGGAGAAGCTCAAGAATGATTTGATCTGCTTTCTCCAGGCAGATATCGATACAAGTCGTGATGAAGTCGGCTTGATCGTTCGCGAAATCATCAGTATCGAGTCCGCACCGCAGCGATTGTCGGGCTCGTTGCTAGTGCGAGTCGATTCCGCCCTGCTTGGAACAGGTTTTGTGCCTTCCTTGAAAGCGATCCTGTCAGCAAGGCCCGGCAAATCGACCGTTTATCTTGATGTGAGGACCGCGGCCGGCCTGCGGGTCAAAATGCAGGCAGGGGATGATTTCCTTGTGAGCTGCGACCGCGAATTGGTGTATCAAGTCGAAGCGCTCGTCGGCGAGGGGAATTGCAACATCATTCCCAATCCACAAGCGAAGAAACTCAAACGTCGACCCGAACCCGCTTATCTGAAACGTCGCGACAACAAAGCAAGTTCCAATTAGCCCAGGCCGATCGCATCTAATTGTCACCGCAGTATTGCATGAGGGGTGTTGGAATCAAGGGGCTTGAAATATTGTCCGTGATCAGTTGGTTTCACGGAGGTTCTTTTCGATGGCGACAAAGTTACAAAAGCCTTTGGACATTCTTTCATACTTGTCCAGATTGACGACCCACGGATTGTACGGACTCAGAAGCATCGGCTGGTCGACATTCTCTTCATCGGCTTGGTCGCGACGATGTGCGGCTGCAACCATTGGGTCGACGTCGAACGCTTTGCGAAAGCCAAGAAGGATTGGTTCAAGCGGTTTATCCTTCTCCCCGAAGGCATCCCTTCGCACGATACCTTCACCCGCGTCTTTCGCATCATCAAGGCATCCGTCTTGGAAGCGTGCTCCAGGGAATGGCTGCATTCGCTACATGAAGCGACGGGCGGCGGCCAAATCGCCATCGACGGCAAGACCCTGACCAATTCACCCAATCAATCCAGCGGCCAAGCGGCGTTGCACCTGTTGTGTGCATCGAGCGTGCAGGCTCGCGTGGTGCTTGGCCAAGAGGCGACCGATCAAAAGTCCAATGAAATCACAGCGATTCCAGCACTGCTCCAACAACTGGAACTCAAGGGATCGCTGGTCACCATCGACGCGATGGGATGTCAGTCGGCCATTGCCGAGCAAATTCACGAAGCGGGCGGTGACTATGTCTTGGCACTGAAAGCGAATCATCCCAAGCGGCACGAAGCGGTATCAGACGCCTTCGTCGCCGTGGCCGAAGAAACGTCTCAGACGAAAGGCGTTCGCCGAATGAAGGTGGTGGATGAATCGGGTGATCGACGCGACGAACGCGAGTACATCGTGATGCCGGCCCCGGCAGATCTTCCTGGCCGAGAGAATTGGCCGGGCCTGGAGTCGATCGGCATGGTCGTTCGGCGTCGAATCACGCCCAAGGGTGAGACGGGCGACGTTCGCTATTACCTCAGCAGCCTACCCGCAAAAGTTCGCGAGTTTGCAACGGCCGTCCGCAGCCACTGGTCGATCGAGAACACCTTGCACTGGTCACTCGATGTAACTTTTTCAGAGGACGAGAGCCGTATCCATAAGGGGGAAGGGCCGGAAGTGGTGGCCTGGCTCCGAAGATTGGTACTGTCCATCCTCAAGCAGGACACTTCGATGAAAGAGAGCCTCCGCGGCAAACGCTTCATCCTCGGATGGGATGAACCCCGCGTACTCCGCATGCGTCATTATTTGCAAGGAGTCTTTTGAGTGCCCATTACCAGGAGGATGATATCATCAATCATGAATAGGATTTGGGGTGCTTGCTGCAAGGCGAAGACAGCAAGGGCTTATAGCAGGCCACCGTTTATTGCTTTGCTGTTGTTAATATCTATTGTTTTCTATTATAAAAACTTGTCGAGAGATTTTCCTGGACTATATACACTACAGAGTAGTAGCCCAACATGCTTGCAAGTGATCCTTGGTAAACTTGGGTTACCAACCATCCAGAGGGCGGAAGTGGCTGTGTTGTCTCCCGTGGTTAGTGATGACGCAATTTTGTATATTTCTAAGAAAGCCGAATTAGAATGGTTGATTCTTGATGGTGAATGGACTTCATTTGTATCGTTGCGGCCAATCATAGTATCGCAATCCTCTTCAAGCGGAGCTGGAAAAATAAAGCTAGTTGATGCCATGGACACCAAGCTTGATGGAGAATGTATCCCATTTTTGCCTCCCTACGCAAATCTGTGGGCGTCATTGGGTTCGGGTAGTCGGCCGAGGTTGTGATACAAGCTGTATTTGACCGTGTTTCGGCCACGGAAGCCGAGGGATCGGCGGGTCGTTAATTTGACTTTCAGATTCATTCCTTCGACGGCGCCTGAGGAAATGGCTCCCTTGGCCTCGAACCAGTTGAAGATCAACTCGGCATGATCCTCCAGCGTCCGGGCCAGCTTCTTCATCGGCTCGATGCGCGAACGCCTGGCCCTGTCGACCCACTCGTTGAAGAAGCGAGTGATCTGCCAGGAACTCGTGCACATCCACATCCGCTGGAAGTCTTCCTTCATCAAGTAGCACTTCACCGTCTTGAGGTTGTGCGCGAGAAGTTCCTTCAGCCGGAGCACTTCCCGGCGCTTGAGGTTCCCGCGCCTCTTGAGGAGTAACCAACGCGAGTGCTTGAGCGTCTCACGGCCTCTTGCCTTCAGTTGCCGAGCCTCCTGGGCCCGAACCTGATCAATCGCCTTGTTGAACATCTTGAAGATGTGGAAGCGATCCAAGATGTCGATCGCCGCCGACGCCTGCTGCGCCACCACCGTCAAATAGGCCCGCCACATGTCGCTGCAGATGTACTTCAGTTGACTCGTGCGATGCTTACCGAAGATCCGAAAGAATCGCTCCAGCGTCGCCTTCGTTCGATCCTCGCCGATCCACAACAGCCGACGAGCCCCCGCGTCGATCTGGTAAACGAGCGTCACGTAACGATGACCCTTGCGTGTCGCCACTTCGTCAATGCCGATCGCCTGGATCCCTGTTGAATCCCTATGTCTCAGGCCCCACACGACCGCCATCTTCACCGATTCGAGCCAGCGACCGCCTTGGTACGCTGGCGCTCCAAGGCTCACCGTGTTCCAGCTCGTGCCGAAGTGCTGCGCCGTCTCTTGCCAGGAAAGCCGACGAGCCCACGACGCCAGGAACCACTGAAAGTGCCGCGTCGTTCGCTCCTTGCCGCGAGCCCAGGGTAATCGCTCGACACGCACGCCGCAGGTGGCGCAGTTCACCCGACGCGGAGCGTAGACCAGCCACACCGCCAAACTCCACAGTGGCACATGCTGGAAACGACGCTCGGCTAGATGATCGTGCGTACCGCCACGCTCGCCACACACCGAGCAGATCGGCCGACTTCCTCGACGAGGACGAACCACGATGTCGAGCTGTCGCTTCAAATCATCCCGCCACCGAACCTTCTCGTAGACAAAACTTCCGTGACGATCGAGCGCGTTGAGGATAACCTGAAGTTGCATCACGCTTCCTGACCGTGCGACAGGGTGAAGACGTTAACAACTCCATCATGGCAAGCGGCCAAGCGGGATGCACTTCCTTCAAAACCAGGCCGGCTGAATCAGAAACCAAGGCCGGATCGGCTGGGAGTCGCCGGGCCCCTGCGTCCCCATCGCCCCAGGGTGGCGACCGGGTCCCAGACGAGCCGGCCGGTCGAGGAGCCACGAGAAGGTCACTTACCAAGCCACAGATTTGGGAGAAGAGCCAGAAAAACCTTTGGACCCTAGGGTAAACCCTAGTAACACCTCAAAAAAAATCCGATTAGATTGCCACTGTGATCATCGATCCACCAGTTGTTCCAGTTCGTGCAAAACGGCGGCCAGCGCATTCTGGGTTTTGAGCACCGAAGGGAGATCCATCTTTTGATTTCCCAAGGGTTCACGCTGCGCCATGGTCATTTTCATGAACCTCGGCAGAGTCAAGGGAGCCCCCGTCATGTCCCGATCGAAGAAGCCTGCGTGGTGGATTGATCTCATCTCTCGACAACAGAACCATCGCCGTCGATCATCGAAGCCCTCTATTTCCTCGAAGCTGGCGCTTGAGTCTCTTGAAGAGCGAACGCTGCTGGCATTCTCCGCTGTGGTGGACACCATCGGCAAGCTCACCATTCTATCCGACCAGGATGTCGACATTGTCGTCACGAGCAGTCCAGTCGAGCCCTTCACCACACAAGTGAATGGCGTGAATGTCATGAGAACAAACGGACAACTCGTCCCAGCCGGTCAGATAACCTCGATTCAAATCACGGACGGCGACTTTGCGAACGTCATCAATCTCGGGGGCGTCACGAAGGCGGCTTTTCCCGGGATAACGTCGACGATCTCGATTTCGACCAACGGTGGAAACGACAGCATCACGGGTTCAGAATGGACCGACTCGATTGTCGCGGGCGTTGGTGACGACACGATCAACACGGTGCTTGGGAACGACACAGTATTCACTGGTGACGGCAACGATCTAGTCAACATCGTCCGCGGTCATCATTGGATCGATCTGGGAGCAGGAGACGACCGAGTTGTTCCCAATAGACCGGATGGGGGCGAGGGAGACGACACGATCTACGGCAACACGGGTGATGACACCATCGACGGAGGCGAAGGGGTCGATCGGGTCTTCGGCGGTGATGGGAACGACAGCCTCTTAGCCGGTGGTAATGGAACTACCCTCGGAGGTGGAAACGCGCACAGCATTCTCTTTGGGCAAGACGGGAACGACATCATCAGTAGTCGCGGTGGAGGACGGAGCATCCTGATCGGCGGCAATGGTTCAGACAGGATCGAAAGCCGAGACGGAGCAGACATCTTGGTCGATGCGTCCCTTGTCGCGGAAGCCGATCTGAACAATCTCTTCGACAAGATCGCGCCGGAGTGGAGCGGCCGACGAACCTTCAATCCCACTAACTTTAAGAACTCTTTCGACTCTCCTCCCGTCGACGTGGCGATTCGACGACTCTTGGGGATACTGACGACGGGGAATAACGCCCCCGTGTTTGTTACCCCGGAAGGCATCATTGAAGACAATGCCCCCGATACACTCATCGCGTCGACCGGCAACGACTGGCTTCTTCGCGGCGTGTCTGGTACTACCATTCAAGGGAACGACTACGGCGTCTGGGTCGATCGAACTCGCAACAACGTCAACCCCAGTCGAGATGATATTGTCGTACCGATCAACTCAACGACCACGACCATCACCGCCCGTCAACTTCTACTGAACGACATCGATGGAGATCCCGATTCACTTCGGATTGAAGATGTTCAGCTTAGTTCCACCGTCACTTCGAGCGCCACTTTTGTCCCCACTTTTCGCCCCGATTCGAATGGGTTGGCGAGCATTGAAATCACTTGGGGCGCTTTGAATGATCCGATGGAGTTGTTCTATACGCTCAGTGTTTTTTCTTCGACCCTTGATAACCGGCCCGGCATCTCTGTTCGCCGGGCGACCACTCTTACAAGCACGCATCAAGGTGACTTCAATGGCGATGGTATGCTTGATGCCCTGCGCGTGCGCGATGGAGCGATCGAGATCGCGACTTTTCAGCAGCCAGCTTTTCGCACGTGGGCACCTCTTGATACGCAAGTGGTCTGGCTGAACCCGCTCATTGGGGATTTCTCCGGCGATGGTCGGGATGATCTGCTGATGCGGCATGGTTTCGACCGAAGCTGGTATCTCTGGACAAGTACGATCGGCGATTCGGCGACACAGTCTTACTGGGCACCTTGGACTCGTTCGAATGCTTGGTCGGATCCGCTTGTCGGTGATTTCGATGCCGACGGCAAGGATGATCTATTCTCCTTTCGGCAAGAGAATGCCGACCTTGTCATCGCTCGTTCGACGGGGCGAGGCTTCTCAGAAACCATTTGGAACAACATCCGCGAACGCATCGGCCAAGCGTACGGAACGCTGCCGACCGAAATAGCGTTCGATATCGGTCAGCTCAATGGATGGGGAGGTGATGACGTTCTCGTTCACGATCCCAGAACCGATGGAAAATGGGCGTTCGTTTTGGCCGATGGTTATCGCTTTACCAATCTTTCTGTCCCAGTGAGTTTCCCGGGTTGGAATGGAACTTATTATGTCGGTAACTTCGACAGTGACCGATCGGACGAAATCCTTGCCTGGAATGCTTCGGGCCAAGGCCAATGGGAAAGTGCCGAGGTTCTCGGCAATACGATCGCCATGCGCGGCGGAATGGGGAGCAATCACCCTAATCGCAACGACTTCATCGTTCGCGATATCGATTGGGACGGCGACGAAGATCTGATCACGAAGCCGGCCGGCGCCACGTCACCCAGGTGGCGAGTACTGCGAACGGATGCCAATGGGGTGACACTGGCAGACTCATCCTCATGGGATCAATGGCTTGATGCTGCCACCTTTGTCGCGGACGGGAAGCTGATCGCGGGCGAAGTCAACCCAATCGTCAATCTGCGGATCGACACTGCGTCACCATCGAACAGGCCCGTCCTGTTGGGTGATATTCCTGCGGGTTTCGATGTCTCGGCCGTCACGGTCGAGTTCGATACCGATGGAGATGGAACGGCCGACGGATGGGCTCGGCCCGATAATGTTAATCGATCGTTTACGTTTCGTCCGTACGGGTTGGCGACGGGTCCGCAGTCCATCCGCGCTAGAATAGCCGTGTCGCCCCCCGATCGAGCGACGAGTGTCAGCCTATGGTCAACGCCCCTCTCGTTCATCACCACACCCACGGCGTCGACGTTGCCGATCCCACGCCTTGTGGGATTGGCCGATGATATTGGTGGTCGGACGGGTGATAGTGTTGCCAACGACCGAAAAGGTCGCGCTGCGGAGATCGTCTATCAGCTTCAAGCAACAGCGGGTCTCGATTTCGCCTCCGTCCGAATCGAGTTTGATCACGATGGCGACGGTCGACCCGATGGCTCCGCTCCCGCGACAACGTCGCTGTCGAACTATCTGGCCGTCGGTCTGGGGACCGGCACCCATCAAGTGCGTGCTCGGACGCGCGAGTTGGCGACAGGTGGCCGAGTCAGTGAATGGTCGGCTCCCTTGACCTTCTCGGTCTCTGCCAACCTAAACGTCATCTATCGCGACTTTCCATTCCCAGGTCAAATCCCAGCGGGCATGCTGCGACATCCTCATTTCGAATCGAACATCTCCCAAGGGTGGTATGAGCAGATGGTCCAGCCGACGCTGGGCTCAGATGGAAAGCCGATGTATAAGCCTCTCGCCGTTCAGGCCGGCACGACACAATCCAGCACCAATCCACTTGATTTCGAACCGGACTTAATCAATGGAGTCGCTCCGCTTCTCGGTCCGTCCAGCCCGCGTTTCCCCCTCACGCCGAAACAATATTTCGATCTTTGGTACAACACCAACACCACGTACAACCAAGAGATTACCGGCCAGCTTTGGTTCGAGGAAACAATCCTCGGATCAAGCGCCTTCAGCTATGCCAGCGACAGCTTCTTCCCTCTTGATACACAGGGATTTGGCAAGCAGGGGCAGAACCAGAATTTCCTCTTCACGATGCAGATCCAAGGTTCTTTCACTTATCGCTCGGGGCAATCCCTTAAAAGCAACGGCTCGGATGACGATCTCTGGATATTTGTGAATAACCAACTTGTCGTCGATATTGGTGGGATTCATGGAGCCCAGGAGAGCACGAGCAGTATTCAGTCACTTTCCCTCGTGGATGGAAAAACCTACCCCATCGATCTCTTCTTTGCCGAACGGCACACCAGTGCGTCGAACTTCAAGGTGACGCTCAACCTATCGGACTTGCGAGCACCCACCGTCAGCGAGCCGATCATGGTGGAGCAGGCTCGGTTTCTTACCGATAGTCCTTTCGTCGGGCAGAATCTCGCCATTGACTTTAGCGCAAGCAACCCGACACAAGCGATCTCGTTTGAGATCGACTCTCTTATCTTCAATAAGACCGACCCATTCTCGATCAATGATGCGTTTGAAATCATGTTGGTCGATGAACAAGGCAAAAGTGCCGTCCCAACGATTGGTTTCGACAAACAAGCCTTCATCAACTGGACCGAAGACGAAGCGCCTCGGTTGGCTCGCGGAGTCGCCTTTGTTCCTGGATCGGGTGGTAGCCAAGGAAGGATCTACCTTGATACTCGACAGATCTCGGCGGGCTCTCGACTCCGTTTGGTCGCTCGACTGATCAACAACGATGGACTCACCGGGAACGGTCCCGACGAAACCACGCAGGCGAGATTTAAACCATCGACACTAGTTCGACACACGACGCTACCGCCGAACGTTACGTTTCAGGGTACGCAGCCTGTTCTAGGCGAACTTCGTCCTTCGAGCGGTACGATCGCATTGAACGATCTCGGTAGCGTTCGCTCCGCTTTCGTCGTCGAGTATGGTCACACAACATTCGATAGTCGGCAGGACCGACTCGTCGCAGAGATCGAGTTGACGCCGACCGGGTCGCGGAGTGTTCGAGGTGACTATCCAGCCCTTCTGGTGCTCCGTTCGATCAGCGATCCCAGCGTTCGATTGGCCAATCCGCACGGATACACGGCCGAGGGAGATCCTTACTACGACATCACGTCTCTGGTGTTCGAGAGTAATAAGGACGATTGGAAGACTGGAGACATCCCGGTCACGGCCGAACTCGCATTTATCAATCCGGAGCGAAAGCGATTTACTTATGCGCTGGATATTCTGGGGCGATTCAACCAAGCCCCCACGGTGTTGCCGATCGAAGAGGTGATCGAGTGGCGACCGACTGCGCTGGCCCAAGAGTTTCGCTACACACTGAATGCCCGAGATCCGGAGTCGGACTCAATCACTTGGGAATGGCTCGCGCAACCCAGCGGCATGACGCTCGACGTCACGAGGGGTGAACTGCGCTGGTCAACGGTGCCGGACCAGGGGGACTATGTGGTTCGAGTTCTTGCTCGCGATGTTCGTGGGGCGGCCAGCATACCTGCCTCGTTTGTCCTCCGAGTTCTTCCGCCGGCCAACCGCCCACCCCGGTTCACGACAATCCCCGAAGAGTCGGCCCGCGCGGGTCGGACCTTTATCTATTTGCCGAGTGCGGTCGATCCCGACGGTGACCCAGTGACGCTGCAATCGATTCAGCATCCGCCGGGCGCCGTCTTCGATCCAGTGCTAAAGCAAATACGTTGGACGCCGTCGTCAAGCCAGATCGGCCAGGCGTTTCCGATGGAGTTGAGGGCGTCGGATGGAAGAGGGGGAACGGAGACGCAGCGATCTTCTCTTCGGGTGGTCGCGGATCCCGCAAACGGCCCGCCCGTCATCATCTCGCAGCCTGCGCCACATCATGTCGTGGCAACAAGCTCTACAGGGCAATCGCTGGGGACGGTAAGTCCGACGAGTATCTCTCTCAATCTGGCGGCGGGCGAACGGAGCCCTGCTCAGTCGGTCAACGTTACATTACAAACCGGCATCGTGAATTCCGCGGACGTCGTATTCATCATCGATCGCTCACCGAGCATGTCTTTTCGGCATGATTGGCTTATCGGGAACCCGAACCAGAATGTTCCCGTCGGCATGATCGAGCAGGTTGATCGCAAACTGGGCGAAAGACAGATCACCGGCAATCGGTACGGCTTCATTCTGTATGGGGCCAACATCCAACAGGTAGGTCCGGCCAACAACCCCTGGCTGGTCGATTCGCAGGACAACAACAATTACATCGATACGACCGAGGTGCGATCTTTTCTTCCTCTCAACTCCAATGGCAGCCTTTCTCTCGAAGGAACGAACTCCGGACCGGACACAGACCTGACGGAGAATGTCTACGCAGCGATTCGTACTGCTCTCGATCGCACGGATTATCGGCCGGGCGTCGGAATCAACTTCATTTTGGTCACCGACGAGGATGCCGACGATTTTAATGCCGGCGGTGGACAGGCGGAGTTGTTGGCCCGATTGATCGATAAGAACGTGACACTCTCCGCGATAAGTGCCAATGAGTTGCAAAGTAACGACAGTCAAGGAAATACCGCCGGCTTTGCACCGACCGTTCCCAGTCAATGGGAACTGAAAGAGGATTACTGGGAGGGCCGACCTACCCCTGGTGACGAGGCGGCTCTTTTCAGCACCTGGAACAATCCCTCTTCGGTGAGCCTATCCGCCGAGAGCGGCGGCATGGCTTATGAACAAGGGTTCGCGTTCGATCTCCGTTTCTCGGCCGCTCGACTGAATGATCAGTCCCCGGGACGAGCTCGCCTCTATTTTAGTTACCGCGATGCACAAAACTATCGATTCATCGAGGCCGACTATGCCACGTCCGCTTGGCGGGTCGGCTGGCGCGCGGGCTCTTCGGCTGAAGTTAGCTATGAACTATCGCAACCTTGGTTGCCTCCCGTCGAAGTCGACCGTGTCTACCGGTTGTCTGTCATTCGGCTCAACATCGGTAGCAACCAATTCGACTACCTTGGGATCGACGGAAGATACATCGAGAGTCATTTTCAAGCTCTCTTCCCATCGGGAGGCATGCAGCCTTCGCTTAACCATCATGTCGGCAAGACTGGCATCACGATGACGGGCTCCGCTCTCCGGGTCTATGATGTGCACAGTGGATGGGAAGACGTTTCTAGAGTGTCACCCGGCGTTAGGCGTCTGTCGGTATGGCGGCAAGAGTTCGGAACGAAGGGGAGCAGACCTGCCGACGGCATCGCGCCTAATGGCATGGCGTTTTTCGCCAATGCCAACGGGACGACTTCGTTCGGAACCGAAGGTCGGCCTATTCCCGACGATAGTTTCCCGGCCAATCTCCTTCGCAGCTCTGCCGTCGCTCATTACTGGCCCCTGGTGCAGGCGACCGGCGGCACGATGTGGAACATTAACTCGATCGGCGGCGCGTTCGGCAGACCCATTCAGGGGAACTTCTCTGCCACCTTTGCGGATCAGCAGCCGAAAACGATCTTTGAATCGACCCGGCCCGAACTAGTTGCGACCGATCCCTCCGCGATTGCCCGCATCGAGGTTCTGCCGGCAGTAAGTCCCACGGATAACACCGCTCGATATCAGGTCGAGTTTGTCGGCGATGGACGATCGAAGAATCTCTCACTCCAATTCGTCACTCGCTTCTCCTATCAGTCGGGTCAGCGCGTGCCGAACCTTCAGACAGGATTGGTTGGCCAGATACCGGTTCGCATCAATGCCCCCTACGAGTACCAGCTTCGAGCGATTGATCCCGATGGCGACCGACCCCTTCGTTTCCGGTGGACCAAGGCAAACGTGGACCGATTTGGTGCGACGCTGACCGAGGATGGTCTCTTTGTCTGGAAGCCGGAAGAGAACGGCATCGCGCCAGGGAGTTCGCGAACGTTCTCGGTCACCGTAGAAGATGGGTTTGGCGGCTCGGACACTCAAGAGTGGACGGTGCAGCTTTTGCCCGCGTCGACCAACGCCGCTCCCACGTTTGTTGTGCCAACGCCGGCAACCGGGAACGGTCGCGTCCCACTTCCCGCCGGTTCCGAAGAGGCACAGTACGAGTTCACCTTTCGCGCCGTCGATCCGAATAATGATCGAATTCGGTACTCGCTCTTAGGTATTCCGCCAGAAGGAATGACCATCGATCAGGAGAGCGGCAAGCTTTATTGGCGGCCCGAGGTTGCAGGGAACTACACCATCGACGTCGTCGCCGACGACCCTCGAGGTGGGCAAACCCTCCTGGCCGCTTCGTTGACCATCGGGCCGCGTACGTCGGGCAATCTTCCGCCGACCTTGACTTCGATCGATCTGTTTCCTCTCGCGGTGGCAGGCGAGGTGTATCGCGGAAAAGTCTCCGCCAACGATCCGAATCAGGATGCTGTTCGCTACGTTCTTTCGACTGGCCCACGCGGACTCGTGGTCGATGCCGATAGTGGCGTCGTGGCATGGAAGCCCTCGGCGACGCAGGTCGGTCGACATGATGGTGTCATTCTTGTTCAGGATTCCCGCGGACAGAGCTCCCCAGTTTCATTCCGAATCGACGTTCAGTCAGTGAACACGCCCCCTTCTTTCGACTCTGTACCGCGAAGCCGAGTCGAACCTGCACGAACGCTGATCATCCCTCTCATGTTGCGCGATCCCAACGGTGATCGCCTGAGTTACGTCATTGATCCTGCTGATCTCGATCGAATGCCGACGAGCCATCGCCCCAGTATTCAAGACGCCTCGTCGCCCACATTCCTTTGGAATGTTCACCCACAACAAGCGACGGGAACCTACAGCTTTGGCGTCTGGGCGCGGGACGGTCGTGGCGGTGACGTCAAACAGACCATCATCGTCGAAGTCGGGTCGACGGGCGTCACGCCAAACGTTCGGCCGAGAATCACCCTTTACATCCCTCAGGGTCGACTATGGGAATACCAAGTCGCGCCCGCTTTGCCGAACACGCGGGTGAGCCTCGACGACTTGGGTAAGGTTCTCGCATGGCGAGTGGAGGAGACAACGATTCGATGGACCCCGCAGGTCGTAGGAGAGTACCCGCCAAGTGTCGTGACCGTCGAAGGAGAGAAGGGCGCGAAGGCGACACAAGAGATCACGTTGATTGTCGTTCCCTTGGCGAGCAATGCGGCACCAGTGATGTTGCCAACAACGATCGAGCCGCTGGCGGCGGATATCCCATTCCAATGGACGCCGACCTATTATTCGCCCAGTGGGCAGAGCATCGCATTCTCGTTCGCTTCGACATCGCAACATCCCGTCGGCATGTCGATCGATCCCAGCAGTGGCCGACTCTCTTGGACACCCTCGCGAAGCGCCGCCGGCAAGTACAACGTTCGGTTACAACTGACTTCAGGTGCAGCATCGACGATTGCCGACGTTCCCATTGTCGTCCTTGACAATGCTCCTCCGACTTTTCCGATGGCGGGCTCTCCCTCTTGGAACATTCGCGATGGACGCTGGACGATGTCGCTTTCCGCTAGCGATCCCAATCCGGGAGATGCGGCGGGCATCGAGTACTCTCTTCGGCTTGGTCCACCTGGAATGACCATCGTAGGTCAATCGCTTCAGTTCGACGCCAGTGGGCCGGGAACATACTCGTACATTCTTCAGGCGAAAGACGCTCGTGGTGGTACATCCATCATTCAGCGCAGCCTTGTCGTCTTCGATGGACTACTCAATCGAGCGCCCGTTGTTCCCACTCGCCCAACGACGCGCGTTCCCGCTGGCACAACGTACCGGACAAGGCTTGAAGCCTCCGATCCCGACGACGATAGCCTTCGGTTCGAGAAGATCGAAGGCCCCGGTAATCTCTTCGTCCTGCCTGGCGGTGTAGTGGAGTGGGCGACGCAAGCGAGCGACACTTCTCGCAATACACACACTTATAAGGTACGTGTTTCGGACAGTCGGAATGTGTTTACCGACCGCGTCTACTCGGTTGATGTGTTGGCAGGCTACGTCGAGAACGTTGCCCCAGAAATCACTAACGAACCTAAGAAAGGCGTCTTGCTTGGAGAAACGTTCATCTTTCAACCCAAGGCGATAGATCCCGATTTTGACCTACTCCGCTGGTCGCTTCTGCTTGGCCCCCAGAATGCATCTTTCAACCCGGAGACCGGGGAGATCCGTTGGACACCCACCGGCGCCGACAACTCAAGAGAACTGTTCGTCGTGCAAGTGGCCGATCCTTGGGGAGGAAGTGCGGAGCGCGGCTTCGCCGTCCGTGTCAACACCAGCAACCTCCCGCCGGTACGACTCAACGACCCTCCTTCGGTCACGTACACCGGCCAATTCGTGTCGCAGCCGATGGCCTTCGACGATCCCGAGGGAGATACCGTTGACATAACCATGACACCATCCAATTCGTGGCTCACCTACAACAGCCAGACTCGACGGCTAGAAGGAGCTGCTCCCAGTCCGGGCAATTTCGATTTTACCCTGTTGGCCTCCGACGGCGTGAATCAACTCGCGACCTCCTTTCGGCTCGAAGTTCGGCCGGGCTCGCGTCCTCTTCCGCCTAAGATTGAGAACTTCAGTGCGCCGTTGTACGCCGTCGCAGGTGGGACGTATGTGTTCGACACGAATGCCACCGATCCCAACAACGACCCGCTAACATTTATCATCACCGGACAACTTCCCAATGCCACCTTTGTGGGGGACGAGCTTCGCTGGCCTGTCCCCGCCAATCAACCGACGGGTTTGGCATCTGGCGTGATCGAGATTCGAGACTCTACGGGGTTATCGACGCGCATGATCGTCAACATTGCCGTTCTGCCGTCGAATGCGTCGCCATCCATTTCGAGTGCGCTCTCGTCGTTCACGCGTGTGATTGGCAATGATCTGCGCGAAGACTTGAGGCGATTCGTGAGCGATCCCGACGAACAGGAGGGAGACGTTCCATCGCTTTCGATCGAACTGATCGCGTCGAGTTCACCGAATCTTGTCCTTCCGAATCTATCGGCCAATGGGGTATTGACGTGGCCTAGATTAAACGCGGTCGCAGGAAATGCGACGTTTCGACTGACGGCGGTCGATCGTGTCGGCGTTCGAGCAACGCGCGAGTTCGTGATCAGCACCATCCCTGATACTGAGCCCCCGATTCCAGGAATCTCTCCTAGCCAAGGGATCGTCGGGACAATCAATCGACCGGTGAGTATCTGGATCTCCACGGAGGATAACGTCGGTGTGGCCGAGCTTCGTGTGAACGTGACCCAGGTGGAACCTGTCGGTGCTAATCGTGTCTATGACCTCACGGGTGGCCGAGATAGTGTCTTCAGCTTCACGCCTTTATCGACAGGCATCTACCGCATCATTCCGATCGCCGAAGATCCGAGCAGAAACGAAGGGCGCGGAACGCCGGTCTTCGTTCGTGTGATCGACCCCGCCGCACCAGCTCCTCGAATCGAAATCGCCTCGCCGATCGGGTCAGCCACGCTCCGTGAGCCGACTCCATTGGTGGGCACCATCGATTTCCCAGCGAACGTCGAGAACGCTCGGTATCGTCTTCGGCTCTACGATCAAGCCAGTCCCGAAGAGACGATTTGGCAAGCAGAGGGGATTGGCGACCGAATCAACGAACCATTTGGATTCACCGTCGACCCACGAACGATCCCCGACGGGCGTTACTGCTTGGTGATCGAAGCCGAGTATCGGGGATCGGCGATCAATCGATTCGAACGTAGCTTCAGCGTCGCCTCCGAGTCCAAGGTAGGGAACTTTTCGATCAGCTTTGCTGACATGGCCGCGGCGGTCGCCGGAATCCCGATCGTTGTTCGTCGAACTTACGATTCAATGCGAATTGGCCGAGACAAAGACTTCGGTCGTGGTTGGAAATTGAACGTCGATACGACGAGCGTCGATGTCGACCTTGCGACCACGGGCTCAGCCATCAACGCACCGCTCCCATCCTTTAAGAATGGAACCCTCATTACCGTGACCCTTCCGGGAGGTAAACGCGAGTCCTTTCAGTTTGAGCCGTTTGCTCCGCCCGGCCCGATACAGGCCGTATTCGCTCCACGGTTTCGCGCGGTGCAAGGAACAACGAGTTCTCTCCGGTTGGCGAATGAACTCCCTCTTTATCCCGGTGCTCGAGAGGGTGAATACCTTGTCAGCGTGGCCGAGGGTGTCCGGTCCTTCAATCCGGCAGATCCTTCGATCGGCGGAAGCGGCGCTTACATCCTTCGCACCAGGACGGGAATCGAGTACACAATCGATGCCGCCACTGGCGAGCTTATCAGCCAACGCGATCGCGTTGGCAATGAAATTCTCTACACAGGCACAGGCATTGTCGACAAAGCGACCGGGCTCGGCGTGGAGTGGGTCTATGATGACCAGGGACGCATCCTCTCGATGAGCGGTCCCGGTAATCAAACCCGCAACTATTCTTATTCGCCCGCTGGTGATTTAATCAACGTGACCACACAGGGTGGCAGCGTCAACTCCTTCGAATACACAGCGCCTCGTCCAGGTTTGCTCACCGCCATCAAACAACAAAACCGTCTGGTGATGCAGCCGATCTTTGACCCCGTCACTGGTCGGGTGCAAAAGATCGTCGATGCCGATGGAAAGGAAGCCAATCTCGACTATTCTCTGTCGTTAAGTGGTAATCGGACGCTCGAGCGAGTCCTTGATTCAAGTAGCCCGACGCAGGCGACGGCCTTGAACGAAGTCATCAAGGATGCTCGCGGCAGAATCATTCGCGAGATCCAGCATCTGCGACAGAACAACGCAGGAACATGGACAACGACCGGCTATCTCATCACGGCACATGAGTATGACATCGCCGGCAATAGAACGGCAAGCAGCCGGCCATTCACGCTTTCATCCAGTGCTAATCCGATCGATGATGGCTCGCCGGTCTTTCCTTCACGCACGACCTACAACTCGATCGGAAGGCCGACCCGAATTGTCGATGCCCAAGGAAACGTCACCTCCTTCGATTACGATCAGGCAGGAAACTTGTGGCGAACAGTCGATCCATTGGGAAGGATTTCCACCCAACAGATCGATCCGAATACTGGACTCTTAAAGGAAACACGCGACGCAGAAGGTAGAACCACTCGGTACCGATACGACATTGCCGGCAACCTGATCGAGACCATTCAGGTTCGACGCGATAACGGTATTGAGATCTCCGAGAGCCTTTCCTCGATTGCCTCCAATGCCGCGGGCCAGCCTGTGTCCACGAAGAACGCCTCCGGCCTGGAACGCTTCTTCCGCTACGATCAACGTCAACAACTGGTATTGACCTATCGCCTCGCGACGGACGAAAGCATCACGGCACCCGCGGGAATGCTGATTGCCGATCGAACACTGTTCGACAACGAAGGGCGAGAGACCGAGTCACGACACTATGTTGTCAGTCTCGCGAACATCTCATCGAGCTCGGCCATAGAGTCCGCTATCGCTTCGATTATGGATGACAGCCCCAACCGCACGATCGAGAGATGGTCGACCAGAACAGTCTACGATACGCTCGGCCGAATCGCTCAGTCGATTGATCGTTTTGGCACCATCACGCAAACAACCTACGATCGACGTGGTCTTGCGGTGCAGTCGGCGACACAAACGCGGGCGACGGCCGACAACACTCCCGTCTGGATGGTGGAACGGACTCTCTATGACGATCAGGGCCGAGAGACATTTATCACCGACTCGATGATTCTGGCCGACCCCTTCGCCGCGGCGGTCGCGGTGGCTGGCAGTCTCACGCAGTACGATTCCTTGGGACGCGTGACGCGCGTCGAGCGACGGACCGATGTTCGTGTCGATCTTCAATTGCAAGAGGACGCTACCGATCCGCTGAGCCGTACCTACCGCACGAACTTGACTGCCGCCGGCACGCTCATCACCCACCTCGGAAAAGAGTGGGCTCAAGAGACTCGATATGATGATGCGGGCCGGGTGGACTACACCATCGACCGCTCCACCGGCCTCTATAGCAAGACCGAGTACGACAATCTCGACCGAACGATTCGCACGATCGTTCATACGTCGACGAACTGGAACAAACCCGCCGCGATCGTCCATAGCACTTTCTACGATGCCGCAGGCCAAGTGAGTCGCTCGGTCGATGCGGCCGGTCGATCAACGTGGTTCGAGTATGATCGAACGGGTCGGCAAACGGCCATCGTTCGCGAGGCACTCCTCGATCCAGAGACCGGTTTGCTTGTTCATCCTCGCATGGAAACGACCTACAATTCGCTCGGCCACAAAGAATCCGAACGAATCAATCTTCGCCAACGTGTTGCGGGCGACCCTTCGAGTATCGTTCGACAGCATCCTGTCACTGGCCAGGTCCTT
Organism: bacterium; assembly: GCA_019753235.1. GTDB lineage: Bacteria > Planctomycetota > Planctomycetia > Kolteriales > Kolteriaceae > JAIELF01. Next base: position 30,957 of record JAIELF010000012.1, read on the forward strand.
TTCGCTCAAGAGACCTCTTTCGAGTACGACATTGCTGGCCGAACGACGATGATCAAGCTCCCGTGGGTGGGCACCGGCATCGCGGGAACACCCATCTATCGATACCAATACAACTCGCTCGGCAACCAAACACTTCAGACTGGCCCAAATCAGGGACAAACTCGCTTCCACTATGATTTCGAAGGACGCCCCACGGGCCGAACTCTACCGCTGGGGGGCGACACTACTTCCAATCCAAACGACTTCCGCGAGACTTTCACGTATGAACTGACTTCGACCGCCGCGAACGGCGATCGCGTCTACGGCCAACGAGTCGAAGAACGCGACTTCGACGGAAACGTCACGCGTTACCTCTACGACAACCGCCCTGGTGCGGGTGGGCGAGTGAAACAGATTGATCGCTACATGCCCGGTACCAACCTTGCCGGGACACCCGACGAGAGAGTCCTCCTCTCCTACGACAGCTTCGGCCGTGTCATCAACAGTCAGCGCCTCCGTCGTCAGGGGAGTAATCTCATCTCGGATCGTGTCGAGTTGACGACTTACGATGCCGACGGTCGAATCACCTCCTTGACAAGCTCAACCGTCGCCGGCAACTCTCTCCCACAGTCGATCTTCTACGAGTACGATCCCTTGGGTCAGCACGAGCGAACCTATGCCGGGACGATCGGGTCGGCACATACAGACACTCGTTACACGCATGACTCCTTTGGCCGCTTGGAAATGGTCTCGGTCGTTCGGCGGTTCAATCAAGTCTTGACCTTGCCGGAGGTGACTCGGTATGGTTATGACAAGGTTGGAAATCTGGACTGGACGGAGCTACCGGGGCAAATGGCCGTCGATCACGTCTACGACAACCTCGATCGACTTATCGACGAGATCTACTTCGTCGATACAGACAATGATCACACTTTCGATGGGTTCGACGCCAACGGGGATGACATCTATCAGCCGACCGAAGGGGAGCAGCCGCTCGCTCGATACACGACCATCCGGGACATCCAAGGCCGACGAATCGAATCGAGCGATCGAACTTATGTGGTGAATGCCACGACCAAGGAACTCTTCCGTTGGCAGTATGACTCGCTGGGCCGAGTGGTGAAGGAGGAGTATGCTAAATCGGCGGCGGAACCGAAGAACTATACCCTCTGGCACGATTATGATTTAGCATCCAACCGTTTTCGAGCAGAGAAGTTTGGTGACCAACCCTACCTCAAACAGTGGACCTTCGATAAGAACGATCGGCTCATCCGCGAGATCTATGACGAAAGGTCGGCCGATCCATTCAGGACCAGCCAATCTACTTACAGTTATGGCCCTGGGAATTCCGGTACCAGGATGACTTTTAAGGAGGAAGTTAAAGGAGAATTCGTTTGGCGAACCCGCCTTGATTATGACGCCGCGGGTAAGCAGGCGAGCCGTACCATTGAACCTCTAATCGTTATCGCTGGAATTCCTTTCTCAGGCGGCCCGACTGATGTCACTACTTACACGTACTCGATCGAGGGGCATCGCGTCAGCCGAACGCTCTCGGCAAGCCGGAATATTGGCACATCGCACTACTTAATCGATCCGATGAGCCCGACGGGCTATGCTGAAGTCTTGCTCGAATCTCGGCCGGATGTTGATGTTGGACTATCCATTTATCACTATACACTAGGTCATGAAATCATCGGCCAGACTCTCCGAACGAGCTCGAACCCCATTGAAACGACGAGACTCTTTATAAGCGATGCTTTGGGATCCGTCCGCGCGCACAGTGAAGTATCAAGCATACCAGTAGTGAACCCTCTCCCTGCCTACGACTCCTTCGGTAACCCACTCTCGATCGGAGCGACTTCAGCCGACGGTTCCATTTTCATCGGCTACGCCGGGCAATGGCGCGACCTTGCCGGACCAGAGACCCAAGGTTCCGTTCGCGAATCAGGCCAAATCTATAGTCGAGCGCGCTACTATCAGCCAGGGACGGGGACCTTCACGACGCTCGACCCCTATATCGGCAACCCCCAATCACCCCTCTCCCTGCATAAATACCTCTACGCCCACGCCGACCCCATCAACGGCAAAGACCCAAGCGGAATGTTTTTCTCGGCGAGCATCGGCGGTAGTTTCGCGAGCATTGCCGGGGGTTTGTCATCGGCCGTTGGCTCCGCCGCGGCTGGGCTTGCGGTCTTGGATCGGGCTTCAACATTGGCTGATGTTGTCAAGCTGACGAGCCAACTGCTGCTGAAGGGATCGCTCGATGTCAGTATCGCCGGTGGGTTGCTGGTGAGCGCGATCCCTTTCGGCAACATCTTGAACAAAGCTCGGATTGTAACGACAGCGGCGGGGGGGAAGCTGATCGGATTTGCGGACGAACTCTCTGATGCATTCCTTGAACTCAGACGCTCCGCAAATCGCGCCGCGGACGCTTCCCGAGTTCTGGGCGACCTAGGAGCTCTCGCAGTCGCCAAGAAGTTGGGCATGGAACCTGTCGAAGAGTTCGTCACGCGCTATCACGGATTCGACGGTCTCTTCAAGAAGGGAGACACCTTCATCATTCCAGATGCCAAAGGAGGCTCCAGCCGCCTAGAAGGTATCCAAATGAGCCAAAAATGGATCAAAGATAACATAGAGAGGCTTAGCAGAGACTCAGGCACCAAATCACTCGCTGCGGAACTCGATCTCGCACGAATAGAAGGCCGTCTCCAAGGGATGGTCGTTACAACTCGTTATGACGCCGCCGGTAGAGTTTTGGACCCGGAATACGTCATCAAGCCTTTCAACAAAATCGGAAGCCTTAAATTTTAAAGGATAAATAATGTCTTCATTACCGATGGAATCAAGTAAAGCATACTCGATTACCGATTTTTATTTGTCAACGGAGAGTTACCGAAACCAAACTCTGGCCCATTATCCCAACGATTTAACAATAGAGTCGTGGTGTTATTCATTCACATCAAGGAGTAATTTACTGGCAATACTTAGCTATCATCTTGGTCTTCCTGAAAAGGCGGAGATGTTTGGCCGAGAGGCCATTATGGCTAGCCATGAACAACTGTATGGCAACTGGCAGGAACGAATTCCCTCTGGAAACTATCACGATGAACCTCCTTCGGTAGAGTTTTGGAGGAAATACAACCTCTGGGAGTGTACTGTTTCGACTGGTCTCTTATGGTCGTCTGCTCTGAAACAATGGCGAGCCATGATTCTATTCGCGGAATATGTCAGAGATGATGTTTGCTTAGATCCTTCGCAAAGCAAGCAAGAGCGAGCTTGGTACATTATCGTCTCGGGCGTTTGCAAGGGGCGCGATTGGAAGGAATTGCTCCCCTGGCGAACGCTGATCGAGTCTTCTCGCCAACGAAAACATCGACTACTCCTGGCTTGCCTTGAGGCGATGATGGTCGGCGATCCCGTTAAGGCAGGGAATTCCATGGAAGAATACATCAAAATATTTAAAAAGACCGACTTCAAGTCGGGCGACATGTCCAAGGTCATGTCTCTGGACGGTTCTATCCTACTCAATTTGGCCAAGTACAAGGGCTGGGAGCTTCCTGTCTCCGAGATCGCCAGGCCTTTTTTGATTGAGTTCTCGGAGGAGCAATTGACGCGATCATGCTCCGAGAACTCGAATCTGTAACGATTGTGCCGGGACAATCGGGTCCGCACATATAGAAATCCATTACCCGCGCTATCACGGATTCGATGGTATCTCTAAGAAAGGAGATACCTTCATCATTCCAGAAGCCAAAGGAGGCGCAAGTCGCTTTGAAGGTATCCAAATCAGCCAAGAATGGATTAAAGGGGAAATTAAGAAGCTCGAATACAACCCAGCAAACAGGTCGATCGGGATCGAGGTATCGCAGGCTCTTGAGGAACGACGAATCCAAGGGATGGTTGTTACAAATGGTTATGACGCTACCGGTAGAGTCTTGGACCGTGAATACGTCATCAAGCCTTTCAACGAAATAGGAGAGTTTAATTTGTTAAGAGGGAACTCATGAACAACATACCGGCCAAACTCACGGATGAAGATTATAAGTTTCATCTAGATTTGTTGACATCTTCTGAACGTCGTCATGAAGAAGAACTGCGAACACGAATCACTGAATCGGGGCTTTTTAGCTTCTACGGATCCCGCGCATTGATAAGCAACTTTTTAGCAGTACTTAGCTATTATCTTGGCTTTCCAGAAAAGTCGATTTTATATGGACGTGAAGCAGTTCTCGCCAGCCATGAAGTGTTTTATCGTGAGTGGCAGAAGGTGGTTTCCTCAGGAAACCATGGCGACGAGCGTCCTTCGGTCGCCTATTGTAGAAGGAATAACGCGTGGGAAATCTGTGTTTCTGCGGGCCTTCTCTGGTCTTCGGCATTGCATGAGTGGCACGCCATGAGAGTAATCGCGGAGTATCTTAGAGATGATCCCCGATTAGATCCTTCGCTGAGCAATCTAGAGCGAGCTTGGTACATTATCCTCGCGGGTGCTTGCAGGGGAGGCGATTGGAGGGAATTGCTTCGCTGGCGAATGCTGATCGAGTCTTCTCGCCAACAAAAGTATTGCCTACTTCTGGCCTGTCTCGAAGCGATGATAGCGGGTGATTCCTCGAAGGCTGGTCAAGGGATGCATGAATACATTGAGTTGTTTAAAAGTACCGATTTTAAGTCAGAAAATATTCTTATGGTCATGTCTCTGGATGGCTCTATCCTACTCAATTTGGCCAAGTACAAGGGCTGGGAACTTCCTGTCTCCGAGATCGCCAGGCCTTTTTTGATTGAGTTCTCGGAGGAGCAATTGACGCGATCATGCTCCGAGAACTCGAATCTGTGACAGTTGCCCCGGGACGATCGGGTCGGCACATACAGACACTCTTTACACGCATGACTCCTTCGGCCGCTTGGAAATGGTCTCGGTCGTTCGGCGGTTCAATCAAGTCTTGACCTTGCCGGAGGTGACTCGGTATGGTTA
>JAIELF010000059.1 GCA_019753235.1 bacterium
GAGATCGTTGCCAAGCGGTATAAGATCGGTCGGCAAAGTCAGGACGAATACTCTCTCGAGAGTCAGAAGAGAACGGCGAGAGCAGTGGAGCGTGGTTATCTGGCCGAGGAGATCGCTCCCTTGCGGGTGATTCGAAATCTGTTCGACAAGAAGACGCAACAGATCGTTGGTCAGGAAGAGATCGACTTCCATGCCGATGAGTGTGGTCGTCCCGATACGACTTTAGCGGGGTTAGCCGCTCTGCCGCCGGTCTTCGATAGTGTCAGTGGCGAAGGATCAGTGACGGCAGGCAACTCGTCGCAACTTTCCGACGGGGCGTCGGCAACGTTAGTGATGGCTCGGCACTTTGCTGAATCGCTTGGCTATGAGCCGCTGGCCATCTTTCGGGGGTTGGCGGTCGCTGGTTGTGATCCTGATGAGATGGGGATCGGGCCGATCTTTGCCATTCCGAAGCTTCTCGCTCGGCATCGTCTGTCGATCGATGAGATAGATCTGTGGGAATTAAATGAGGCGTTTGCCGTCCAAGTGGTCTACTGTCGCGACTCGCTGGGTATTGATCCGGCTCGACTCAATGTCAATGGCGGCTCGATCGCGCTGGGCCATCCTTTTGGTATGACGGGTTCGCGGATGGTCGGAACACTGGTGCGCGAGATGCAACGTCAGCAGGTTCGCTGGGGCGTGGTCACGATGTGCGTGGGGGGCGGGCAAGGGGTGGCGGGTCTTTTCGAACGCCCCTTTTAACTGGACCTGGCCGATTGAGAAGCTTTTCGATCGCTTTGGTCGTTTGGCATCCTTGCCGATCGGTGGAGATGCCTCCTCCATAAAATGAAACGAGTATCAAACTCGAAACTCGCTTGGGCAGGCCTTGGTCAGCATGAATTTAACGCATTCTTTTGATGTCGTCGTGATCGGCGCGGGGCATGCCGGCGTGGAAGCAGCCTTGGCCTCTGCTCGGCTCGGGGCCAGCACCGCTCTTTTGACGATGAACTGTGACACGATCGCGCAGATGAGCTGCAATCCCGCCATCGGCGGCGTCGCCAAAGGTCAAATTGTTCGAGAGATCGATGCCCTTGGCGGCGAAATGGGCCGAGCCATCGACGCGACTGGCTTGCAGTTTCGCCTTCTCAATCGCCGAAAAGGGCCGGCAATGCACAGCCCGCGGGCCCAGGCGGACAAGAAGGCGTATCAGTTTCTCATGAAGCAGATCGTCGAAGAGCAAACAAATCTACTGGTTCGACAAGAGCAGATTGAAGGACTTCTCTTTGATGGCGGGATGATTCGCGGAGTCGCCACGCGCGGCGAGACGACATATCTAGCCCGCGCGGTCATCATCACCACCGGAACGTTCTTGCAGGCTCTCATGCATACCGGCGAATCGAAGACGGTCGGAGGACGTGCGGGGGACGCGTCGGTCATTGGCTTGTCCGCCAGCTTGCACGAGGCGGGGATCGAGCTCGCACGGTTCAAGACCGGGACGCCGCCCCGACTCAATGGACGGACGATCGACTTTTCCCGTCTCGATGAGCAACCCGGCGATGCGGAACCCGTTCCCTTCTCGTTTGCGACATCCAATATAGACCGTGAGCAACTTCCGTGTTGGATGACCTACACCAACCCAGAAGTCCATGAGATCATCCGCGCGAATTTACACCGCGCGCCGATGTATAGTGGCCAGATCGCGAGCCGAGGCCCACGTTACTGTCCTTCGATCGAGGATAAGGTTGTGCGTTTTGCCGAGAAAGATCGGCATCAGGTTTTTCTAGAGCCCGAAGGGTATCGCACGCACGAAATCTACGTGAACGGAGTTTCGACCAGCTTGCCCAAAGATGTTCAACATGCGGTTCTATCCAGGATGGTGGGTCTGGAGAAAGCCGAGATCATGCGGTACGGCTATGCCGTCGAATACGACTACGCACCTCCGACCCAGCTTTATCCCAGCCTCGAGAGTAAGAGAGTCGCCGGCCTGTTTTTTGCGGGACAAATCAATGGCACGACCGGTTACGAAGAGGCCGCCGCCCAAGGTTTGGTGGCGGGGATCAATGCAGCAAGGCAAGTCGCGGGTGCCGAGCCCATCGTGATGGGTCGGCATCAATCGTATATCGGCGTGTTGATCGATGATTTGGTGACGCGCGGCGTCGACGAACCCTACCGCATGTTTACGTCGAGAGCGGAGTTTCGCATCGCGCTTCGGCATGACAACGCCGACCGTCGATTGACCCGGCTGGGAGATAAGATTGGGCTGGTTCGCCGAGAAGATCTTGATCGGCTCGAACGGAAAGAAGCCAGGATGAACGAGCTATGGGAAGAACTCCGGAGCCATCGGCACGAAGGCTTTACGCTCGAGCAATGGCTTCGTCGGCCGCAGGTGACCTGGGAAGAAGTTGTTGGCATGCGTCCGGTCCTGGCTCGACATGAAGAGAATCGTGATGTCGTTCAACAAGTCATCACCGAAACAAAGTACGCCGGCTACGCACAGAAGCAGATCGACCAAGTGGAAAAGTTCCGCAAGTTAGAGAACCGGCGGATTCCAACGAGTTTCGATTTCTCGACCCTTCCACAACTACGCTTCGAGGCGAAAGAGAAGCTTTCGAGAGTTCAGCCAACTAGCTTGGGCCAGGCAAGCCGGATTAGTGGCATCACGCCGGCAGACTTGGCGACGGTGCTGATGTACCTCGAATCGGGTATTCCCAGCGATCCCGACGACGCTCACCCTTAGAAAACGCCGCTCCTCTCGGCGAGTTGCGCTAATTGGATGTGAACAAGATCTTTGCGAAGTCTTTCTAGGGGGACGTCGCGTTGACACGTTTTGGGTCGAGGGTACAATGCTCGCGGTTAGAAAACTTAGCGAGGCTTGCTCGACTGGGTCAAACCGGAAGAGAAAGTAAGCTGGGTAGGTATTATCCGGAGGTCGGTCCCTGACACGCCGATCGAGGTGACCCGGATTTTGCTTGGGAGGCTCCGAGTTAAATGCTCGGCCCTTCTGTTTGTCAGATGGCCCTTATGGACAAGGAAGGTCGACAGGTCTCAGCGATCCTGGCGTAGGGAAACGCAACGAGATCTCACAGCATAGCGGGCAACCCGCAAGGGTTGGTAGGTGCCATGTCGTTCCGATCAAAAACGGTTTTCACGACCGGCGAAGCCGCTCGGATTTGCAAGGTCAGCCAACAGACAATCATTCGTTGCTTCGATTCGGGGCAGCTGAAAGGTTTTCGGGTCCCGGGATCGAAGTTTCGTCGAATTCCCAGGGAAACACTGCACAAGTTCATGAAAGACAACGGAATCCCGACGGATGCCCTGGATAGCGGGCAGCGGGAGGTCCTGCTCGTGGATGACGATCTGGACTTGGTGGAAGTCGTCCGGGGCGGACTGGAAGAAGATGGTCGTTTCACCGTTCGCGTAGCCAATAACGGCTTCGACGCGGGGATGATGATCAAAGAGTACCGGCCTGACATCATCGTTCTCGATGTCATGCTCCCCGATATCAATGGTCGGGAAGTCTGTTCCAAAGTCCGCAGCGACAATGCTCTGGAAGATGTTCGCATCATCTGTATCAGCGGCATGGTCGAATCGGATAAAGTCGACGAGCTGAAGGCCGCCGGCGCAGACGACTTCCTGCAAAAACCCTTCGAGGTTGAAGAACTCATCGACCGGATGTGCCGGCTGATGGAAATGGAAGTGGTAAAGAGCTCGGCGTAGTCACCATCGACGCGGCTCTTTGCGTGCTTCGCCTCGGCGAAGGTGCTGATTCGGATCGGATTTTTCGACGTTTGTCCCGCCGATGCTCACCCTCCTCTTCGAGGGTGTAGCGTCGCTGGCCTGTTTTCAAGCAAGGCCATGGGCGAGGATGAAACGTTCGAGAAACAGATTCCTTCCTTTTTCGGGCCGACAGCCTCCAAACGAGGCTGTTGGGTCGAATTCACTCAACGATTATCCATCTGCTCCTTCCCCCCCGCCCATCTTTTGTTTCTCAGCCAACTCTCTGAATGTCACTGGCCTTCGTGGGGCAATCTCCTCTGAACGAGGCGACGCCTCGAAGTTCATGCCGATTTCTTTCGGACAGGTCCTCCCTGGTGATCTTGCCACAAAGGCCAGCCATGCTTATTGGTCTGGACAGTTGCTGACTCAGGCCGATGGCCAACCGTCAGCACTCTTGCCGATGGGCCTCTCGACGCAGACTCTAGCCGATTCGCGTGCCGGTTCTGCTCGCGGAGACCCATACCGATGAGGTGAGATTCTTTCGATTCATCCCGAAAAAAATGGGACGAGGAATTACCGGTGTTGGTTGCCATTGATCCCGGTCGGCTTGATCGCTCTCTTTCGAGCTTTGCTGCGCGCCGATCTTTGGCGGAAGATCTCGACCGAGTCATGAGTTCGCCCCATGTCGATTCCGTCGCCAGCCGAGCCTGGGTCTGGTCGGCCCGTACCTGTCCCGGCTTAGCACGGGCAATCGTCGCGGTCGGTTCGATGATGCCGACAAGTGCGAGCGACCTCTCGTCCGGCTCGGCCGCGAAGGGGATTCTTGAATTCACTCGCCGACCGTACTGGCTTGGGCTGGCCGATCAATTAGGAAAGCTTGACGATCAGGATCTCGTTGCGGGGGAAGAGTTCCTCTTAGCCCCGCTCGCGCTGCATGTTTCCCTCCTGACTCGCTGGGTCCGGGCAGAGGAAGCATATTGGCACGCTCTGGTGCAACGGGTCCCGGTGCGTCGTTACACCAGTTCTGATGAACTCGAAATTCTCGAGCCGGCCGAGCGCTGTCGCGTGGTCGCGCGGTGGGTGCTGGATGCGGTCATGCCGGACGGCCCGCGCACCGATCGCGGGGGGAGTCTCTCGCCGCGCGAAGCTGCCCGCGCTCTCGATTCACTGGCCGAGTCCACGACCGAGCCTTTCGATGTTGCCGTCCTCATTCAAGAGATGGATGCCGCCCGCTTGCGACCGATGGCGTTGCTGGATCGGCCCAGCGTTCGCCGATTGGCGGCGCTCGCGCGATTGGCAGGTTATCGTCAAGATTCTCGCTGGCACGATGAACTCTTTCAGATTGTGACCGGCGTGGCCGTGGAGGATGTTCTTTCTCGCTCGGCTTGGCTGGCGAAAGAATGGTGCGAGGGATCGGTCGCGCTCTGGTTGGAAGGTCATGCGTCGCGTGAAGGCTGGTCTCTCGCCGAAGATCCCGGCACCGGGTATTGGAATCCTCCCGCTTTCGGAAGTCGCGAATCGCTGGAAGCCGAGCATTTGCCGGCGATCTATCGGTGCTCGCGCGATCTGGTCGCCCAGGAGGGCCGATCGTTAGGCCGGGTCTACTCGGATCGATCAATTCAAAGCCCCTTGGCGGAACGTTGGCTTGGTCGACTGGCATCCGCGCTGGTCGCGTTCTGGGATCGCGGAGGCAAAGATGCTGCTGCCCGGATCTCTCTTCGCGCGACGACAGGGGCCAATCGAGATGCGATCAACTCCAAAGTGCGACGAGCGATCGGCGAGTTCTCCGCCGGCGCGGGGCACGAAATCAACAATCCTCTTGGGGCCATTGCCGGCCACGCCAGCAAACTCCTCAAAGACGAAGTGATTCCTGATCGTCGACACGCGCTTCAACAGATCCATCATCAAGTTGGCCGCATTCGAAAGATGATTCGCGATCTGCAACTCATCGGAGGCAACCTCTCCCTTTCGAAAACACCTGTCGAGCTGGCTGGTCTGATCGCTCAAGCCGCGGGCGAAGCGGAAAAAAGACTCACGGGCGGGCATCTGGTCTGGCGAAGTTGTCCCGACGATTGGCGAGTCGTCGGCGATCAAGAGTTGCTTTCGAGAATGATCGCAGAACTTCTCGTCAACGGGGGGCAGGCCGCGGGACCCGCGGGCGAAGTGACTGTTTGGGCCGAGCGCTCCACCGAAAACCCTACCGCCATCGAAGTCGTCGTTCGAGACAGCGGGCCCGGCTTAACCAGCTCGCAAAGGCAGCGAGCATTCCTCCCCTTTTACTCGGGGCGCGAAGCAGGCCGTGGGCTCGGCATGGGTTTGCCTGTCGCCGAGCGAATTGCCATGGAGCATGGTGGTTCGATCCTGATCAGCCATGGAAAACCGACCACCGTTCGCATTCAGCTTCCAGGCGAGTTTAAGCAAGCAAGCTGAGCCAACCACTTCGCTGGCTACGCTTTGTTCTCCATTTCATAGACGGCAAAGAGGAGATCCTCGACGCTGCTGAACTTCTTCTTCGTGCCGATCACTTTTTCCAGCTTTCGACGTGCGTCGATTTCGGAATGGCCCACACTGACGAGCGCGTCAAACGTTTCGTCCAAGACGCTTGGTTCCACGGTCGCGGCGACCGATTCCTCTGTCCGTGCTGGCATCAGCGCAAACTTGGTGACTTTCTTTCGCAACTTGGCGATCACTCGCTCGGCCGTCGATCCACCAATTCCTGGAAGAGTGGCGAGTTGCTTGGCGTCTTGTCTTTGAATGATGTCGGCAACGTCGCGGATCGGTTTGACCATTGCTCGAAGAGCCGTCCTTACACCTATCCCGTCGACCGTGCAAATGAGTTCAAAGAAGTCGATTTCCGGTTCATCGAGGAAGCCCACCAAGCGAGGGACAATCTTGCCCCGCTGCGGGTTCCCTTCCAGGTATTCAATCGTGTGGAGGGTGATTTCGCTTCCCACCCGCGTTTGCACCGATCGGCGAACGATTTCTGGAACGAGAACTTGATACTCGACGGCGCCGGCTTGCAGACGAACCTCTTCTTCGAGGACTCGGTTCAAGATTCCAGTGAGACGTGTGATCAATCGTCGCTCCTCGAGATGGCTTCGAACCGGGGCCGGCTTCTGCCTGCTATCTTGCGAAGGCGACTTCAAAAGGAAACGGCGAGCCGACGGCGAATTTCGGACATGATCTCCAATGAGAAACAAAAGTTTCACTTGCAACCGTCGTCAAGTCGTCAAGTCGTCGAGGCATCGATCCATGGCTCCGCTGGAATCGAGCGGAAGATCTGCAGTCGATCCAAAAGTACTGAAACATCCGTCTCGGTGATGAAGAGGTCGAGATTAGACTTCTTGACAAAACCTTCGCTGACCATGTTTTGCAGATACGCCAGCAATGGATCATAGAACCGAGCAGTGTTGAGGATGCCGATCGGCTTGGCATGCTCGCCGAGCTGCGCCCACGTGAGGATTTCGAAGAATTCGTCCATCGTCCCAAGGCCGCCGGGCAACGCCATAAATCCGTCCGCGAGGCTCGCCATCATCGCTTTTCGTTCGTGCATGGTTCGCACCAAGCGCAGATCACTAAGCCCTTCGTGCATGACTTCTTTCTGGGCCAATCCGTAAGGAATGATCCCGATGACTCGGCCGCCGGCGGCGATCACCGCGTCGGCAAGAACGCCCATCAGCCCGATGCTACCGCCGCCGTAAACCAACTCGATCTGCTGTTCGGCTAGGGCGCGCCCGAGAGCTCGGGCGGCGTCGGCGTAGATCGGCTTCGAGCCGGACTTCGATCCGCAAAAGACGGCGATTCGTTCCATCCCGGTCTCGCTTGCGTGGGTGTTGGGAAGGGGGTCGGCGTCAAACGTCATCGTGCCGAGCCTGCTTCGCTTGGGATTTGGGTGAAGGGTTTCAAACCCGTGCCGGCCGAGCATCTCGATGGGCGGAGATGAGAGAGACCTCGTGAAAGTAATGAATCGCCATTTCAATCCCTCGATGGAAGTTAGGGAGATGGAGCTTTTCATCGGGCCCATGAGGCCGGTCGTCGGGCAACCCAAAACCGATCATCGTGACCGCCGCTCCTAGTGTCATGGTTATGTCATGAACGATCGGAAGGGAACCACCTGCCCGAAAATAGACGGCCGGATGACCAAACGCCGCCTGATAAGCTCGATCGGCCGCTTGCACGGCCGGATGCGAACGATCCACGAGCGCGGGGTACGAATGACCCGACTGTCGACAGGTGACGCGTACCGTTTCCGGTGCGATCTCCTTCACAAACGCTTCGACAAGAGCCGCGATTTTGACAGGGTCTTGTCGCGGAACCAAGCGAAAACTAATCTTCGCCGACGCGATCGACGGAATGAGAGATTTCTTACCTTCCCCGGTAAAGCCCCCCGGCATGCCGTGAATCTCGAACGTGGGGCGAATGCTGAGACGCTCGGCCGAGCTGAAGCCAGGCTCTCCGGCGACGGCGCGCACTCCCGTAAAGTGCTTAACCAGGTCGTCCGTTACGGGCGAACGAGCCAACAATCGGCGCTCGTCATCGTCGGGAAGCTCCACTTCGTCGTAGAAGCCAGGAACTTGAATTCGCTGATCGGCGGATTGAAATCGAGCCAGCATTCGGACCAGCGCGTTGAAAGGGTTTTCAATGGCGCCGCCCGCCGTCCCAGAATGAAAATCGACGCTTGGTCCCTGAACATCAATCTGCAAATAACAACTGCCGCGAACGGCGTAACAAATGGTCGGCTCGGTGTTCGAGAACATCGGTTGGTCGGCAATTACGACGGCATCGCAGGCCAACAAGTCTCGGTGCTCGATCAGCAATGCCGCCAAATGAGGACTCGATATTTCCTCCTCGCCTTCGATGAGAACCTTGATGTTGATCGGCAGGGATCCCGTCGACTTCAAGTAACTTTCGATTCCAGAAAGCATCGCGAGGAATTGACCTTTATCGTCGGAAACACCACGAGCAAAGATGTCATCGCCGCGAGTCGTCGGCTCGAAAGGGTCGCTGGTCCACTGGTCGAGCGGATCGGTCGGTTGGACATCATAATGACCGTAGAGAAGAAGCGTGGCGGCACGGGGACCAGCCTCCATCCACTCGCCGAAGACGACACTGAAGCCGGGGGTCGGAAGTCGCTTCACTTCCTGTAAGCCGATGTGACGAAGATGATTCTCCGTCCAATCGCCGGCCCGCTCGACATCCTCAGCATGGAGTGACAAGGTGCTGACACTGGGGATGCGAAGGATTTCATGCAGCGAGCGGACGAAGTCCTCTTGGTGCTCTCGGGCGTACGCGATCGCTTGCTTCACGGGATCAGAAGTGTCGCTCATGCTTTTAGCTCTTGGTCAGTGGTTTACTCGATGGGCCAGGGCATGCCCGTCACCAGCAGGCTTCGCTGGTTCGGATCTGTCAGGACGTTGATGATGGAGGGCTTCTTCGCATCTAGGCATCGACGCAGCGCGGGACCAAGCTCGTCAGCGGTCTTCACCAACTCGCCGTGCCCGCCGAGCGCTCGAGCCAATTCGTCGTAACGCGTCGCCGAGAGATTTGTTCCTACAACGCGTTCGTTTCCGTACCGACGACGTTGCCCATCCCGGACTTCACCCCAGCCGGCATCGTTGGCAATCACGACAACAATCGGCAGCCCGTGCCGAACGGCGGTATCGAATTCAATTCCCGATAGACCAAAGGAACCATCCCCCATCAGCGCCACTACCGGACGATCGGGCTCCGCCAAGCGGGATGCGGCCGCGAACGAGACACCCACGCCCAGGTGCCCGGTGCTCCCAACCCAGACGATTCCACCGGGAGTGAAGGCGTCGGTGTATTGCAAACCGAACGCGGCAATGTAACCTCCGTCGACGACCAGCCGGGCCTGTCGGGGAAGTTCCGCCGCGAGCGCTTGCACGAGTTGGATCGAGTGGAGGGGCTGATCGGCCGACCGCTCAGCCAAGCCATACTGCTGAAACATGCCCGCCCGCATGGCGGCGGTGGTTCCTTTGTGTTTCGCTCGCCAGGCGTCGGCGACCCCCTTCGATTTTTGCTTTTGTGCGATGGCGATCATCTGCGAAAGGACCGCTTTGGCGTCGCCGTGAATACCGATGTCCGCAGCGCGGTTTTTACCAATTTTCTCCGCAGCGATGTCGATTTGAATGGCCTTGGCCGATGGGTCAAACAACGGTGGTCGACCGAAACCAATCGTCCAGTCGAGCCTTGTTCCAACGATCAGATAGACATCAGCACCCGCTGCCGAGGTCGGTAGAAAACCCGCACCAAGAGGATCATCTTCCGCGATGATTCCGCGTGCCATGTTTCGGCACATGACCGGGATGCCGAGCATCGTTGACAGTGCGCGGAGCTCTTCTTCGGCATGGCTCCACCAAACGCCGCTACCCGCCACGATGAGAGGACGCTGCGCGCTTGTCAGCAGTTCAATCGCCTGCTCCACCAGCGCGGGGTCTCCGTGAGCGCGGGCTTGTGTCCGATAGTTCTTAGGGATCGGCGCGAGATCCTCGTCGATCTTGCCTCGAATGATTTCGAGAGGAGCGTCGAGAAAAACAGGGCCCGGCCGACCGGTCGTGGCTTCGCGCACGGCCATAGAGGCGTACTCGGGAAGTCGCTTCATGTCGAAACAGGTTCGTCGCCATTTCGTGATCGGTCGAACCAGTTCGAGTTGATCGATCGCCTGCATGACGCCGATATCTCGACCAATCATGGAACCTTGTCCCGTCAGAACGATGATGGGGACTTGCGATTCAAAGGCAACTTGGATGCCGGGGAAGGCATTGACCAATCCAGGGGCACCATCGATCGCCACGACGGCGGGTTGCCGAGTGTATCGGGTCATGGCGTCGGCCATGTGGGCGGCCTGTTGTTCATGGCGTACATCGGTGACCTGGATACCAAGATCCTGGCAAGCGTCGACGATCTCAAAATTATGGCCACCGACGATGGTGAAGAGATGAGTGACGCCTGCTTCACTCAGCGTCTTCATGATCAAGTAACCGCCGTTCACGTCTGCCATGATGTTCCTCGTCCAATTTGTTTTGATGCTTCATCGATCTTCGACGAAGCACGTCCATCTTTTCGTCGAATATCTGTCGACACCATCCGCTTGCCGTGTTTTCTCAATGCGTCGTGGGGAGGAGATGTTCTCGGATCATTCGAATAAAGTCGGCGTCAGGCATCTGATGACGGGCATGAATCACGTGCAAACGGTCCTCGGGGCCGACAGGAAGCCTTAAGGGTGGCTCGGGCAAGTTTGCCGCTTCCATGATGGCGTCGATCACCATTTGCGGGTTTTGAGCCTGTTCCAATCCCGCTTTGGCGAGCTTCATCATCCCTTCGACCATGCCGCGGTAGGGACTGTGGGAAAAGGAGCGTCGTTCGGCATCGGCAATCGCGTTTCGGGGCATGGCGGTGGCGTACATGCCACATGGTTCGATGATTGAAACAAAAATCCCCAGCGGAGCCAACTCGTGCGCGAGAGATTCAGAGAACCCTTCGATGGCGAACTTTGACGCGCAGTATGCCGTTTGTAACGGCTGTCCGAAGAGCCCGCTATCGGAAGAGATGTTGATGATTCGGCCGCGGGCCTTCTCTCGCATGAAAGGGAGAACAGCGCGGGTGACGGCCATGGTCCCCAGCGCGTTCACTTCCATCACCTTGCGGATTTGTGGCCAATCGTTCTCTTCGTAAGGGCCCCCCAAACCAATCCCCGCATTGTTGACCAAGACATCGATCTCGCCGAAATGCGACAGAGTCGCTTGCACCGCGTGATCGATACTCTCCCAATCGGTCACATCCATGTCACACTTAAAGAGGAGGGAAGGGTCGCTGGTCTTCAATGAGGAAAGCATGTCGATGCGGAGATCAGTGGCGGCAACCTGGTCGCCAATATCAAGGACGGCCTGGGCCAGTAAGGAACCGAACCCCGAACCACATCCGGTCAATAGCCAAGACTTTTTTCCATTGGACATGTTTTTTGCTCCCCCAGCGAAAAAGCACGGCGAAACTCTATTCGGAACTCTTTCTGGAACGGCTCGGCGGTAAGGTGTCCGCCGGTCGAAGCCATGTTTCCCGCGCCCTCAGTATTGGATGTTCTATCCCTCTTGCTTGCTGGCGTCTGCCGAGAGGGGCAAGGGGAGTAGCATTAAGAGCAGGGCCCCGATGATGGAGACGATTGCCGGGACTCCACCCATCAGGAAGCGAATACCGAGGACCGAGGCATCGGGCTGTGCGGGATCGGGTAGGGCAGTGGAAGGAGTAATAAAACCTGTGGTTGTCATGATGACCCCGAAAAGGATCGAGTGAAAGGTGACTGCCAATTTCACTGCAGCACCATTGATGCCGTAAAATACTCCCGCGCGCCTTTTGCCTGCTTGATGGGCGTCGTGGTCGATGATTTCGGAGATGAGCATATGCGGATGCATCATCAAACCAGCCAATCCGGGCGCGATCAAGCAGGTGCCGAGCAACGCCACCGGATAATCGGTTGCGAGCATCATGAGAATCGTGCCTGGAATAAAGCTCAGGAACGATGCCATCCACGAGATCCGCGAACCTAGTCTTGGCGTGATCACCGACCAGAGCAGTAAGCTTGGAATCACGAGTAAGAATGGAATCCCTAACAGGAGCCCCTCCAGAACTTTGGCATCGAGCGTCGCGCCGAAGATGGGTATGGGATCAATTCGGATCGCGTATTTGCAGTAGTAAGGAAGCATGGCGACAGGAACGGTAAAGATCATTTCTTTGCAGATGTTGGCCCCCAGATGAAACCGGAAAGGAATGTTCGCCAAAGCGGTCTTCATCGAGCTAATCACGCCTGGTTCGACGGGATGATTCATGTGGTCTGGGTCTTCCTGACATCCCAAGACCGAGATCAAATAGGCGACGGCCGTGGCCGCTCCGAAGACAGCCCCCATGCCGGTATAACCAATTTGCTTAATTAACTCTGGCATCAGTGAGATAGCGAGGATGAGGGCCAACACCCCCATTCCTTCTCGCCAGGCGCCGAGTTTGGCCCGCTCGCGAGCGGATGTCGTCATCTCGGTGTAGAGAGAGTTGTACGCCATGATGACGAGCGTATAGATCGCATCGAAGATGAACAAGGCAGCGAACAAATAGAGGGAGAGCAGTAACGCCGTCCCCATCGAAAAGCCATCATCCCCTGGATCGGCAGTGGCCGACTGCTTAAGGCGGATCGATTCAGGGGGTGTCCAAAGGAGCAGAAACGACAGTCCGAGCGGAATCGCACCGAGCAGGATGAAAGGAACTCTTCGGCCCCAACGAGTTCGAGTTCGATCGGTGACTTGTCCCATGAGCGGATCATTGATGGCGTTCCAGATGCCGAAGATTCCCCAGACGACGCTGGTGAAGGCGGCCGGCAGCCCCGCTTCGACGTTATAAAAAAAGACGATTCGGTTGCGGGCTTGTTCGCACAGCGTATTGGCGAAACTTCCCATCGAGTAGGCAAGACGCCGACCTATTGCCATGAGGCAACCGCACTCCGAAGTGACTTCGATCTTTCGATAAAGTGATCCTGGGCCCGATCACGCAAGGACCAACTTAATGTTTCCGTCGACCGATCTCCAAGGACTCTGGGAGAATATCTGGCACGAACTGACGTCGGCTGTTCGCGATCGACAACATCCTTTTCGTCTGCCGGCGGTCGCGACGGTTTCTCCGGAGGGGGAGCCTGCCGTCCGAACGGTTGTCCTTCGGCACGTCCATTCCGAACAGCGCCGGGTCGATTTCTATACCGACGCTCGCTCGCCGAAGGTGAAGCATCTGCAGCATCAACCACGCGCAAGCTGGCACTTTTGGGATCCGTCTCGGCAAGTGCAAATTCGTCTGATGACCCAAGTGACCTTACACCGCGATGGGGATGCCATCGCGCGCCAGCGGTGGGAGAATTGTCCCATGGCCAGTCGCTTGGCCTATGCGAAAGAGATCCCTCCAGGCCAGCGGATGAAAGACTCGACCGAGGATCGATTGCCGAGTTTGGACGATCACCCAGGCGAGCAAAAGGGTCAGGAAAACTTTGTGGTGGTGATGGGAAGCGTCGATCAGATCGACTTTTACGAGATTATGGGTCATCGGCATCGCCGGGCTCAGTGGAGCATGACGCGGGCCGGTATTCATGGTGAATGGATCGCTTGGTAAGAAGCGGGTCGGTCTGATTCGGTTGCTCGTGCTCGCCGAAGTGTTAAACTCACGGGGAAGTCTTTCCAGGATGGATTGACCGATCTGGGTTTTGGCTTGGTAACAGGATGGGAGTCGCGAGGTGAGTTCCTCTCGAACCGATTTGATTGAAATCGCGATGGCCGACCCCCGTTACGCGGTCGAGGCCTACGAATTTCTTTGCCAGGCGCTGGCCTACACGCAGCAGGTTCTTTCGACGCCGCCTCGTCCCGAAGACGACGAGGCCGGCCAGATTCACCATGTCACCGGCCAACAGCTTTGTCAGGGGATTCGTCAGCTTTCGCTTGAGCAATTTGGTCTGATGGCACCGGTCGTCTTTCAGTGCTGGGGAGTTCAAGGCAGCATCGATTTTGGCAAGATGGTCTATCATCTCATCGATTCGGGTCTTTGGCACCGGTCCGAGAACGATTCCCTCGACGACTTTGTCGGTTGTTTCCATCTCGAGAAGGATTTTCTGCCCGACCACGTCGACTGGTCGACGGAGAGTTCGGCATGACGCAGCGAAGCAAAACCAACTCCGCCGGGCTCGATAGCAACCCACGACGGGAGTATTGGTACTCGATGCTGAGTCTCTTTCCGTTTGCGTTCTTCCCGATTCTGACGATCCTTGCGGTCCTTTCTGGGCTGATCGTTCCCTACTTCAGTGCTAGCGTCATTCCTTAACGCGATGCCTCTCCGAGCCCTACCGTCGTTTGCACGAATGCGCGTTTGGAGGAGCATTTTTGTGACTCACCTCCGTTTTCTTGGCGAGGCAATATCCACGGCAGAACGAGACTGGCGTTAATGTGCTCACTTCTCTGATAAATTGACACAAATCTATTGTCAGTCGATGCTTGCAGAAAATGACCTCCAGAGGCTTCGTCGGTGAGGCGTGGCCAAGAGAGGTAAGGACGTGGAAAACGACCCACTTTTCTTCGAAAGGCCGATCACATTTCGGCACGTCCCGAAGCGTCGTTTCGTGGGGGGGATCTTTGAGGGGGCCTGCAGATGGAAGAGACGCGAATCTGTCGAAAAATGCGAAAGGTTTGTGAAGGGGATCAACCTGGCCTGCCGATGAACGAGGACGGTGTCGACTGTCTGGCCCTAGGGGCATGCTACCTGGGGGTGTCTAAGAAACATCCTCAGCTACTCTTGCAAAGCAGACAGTGATCTTGCGATGATCCCCCTCGCGTGCTATCCGGGCACGTGGATGCAGTTTTCACTCTAGAAGTAACGCACCCATCCACGGACTTGTCGCTGGAATCGGGGTTCCAGTCTGACGGAGAGCTCGGAAAACAGATTGGGCGGACACCCGGCGTCACGGATGACGACGATGCGGCAGCATGCCGCGTCCGGGTCCACGGAAGGAGCGTTCATGAACACCGGCACTGCCGAGAAGCAGTTCCAGCGGGTACATATTCGTTGGATGATTCGCCGCGATATGCCCGAAGTACTGCAGATCGAACAAGAGAGCCACGATTACCCGTGGACCGAGGAAGACTTCCTCCACTGCTTGCGACAGCGGAACTGTATCGGCATGGTGGCCGAGCTCAGCGAGCAAGTGGTCGGTTTTATGATCTACGAACTGCATAAGTCGAAGTTGCACATCCTTAACTTCGCGGTTCATCCGGGACAGCGCCGCAAAAAGGTCGGCAACCAGATGATCCAGAAGTTGGTGAGCAAACTCTCGAGCCATCGCCGAACTTGCATCACCCTCGAAGTTCGCGAGACCAGCCTCGAATCCCAACTCTTTTTCCGCCATGTGGGATTCTCGGCCATGAGCGTCATGCGTGAGCATTTCCCGGATACCGGAGAAGATGCTTACCTGATGCAGTACCGCTTCCCGGTTCCCGAAGGGAGCCAATCGTCGGTCGACTCGGTTGCTCAGATAGAAGAGTAAACTCGGTTGGCGATGCCCATGACGAATACCCTGGGGAGGTTCGCCTCCCCTTTCTTTTTCTCTCGTGGGAAGAAAACTTCCTCAGACCCTCGTCTTGGACTCGGCGTTGTCGGCCGTTAGGATGACAGTATGTGGGAGACAATGCTTTTAAGCACGGTGATCTTTCTGGTCTGTGCCGTTGGCATGGGGATCGGAATGATCTTTAGCAATCGAACAAAATCGATGCAGCGCGGGACATGCGGCGGGACTCCTCTCGAAGTCGACGGCATCAAAATGACGTGCTCGACATGCCCCAATCGCGATCAGCCCGGCCACCGGGTCGGCCCGTCTAAATGTGCAAATCCGTCCGCAAGCACCTTCGAAAACTAGTGGCCCTCTTGCTGGCGAACGTCTTTGCGGGCTGATCGGTCAATGAACTTTTCCGCTCCCGGACTCACTTTCATTTCGAACGTTCCATCCTCTTTTCTGATCAAAAGAATGGCTTCGACGCGATCCAGCGATTCGACAAGCTTCATCCCTCGGTCCGGTCCCAAAGCCATCACTGCCGTCGCCCAGCCGTCGGCCGACATCGCGTCAGGCGCGATGATCGTCACGCTGGCAAGCGAATGGGTAACAGGCTTCCCCTCCTTCGGGTCGATCGTGTGTGAATAGAACTTCCCATTGTGCTCAAAGAATTGTCGATAGTCGCCCGAGGTGGCGGCCGCTTGATCGCTGATCAACAAAACTCGCTCGATGGATTGTTTCGGCGCCGCGGAGCGTCTGGGCTTTTCAATCGCCACGCGCCATGGGCCACCATCATCATTCTTACCCTGCGCGAGAAACTCGCCTCCCACATCCACGAGAGAGTTCTTGTACCCAAGTTCCGAGAGAAGCTGGCCCAGTCGATCGGCAGCGTACCCAGGAGCGATCGCATTCAAATTGATCTCGAGTTCCGGCTTCAACTTGCGAAGCGTCGGCGGGTCGAGCGTCACCTCCAAATGTTGACTTCCGATGGAAGCGATGACGGCTTGGATTTGATCGTCAGAAGGAGGATCAGATCGTTCACCTTGGGTGCCGAACCCCCACAAATTCACCAGCGGTGACACCGTGATGTCAAAAGCGCCGTCGCTTGCCTCGAATATTTCTTTCGCTCGAGCGACCACCGAAGCCAGTTCCGCCGAGACAGAGAATCGTTCCGTCGATCGGCTGGCATTAAACTTCGATATTTCACTTTCGGAATCGTACGTCGACATCTTTTGATTGATCTCTTTCAACACCGCTTTAACCTTGATGGCGATGGCTTGGAGATCAGGCTCGGAAGATAGCCGGCCACCAGGGTCGGCAATGGTGATGGAAAAACTCGTCCCCATGGTGGGGCCTGCCAT
The DNA here is from genome assembly GCA_019753235.1 of bacterium. Classification (GTDB taxonomy): domain Bacteria; phylum Planctomycetota; class Planctomycetia; order Kolteriales; family Kolteriaceae; genus JAIELF01. The sequence continues at coordinate 17,140 of JAIELF010000059.1, forward strand.
GGTCCAGCGGGTCGGCTTCTCGATAGGCTCGATAGGCCGAGAACAGCCCACCAAGCAGAGCACCAGAATCATCCACCCGAGGCGGTTCCCTATCATCCGCAACAGCTTTCTTTGGCAAGGGAGACGAAGACCGGCCGGCGGGGCTTGGCCCTCGGTGGCCCGAATCGCTACGATTTCTCAAGCTAGCCTATCAACTTTATCAAGCGAAGGATGCTCGATGGAACGGACCTTCACCGATCTCATTCGAACGGTTCCTGACTTTCCTAAGGCCGGGATTCAGTTTCGCGATATCAGCACGCTGCTCAAAGATCCCTGGGGATTCAAACAGGCCGTCGATGCGTTCGTGCAGCACTATCGTTACCAGCCGATTGACAAGATCATCGCCATCGAGTCGCGCGGATTTGTCATGGGAGGGGCACTGGCTCATCATCTGAATGCTGGCTTCGTGATGGCTCGAAAGAAGGGGAAACTCCCCGGGCCGGTCGAGAAGATGGAGTATTCGCTCGAGTATGGAACCGACATCATTGAGATGCACGTCGATGCCATCGACAAGGGCGACCGCTGCCTGATCGTGGACGATCTGTTGGCAACGGGAGGGACATGCGACGCCTGTTGCCGACTGGTCGAGAAACTCGGCGGCAAAATCATGGGATGTGCTTTCATCATCAGCTTGCCTGATCTCAAGGGGCACGAGCGGATCAATCGATACAACTGCCATTGGCTTTGCGAGTTCGAAGGGGACTGATGAAAGAGCCACGTGTCGGTACTCTCTACGAACGAACCTTTGTTGTCGAAGATCGGCATACGATCACTTTTGCCGATGATGCGATGCCGGCGGTTCTCTCGACACCCATGCTGATTGCCGAACTCGAGCGGACCGCGCGCGAAGCGGTGCAAGATCTGCTCGATTCCAGCGAAAGAACAGTCGGGACTTCTGTCGAAATCGATCATTTGGCCGGCACGACGCTTGGATTTGAAGTTCGATGCCAAGCGCGTGTGTTGGGCTTTGAAAACGGAGAAATTCGTTTTCAAGTGGAAGCTCATGACGGTATCGATCGACTCGCGCGAGGTTACCATCGCCGACAAGTGGTCGATGCCCTTCGTCTTCGAAAGAGAATCGAGAAGAAGGCCGCTCAGCGACCAAGATAACAAGGATCGGTTATCGCCGTCGATGCCGACGTTCATCAATGGCAACGGCAAGGATGATGATCCCGCCCACCAGAATTCGTTGCACAGGATTGGGAATGCCCGCCAAGGTGCAGCCATTGCGCATGAACCCGAGGATGAACGCCCCGACAAGCGTCCCCAGAATGGAACCCTCGCCGCCGCGCAGGCTACCTCCTCCGATAACGACGGCCGCGATCACATCGAGCTCGAGGCCGATGTTGTCGGTCGGTACGCCGGTCGATAGCCGAGAAAACTGCATCACCCCCGCGAGCCCGGCTGCCAAACCCGACAGAGAGTAGACCCAGCGTTTGATCATGCCGATAGGCAAGCCCGACAGCCGACCCGCTTCTTCATTGGATCCGATGGCGAAGAAATATCTTCCTAGTTGCATCCGCGATAGAACCACCACCGTCACCAGGGCGGCAGCTACCATAATCCAAACACCCGGCCCGACCAGCAGCCATTCAAGATCAGGTGCTTCGGTCATAAGCCGATCAAGCCAGCGGTACTCTTGGGCGAGCTTGGGACGAACGTCGCTCGCGATGTCGACCTTTGTTTCTTTCGCCAGCAGAAGGACCACGCCCCGATAAATCTCCATCGTGCCCAGCGTGATGATGAATGGGACAACGCCGGTGGATGTCACAAACAAACCGTTAAGCCAACCGCATAAGAGACCCACCAGCGTGCCGGCACAGAATGCGGGGATCGCGCCTTGGCCGGTGAAGGCCCACGTTGCCAAACCCCAAGCAACCGCCAACCAACCGAGTGCAGGCAAGATCGTTTTTGTTTGCCGATAGGCTGTCCAAAGAACTATAGCCGAGAGGAATAACGCCGTTCCGATGGCGTAGGTTGATTCTCCCCGAAAGAACGCTTCCCGCGTTTGGTCGGCGAGCTTTCCATTCATGACCAAGACGACGACGACATTGGAAAGGGCCACAATAGAGCCGATCGATAGATCGATCCCGCCGCAGATAATGACCAGCGTCATTCCCAATCCGCAGGTCGCTAGCACTGTTGTTTGCAGAGAAACCTTTTTGATGTTCTCGGCCGAGAGATAAACGAACGGTCGGCCCGGCTCGTAAGTCAGCCAGGAGAAAAGAGCCAGCACGATCATCAATCCAAGGAACGGGCCGACAAGATTCATCAGTCGTCGGAACCAAGGTGCGTGGATCATGAGCTTGTCATCAGTCCTCAACGTTTGGCGATCGACAAGACGCGACCTCGGCGGTCACTCTTTCAGCCATTTCGCCAAGTCCGGCGAATGAAGCTCCTTCGAGCGAGGTTCGTCAATATTGTCCGGCGTCACCAAGTACTCGCCAGTCGGCACTCGTGCCTCGGCCTTCTCTCCGCGCAGAACACTTCGCACGGTCTTAACGCCGAGATACCCCATGTTGATCGGATCTTGCACGACCAGACCATGAACGAGTCCCTCGCGCATCGCGGTCATGACATCTGGCCCGGAATCGAAGCCGACGATCTTGATCTTCCCAGCAAGTCCCGCATTTTTGACGGCCTGCGCGGTCCCGGCCGTCACCGGTTCGCAGGGACAAAACCATCCCTGGACTTCGTCTTTGAATCGCGTGATGAGATTTTCTGCCTTGGCCAAGGCCGAGGGCTGCGTCGCGCCGGCATACTGATTGTCGGAGATAACCTTCATCTCCGGGAACTCAGAGGCCAGCGTTTCCATGAACCCCTTTTCTCGCTGCTCGGTGCTTTCAGAACCTATTTGATAGCGCAGCAAGATGACGTTCCCTTTGCCGCCGAGAAGTTTTGCCAGGTGCCGAGCCCCGAGTCGCCCGCCGTTGTAGTTGTCGGTCGAGATGTAGCTGGTGATGTTGGTGGAATCGATTCCTGAATCGATGATGGCGACCGGAATCTTCCTGGCCATCGCATTGTCGACCGGCTTGACGAGCGCGGTCCGATCGAGCGGCGCGAGCACGATCCCATCGACCCGCGTGGTGATGAAGTTGTCAATGATGTTGATCTGTTCGGTCCGGTCATCCTCTTGCGCGGGGCCCTTCCAGATGATCTGGACATCGGGGAATTCCTGCTCCGCTTTGCAGGCTCCTGCGTGGATCGATTTCCAGAATGCGTGGGAAGTCCCCTTCGGGACGACGGCAATGCGAAGTTTCGCGGGGGCATCCCCACTCGCGTTTGGGTTGCCCGGGTCGCCGGCGGGTCTGTTGCATCCGCTCAGGATGAGCACCGGAATCAACCATGCCAATAAGCCGAGTTGCCGAATCATCTTGTTCCCCGTCGCCCCCCACCTGCGGAACGGATCTTTCATCCCGGCAGGTAGAGAAGAATCTTAAGAAAAGGACGTACCCCCTGGGAGTCGCCAGGCCGTTTGTCCTAACCGATTTGCACAAAACGGCCTGGGTCAGCCCTCCAGGCGAACCAGACGGAAGGGGAAACGCTCCTTGAAACGGCTCGGCAGGGGCGTTAGAAACACACCTCGGCTTCGCAGGCCGAGCTTGGCTTTTCCGAGTCCCCAGCAACCCCAGGGGAACTTTCAATCTCGGATAGGCCAGCATCAATCGGGGCGTGGCTCAGCTTGGCTAGAGCGCCTGCGTGGGGTGCAGGAGGTCGTCGGTTCGAATCCGGCCGCCCCGATTATCCTTTGTGAACGAATGAGCCTCTTGGTGACGGTACAAATCGAGTTCAAGCGGATTTGATGGGCAGTCGCCTCGGCCTGACTCTTCGTACTCGGTTCGAAGTCGGTCCATGACCCATGTAAGAACCATGATGGCCCATGTTTGATAGAAGATGCGATCGGGTGTGACGTGCGTGGCCGTCGAGGGTGCCCATCGAGTCTCGGCGTCTGCCAGATTCAACGACAACATCGGCTGCGATGGACGCCGCTTCTTTGCCGAGGCCCGCCGATGTTCGCGAGCGACATATTGCTTCAAGGCGACTTGCAGAAAAACACGGAATCGTCCGCGACTCTGGTCCGCCCGCTTGACAATATCTTTGCCCAGCATCCAAGCGAAAAAGCCTTGAATGAGGTCTTCCGCATCGTGCCCCGAAACCCCTCGTTGCCTAAGTGCCGCGTAGAGCGGGTACCAGTAAATCTGACAGAGCTCGGCTAACTGCTCCGGTTTCTCGCGAGTTCCCGCGCGAACGACCATCGACCAGTTTGTGGTCACGAAGCGATGCGCGGGACGTTCCGATCCCTCGAAAGCCACCGGGATACGAGTTAATGTCGCGGGCACATTCAATAGCTCTCAAACACCACACGCATCCCGATCACAACCCTGCGATCGATGCTGTGGACTCCTGCTGTGGTCCGGCCGAAGACACCCTAGGAGGTAGTTCTGAAGACGTTCGAAATCCGGCGCTCTCGTTCATCACCCACTCGAACTGGCCAATGCCAGCGAGCATCGACCAACCCCTCGTCAGTGCGGGCAACCGTTGAGATGACCTGGGATCGGCCGCCAACCCCAATTCCGCCCTTGGTTTCGATCTAACAAGAGAGCGATAGTAATCGATGCGCACCGCAAGATAAACCTCCGATTCACCCCTCCGACCTATCGATTTGATCCGAGATACGGCCAGTCTGTACCGTGCCGAAAGACCTTGGAAGCCTGACAAACAGGTCCCTTTTCGCTGCCGTCGGCCAATAACAACCAATAACAAGGCCCCGCATCCGCCAGGGAACGCGGCCAAGGTCCGCGATCAAGCGGAAGCGATCGTCTTTCTAAAGTGTGGCACGGCCAAAAGCGTTCGCCGCCTTCGGCCTCCTGGCGCAAATCGGCTCCCCAGCCCCGGAACCCGGCCAGAGAAAGTTCCATCGCTGTACGCTCCCCCCGGACTTAGTCGATGCTCAACCTGGATGATAGTCTCTGGCTTGCCTTTCTTGAGAATTGCCAATGTTTCGGCGGCCGACGTTGTCGTGCACCTTTTCTAGGCGATACGTATTTTTAAACTTCCTGAAGTTGGTCCCCCGTGCCAGATCTACCTAGCTGGGCTGCGGCAAAGACCGTTGGATCAATTTACATTGCTCATCGGAAAGTACCGTGGGATACTCGTATGACTCGGTGCGTACAGATCCGTCCCTAGCTCTCCGTCAAACGGACGGAATCGCACGGATTATCGAACAGTCCTAGTACGAAAAAGCAGGCTCTGAGGATGAGCGAGTGACGTCTTCTGGAGTGATGGCTGACGATCCCGATCAATCGTTACCGACAACGCGGACGGTGAAAGTGCTTTTGGTCGACGATCAGGCGATCATCGGCGAAGCATTACGGCGGATGCTCGCAGGGGAGTCGGACATCCAGTTTTATTTCTGTCAAGATCCGGTCAACGCGATCGAGATGGCCAACGCCGTGCAACCGACGGTCATTCTTCAAGATCTGGTGATGCCCGAAATCGAGGGTCTGCAGTTGGTCCGGTTTTTCCGAGCGAATCCGTCAACAAAGCAAACGCCGATGATCGTCCTCTCGAGCAAGGAAGAGGCAGCGACGAAGGCGCAGGCGTTTGCCTTGGGCGCGAATGACTACCTCGTAAAGCTTCCTGACAAGCTCGAAGTCATCGCTCGCATTCGCTACCACTCTGAAGCGTACATCAACCTATTGGAAAGAAACGAGGCGTATCGTCGACTTGAAGATAGTCAACGCCGACTCGCCGCCGAGCTCTCACAGGCGTCGCGCTATGTTCAATCGCTGCTGCCAAGGCGTCTTCAGGGAGAGGTGCAAATCGATTGGCGGTTCGTTCCCTCGACCAGTCTGGGCGGAGACATGTTCGGCTATCATTGGCTCGACGAGGAGAATCTCGCTCTCTATCTGCTGGACGTCAGCGGACACGGTGTAGGGTCGTCGCTGCTCGCGGTCTCTGTCAACAATCTGCTGGCTTCGCAATCGCTCCCGAACACAGACTTTCGCGATCCAGGAAAGGTGCTCGAACGCCTGAATGACATCTTCCCGATGGAGAAGCAAGATGATAAGTACTTCACCATCTGGTACGGTGTTTTTCATCGGACGAAAAGAACGCTGATCTACAGCAACGCGGCCCACCCCGCGGCGATATTGCACACGGGCCCATCGGCGGACGAGACGACCCTTCATCTGCTGGAGTCCGAAGGTTTCGCGGCCGGAATGATGGATGGGACGCAATACGAGAATCGGACCGTCACGCTGGGGTCCTTCGCTCGCTTGCTTTTGTTCAGTGACGGCGTCTACGAGATCGAACTTACCGACGGATCGACGTGGAAATTCAACCAGTTCGTTGACTTCATTTCGAGCCTCTCACGGGAGGAATCGCTGGGGGATCGCCTTCTTTCGGAGGTGAAAACTCTCGGTGGCTCGGAAATCCTGGCCGACGACTACTCCATCATGGAAATCTGGTTGTAATGATTGTGCGGGCCTCCGAACCTGTCCGCATGACACGTGCCTCGATGTAGTCTGTTCGCCGGCGGTGACAGAGAAAACTCATGTCGCTGCTCGCGAATACCTAACTCGGCCCGCATTGTGAAATAAGGTTTAGACTGATAGCCGAACATCCTCTGGTCGCGACGGGCTTACTGATATGCTTTCCTTGTCCAACATGACGATCCAGCGCAAGCTCAAACTTCTGAATGTCTTCAACACCTTGGTGATCGCGACAGTGCTAGCGATTTCGCTTTGGCTGATGAGAACTTATCAGATAACAGGGCCGGTCGATCAGAATCTCAGCCAATCAAGAGAGCTGATTGGGACAGTCGAACCCGCCACGCTGGCCATCACGAGGCCCTACCAAATGCTCCTCAAGCTTACGGTTGCGCAGAACTCGGCTGACATCGATCGGTATGTGGCTCGCCTTGATGAATTGGAAGAGCAGTATCGATCGACGCATAGCGACTGGTCGGGAAGGATCACCAACGAGGAGATCAAAAAGAGCCTGACCATCGAATGCTACAAACCGGCAAACGAGATCTTCAACATTGCGAGAGATTCCTTGATCCCAGCAGTTCGAGCTCAAGAGTCGGAGAAGGCAGGATCGATTCTTAAGGAACAAATCACGCCTCGCTACGATGTGCATATCGCGAATATCGAAAACGCTGTGAATCTAATCAAAAAGGATCTGCTCTCGCGCGAGCAAGAGTCGCGTCAAGATGTCCGACAATGGACGTGGGTGATCACGATTCTCAGCGTACTCGCCGTCGTTGCTCTTTGGATCTCCAGTTTTCTCTTAACGCGAAGCATTGGAAGCTCGACAGGACAACTCATTGAACGGGTCAACGAACTTGCCGGCGGTGCCAGTGATTTGACGGCTCGGCTAAAAGTTGCCTCGCAGGACGAAATGGGACAACTGGCGGGCGGCATCAACAGCATGATCGAGAAAATCCAAACGGTAGTACAGCGCGTGCGGGAGACCAGCGTAGCGCTTCTTTCGACAGCGTCGGAGATGTCCGCAACAGCGAATAGACAAGATTCTACCATGCAGAGCTTGGGTAGTTCGTCGGCGGAGATCGCGGCAGCGGTGCGGGAGATTTCGGCCACCAGTAAACAACTTTCGGGGACCATGAATGAAGTCAGTGGCCGAGCCGAGCAGGCAGCGACACTGGCGACAAGTGGACGTACGAGACTGTCCACCATGGAAACGAACATGAGTCATCTCATGGACGCGACCGATTCCATCTCGTCGAAACTGTCGGTCATTCGAGAGAAAGCGGAAAACATTAACGCGGTGGTGACGACGATCACCAAGGTCGCCGATCAGACGAATCTTCTCTCCATCAATGCGGCGATCGAGGCGGAAAAGGCCGGCGAGTATGGCCGAGGCTTTCTCGTCGTCGCTCGTGAGATTCGACGCTTGGCCGATCAGACGGCAGTTGCAACGCTGGATATCGAGACCATCGTCCGTCACATGCAGGACGCTGTCTCAGCAGGTGTAATGCAGATGGACAAGTTCAGCGGTGAAGTCCGTTCGGGCGTTCAGCGGGTGGCCGAGATAAGTATGCAGACGGGTCAAATCATTGAAGAAGTGCAGACGCTCAGTGAACGCTTTCAGCAGGTGAGTGAAGGAATGCGAAATCAAGCGATCGGAGCCGAGCAGATCAATGAAGCGATGGGGCAGGTGACGACGAGCGCCCATCAGACGCAGACGGCGATGAAGGAATTCAACGAAGCCACCGCCCATTTGCGACAATCTGTCGAAGTTTTGAATCATGAAATCGGGCAGTTTATCGCCTGACACTCAAGGTGAGGAAGAAGACATGCTCGGACTGACATTCCAGATTGGCGAACATCGACTCGCGCTGGATGTCCGTCACATCACCGAAGTTGTACCCGCGGTGACCCTACAAGAAGTGGTGGGTGGTCCGCCTTGGTTGGCGGGACTTTGTCTTTATCGCGGACATGTCGCGCCTGTCATCGATCTCTATCGGCTGCTGGGCGCGGGCGAATGCCCCCGTCATCTGAGCACGCGAATCATTTTCGTGCGTGTGCCTCTCGATGGCGAGCCGCGTCTGCTTGGGCTGCGTGCTTCGAAGGTGGCCGACATTCGTGAATTGCCGACGCGAGGGGAATCGGAAGAAGCCAACGATTCCACGGATTCATCGGATCGCTCGAATCTGGGGCCGGTCTTTGTCGACAGGGGGGAGATCATTCACCTTGCCGATCTGGGAGGCTTGCTGCCTGAATCTTGTCGACGCGCTGCCTTGAGGGTCTCGAAGGAGCTGGCGGCATGGACTTAGAACCGGTCGTGCTGTTGCTCCGCGAGCGCATCGGATTGGATTCCAATTCGTTGGGATCGAGTGCTCTGCTTCGAGCGGTGACGGCGCGGGCGAAGGAACTGCGCCTGGCCAGTACTCAAGATTATGCGAAACGGCTAAGGGATGACCTCGATGAATTTCAGAACCTCGTCGATGACTTGTGCGTCCCCGAGACGTGGTTCTTCCGCGGGGGTGAAATCTTCAATTATCTCGTGGGTCTGATTCGCGAGGAATGTCAAGGACGAGCGTCAGGCGAACGTTTCCGAATACTGAGCCTTCCCTGTAGCACGGGGGAAGAACCATACTCGCTGGCGATTGCTCTCTCGGAAGGTCACGTGCCCGACTCTCTATGGTCCATCATGGCGGTGGACATCTCCACTCGTCACATCAGACAAGCCCGTGCAGGTCGATTTCGCGGCCTCTCCTTTCGGCAGACGCCCGATTCCTTGAAGAATCGGTATTTTCGAGCTCATGGCGATGAATGGGAACTAGATCCTGTCATCCGCGAGCGGGTTCAATTTGAACAGGGTAATCTTTTTGACGAAGCGCTGATGGCGAACTTGGACGCGTTTGATCTGATTTTCTGTCGCAACTTGTCGATCTATCTGCATGGAGAAACTCGTCACAAGGCGTTGGCGATTATCCATCGGATGCTACGGCCCGGTGGGTTACTCTGTGTGGGACATGCCGAGCCGCTTGATTTGCTTGAAAGTCGTTTCCGTCAAACAGGTTTGCCAGAGTTCTTCATGTATCAACGAACGGATTCGGCTAATGCCGATCGTGACAAAAGCTTTAAGGTCGCTCCGCCTCGACCTGTGCGGCTGCTGGTAGAAAAGACTGAATCATCCGCGAGCAACTTTGCAGCCAAGCCAGCAAGTCGGAGTTCTTCGTCTCGCTCGTTACCCACCACGCCGACCAGCATCCACGCCGATGCGTCGCCGTCCTCGCCATCCCTTCTATCGTCGGAGGAGTCCATAGAAAATCGCGCGATCATGCTTTTGCAGGCGAGAACATTTGCGGACGAAGGGCAACTCGACAAGGCCTTGGTGATTTGCGAAGAGGAAGTAAGTAAAGGGCGCCAGACTCCAGCTGTCTTTGCGTTGATGGGAGTGATTCATCAATCGCGTCAGGAAGTAGAAAAAGCGGAGAGTTGTTTTCAGCGTGCCCTGTATCTGGCTCCGGAACATGAAGAAGCCCTGACGCACCTCATGCTATTGGCGAAAGGTCGTGGAGACACCGCGCAGGCGGAACGATTGCGTCGACGACTTGAACGAGTTTCAATCCAGGATGCTCCATGACAGAATCAGTGCGGATCCAGAATGGCGAAACGGATTGCTGGACACGGATCGGCGTCTGGGGAGATCGATCGTGTCCCATTCTTGCCGAAGTCGTGCATTGCCAGAACTGCACCGTGTTCGGCGACGCTAGCCGAAGATTTCTGCAAGCGTCCTGTCCAGAGGGTTATCTCGAGGAATGGACCGAACGACTGTCCGCCCCGATGAATGAGTCGGAAAGTGACTTTCAAACGGTGCTGGTTTTCCGAATTGGTGAAGAGTGGTTGGCATTGCGGGTAGAGGTCCTCGTGGAAGTCGCGACACTTCGGCCCGTGCATCGTGTTCCACACCGAGGTGGATTGCTCGCGGGCCTGGTCAATATTCGCGGCGAACTGCAATTGTGTGTTCGTTTAGATCAAGCGTTGGGAATGCGAAAGGAAGTGGCAGGAGCTACCGATGCTTCCGCCACGACTCTGGCGCGATTGCTCGTCTTGCAAAGTGAAGGAGACCGCTGGGTGTTTCCTGTCGATGAGGTCGACGAAGTATTTCGATTTCCGAAGAGTGAGTTGGGAACGGCTCCCGCCACGCTTGCGAGATCGAGCGGACGACACACCCAGGGAGTGTTCTATTCGCGGAAGCGATCGATCGGATTCCTCGACGATCAGCGGTTGTTCCAAACGTTGCGAGGAAAAGTCCGATGAGCGATCTAGGCGGCTTTTCAATGATGGAATTGTTTCGAGAGGAGGTCCGCACACACGCGGCGACTCTCGGCCAGGAACTGCTCACGCTCGAAAGAGATCCAGGCAACGCGCAAGTCATAGAAGCACTCATGCGTGCAGCCCATTCAATTAAAGGGGCGGCCCGCATTGTCAATATTGAGCCCGCCGTCCAGTTGGCTCATGCGATGGAGAGCGTCTTTGTCGCGATTCAAGATGCGCGCGTCAGCATTGTCTCCAACGACATCGATGTGTTTCTTCATGGGACGGATGTTTTGGGAGAACTAAGCCTGGTGCGCGAGGATGAGTTGCCGGCCTGGTGCGCTAAGCAGCAAGCAGAGGTCGAAAGACTCAAACAACTTCTTCTTGCCATGGAAGAAGGCCGCTCGGCAGATCCGGTCTCCGCGCCTCACGTCGTGAGTCCCAGTTTAGCGCCAGCCGCACCGGCGAGGATTCAGGTGGTCACCCTTCCACCAGAACCTCTCGCGAGTGAAGCGGAAAGATCGATGATGACTATCTTTCGCGAAGAGGTTCGCGCGGCGGCGGTCGCGTTCAACACGGGTTTCCCACGGTTGGAGACGAATCCACAGGACACGCCTTTCGTGGAAACCTTGATAGATGCCGCGCGGGTCTTGCGGGGCGCCGCCAAGATTGTTCGTGTCGAGCCGGTGGCGAGTCTAGGACAGTTGCTGCAAGAGTTTCTCGTGCGTACACGAGAGAGTCATTGCCGGCTGAGCCCGGCGGCGATCGCAAGTCTCAACGATGTCCTCACGCTTTTGATGGACCTACTCGTTGTCGGTGACAGCGATTTGCCCGCGTGGTTGGAACGAAATGCGACAAGATGGGAAGCGATCAAGGATGGATTGACTCTCGTCTCAGACGAGCAACCCACGCCACAGCCGATCAAAGATGTGTCGATCGCAATGATTGACCCGACACCTGCCGAGGTTCCGCAATCGCCAATACTTTCCGCACCGAGCGCGCTGGCGAAGCCGGCGGATGAACCAGAAGAGGCGGTCGTTCGTGTGACGGCGCAGAGTCTGAATCGACTCATGGGATTGGCGGGCGAATCGCTTGTGCAGGCTCGCTGGCTTGACCCATTTTCGACTTCGTTACTGAAGCTTAAGAAGGAGCAGGATCGACTGGCCGAGGCCGTCGACTCGGCGTCAGTTGTCTTAAGCAGTGAGTCTCGACGCGAGCAGGCATTAGCGCTTCTGCAGAGTGTCCGGCAACAGGCCGCCCGATGTCGAGAGATCCTTGGATCGCGGATGGAAGAGTTCCATCAGCATGCAGCGCGGGCCGAGGACCTCAATAGCAGACTCTATCGCGAAGTGATTGCCAGTCGTATGCGTCCTTTTAGCGATGGAGCGCATGCGTTTCCCAGACTTGTGCGCGACATGGCTCGGGATTTGAAGAAGCAGGCTCGTCTGGAAATTGAAGGGGCGTCGACAGCCGTCGACCGTGATGTCCTGGAGAAGCTCGAGGCGCCCTTGACGCATCTCTTACGGAATGCGGTGGACCATGGCATTGAGATGCCTGATGAACGAAGTATCGCTGGCAAGCCGGAAGTCGGGTCGATTCGTGTCAAGGTTCGACATCGCGCGGGGATGCTCTCCATTTCCATCATTGATGACGGCGGCGGAATCGATCCGGAACGACTGCGAGAGAAAGTCGTCGAGCGTCGACTAACCACGGCGGAGGTTGCCCGCCGAATGAATGACGCGGAGCTCTTGGAATTCTTGTTTCTACCAGGATTTTCAACCGCGCCTGCACTTACAGAGTACTCAGGAAGAGGGGTCGGGCTCGACGTCGTACAGACCATGGTTCGACAAGTTGGTGGCTCTGTTCGGATCAGCTCGCAGTTTCGCGAGGGAACCACGTTCCATTTGCAGTTGCCCATTACGCTGTCGGTTCTCCGCGCTGTCATCGTGAGTGTCGCAGGAGAGCCCTATGCGTTTCCACAGAACCGGATCGATCGGCTGGTTCGCGTCCCGCCGTCGGAGATTCACTCTATCGAGCATCGACAATTCATCAGCGTTGATGGCCAACAGGTGGGGCTCGTCCTGGCGGCGCAACTATTTGATCTTCCCTCATCCACGGCGACGAACGAGGATCTTTCGGTCTTGTTGCTGAGCGACTTAACGGGTCAGTACGGCTTGATTGTCGATGCGTTTCAAGGGGAACAGGATCTGGTCGTTCGGCCTCTTGATCCGCGTCTTGGGAAAGTCGCCACGCTCAGCGCGGCGGCGATTCTTGATGATGGCTCACCCGTTCTGATCGCGGATGTGGAAGATCTGATTCGTTCAATGGATCAGTTTATCCAGGGGAATGCCCTGCGTCGCTGCGAAGAACAAAAGCAAGCGACCGGCCCGAGCAAGCGGATTCTTGTGGTGGATGATTCCATCACGGTGCGCGAGGTCGAAAGGCAATTGTTGCGGGCGCAAGGTTATGACGTCTCGGTGGCCGTTGACGGACGAGATGGTCTGAATCTCCTTTATGCCGAGCACTTTGATCTAGTTGTTAGCGACGTCGATATGCCGAGAATGAATGGTTTGGAGTTGGTCCAGGCTATGCGAAGCGATCAGGCATTCCAGCGACTCCCCGTGATCATCGTCTCTTACAAGGAACGGGAAGAAGACAGAATGCGTGGGCTTGAGGTCGGAGCCAATGCGTATTTGACTAAAAGTAGCTTTCACGACAATACCTTCTTGCAGACGGTCACGGATTTGATCGGTGAGAACTGAACATGCGTGTTGCGATTGTCAATGATGTTGCATTGGCCCGCGAGGTGCTCCGACGCATCATACTCTCCACACCCGAACACTCGGTGGCATGGGTCGCAGAAAATGGCGAGATGGCGGTTAAGTTTGCCCTGCAAGATCCGCCGGACATTATTCTGATGGACCTAGTCATGCCCGTAATGGATGGCGTCGAGGCTACCCGTCGCATCATGATGGAGAGACCCTGTCCGATTTTACTCGTTACGTCGAGTGTGAGCGGGAACTTCAACATGGTTTACCGCGCAATGGGGCATGGCGGAATGGATGCCGTCAACACGCCGACGCTTGGCCCGGCTGGCGAAGTTTGCGATAGCGAGGGAATCCTTGCTCGGCTCGCTAAGATCTCGCGATCCAAGTCGCCCACTCTTGCGATCTCGGCGGGTCAGGAGGTCAGTCAGACGCAAACTCGTCCCCTGGCCACGAATCGAAATGCACCTGTTATCGCGATCGGGGCGTCGACGGGTGGGCCGGCTGCACTCGTGAAGATTCTGAGCAAGCTGCCGCCGAGTCTCCCCGCGAGCGTCATCATCGTTCAACACATCGGGGCCGACTTCGCGCCGAGTTTGGCTAGTTGGCTTCAAGATCAATGCGCGTTGCCTGTACGGGTGGCGAAAACGGGAGACATCCCGAAGGTGGGCGAGGTCCTGCTCGCGGGGACCAATGATCATCTCATTGTTCAGGGGGACGGGCGGCTTTCCCACACGGCCGAGCCTGTAAGTTATCCGTATCGCCCCTCGGTCGATTTACTTTTTAGTAGCCTCGCGAAGAATGAAGCAGAGCCGGGCATCGCTGTTCTGTTGACGGGGATGGGAAACGATGGGGCCCAGGGACTATGGCAACTCCGAATGCGCGGCTGGCATACGATCGCTCAGGACCAGGCCAGCAGCGTCGTTTACGGAATGCCGAAAGCGGCTGCCGAGCGTCATGCAGCTTGCGAGATTCTTCCGCTTGAATTGATTCCGGCCGCACTACTTCGACAATTAAAAATCTGACTCCAGCGTTTCGTTGATGACATACGTGCCGCCAGATCCATGGGAGATCGGAAGCGACAACAGTTTGTTCTCTGGCGGGGTGATCAACCGCGGGGGGCGAACATGATGATCGCCATGCCGGCGATAGAGAGCGTGACGCCGACGGCGTCCCAAACGTCAGGCTGGATCCCGTCTACGAGCCAGAGCCAAAGAATGGCCGTGCTGACATAGATGCCACCGTAGGCTGCATAGGTTCTGCCCGAGGCTGTTGGATGCAACGTCAATAGCCAAGCGAAAGTGATCAGGCTCAAAGCTGCTGGGAGCAGCAGCCAAGCGGAACGGCCCTGACGCAGCCAGAGATACGGTAGATAACAGCCGAGTATCTCCGTGATGGCCGTGACAAGAAACAGAATCGTCGTGCTGAAAAGACCCATCATTCAAACGGCCTCCCCATGGATGAGTCATCCTGCTGTCAACAGGGTCCGGTCCTGTCGTTCGTCGGGCGGTCGGCGCCCATGACGGCCGGCTCGCGTCGGAGCACTGCCTTGCTTGAACGAGATGCTCCTTTTATTCCACGCGAAACTTTTGGATCCGCGCGTTCATGGTGTCGGCGACGTAGAGGCAGCCTTGGCTATCGAATGCGACTCCATGCGGAAGATGGAATTGGCCGGGCTGCGTCCCTTTACCACCAAGGCGACGAAGGAATTTTCCATCTTGGTCGAATTGCTGAACGAAGCTGTTGGTGGCGCTGACCCAGATTTGGTCATGCCGGTCGACAACAATGCCGATCGGCCCACCCATTCCAGGCGATCCATCTCGGTTGGGCGGTGGTGGGCCGAAGCCGCCCGGTTCGGTGGTTTCGTTCCCCCAGAAAGAAAGAAGACTTCCGTCGGGCGTGAACTTCGTGATTCGATCGAGTGCCGCATCGGTCGTATAGACGTTGCCGGCCTGGTCAAAGGAGACGAACTGCGGGCCCGCGAAACGACTCCCCGCGGATTGATCGCCGCCGAACTGCCCGGGCTCTTTGCCAAGGCTGCCCCACTTTCCGATAAACTTTCCCTCGCGCGTGAATTTTTGTACTCGGCTATTTCCTTGATCAGGGACATAGATCAAATCATCGGGTCCCAAGGCGATCGAGCCGGGCAGTTGAAATTCGCCGTCAGCGATTCCCTTGCAACCCCATTCTCGAAGGAGTTCGCCCGTCGGCGAGTATGCCGCGACCTTGTTGCTATTCCAATGGGCCACGTAAACGTTTCCGTCGCCATCCACCGCCACGCCGCCCGCGTGCGGCTGTATCGGGAACGCATCGAGAAAGCGACCGTCGGGTGTAAACGATTGGACTCGTTCGTTGTGAAACTCGGCAGCGTAAACGACATCGTCTTTGCCGATCGCGATGCCGACACACCGATTGAATTCCCCCTCTGCATTCCCCAAGCGTCCCCACTCCAGAAGAAACTCCGGCGATCGCGTGGGCTCCTCGGCGACCGAGCGCCGACTCGTTCCCCAGAAAGAAAGAGCCGTCGCGGATGCACATCGAAGAAAATCCCGTCGAGACCGCTGTTTTGAATCGCGATCGGCCTTTGTGTCCGGGGAATCGTTGTTCCTTTTCATAGTGGTTATGTCCTCGGCCTCTTTAAGTTACACGCGCCACTGTAACAGTCGGGCCGATCTGTCGTCTATCAGGAATAGAAGGACGAGTTAAACACCAGCCGCCCGAACGAAACACGATACATCGAAGAGAAATGGTGAGGCTATCGCAAACACTGCCGTCGGCGCGGACATCCGTTTGGGGGACATCGTCACTCGTAGTGGTCAATTCATCGGAATGAAGAACCATAAGACCGTGAGCATGGCGGCCAACGCGGAGGCGATCGTTGCGGGGGGACTCGCCCGTCGATGGGAACGGAGGGGAAGACTCGGTGCATAGAGTTGCACCAGCAGCGGTAGATAGTAGCCTGCTCCGATGATGGCATTGATGGTTACAAGAACCGAGGCGGCTCGAAAGAGTCCGTCGGCCGGTGACATACTGATGACAATGATCTGTAATTTGGCCCAGAATCCCGCCGTCAGTGGCAGCCCAGCGAGGCTCAACAAGCAGATCGTCATTGCCGCGGTGGTGACGGTCGATACTCTGGCCGAGCCCGCGAGATCTTCTCGTTCGACGACGGCCGGCCGAATCGACTCTAGCGATTCGATCCCGGCAAAGACCCCGAGGGTCATGGCAGCATAACTGGCCAGATAGAAGAAAATGGGCTCTGGACTCGACCCCGCATGAAGAACCGCGGCCAACCCCACAAGAATGTACCCGGTATGGGCGACACTTGAATACGCCAGGACTCGACGAAGATTGGCTTGAACGATCGCCAGTACGTTCCCCAATGTCATCGTCAGCATCCCGCCCAAGAGGAGACTGGTGATGAGAAAATGATCGGTCGGCATGGTTGCGGACCCGGGTCCGAGTAGTCGAAGGATCGCAACAAAGCCCGCCACTTTGGGCAAATACGAGAGAGCGGCCGCCATCGACGTCGACGTCCCAGCAAAGACATCTGGCGCGTAGAAATGAAACGGAAATGCCGTGATTCGAAACGCAAGTCCGCCGACGATCATCGTCCACGCGATCGAGGCGAGTGGACTTTCGCTTGTGCGCAGAGCGAGAATCGATGCATCCAGCGACGTAGTTCCGGTGATGCCGTAGAGATAGCTTGCACCGAAGAGAAAAAGGGCCGACGAGAAGGCGCTCAAGGCAAAATACTTCAGGGTTGCTTCTCGATGGGACTTGGTTTCGCCGGCGATGCCGAGAAGGACATAGGTTGGAATGCTGACCAGTTCAAGCGAAAGAAACAGTGTCGTCAAATCGGCCGAGCAGCCGACGAACATCAATCCTGAAAGAAGAATCGCTAAGCAGCCGGTCTTCTCCGCAAGAAGACGAATCGGGCCTGCGTTCCACGCCATGAGCGTCAGAAAGAGTCCGCCGAGTATCGCGAGTTTCTCGGAGCTGATAGAAATGGCATCGCGTACGAAGAGTCCCGTGGGCTGATCGGGCGGGCTCAATGACCCGCTCCCAGAGAGGATGGCCGCGAGTATCAATGCGGCGAGTAAGCCTCCGCCGAAGAATCGCCGATATCGATCGGCCGTCTTGGCGCAAGGCGTGAGAAACGCCCCAGCACCTAACATCAAGGCACCGACGCAAAGCAAGACCGACGCGGGAAGCGTCCATTGAATGGAACCAGCCGTCGTCACGCTACGGGTTCTCCTTGATGCTGAACTCCGATGTCATCACGACATGCGGGCTCACGACAGGGGGCGACACACGGTAAAGTCCGGCGATGCGATCGGTATCAATCGTCAACGCGCGAACAGAGTTCTGTGGGAAGATACCAATCCATAGAGACACGATGGCCAGCGGCACAAGTGCGGCAAGTTCGCTTCGTCGCAGATCACGAGTCTCCGATCCTGGCGAAATAAGCGAGGGGTGCGAGGGGCCGAAGAAAAGTCTCTCAATCAATCGAAGCGCGTACCATGCGCCGAAGATGATCCCGAGTGACGCTACTGCCGTCCAGAAGAATGATCGCTGAACGATGCCCGACATCGCGAGAACCTCGCCGACGAAATTATTGAGGCCCGGCATCCCCGCCCCCGCGAGGGTGAAGAAGATAAACAGGATCGTCAGATAAGGGTAACGCTCGGCGATCCCGACAGGCGCGGAGAATGCTTCGAAAGATCGTCGTCCTGCCTGGCTACCGGGACTCGTCGGAAAAAAGTTCCGAGCCCATTCGCAAGCTTGAGGCAGAGATCCGTCGTGTTGGCGAGAAGTGGAAGAA
>JAIELF010000036.1 GCA_019753235.1 bacterium
TGCGGCCTGCAAGTGATTGACCTCGAAACCGGCGACATTGTCCATTGGCTCCGCTTGGAAGGGATTGTCACCGAGCTTTACGATGTCGTCGTGTTGCCCAACGTTACTCGCCCCATGGCACTCGGCTTTAAGACCGACGAGATTCGCCGCACGATCTCGATAGGCCCCGCGACCTCCTGATTCGCCACAACTTTCGGATTTCATCGAAACGTAGAGCGTATCCTTCACATCCCCGCGTCCGCCTTTCGTAGGGCACCTCGGACAGTGATTTTTCAACACAAACTACTCAGCAATAGAGAATGGTTTGAACATGCATTTCACGGCTGGTTCATCAGCCCAAGACCCAGCTCACGACTAACGCTCCCACACAAGCGATAATCAATCCAACGCCCACCCATCCTAATGCTAGGGAAAACTTACCTGGCTTGGCGGAGCCGACGACGGTGGGATCACTGGCTAGGATCTGTAGCGCTACGACGTGGAGTGGCAGCAAGACGGCATTCACAACCTGGCTAGCGTAGATGAGAGGGATAAGAGGTAGGCCGGGAAGAGAGACAACGCTGACAGCTAACACGTTCAGGCCGACGAAGGCACCATAGAAGTGTTGATAGTGTCGCGAGTCAAGGTCGAGCGAGGCAGGCTCGCCAATCCCCTCGGCAATGGAATAGGCAGTAGCGAGTGGAACGATGGCGGCGGCGAGAAGCGAGGCTCCAAGTAAGCCGACGCCGAAGAGAAGCGTTGCAAAGGACCCGGCCAGCGGGCGAAGTGCAAGGGCGGCGTCGCGGGCATCAGTGATGTGAGTTCCGGCGGGATGAAGCGTTGCTGCACAGGCGACGGCAATGGCAAGGCCAATCACTCCGGTGAGCACCGATCCCAGAACGACATCAACCCGTTCCCATTTCAAGTCAGTCACCGTGATCTTCTTGTCGACAGCATAAGACTGGATGAACGCAAGGCCCCAAGGAGCAAGCGTCGTCCCGAGCGTGGCGGCAATCGCGATCCAACCTTCTGGCGTCACGGGGAAGTGCGGAATGACGGAGTAATGGAGCACCTGCGACCAGTCGGGCCCAGCTAGGACGCCGTCGACAATGTAGAGAGCGAGGGTCGATGAAATGACGAGTAGAATCGCTTCCACGCGATGAAATGATCCCAGCACGACGACAACACAAATCAACACCCCCGCGAGTGGCGTGCTGATCCAGGAAGGAATGTGAACCAGTGACGCTGCTGCCGAGATCCCGGCGTATTCCGCGCAAATCGTTCCGAAGTTGGCGAGCATTAAACCGATGACGGCGGCATATCCGAATCCACGTCCCCATCGCTCTCGGATGACGGCGACGAATCCTTTGTTGCTCGCCGCTCCGATTCGTACCGCGATCAGATGAAAGTAAACGAGAAGTAACGTCGAGGCGGGGATGATCCAGAGAAGCTTATAGCCGTGATCCGTTCCGAGGATGGAATAGGTCGTAATGCCGGCCGGGTCATCATCTGAAAGTCCCGCGAGCAATCCCGGGCCAAGCACCGCGAGAAAAGCCATCAGCCCGCCGACACCAGCGGCACGAATCTTCGCGAATTGGCGTCCAACACCTCGGCGATGATGCGCGATGGCGTGAGGCGGTGCTTTGGCTCGCTCACGCCGACGACGAGTCGCCCGATAGGCGTAGTCGTGAATATCACGCAAGTGGCGAGAGATTCGTCGGCGTCTGTTCCGATGGGGACTCATAGACCTCTTTGCCGACCACGCCGACCAATCATGTACTCAGGGTCCGATGATTACTTTTCCAACTTCCAGCTGGAAGAGTCGGCGGTGAGTTTGGTGTTGCCTTTGTAGTGGTCATAAAGCTTGTGCATGTCAGCCGTGTTATCGAAGTAACCAACGATGTGGGCGGCGCTAAATGACTCGCCCGCCTTCACCGGCCTGCCGTTGATCTCCTCGATCATGACGATGATTCCGCCGGGTCGCTGGCTGCACCACGCTTCGTACACCAAGGAAGGTTCAAGCGTCAATCCCGCGAGCCAGGGACCGGCCGCGCCTGTTTCCTTGTTACGCAAGTGATATGCGCGGATGAAATGGTCCGGCGTCTTGTTGAGGTCGCGGCGGTAGCCGAACTTGAGATCGGGTGGGAACGGTGTGAAGAATTCACTGGAGGGAATGCGCAGGCCGTCGGGTCCGCTCAGGTAGCTGAGATAAATCTCACTAAACGTGTCCCCCTTCTCATGACGAATGCATCCGGGCGTATCGTTGCGAAGGAACATCTCGGGCGACGCATTCGCACTGTCGATCTTATCCATCAACACGAAGTATCGAACACCCTTCGGAAACACGATAAGCTGCGTCCACTGTGAGCCGGGCGTTCGGCCAGGGGCGGCGTACTCATACTTGTACGTCGTTTTGATTGCAACGAAATCCTTGCCACGAATGATCTCGGGTTGGACAGGCTTCATCCGGTGACAAAGCTGCGGCCCCTCGACCATCCGCTTACGATGACTGCTTCCGTGCGATAGACGCGTGTATTCTCGCTGCGCGGGATCGGTTTCGTTGGCGAACCACGAATATCGGCCGACGCCGTTGCCGTCGGGAGCAATCACCTGCTCGCTCCATTCCGCGTCGCTGCCGGCCTCCATGAGCCAATCGATCACCATGAGGCCGTCGCCAACTTCGCGAAAACCAGTCGTCTTGTCGAGGAATGTCCCCTTTTCAATCCCCGTCATCCATTGTTTGGGGTTCTTTTTGGGGATCACTGCTTCTAAAAGATCCGTCTCGATCTTGATGGCGCGGTCATCCTCGGTGATGGTGGCCCATTTTTGATCGTCCGGCTTTTCCGCCATGGCCAATCCTTGGACCACGATGAAAAGAACAATCACGATTCGAACGTGTTCAATGATGTAGCTCGAAGAATTCATGCGATCCCTTAATGAAACGAAAGCGGCACCGGACAACGATGATCCCTTGAGACTAGTTCGACGTGGGGACATGTTGCAACATCCCTTTTCATTGATTTCGAGATCAACCATCGCATGAAGACAAGTGAAGGACAAACCGTACAAGGCGTGTGGATGGAATGCCGACCTGGCGGTGCCATGACGACTGTTCGCACTGATCCTAGCGAGGATCGAACGACTGCGCGCGTTGGTTGTTCCCGCTCCGTCCTGAGCGTTGAAGAACGGGGCACTAATCAGTTCATTCGATCAACTGCTGGGGTCGCGGTTCGTCCCCAGCGGTGATAATGACGCGATTCGAGGCATCGACGCGAGGAATCCGAAAGGAAACAAGGGCAAACGGAACCCTCCCGCAGTCGGCAAACCGTTGAGCCTCGGAGAGCGGGTCGGTATCCTTGACGAATCTTGGATCATGAAAGCCATCTGGAAAATGTCGGTCTGCAGGAGAACGATGTCATGACTGTCCTGTTCAGTTGCTTGCTTCTCCTGGGAAGTGATCCCGCATCGGCCGAGTCCAATCCGCAACTCGTCGGGGAATGGGGAGTCCGTGACGTGTCGATGAATGGCAAAACGCTCGAAGATCGCGAACTTTCCCAATCGGTCATCATCTTTCGCGACGGGCAAATGGTCATGAAGAACAAGAACGGGAAGGTGAAAGAGGTCTTCAAAATCAAGTATGAAGGCAAGTCCTCACCGCCCGCTTACCACGCCGAACGTGTCGTGCCTCCCGCCCGACCGCAAAAAGGATGGTTCCTTTACGAACAGAAAGAAGACACGCTGAGATTAACCTTCACCGATGCTCTGAAAACACGCCCGACATCTTTCGACCCCAAGCCGAATCAAATTCTCCTCACGCTGAAACAGTTAAAGCCCGACCCTCGGTGAACCAGGAGGCAATTGCGTGCCTTGCCTTCGCCTCTCAGGCGTCGAGCACTAACGAAGGAGCTGATGAGGTGCGAAAACGGATCGCCCTTGTTTTCGGGTTCATCCTCTTCGCGATTGCCGGTATTTGCCTTTGGGCAATAGTGCGGCGCGATCGCGTCCCGACGGATGTGAAGGCCCGCATCGACTCGGGCTGGACCGTCTACACGATTCGCACTGGCTCCGCGGGAGAGAACGCCGACTTCATCGAATATCGCCACCGACTAGCCGGTGAAATCGTTTCGCAAAGCGCAAGCGGCTCGTGGTTTAATGCCTTGCCGACCCATGTTTCTTTCATCTTCCAGCAAGGCGACCTCTACTACACGAAGCGGTTCGCCTTCCGCCATCCGAATTTCGACAACCGAATGCCCCATCAGCGAATCAGTGAATTCATCGCCCAAGAGGCGCCGCTCTTCATCCCACCCGTGGCGCCAAGCTGGGGCGGGGACACCAAAATGAAGCTCGCGCCAGCAACCCAAGTCGAGTTCCTGCCGGTCAAGGACAATGCCATCCCTTTCGGCTCTTGGGTGCCCGTATTCCGGTACAAACAACCCAGTGATCCCGCGGAGACCGTGGTCGAAGTCCGCGCGATCGGAAGACCGATCCGGCCCCGAAAGAACAGCCCATGAGCAACTTCAATCGATGGTGGTGGCTTGGTCTGGTGGTCCTGGTCGTCGTCGCGGCCAGCACGCCTCTCGTTGTCCGTCTTGTTTCCCATGCCGCAGCCGAGTGGGCCCATCAAGCGGAGCGGCGCCGATTGGAAGAACAGGGCTGGACAGTGTACTCGATCGAGGGGGACGCGAGTCAGCTCCACGCCCTCAGCGTTTGCTATGGCACGCTGAAGGAAATTGAGGAGCACCATACCTCAGGCATGTTCGACCTTCATCCAGAAGGGTTGAGGCTATTTGCCGTGAAGATCGAGAGTGACAAGATCGTTTTCAAGCCCATGATGAACCCAGAGAAAATCCAGATTGGTCAACCGGATTTCTTTCGAGACCTCGTCCGTTGGCTCTCTGGATCTCCGGTAGTATCGGGCTTCACTCTGACGATCACCATTGAATCAAACTCCATCAGTCTTCGCGAAGGAGACATCGCGACCCTACTCCCGGTGACTTCGATTTCCGTCGGCAAGAACACTAGGCTGGTGAAGGTCGTCGAAAAGGATGGAACCGAGAGATACCTGTTTACAACGATGCAGAGCGATTGATTGAAGAGTTGATTAAGAGAAGGGTGCTTTCCGATGGGGCGAAGGGGTTTATCGACCTCCGGATAAGGTGACCTGCCCCCATGGGTGATACCAGTGCCTAAGTTAGAACCGAATTCCTTTGATGTTTTGGTTGATCCGGAGGCTGGACCGCAGCGGAAGCCGACTGGACTTCCCCACGTTTGGTGGGCGCGGGTTTTAGCTTCATGCGGCGAGTTCGATGACACCCTTCTGGCTCACGTCAAAATGGCGCTGGACCAAGCCAACATCAGCCAGAGCCACCTGCTCCAAAAGTTGACCCGTGATCTCGCGTCGATCGAACCACAGATCATCAACACCACGAATTCTCTCGCAGCTATCGGATCCAGCGAAGCGCTCGTCGCCAAGCTCAAGGACTTGGAGCTCCGCCGTGGCGAACTTCGCCAGGAACTGGCTCTGGCAAGAAAGGAAATCCCTTCAAAGATTTCCCTTCCATCCATGGCAACGATCAAAACGCTGGCACGAGAAGTATTGACGAATGCTAACCTTGCCGATCGCGAGTTTCATCGAGTTCTCTCTCGACTGGTTCCAGAGATCGCCGTCTACCCCTTTGTCCGTCTTGGACTAAACACTCCTGTTCTGCGGGCGAAACTGACGATCGATGTCAGTGGACTCGGCGATCCCGACCTACATCCGCTGGTTGATCTTTCGCTACTGCGAAAGGTCATTTGGGCGGATCTCGTCGAACAACCACAAGTTGTTCGGCACCTGGATGAGATCATGGAGCGGCTGGGACGAAAAGAGAAGACACGGGACATCGCGGCCGCCGTCGGCGTCGAACTACCAATCGTCGATCAGGCGCAGAAGCTTCGTCGGCTCATGGACGAATCAGGTCAGCATGACCCCTATTTGGCGGTCACTCGTCCGGATGGGCTGTCGAGGATCGCTCGACACAAGCACCCAAGGTACAAGGCGCCCACTTCTCCGACGAACCTATCGGACAATGGGGAAACGGCTGCCTAGCGCGCGAGCGGTGCTGTGACCACAATACATGACCGGCCTCGAATGGGTTTCGTGGCCGGTCTTCTTTTTTGATGTAACGAGGACGACATTGAAGTCAAAACATGAGTCACATGAATCGGGATCATCTGATACGCCCGCCATAAGGTTCATCCAATATCTGGCACGGCTCATCAGCGATCGGCTGGTTCGAGAGGCAACGCAGAGAAAGAAAACGAAGAGTTGACCAAACGCGATGGGGGCGGCGTGGGCCGCCCCCGTCTGCCTTTTCTTTAGCTCCCAGAGACAGTGCATCGTCCTAAAGCCGAAGACGATTCCTGCCAAACGGCCGATGAACTCCGTCGAGCCTAGGCGAATCGACCGGACTAGTTTCAAGGGGGAAGGTCACAGCCACGCGCTCCCATTACAAGAGATGAGTCCATCCTTTTACGATGTCGGCCTCTCGTCTTACGAGAAGGTCATGATGCACCCACGCACCGTTCCGTCCAAGAGAAACAAGCGTTCAGAGATTTAATCTTGATGCCACGTTCGGCAATCCTATTGGCATGGGACGGGCGCACGCGTTAACCTCTTTCTCATGACTTTTCCGCATGGGTCCACTTTTAAGCGACGTCCGCGCACCTGGCTAGTGGCCGTTCTGGCCAATCTGTTTTTGAACCTTGCCGTGAGTGTGGGTGAAGAACAAGTCACGCCGGCCGCACGCGAGTTTTTTGAAACGAAGATTCGTCCCGTGCTCGTGGCCCATTGTTATGAGTGTCACGGTTCCAAGGGAGAGACTCGGCAAGCGGAACTTCGATTGGATCTGAGGGCGGGATGGATGAAAGGGGGGACTTCGGGGAAGCCGACGATTGTGCCCGGACGGCCCGAAGATAGTCCGCTGCTCGCCGCCATCGCGCATCGCGACGGGGTCGAACCAATGCCTCCCGACAAGCCCAAGCTTTCCGATGAGATCATTGCCAACCTTACGCGGTGGATCGCGGAGGGGGCTGCCGATCCGCGAACGGAGGATATCGATCCAAACAGCGCGACGAAAGAATGGGAAGAGCTATATCGCCAGCGACTCGACTGGTGGAGTTTGCAACCTCTCTTGGCCCCCGCGCCTCCGAAAGAGCCGAGCGGTGCTTGGCCACGGAATGACGTTGATCGCTACATCCTCGCGAAGCTTGTGGAGAAAAACCTTCATCCCACCGCCGAGGCTTCGCCACTCCAGCTTTTTCGTCGACTCCATGTCACGCTGACGGGGCTTCCTCCCAAACCAGAAGATCTGGCCCGTTTCCGCGTGGATGCTTCACCTGACGCCTTCGACGCCGAGGTCGAGCGCTTGCTGAAGAGTCCCCATTTCGGCGAGCATTGGGCTAGGCATTGGCTCGATGTCGTCCACTACTCCGACACGCATGGGTATGAGTGGGACGTTCCCGCGAAGAATGCGTGGATGTATCGAGACTATGTGACGCGCGTCTTCAATGAGGACATGCCGATTAAGCAATTCTTCCTCGAACAGCTTGCGGGCGATCTGTTGCCGCCGCGTCTTGACGTGACAAGTGGTCGAAATCAATCGCTGGTCGCGACGATGGCGCTCCGCTTGGGGGAACGTCGGCATGGAGATAGTGCCGCCGCCGAAGGAGTGACGCAGGAGGCGATGGCGAACATTATCGACACCGTTAGCAAGGGTTTTCTCGCTACGACGGTCGCCTGCGCTCAGTGTCACGATCACAAGCTGGATGCCGTCGCCCAGGCCGATTTCTTCGCGCTCGCGGGAATGTTCATGAGTACACGCTGGGGAGCGAGCCCCGTCGACCTGCGCGATCCCAACGAAGAGATCATTGCCGAGCTCAAAGAGATCAAACGCGATGCGCGAGATGAACTCGTTTCGCTCTGGCTCGCGGCGATTCCCGAACTCCCCACGAAGCTGGCCAATCTTCCCAAGGGAGAGCCGCCCACGCTTGAAGCCTTTCCCGAAACCCTCCTCGCTCATTGGCAGCGTGCCCAAGAGAAGCCGCTGACGTCGGAAGAGTTCACCGCCGAGCGCGCCCGTCGACAGGCTGAGAACCAAGCAAACCTGACGCTGCTCGCGGACTTTGCCCAAGAGGACAATACAAGCGGCTGGCGCGCGGAGGGTTTTGGCATGAAACATGGCCAAGCGCGAAGCGGCAACTTCGTCCTTGCGGAAGAGGGTGAAGAGGTAGTTCGCGAGATTCTTCCCGCAGGCCGATTCTCCCATCTCTATTCCGCGCGCTTGGCGGGAGCGATTCGGAGTCCACTCTTTCCCCGTGAAGCGTTCGTCACGTTCTCTCTCGGGCTGCTTGGACGAAGCCACTCCTCCTGGACTTTTATCGTGGATCAAGCATTTCACTCGGAACGCATGCAGATGTTGAATCAGCCTCTTCGCTATATCACGCTCGCGGCTGGACACTTTGACACGCTCGAAGGGAGCATCGATGCGATGCCCCGCCGAGTTTACTTTGAAGCGACCACCAAGACGCTCAACAACTACTACCCGCCGCGCGTCAACTATGGAGGCGTGAAGGAGGCGGAGCTGGCGGATCCCCGTTCAGTGCTCGGCGTGACTCGCGTTTATGCCCATCCGCAGGGAAAGCCGCCGCTGGATGCGCAGGACCGGTTCGTCCTCTTGTTTAAATCCGCAGGCGATCCAGTCACCCGTTTTACGCATCTGCTTAAAGAGAGCATGGAGCGCTGGGCCGAGGACAAAGCAAGCGACGCCGACGCGATCCTTTTGGACGAAGCGCTGCATCTTGGCCTTTTGCCGAATCGTCAGACGCCCAGGATTGCCGAGGTGCTATCGCGTTACCGCGCGGCCGAGAAGAGGCTGGTGACCGACCAGACGATGGGGACGATGACGGACTGGTCGGAAGGGAGCGACGAACGTGTTTGGATTCGCGGCAATTACACGGATCTCGGTTCCGCTATCGAGCGAGGCAACATTCGTTTTCTCGGCGGGCCCGCAAAGCGCGCGGATTCTCGCGCTAGTGGTCGACTCGAGTTCGCCCAGGCGATCGTTGATGAAAAGAACCCGCTCACCGCGCGGGTTTATGTGAACCGCGTTTGGCATCATCTGTTTGGAGAAGGATTGGTGCGTACCCCGGACGATTTCGGGCATCTCGGCGAAACGCCGTCGCATCCAGAACTGCTCGATTATCTCGCGTGGCGCTTCATGGACGAAGGCTGGTCAACGAAGAAACTCGTTCGCCTCTTGGTCACGTCCTCCACGTGGCGGCAAGGAAACAGGCTGGACGATGAAGCACTCCGCGTCGATCCAGAGAATCGTCTCTGGCACCATCGACCCGCTCGGCGAATGGAAGCGGAATCGCTGCGCGATGCCATTCTCGTCGTCGCGGGGAAGCTTGATCCGTTACTCGGCGGTCCGCCCATCGATCCTTACCGCACCGCGGAGGATGCCAGCAAACGACTTTTCGCGGGTCCACTGGATGGCCAGGGGCGGCGATCCCTTTACATCAAGATGACGCTGATGGAACCTCCCCGTTTTCTGGCACTGTTTAATCAACCGATTCCAAAGCTCACCACCGGGAAGCGCGACATCACTAACGTTCCGACGCAAGCTCTCGCGCTTCTCAATGATCCCTTCGTTCGCGCCATGGCGACTGCGTGGAGTGAAACGTTGCTCACGGACCGTGCTTTAACTCCCGAAGCGCGCGCCGAGCGCATGATCGAACGCGCCTTTGCCCGGCCTGCAAAAGCTCAGGAAGCCGAGCGACTGTCGCAACTCGCGCGGACGAGCGCCAAACTGCGGGGACATGACGAGAGCATCGTCATGAACGACAAGGAGGCGTGGCAAGACGTGGCTCATGCCCTCTTCAACACGAAGGAGTTCCTCTATGTCCCATGAGCAACTCTTTTCCCGTCGACGACTCCTTGAGTGCACGGGCTTGGGACTTGGTTGGCTTGCGTGTCGCGATCTCTTAGCAACCGCGAACGCCAATGAACCTCGGACGCATTTTCCGCCGCGCGCTCGGCATGTCATCTTTCTCTTCATGGACGGGGGCGTATCCCACGTTGACTCCTTTGATCCAAAGCCCGATCTCGACAAAAAGCATGGTGAGCCGGCCAAGTGGCGTGCCGACACCAAGTCGCAAGCCGTCAGCGCGAATCGAAAATGGCTGAGAAGTCCTTGGGATTTCGCGCAGCACGGTGAGTCCGGACTGTGGGTGAGCACGCTCTTTCCTGAGATCACGAAGGTGATTGACGACTTGGCGATTGTCCGATCTATGGTGGGCGAGACGCCGTTGCATGGGGCGCAGTCGCTGCTCCTGCACACCGGTCGTTCGATTGGTGCCGCTCCGAGCCTCGGGTCGTGGATCTCTTATGGACTCGGGACCGAGAACAATGAGCTGCCCGGTTATGTTCTGCTCAACAACGATTGGATTCCCAACGGCGGCTTTCAGAATTTTGCCAGCTCGTATCTCCCCGCCACGCATCAAGCGACGATGGTGCGCGCGAAGGGGATGCCGGTCGACAACATCGAGCCTTCCGATCCCCCCGAAGTCCAGCGTGCAAAGCTCGCGTTTCTAGAGCAGTCCGACGGCGAACTGGCGCAATCGCTTGGCGGCGCGGACGCCATCGAATCGGCGATTCGCAATTATGAGACCGCCGCTCGCATGCAGTATCTCGTGCCTGATCTTTGCGATGTCCGCGCGGAGAGCCCAGCCACTTTGAAGCTGTATGGCGTCGATCGGAGCAGTCCGTTCGAGCACTTTTACTCGCTCCAGTGTCTGCGCGCTCGGCGGCTCGTGGAAGCTGGGGTCCGCTTTGTTGAAATCACCTGTCCCAATACCCACGGCAACAACTCACCGTGGGATCAGCATGGCGAGTTGAAACTTCGTCACGCCGAGAATGCCCGCATCACCGATCAACCGGTGGCGGCGTTGATCATGGACCTAAAAGCGCGCGGGTTGCTGGATGAAACCCTCGTCGTTTGGGCGGGAGAGATGGGCCGTACGCCGCACAGTTCTGGTGACGATGGCCGGGATCATCATGTCTCGGGCTACACGATTTGGCTTGCCGGTGGCGGTATCAAAGGAGGGATCACGCACGGCACGACCGACGAAATGGGAATGAGCGCGGTGGAGAACCCGCTCGATATCCACGACATCCACGCCACCATTCTGCATCAACTAGGAGTCGATCACAAAAGGCTCACTTACCGGTTCGGCGGCCGAGATGTTCGACTCACCGACGTTCATGGCAAAGTGGTGCGCGAGATCCTCGCCTAGAACTCGAAGTAGATGAACTCGACCTTGGTGAAGACGCTAAAGAAGGCAATGGCGTAGACAGGGACTAGGTACGAAAGGTGACGAAAGAGCCGGTATTCCCATGGGTTGCGCGCCCACATCGGCCGATTCGACAAGCAGTGATCAACGATCATGAGGAAGACGATCCATAAAAAAGCGTGCGTCATCTCAGAGCGTGGCAGGCCAAGGTTGTAGAGCTGGCCCAGGGAGACGCCGCGGAAATTAAACATGTGCGTCGTGATGAACCAAGCCTTCTCCAACGTCTCCGCACGGAAAAAGACTCAGCCGATAAGAACGAGAACCTTGACCGAGGCCCATTCGAGAATCGGCAAGAGCCCGGGAATCCAGCGGAGCCTACGAAGCGTGATGAGATGAGCGCGCGGCCATTCGGCGAAGCGCCCTTCAATCCGTTTGCCCTGGCACTGTGAATGCACTTCTGCTTGGGTATGAGAAGCAAAGGATCCGCGGCCGAGTTGGATCGTCGTCGCCACTTAGCGATCGAGCGTCTTCGCGATGGCCATTTGACCAAAACAGTTGCCGAGTTCCTTGGCGTTCACCTTCGGACCGTCCAGAAATGGAAGGCCCGCCACGGCCAACAAGGCGATGCTGGGCTGGCGAGCAAGCCGGCCTTGGGTCGCATGTCCAAGCTCACGGATCGACAGATTCAAACGGTTCTTGGCTGGTTCAAGAAAAGCCCGATGGAGTTCGGCTACTCGACGGAACTCTGGACGAGCCGACGCGTTCGCAATCTCATCCAGAAGACCTTCGGCGTCACCTTAAGTCCGAACTATCCCTGCCGGTGGCTGACGGCACGCGACATCACCCCGCAAAAGCCCAAACGACAAGCTCGCCAGCGCGATCAATCTCGCATCGACCATTGGGTGCGTAACGACTGGCCTCGGTTGGTTAAAAAGAGCTTAAGTGGTAGTGGCCTAGCTCTTGCTTTTCGCGGCTTCAGCGCCGCGGCCTCATTGAAACGGGCTACCGACTAAGCTCCAAACGAATCCAACCCTGCTGACGGACGTTCAAAATGGATGGCAGGGGTGGGGCCGTTCGGTAAACTGGCTTTCAGAATGGTGGAGCATCGCTCCTCGCGATCGAGGTTGGATTCCAGTTCTTCGCCGATTTCGTTCAAGGACGGAGAGGGATTCATGGACGACCCGATTGCACGTTTAAGGTTTCTGCAAAAGGGTACCTTTATACTCCAAGGCGAGCTGGTCACCTGGCCGGCTACGGTGCGAGAGAGGGGTCGGCCCCCCTTCCGCCCGGTCGTTCCCCTTTGGGCAGAGATTCCCTCGGGCTTCATTCATGCATCCCATCCGATCCATCCAGACGATGATGCTTTCGAAGCGATGCTGCGCTCGCTTGTTGAGTTTATTGCTCCTGATCAGGAGGACGCCCTCTGCCCGAGTCTGATTCAGATTCGGGATCCCGAACTGGCGACTTACCTTCGCAGCCAACTCTCCTCGACAGGGATTCAGGTTGAGGTTGTCGAAACGTTGAAAGCAATCGATGACGCAGCCCGCGACATGCAGGAATTCGTTGATGAGGGAGAGCCCGAGAGCAACTTGCTTTCGACGCGTGGCATGACCATCGAGCGAGTTCGGGCATTTGCCGAGTCGGCGAAAGAGTTTTACCTCGCCTCCCCATGGCGTTACTTGAGCGATACCGACCTCGTCGTCATCGAGTCGCCGAAACCACCCAAGGGGATGTCGTGTTTCGTCGTCTTAGGTGCTGGCCGAAGCGCGTTTGGCCTAGGTATCTATCCCAACCGAAAAGCGTACGAAAAGCTCATGCAAGCAGGAAAGAGTGGCGATCTCGGCCCCGATGCCATCTCTGGCCTGACTCAAGTCTCATTCGATTCCAAGGAAAACGCTTCGCCCGATGACATCGAGATCTGGGAGGAGCACGGCCTGCCCCTCGCTGGGCCAGACGCCTACCCGAGTGTCGACAAGTACCTCGCTCGAGGTAAGGCGAGATCCCCCTCTCCTCAAGAGATGAACTTCCTGGAAGGCTTGATGCGAGCCCTTGCCGAGACAAGCGAAGAGGAGATCGACCAAGGCCGTTGGCAGAAGTCTGTCGAAACACATGATGGCTCCCTCCAATATTCGCTGTCACTCCCTGATCTGATCCATCCCCCCTCGCCGAAAGAATGGCTTCGCCGCGGGTTCGAGCCGGATCGGCGCGTGAGCGAACAGGTCTTTGCCGACGCCATGCGATACTCGGAGGCACACCCCTCCTGCTCGGACATCACGTCCATCTTGCAGAAACACTACGTCGGAAACGCGATCAACAATTCTTTGACCGAACCACGTTCGCCTGCCGAACGAGCCCAGGATCTTTGCTACAAGGCCTTCGAATGTCGTGGGCGGCGCCGAGTCCTATTAGCGCGTCAGGCATTAAACATCGATCCCGACTCGCAGCCGATTCCTCGTCCGATCAGGGAAATCGATTCACGCGCGGTGCCTGACTTCTTCTCTTAACACGCCGTTAGATCTTGGGATCGTCGTTTTCCCCCTCGTGCGTCTCTCCACGAATCTGCCAGCCTAGCTTCGCCGCTCTTGTTTGCCAAATTGTCGAAGTGCGTCGCCATTTGATCGCGGGCTCAAGCACCGAGAGAGCCTCATCCTTCCGACCACAAAAGACCAGGTAACGAGCCGCGAGACAACGAATCGCTGCTGACTCCGCCAAGGAAAGCTCCTTGACCCATTCTTTAACCAGCTCGGGCGAGACTTGATTCGCTTCCCCTCTTGAATCAGCAACAATCGCCTTCCCCAGAATCGCGAACTCTTCAGCTTCTCCAACGTCTTGATTTTCGAGTTTGGCCAGATCGTTGATCTTCGCTTCCCAGCTCTTGATCCGTTCCTGATCCTTTTGCTCATGAGCGTCGATCAACAAGCCAACCAAATCCAACGGGCTCGGCTGCCGCTGATACGCTGTCTCCCACGCCAGACGAGCCCGATCGGACTCTTCTTCCATCTCATAGATCAGAGCTAACACCCTTTGCGACTCCGCATCGGTCCGCTGGCGTAGCGATTGCAGAATCGGCGACATCACCTCTCTTGCCGACTTAATATCCCCCTTGCCCGACCGCTGGCACCATAAATACCACTGCAACCCCTCGCTGGGATAACGACCCGATAGTGCTCGAAGATACCCCTCTGCCTTGGGATACAAGCCACTCCCGTCGGCACAAATGTAAGCGCAAATCAAGCCCCTCGCCATGAAAGTCGTCGCTGCTTCATCCGCGTAAGGCATCGCCTCCTTGAACTCATTTCGATCGATGTAGTACTCAGCAATCTGGATACGGGCATTCGCATGGCTCAAGTCCTGCTCTGGCTGCTGCAGCATTTCTTCCAGCACTGCTCGCCATTTCTCCGGCTCCACCTGGGCTTGGTGGATTTCCGCCAGCTTCAAGAATGTCGTCGGCTCTCCATCCACGTCTAGCGCCTGTCGGTATGTCCGAACCCCCCAGTCGATCTCTTGCATATGCATGAATGCTTCGGCCAAAAGCGTTGCCGACTCTGGATGTCGGCCGACCGTGTCGGCCAGCACTTCCTTCGAGACATCCCCAGTACTCCGCTCGAATTTCGCAATGGACGCGACACAGAATGGACGTGCCCCGGCAAGCTCAATGTAGGCCTTGTGCTGCTTGAGTTTGTCTCGATCATCCCCCAGTCCGTTGATGTAATCCACCATGTCCAGGCCGGTGTAGTCTCGACCGGACACGATCGAGTGCCAGATCGTCTGACCGATATCCCGGCCATTCTCTTTAACCCCATAAAGCCGATGCGTGGCCGAGATCATAGGGAAGCGATGGTCCAAACGAGGTTCTTTCAGATACCGCGACGCTAATTCAGTCGGATCGTCGGTATCCAACCCACCCGCAAGCGACAGAAAGGAGCGATACGGATGATGACGCACCAGTGGTTCGACCATTGCATAGTAATCCCCCCAAGGGACTCCCCAACGTTCCTTCATGAACCGAAGTGTCGACACGGAATGCGACAAAACCAGATCCTCGATGAGTAGCGCAAGCGCCGCCGTCGAAGGTTCCGCCCGGTCCTTCGCCGCCAGCTCTATCAATTTTTGTGTCGTGCTTAAAAGGCCCGCAGGACCTTCCTGCACATCATCGGCGATGGAATCAGGAAGTGACACCAGCTTCGAAACATATCGCTCCGTCTCGTCCGCCAGTGCCGGCAGAAAGCTCCTCATCGCCAAATGACTGTTGTTGATCGCCGAGCTATGAAAGAGCTGAAACGTCAAGGGAACGCAGAGGGGTCCATTTGATTCGACATGGTCACGCGCGACTTCCGCCACCCGCCGACCCATCCAGAAATCTCCCCCCATGGATCTCCAGCGAGCCCACTCCCCCCACTCAAACCCTGGCTTCCCCTTCTTGACGGCCGCTTCGATCCCTTGCCAATCTCCCTCAACCAGCGGCAGCAGAAGACTCTCCCAAGCGGCGGGCGTGCTCGCGCGAGCACCTGATTTCTTCTCCGCCGACGCGATCGACTCACGGGCCAATGGATAGCAACCCATCATCGCCAAGGCGTACGCCTTCGACCAATCCCCCTGCGGGCTTGTCGGGTCAGACTCCAAAACTCGATCCGCGTAGAGCAAGCCGCGAGCTAAAAACGCCTCTGTCTGGCTCAGCCAAAGAGGATGACAGAGGACCCCCAGATTTGTGTAAGCCTCCGACAACGCCGCGAAGTGAGCGGGCGTTGCTCCATCCTTGGCCATGTCCGAGTGCAGCCGACGAACGGCAGCAAATTGCGACAGCGGGGAAAAGTGAGCGACGAGCTTCCTAACCTCATCGGGCAGTTCCTTTCTATTGGCCGCCACCAGGCTCGGATCTCGCCGTGAAAAGCCGACGCCCTCAAGCCCCTTCGCGACATCTTTCCTCGCTGACTCAAGACAGACTCGCGACAAGTCGCCGTAATCAAGCCCCGTCGACAGGTGACGAAACTTCAGCTGAGCGAAGGAATCAAACGGAACCTTCTCCGACTCGCAGCTGATCTGATACGTCGCGGACCCATCCAAGAGAACTTCGCTCATCGTCTCCAGAGTGAGCCATTCGCCATCACCCTTTGGATCCCCCAGCGTCTCATCGCGAGTGACAAGACCAAACTCTTCGCGCGCCGACATCAACACGGCCTGACGGATGATCTCGCGAGCCAACAGTCCGGTGTGTGAGGCCAGCTTTCCCGGCATCGCCGGAGTATTCATCGGAGACTGTCGAGAGAGATAGACTCCTTTCCAGCGAGCCGGCCCGACCGGCTCTTCCCCCCGAAGCTCCGATGCAACGCCTGGCACAAAGATCCCCATGACAAGGAATGCCAAGGAGAACCAAGAAGGACTCATAAAAATGCCCTTTCATTCACCGACAACATTGCTGCTTCAAAGACGAGCACGAAGATGAGCAAGAAGGCTCGAATCCTCAGGCCGGCGCGTCACTGCCAGACTCGACGGAGGATCAGACTTCTGGCTGCCGATTCCTTCCGTTGTTGATCGACCTGAATTGAAGGATTGTAACCACCATCAATTGGACATGCAAAGACAGGCGTCCGCCTCGCGCGAACGGGGATGGTTCGGCGGTCACTTTAATCCTCATTATCCGAGAACCCGCATCTCCTGTCGGCGGACTTCGCTCCCCGATGCCTATTTCATCCGACATTTCCCAGATGGCTCTCATGATCCAAGATTCGTCAAAGATACCGACCCAGTCTCCCGGACTCAACGGTTTCCCGGTCACTGAAAGCCATCGATCCACGACGAGAATGTCCGTCCGTGGATGCTTCGTCGACCTGATTTGTTGGTAGTCTTCGAAATCTGAAAGCATGGTTAGAAGTTCAAAATAGTGAGCAACCTATGTCCGTCGCCTGCAGAGTTGATGCTTCTCCGACGATGAGACCAGCCCCCCTTGACCGAAGCAACCCCTGTCACCCAGACATTCAATTCTGATGAAGAAGATGTGGCTAGGGATGAGGCTTGCCGCGAAATCCAGACCAGTTCAGGCCATTTCATCCGGTTTCGTAAAAAATTCGCTGCCGACCCTACGGCGCTTTCTGTTATCATCCAATACCCACGAAATGTTTCAACGCTCCGCTGTTTCTTCGATGGACCACCGATCTATGCAACATCCATCCCTTTCTCCCGATTCGTCGACCCTGATTCGGACCGAGTTGGGGGCTTTACCGGTCGTGCCGCGGTCAGCGAACCCAAGAGCGGTCGAAATCGTTGAGAACTGCCGAGACTATCTCTTGATGGCTGCCAATCGAGCCGTCGGGGGAGAACTGCGCGTCAAAGTTCCCCCGAGCGACCTCGTCCAAGAGACGGTCATGGCTGCAATCGATGGATTTGATCAATTTCGTGGCACCACGGAACGGGAGTTACTGGCCTGGTTGACGCGTATCCTTTCGTTCCGCATTATCGACGCGGCCAGGCAGTTTCAGCGTCAAAAGGTTGACCTTCGTCGGGAGGTATCCATTTCGGCGGAATCCAGCGAGGTGGAATTGGCCCTTTTGCAATCGGACGGTTCTCCCAGCGCCTTTCTTATGGCCGAGGAAGATGAACGCCAGCTTTTGGACGCGATGTCCAAGCTATCCGCTGAATCTGCTGAGTTGATTCGTTTGCGGCATTGGGAAGACTTGTCTTTCAACGAAATCGCTCGCCGACTCGGTATGTCAGAAAGCGGCGTCCGCAAGCGATGGAGCTCGGCGATTTGCGAACTTCGCGAGTACATCGAAAAATAGTCGACTCTTTGGTGCGATTTTCCTGCTGGATGACGCTTACGGTTTAAGGAACAGATTCGATCGCCTCGTATGGAGACGATTTCACGCCGATAGCCCTGGGTCACGGAAGGGGCGGTCCGAACGGTCACGCCGCTAGAGGCCCACTTATCCTCGCAACGAACCACAAGAGGGAGATCCATTGCCCCCATCCCGCCAAGTGATCCTTCAGCATCCGTTTTGAATGAGCGAAGCAAGTGTGGAATCCGCAGGGCATTAGTTTCGGATTCGTTTTGGGTTGGATAAATATGACGAGCGATATTGAACATGATGATTTCGCTGATCGGCTTGTGCAACTCGCGGAAAAGATGGCAAGCACCGAATACCTGACCGCAAGCAGTCGTGCCGAAAGCATCGTCGCAGACGATCCGACCTTAGCGGAATGCGTCGGGTGCTTGTCGCTGCTCGAGCGAGTGCGCAAGCGTCGACTCATGCGCGAGGCGCTTCGCGACCTTCAAAGCGAGCGAAAGACGCATCTTCCCAAGAAGATCGGGCCCTTCGAAATACAGCGTGAGATTGGACGGGGCGGATCGGGGATTGTTCTGCTCGCTACCGACACCCGTCTGCACCGATCGGTCGCGCTCAAGGTTCCTCATCCTCACTTCCTCGTCAGCGAAAACCTTCAACGGCGCTTTCTTCTCGAAGCCGAGGCCACCGCTCGGCTCGATCATCCCCACATCGCGAGAGTCTTTGAATCGGGCTCCGACGGACCAATCGCCTACCTGGCAGCCGAATATTGCGACGGCCCCACGTTGGCGAGCTGGCTGGATTCGCAACGATCGCCCGTTGCCCCGCGTATTGCAGCCGCCGTTGTTCGCGACCTCGCCTCCGCGGCGCAGCATGCTCATTCTCACGCGATCATTCATCGCGACATCAAGCCTGGCAATGCCATCGTTGTGGGAACGAAAACCGAGCAAGGTCTAAAGGTCCCTGTTGTCAAGCTGTGTGATTTTGGGTTGGCAAAGGTTCTGGATACCGAATCGGGGCAAACGCACTCCGGCGATTTGCTGGGAACGCCGGCCTACATGGCACCCGAGCAAGCCGAAGGAAAGATCTCGGCCATTGATGTAAGATCAGATGTGTACTCATTGGGAGCGGTCCTTTTCGAACTCTTAACAGGTCGACCTCCCTACGTCGGCGAGACTCGATCGGCCATCTTCATTGATGTTCTCCGCAAGGAAGTGGCGACGATCCGATCGGTTCGAAAAGACATCCCCGTCGACTTAGCGACGATCGTGGACAAATGCCTTGCCCGAGATCAAAAGGATCGCTTTGCGACAGCGCAGGAGTTGTTCGAAGAACTCAATCGCTACTTGACGGGCCGGCCGATCCTCGCTCGCCCCACGACAATGGGGGAGCGTCTACTCAAATGGGCGGTCCGCCAACCAGCGATGGCGGCGGCTTCGCTTTTGGCCGCTCTACTGCCGATCACGCTCCTAGCGACATCCGTCTGGTTTAATTCCACACTCTTTGAAAAAAATCGAGAGATATTGAGTCGTCTGTATGTCGCCGACATGCGAAGCGCCAAGCAAGCGATTGAAGGGGCTCGATACCCCGAGGCCAGAGCCCTGCTCGACAAGTATGCTCCCAGTTTGGGTACACCCGATGTGCGAACGTTCCCCTGGAGCTATTTGGCCGCACAGTCCGAACGGAAGGAACCCTTGGCATGGAAGTGTCACAGTAGTGACGTCTACGCAATCGATTTTTCATCGGATGGAACCCGCTTGGCGACGGCAAGCAAGGACGGGACCGCCGCCATCTGGAGTTATCCCGAAGGAAAATTGCTCCATCGACTGCTGGGACACAAGGGGGAAGTAAATGAGGCGATCTTTTCCCCGGATAATCAGTCACTGGCGACCTCGGGGGACGACGGGACTGTACGGTTATGGGATGTGGAAAGTGGAACGAGTCGACTGGTGATCTCCGCGCATACATTGAGCGCGACTTGCTTGGCCTTCGACAAAGATGGACGATGGTTGGCCAGCGGAGGCAATGACGGATTCGTTCGAGTCTGGGATGTTGCGAGTGGGCGTCAGGTAGCCGCCCCGATCAAGTATGGACGGGACTTGATGTCACTCACCACAAGTGCCGACAAGTCGTTGCTTTATGTTTCGTCCGCCGAACCTCGGCTCGAATGCTTGCGATTAGACACATTGGAACCCGTCTGGCAGTGCGTTGGCGCAGAGATCGTTCCGGAAAAGGTTCGAACGATAGCAACCGTTCCACACTCATCTGACATTCTGATCGGTACCTGGGTCGGTCATGTGTTTGAGTTGGACAAAGATGGGAGGGACGAGACGCGATACACGTTGGATGGTGGAATCACAGGCCTGTTAGTCATGCCTAGCGGTGAACACTTCATCGCTTGTAGCGAGAGGGGAACGCTCAGCTATCATCGCCGATCCCCAAGAGAAAGCTCGGTTCCCTTCTTTGCCATGCGATCGAGAATCTGGGATATTCTATTAAACAGTCGCGGTTCGCATGTCTTAACCGCTTGCGCCGATGGAACAATTCGCCTTGTGCCACTCCCTGATGACCTGGAAGAGTCTTATCGGACGATTGCTCGTCTAGATGGCAATATTAACGGGTTATCGATCAGTCGTGACGGAACAAAAGCATTCGTCAGTGGTGATTTGACATTGGCGGTGATTGACTTAGCAAGTGGAAGAAAGCGGCACGAACGATCCGATTTTTCCTCAACCATT
This sequence comes from bacterium, assembly GCA_019753235.1. GTDB lineage: Bacteria > Planctomycetota > Planctomycetia > Kolteriales > Kolteriaceae > JAIELF01. The sequence goes on from JAIELF010000036.1 coordinate 20,828, forward strand.
TATTGCTTGTCGGTCTCTCCGGATGAAAACCTGCTTGCTGTCGGCGAGAAGTCCGGCCGAGTCTCCCTTTGGTCAGCGGCCGATCTTACACCCATCGTGGAGCAATTTCATGGCAAGGGATCCGATGGTTCCACGGAAGATCCAATCGAAGCATTACTGTTCGAGCCAAATGGAAAAATGTTGCTCGTCGGTGCGGGGAGCCAGTTGTTGCATTGGGACTGGAAAGCCAATACCGTCGACTGGCAGAGAGATCTCGGGTATGAGACCATTCGTGACCTCTCCTTGTCATCGGATCAACGACTGATTGCTGCCTGTAGCAGCGGACTAGTGCTTCTAGAAATGGAGAGGGATCGATGGTCCGAGATAGGACGTTATCCAACGACTGAGCTGGCGTGTCGAGCAGCATGGATCCCAAGCACGAACTTAGTGAACATCGGTTTTGATCATGGTCTGCTTGAGCAGTGGGATCTTCAAAAGGGCAAGAAGATTCGTCAGACCCAGATATCACGCCGAAGAAATATTGAAAAATTAGCCTGTAATTCCACCGGAGAGTACATGGTGTGTGGTGCTGCAGGCGAGCAATTATTCATAGTCAACTCTCAGAGTTTGCAGGTTCAGTCTGCCACGGTGGTTCATGGTTGTGCCGTTAACTCCGCTCAGTTTTCGCCAGACGGCAAGACAATCTATGCTGGCGTTAGCGATGGTCGACTCATTTCCCGGCCGCTAGTGCACTCGAACAATGACCTTTTTATAGATCCGAGCTGTTGGATGAGTGCATTGTCTCTTTCGCCTGACCAGAAACTGATCTCGGTAATGCATCAAGACATACCGGCGAAATTCTTCAGCATTTCACCGATGGCTCGGCAGTTCATCGGTACTGACGATCGCTGGTCGGCAGCATGCTTTTCGAGTGACGCGAAGCGATGTTTCGTGGTTGAAGGGAGCCGAATCGAAGTTCTTTCTGCTGACCATTTAAAAGAGTCGGCTCAGCTCATTGCCGATGTCGGAAACCCCATTATGGAGATAGGGACCCTTCCCGACGAGCGACTCCTCGTCAGGACGATGGACGACTCCTTTTTTGTTGTGTCTAGCCGTGCCCCCCATAATGTTCAACCTTTGTGGAAGGCCGATGGAGTCAAGGTCGAGCGAGCCGCGATGTCTCCGAGCGGTTCATGGCTGGCTCTTGGACTCGTTGATAGAGAGTTGCTGCTTGTGAATCTCGAAGATGGAGAGGTACGGGTGGCCGGAACTTGTTCGGGCCTTTTCCGCTCCTTGGCATTCTCTCCTGATGACCGGTGGATTGCGGCCGGCTCGGAGCATGGGACGATCTTTCTGCTTGACGTCAAAAGCGGACGATGGACAGAGACGATGCACTACTCAGAGAACGTTGTTGTAGTTGCATTGGCATTTGCGGACGGCGGTCGAACGTTGATGTCGGCCAGTTCCGAAGGTGGGCTTCAGTTTTGGGACTTTGGGATGAGAGAGATATTATTTTCATTAGATATCGATAAGAGATTTTCACATGTCACATTCGTGAAAGAGACAAATTCCGTCTTGGCTTGCGGAGGTGGCGGTGCCGAAATGGGGTTCATTAAAATCTATCGTGGTAGCTTGAAGTAACAGACAGCGCTCCGGCGAGGGGATAAGTAGGGCTACCCATCAAGGATACAGAGGTCGACGATTACAGACGACGAAGCCCCAACGGTCGAGCCACAGATTCGGGGGAAGAGCCAGATGTGTTTGTCTTGCGAGGACGGGTATTTTGTGTTTGGACGTCTGTGTGGTTGAGAGGTGGTGGGTGAGTGTTGGCCGCCGTTTTGTCGCGGGTTAATGAGTCGGGTATTGGTGCGTCTTCAGCAAAAACCCAACGAAGATAAGACCTTTCAGAGTCCCTCACTCTTTCTTCATGGTGAGCGTTGCATAGCGGAAAAATTCATGAAGCAGCGAAGGGGTATGACCCGTTTTTTCTGTTTCTTGCTCGAAAACGCTTTTGCTGAGGAACGATGAGATTTGAATCGTGACTTTTGGGGTCCACATACCTTGATTCAGGCCTGCGCCAAAGGGGCGCAAGGAAGGTGGTCAGCGAGGGAAGACGTCCTCTTTTGGGAAAGTCGATGAAGTGTGTCCGAAAGTCCACGTGATCAGCGTCTAGTGGAGTAGAGGAGAAGGTTGAAACGGAGAGGATGGCGGATGGGGTATTTGAGTTCAGAAAAATTACTGGGTAAGAACCGTCGCCCGCTTTTGGCGAATAAACTGGGCTCGAAAAGCCCTATTCAGCATTCTTCTTCGTTGATGACGATCGCTTGGAGGCATCGAGTGGACTTGTGGGTGTGCGTTGACGCACACTCTGGGTGACGGAATTGTCGATGCGATTTGGACAAGACTATAGGTGCATGACGAGTGGAGTGCCTGGTATGAATCCGAGTAGCGATGGCTCTTGCAAAGGGGATACGCCCTCCTCTTTGGAATCGCCTTCTGACGCTGAGTCAGCGACGTTGCAGTTGCTGAAGCCTTCGGATCAGCGACTGACTCTGGCTAACTTGATCCGAATGTATGAGAAAAAGTGGTTTGGTCGGGGACCGAACGAAGTCAGTGTGGAGATCGTTGGTCAAACGATCGTGTTTTGCTGCAAGGCGGTCCTCGCGAAGCACGAGTTGTCCTTAGTGCACGGACGTCCTGATCGAGAATCGAGTAGGGTTCTCTTGGATTTTCGGATGGCGTGCTTTGAGCGGAGCAAAGAATCGCTGGTGAGAAGCCTGTCGGATGTCCTTGGGCAACGATCTCTCGAAATCGGATACTGCTTATTTGCTCGGGCCAATGAAAGTGTCTATGTGGTCAGGATGTCACGGCCAATCCATGGTCCAAGGCCGGACTTGGCTGATGGGACGAAATCCTTAGCGGCTTTGGATCAAAGCTGCTCAGAGAACTGCGGCTAGAGCCAGCCACTCTGAGTGGAAAACGGGATAAAGGGAGGTGACAACGATTCGAAGGAGAGTGGGTTGGAAAAACTCCCAGAGGATTGTTGACAACCCTAAATCCTTCGATACTTTAATGATCCTAGGCTAGCTCGGTTTGCCCCGAGCTGCAGCACCAAGTGCTGACGACCATCTCCAATTCTTCTGCCTGCTTGCACCTAGTGTGGGACAGGTCTTCTCCAAAAGTTGTTTCGCGAAACGAGTATTGTCGGTCTCAAAGTTGCCCTTTGCGACGCTTGAGGCCCAATCGCTCTTTGTTCAAGCGAAACAGAACGGCTGCGACATCAACACGTCTCAATAGGCGCAGCGTTCTCGTCGTTCGACCGCACGTCATCGCTTAGGGAGGACTTGTTTAATGTTCGCTCAATTGTTCAAGGGCCCGATGGGCAAGCTTCGGCATCCCATTGCCCGTTTCTCTCAAGGTCTTGCTGGAAATCACACTGACCAAACGGAGCTCAAGCTCGGACGGCGATCCCAGGGTGTTATTCAATCCGTCGGAGTCTTTGGTGTCGCCGTCCTTTGTCTGCTGATGGGACAGAGTTCCCTTTTTGCAACCGTGATCACGCTCAGCGATCTAGGGCAAAACTCCTCACTTCAATTTGACCCCGCAAGCGGACAGGTTACAAGCTGGAGAGTAGAAGGGCTTGAGGAAATTGCACGTCAGCAATTCTATTTTCGCGTCGGTTCCCCTTCGATCGGAAATCCCGAGTTGGCCGTCAATGCAAGCAACTTGGCCCTCGTCTCGGCAAATTCGTTCAATCTCAATGGAGTTCCAGGAGACGACTTTTTGAACTCGGTCTACCAGGGCCCTCTCTTTCGCTTGACGCTTGCTTCGCTGGTATTGACGGCGGGATCGCTCGGATCGGATCAGGCAACTTTCGTCGAATCCATCCGCATCGACAACACGTCGTCGAACCCATTGACGCTTTCGCTCTTTCTTTACGCAGACTACAACTTAATCGGCTCGGCCATTGATGAGTCCGCATTCTTCTCCGATCCGCGAGCAGTGACCCAGATCAAGAGCCTGCTTTCTCCTGCCTCTATCGTTCACGAGGCTTCCGTCACGGTCACTCCTTCCTTCGTTCAAGTAGGAACCGGCGGCGCGATTGCCGCTCTGCTGAATGATGCTAATGGAGACAACTTGAACAATCTCTCGAGCCTTTCGGGAGCAGGGGACTACGAGTACGCCATCCAATGGAATCTGACGATCGCGGCAGGGCGAAGTTTTACTCTTGGCGTGACCAATTCAGTGACGGTCCCCGAAGCTGGATCCATCGTGCTTATTGGATTGGCGACGGGACTGCTGGCGACTTGGTCGATCCGACGTCGCGTTGCCTGAACGGGTAGTCGACAGTGCAAGTAGAGTGGTTGATTAGCCGAGGTGTTTCTCTTCCGCCTCTTGTACATGCTCGATGGGAATGACTGTTGCCCCGCTTATGGACGAGTGCCTTCGGTAGGAGAAGGTGCCTCTTTCATGGGTTGGATCTGATTATCTCGTCTAGCCGACGTTTGAATGCGAACGAAAGTCTGTCGTTGATGGTATCGGGAATATTGAACGCAATAGCAAACTCGATCGTTGACAGCCTTGGATTGGTTACGTAGCATCATGAACACCTAGCAAGCCATCTCTACGTCCGTGGAGTAATGCAGTCCTCTGCAAAGGCACGCAAGGATACCTGCTCTTTACCTGCCCTCACCATGTGTTGCGCGGGCCAAAGGTTCGTGACGTCATGTCACCTACCATACCTTTCATTTTCAATCAGCTCGACGTTGCCCTTAGCGGCGTTCGTGTCCTGTTCTCAACGTATGTCGGCCAATGACTCTTAAGGCATGTTCGCATGCTTCACGGGTCATCGTGTCGGCCTTCCAAACTCCTTTTTGGGTCGGTTGGTAAGGATCTCCACGATGCGTTATTCACGAAAGCCTGGCCGCACTTCTATTCCAAGAACTTCATTGGTGGCGAAAAGCTTTGGCCGAACCTGGCTCGATCAGGCGCGACGTGCTTCGAAGGTGTTGCAGTGGGCAACCGAAAGAGTTTGGGCTCGTTTCCTCGAATCAAGGCCTGTCTCGGTTCGAGGCGCCGGCCTCATCGAGCAGTTGGAACAGCGAACGGTGCTCTCGGCCAACTTTTGGGTCAATGACAACTGGGCCATCACGTCGGATGTCGGCACCATCGGCTTAAGCATCGGCGATATCGTTGCGAATACGAATGCGGGCGATGACGGTACGATCACTGGCAAGCAGTTCGGTCTGGATGCGTTTAGCACCATTAATGCCGCGATCATTCCTGCGGTCGATGGTGACACCATTCATGTCATCAATGGCACGTATACGGAGACGCTCGCCATCTCCGAAGACTTGTCCATCCTTCGGCAAGGAGCGGACTTCAACTTAAATGCAGGCGGAGCATTCACCGCGATCACGATCCTTCCCGGTGCGAACGTCACCATCGACGGTGTCGACGTTAGTAACTTCATCTCCACAGCCATCGATTTGCAGTCCGGCAGCGCGATCGACCTGTCCAACGCCACCACCAGCGGCGGCTTTGTTGGCATCAACAACAACGGAGGCGTTCTGGAAGTCACTTCCAGCCGTGTCGAAAACGCCCTCATCTTGGGGATCAATGTCGGCGGTGGAGGTTCCGCGACCATTGCTCAAAGTGAAGTTCGCAACAACGGAGCGATCGGTATCATCGTTTCGTCTGGTTTCGCCGATATCGACAACAGCATTATTACCGGCAATAACCGGGGTGTACTCGTTAATGCGACGGGTACCGCATCGATCACCGGCAGCAATTTGCTTGGCAACTCCGTTCGAGCGATCGAGAACGCCACCTCCACGATCGTCGATGCGTCGGGTAATTGGTGGGGAACGGTCGCAGAGTCGGCCATCAGCAGTCAAGTGCTTGGTCTGGTTGATTATAGTACCTACCTCGCTAGCGGCGTCGACGGCAATGGCGCCCTTCCGGGCTTTATCGCGTCGTTTGACGATCTATACGTCACTACTCTCGGCTCTCAGAGCGGCATCGTCGGTCGAGTCCAAGAAGGGATAAACCTCGTCAACGTGGGTGGCACCGTCCGCGTCAATGCTGGCACGTACGTCGAGAACGTAACAGTCAATAAGAGCGTAACTCTTCGTGGTCAGCAATATGGTGTGGATGCCCGGACGAGAGCGGTGAGTCCATCGTTGGAGTCGGTGATTTTGACGCCGGTATCGGGTCCAAATCCCAACACGTCTCCGTTCCCGGTGTTGATCAATGTGACGTCGTCGAACGTGACGATCGATGGGTTCTTGTTGGATGGTGATAACCCAGGTCTGACAAGTGGAGTGATTCGCAACGGGGCGGATATCGATGCGGAAGAGGGTATTTCGAGCTACGCAGGTGTGGGTCATGTCACGGCGTCGAACAACATCATTCGGAATGTGAGTTACTCGGGGATCACGTTCTACAACTACGACAACGGTGGTGCAGCGACGGGTGACAACATCATCAGTCGCAACCGGATCGAGAACCTGGGGGCGTACGACTGGGGCATTGGGGTTCTGGTTTACAACGATTTCTACGCCCAGATAACGGACAACAAGATCAGCGATGTTCGTGTTGGTATTCAGACTGGAAACTACAACGACCCGAATCCGGGGGCGGCCGCGACGATTGGAGGGAACCAGATCTCCGCTCGCGGCGATGGCATCTTCTACAACTTGCACTATCAGAATGCTTCTCCTTGGAGCCTGTTGAACAACACGATCACGGCCACGTTGAGTGGGGCTCAACCTGGGGATGTGACGTTCGACAGTCCTTTGGATGCCGATTCGCAGTGGAGCGGCATCACGATCTCCTCTCAGCAAAACAGTGTAACAGCAACGATCTCGGGCAACGTGATCGATGGCAGCGGGACGGACCGTACGGTTGGCAACGGTCACCTGGGTAGCTCGGGCTACGTGGTGTGGAACACGCCGACGACCGGTGGTCTGACGATCACGGGCGGATCAGTCCAGGGAGTGGACTATGGCGTTTGGGTGAACAACTACGAAGGATACCTGAGCGACGCGGGCAACACGTCAGTGGCGCTTGGCAATCTTTCGATCAGCGCGGGCTTGAAGGGTGTGTGGGTTTACGACAGCCCGCTGAACACGAATAACGCGCAGGTCTCAGCGACGATCTTGCCGGGAACGGCGATCAGCACCACTTCGGCGACGGGAACGGGTGTGGAGGTGAGCGGTTCGCAGGCTCAGCTTTCGGTGACGGGCGGTTCGATCACGGACAATGCCGTGGGCGTTCGGGTGATCGATGGGTCTCAGGCGAGCCTTTCAGGGATCACCTTCGATGGTTCGACCGACAATGCTCGTGACGTGGTATTGGCCGGCAGTGCGGGGACGGTGACGTTCGGTCCGAACAATCAGTTTGCTGGTGATGATTACTTCATCGAGAATCTTTCGAGCCAATCGTTCGACCTGAGCAGCTTGAGTGGAACGACATATGAAGCAGTGGGTCTCCCCTTGTTGCCGATCGTCCTGGCCGATGCGTTCCAGATTGAAGATCGGATGTACCACCGTTTGGACTCACCGACCAGCGGGCTAATTCGTGTGGTGGGTGGCCAGCTTTATGTGACGACGCCTGGCACGGGTCTATCGAACGAGACGATTCAGCGTGCGGTGGATGCGGCCAGTGTAGGGAACACGATCTACGTAGAAGCTGGAACGTATGTCGAGAACGTTCTGGTCAACAAGAATGTGACGTTGTTGTCTCAGTCGGGTCGATCGGCGACGACGATTCAGGGTATCTCGGGCCTGGGTGCTCTAGGGACGATCGTTGTGACGGGCGGTACGACGGACTTCAACCTGGGCGGCTTGTCGGGCGAAGGCTTCAAGGTCATCGGCATCGACAACAATGTTCCAGGTATCGAGAACGCCGCCGTTTACTTCCAGGGTTCGCACTCCAATGCCGACATCCGGTGGAGTGAGATCGTGGCCAACGGGGATGTGGGGCTGCTCACCGAGTCTGGTCAGAACATCAGCAACTTCGTGATCGACAACAATATCTTCTCGGGTCAGACCTTCGTTGGTCCCAATCCGGCCGACAACGGTTTTTCAAATCAGTTCACCACCCCCAACGTTCCGCGACAGCTTGTGGTGATGGGTTCGGGTTCGGGGACGACGACGACCAACAACATCACGTTCAGCAATAACCAGATCACAGGTACGGCCGGCGGCGTGAACCTAGGTGGAGAACAAGGAAATACGCTCGTCACGATTGATGCTCTCAACAGCACCTTCACGGGAAATAACTTCGTTGGCACCACGACTCGATTCGGGCAGAGCTTGCGGGCCCGAGGCGCCAATAGCATCATTACCAACAACACCTTCAACAGCGCGACGATGGGTGTCCAGACGACGGATCTGTTGGTCAATCAACTGGGCAACGTCATCCAAGGGAACTCCTTCTCGAGTTCTGCCGCCCTCGCTATCTCCATAGCCGGTGGATCCGCCACCATCGGAGGCACCCTCGCTGGCCAACCAAACACCATCACCGGATATGACGCCGCCATCGCCGTTTCTGGAGCAGGAACAAACGCAAGCGTGTCGCAGAACGAAATCTATGGAAATGCCGTTGGTATCGGCATTGCAACAGGCGGGTTGGCCACCATCGCGAACGTTGATTTTGACGGACTGACCGACAACACGCGTGACATTGCGATTGCGTCGACGGCTGGTACGGTGACGGTTGGTAACAACAATCAGTTTGCAGGCGATACTTACTTCATTGAGAACCTCTCCACCCAGAACATCAACTTGACAGCAACGACCGGAAACAGCTACGAAGCGGCTGGTGTGCCTTTACTGCCGTCAGTCCTGTCCGACGCATTCCGAATTGAAGATCGGATGTACCATCGCACCGATGCCAGCACAAGTGGACTGATCAGACTTGTCACGGGTGAGATCTTCGTCACTACTCCCGGCACAGGAGCGAGCAATGAAACCGTTCAGCGAGGTGTTGACGCGGCCAGCCCCGGCGACACGATCCACGTGGAAGCAGGTCTTTATTCCGAAGATGTTGATGTGAACAAGTTTGGTGTGAAGTTGTTGGGTGCAGGGGCATCGTCAACGACTCTTCGTGGAGTGACGGGTGGAAGCAGCAGTTCGACAGTACGTATCACAGCGAACAATGTGGAGTTGGCTGGTTTCACGATCACTCGAGAGGGGAACAACGTCACGGATTGGAATAATCCTGGTTTGAATTTGGCGGGAGTTTCGGTTCAGGGTCCTTCGATCACGGGTTTGACTCTTCGGGATAGCATTCTGACGGGCAACCGTACGGGTATCGACATCAACAACAGTTCGGGTCACACGATTCGGAATAACCAGATTGTGGACAATCGGACGGGTTTGATTTTCCGTAACCAGACGGACAACCTGACGGTGGTGGAGAATGTGATTGCGAACAACTGGACGGTAGGTGTTCTGTTCCTGGACGGGAGCGTTGGGACGAACGTACCGGTGCAGAGTGCATTGAACAGCACGTTTTCGAACAACTCGATTTCTGGCAATTGGTACGGTCAGGTAGTGGATCGTCAATCGGGTGGTTCGTTGGCGGTTCCTGGCACGACGAACCTGAAGGACTTCAGTGGTAACTGGTGGGGTACGAACGCTCCGGTCTTGTCGACTCTCAATAGCAGTGAGCCTGGTTATGCTAGCCAGATTCCGGTGATCTTTGGTGGGACGTCGGTGGCTCCTGGTGGTCAACCGGACATATTGGGTTCCGCGTCGAGCAACATTGACTTCACGTCATTCCTGAATGTTGGTGCCGACACGAACGTGGAGACGGTGTTTGGTCGTGGTACGTTTGGCTTCCAGGGAGATTTCAGTGTTCTTCGGGTGACGGCTGCAGGTTCTCAGACGGGGGGCGTTGGTCGGATCAGCGAAGGAGTGAACCTTCTTCCGGCCTCGGGCGGGGTTCTTTACGTATTGTCTGGTTCTTACACGGACAATGTGAACACCTCGTCGAAAGCAGTGACCCTTCGTCCTGGTTCGAGTCCCGGTCAAGTGACGTTGAATGGGAACATCGTTTTAGATGGTAACGATGTTTTGGATCTGGAGATCAACGGGACGAACGCTTCGACTTTGTACGACAATTTGGTGGTGAACGGGACCGTGAGTTTAGGGGGCGCTTCGCTGTTGGTGACGCGTGGCTTCAATCCATTCCCCGGTGACGTATTCACGATCATCAACAACGATCTGAGCGATGCGGTCAGTGGTACTTTTGCGGGTCTTGGGGAAGGATCGATCATCACTCTGAGCGGCATTCCGTTCACGATCAGCTATGTGGGTGGGACTGGTAATGATGTGACGCTCTCGATTGCTCAGCCGAGCGTGGTTTATGTGGATGACAACTGGTCAGGCGCGACAGTGGGTGTGGACCAGGATGGTTCTGGTAATGTGGTTCCGACGTGGGGTGGGCCGGTAAATGGCCTTGCGTTTGGCTACGACCAGTTCTCGTCGATCCAAGCAGCGATCAACGCGGTGGCTGTCGGTGGGACGATCTACGTTTACGAGGGGACCTACATCCAAGCGGTGGATGTATCGAAGAGTGTGACGTTGCGTGGGCGTCAATCTGGTGTGGATGCGCGGACGAGAGCGGTGAATCCCACTTTGGAGTCGGTGATTTTGACGCCGGTATCGGGTCCTGATCCGAACACGTCTCCGTTCCCGGTGTTGATCAATGTGACGTCGTCGAATGTGACGATCGATGGGTTCTTGTTGGATGGTGATAACCCAGGTCTGACAAGTGGAGTGATTCGCAACGGGGCGGATATCGATGCGGAAGAGGGTATTTCGAGCTACGCAGGTGTGGGTCATGTCACGGCGTCGAACAACATCATTCGGAATGTGAGTTACTCGGGGATCACGTTCTACAACTACGACAACGGTGGTGCAGCGACGGGTGACAACATCATCAGTCGCAACCGGATCGAGAACCTGGGGGCGTACGACTGGGGCATTGGGGTTCTGGTTTACAACGATTTCTACGCCCAGATAACGGACAACAAGATCAGCGATGTTCGTGTTGGTATTCAGACTGGAAACTACAACGACCCGAATCCGGGGGCGGCCGCGACGATTGGAGGGAACCAGATCTCCGCTCGCGGCGATGGCATCTTCTACAACTTGCACTATCAGAATGCTTCTCCTTGGAGCCTGTTGAACAACACGATCACGGCCACGTTGAGTGGGGCTCAACCTGGGGATGTGACGTTCGACAGTCCTTTGGATGCCGATTCGCAGTGGAGCGGCATCACGATCTCCTCTCAGCAAAACAGTGTAACAGCAACGATCTCGGGCAACGTGATCGATGGCAGCGGGACGGACCGTACGGTTGGCAACGGTCACCTGGGTAGCTCGGGCTACGTGGTGTGGAACACGCCGACGACCGGTGGTCTGACGATCACGGGCGGATCAGTCCAGGGAGTGGACTATGGCGTTTGGGTGAACAACTACGAAGGATACCTGAGCGACGCGGGCAACACGTCAGTGGCGCTTGGCAATCTTTCGATCAGCGCGGGCTTGAAGGGTGTGTGGGTTTACGACAGCCCGCTGAACACGAATAACGCGCAGGTCTCAGCGACGATCTTGCCGGGAACGGCGATCAGCACCACTTCGGCGACGGGAACGGGTGTGGAGGTGAGCGGTTCGCAGGCTCAGCTTTCGGTGACGGGCGGTTCGATCACGGACAATGCCGTGGGCGTTCGGGTGATCGATGGGTCTCAGGCGAGCCTTTCAGGGATCACCTTCGATGGTTCGACCGACAATGCTCGTGACGTGGTATTGGCCGGCAGTGCGGGGACGGTGACGTTCGGTCCGAACAATCAGTTTGCTGGTGATGATTACTTCATCGAGAATCTTTCGAGCCAATCGTTCGACCTGAGCAGCTTGAGTGGAACGACATATGAAGCAGTGGGTCTCCCCTTGTTGCCGATCGTCCTGGCCGATGCGTTCCAGATTGAAGATCGGATGTACCACCGTTTGGACTCACCGACCAGCGGGCTAATTCGTGTGGTGGGTGGCCAGCTTTATGTGACGACGCCTGGCACGGGTCTATCGAACGAGACGATTCAGCGTGCGGTGGATGCGGCCAGTGTAGGGAACACGATCTACGTAGAAGCTGGAACGTATGTCGAGAACGTTCTGGTCAACAAGAATGTGACGTTGTTGTCTCAGTCGGGTCGATCGGCGACGACGATTCAGGGTATCTCGGGCCTGGGTGCTCTAGGGACGATCGTTGTGACGGGCGGTACGACGGACTTCAACCTGGGCGGCTTGTCGGGCGAAGGCTTCAAGGTCATCGGCATCGACAACAATGTTCCAGGTATCGAGAACGCCGCCGTTTACTTCCAGGGTTCGCACTCCAATGCCGACATCCGGTGGAGTGAGATCGTGGCCAACGGGGATGTGGGGCTGCTCACCGAGTCTGGTCAGAACATCAGCAACTTCGTGATCGACAACAATATCTTCTCGGGTCAGACCTTCGTTGGTCCCAATCCGGCCGACAACGGTTTTTCAAATCAGTTCACCACCCCCAACGTTCCGCGACAGCTTGTGGTGATGGGTTCGGGTTCGGGGACGACGACGACCAACAACATCACGTTCAGCAATAACCAGATCACAGGTACGGCCGGCGGCGTGAACCTAGGTGGAGAACAAGGAAATACGCTCGTCACGATTGATGCTCTCAACAGCACCTTCACGGGAAATAACTTCGTTGGCACCACGACTCGATTCGGGCAGAGCTTGCGGGCCCGAGGCGCCAATAGCATCATTACCAACAACACCTTCAACAGCGCGACGATGGGTGTCCAGACGACGGATCTGTTGGTCAATCAACTGGGCAACGTCATCCAAGGGAACTCCTTCTCGAGTTCTGCCGCCCTCGCTATCTCCATAGCCGGTGGATCCGCCACCATCGGAGGCACCCTCGCTGGCCAACCAAACACCATCACCGGATATGACGCCGCCATCGCCGTTTCTGGAGCAGGAACAAACGCAAGCGTGGTGGCCAATACGTTTACTGGGAACACGGGCGGTATCGGTGTTGCCGGCAACAGTGTTACGGTGAATGTCGCGAACAACTTCTTCATCAATAACGCTACAGGTGTCGGCGTCAACAATACTGCCACCGGTAGCCTTTCAGTTATCGAAAACAGCTTCACGGACACAGTTCCCCTCAATGGAGCACCTGCAACGCAAGTCGGAAGTCCAAGCCTCAATGGCTTGGTAAACCAGTCGGCAATCAACGTGAATGCCAACAATAACTGGTGGGGAAGTGTAAACGGTCCAACGAGTAGCTTGAACCTAACTCTGGCGGTGCCGAAGGGGGTCACTGTTTCAAATACCGGTTCAGGAACGATTTCCATCGCTCCTTGGATCAGTGATAACGGTGATGACAACAATCTCATCGCACAAGGATTCCAGCACAATGTGCTTGATGTGACGCCTCCTCCCGCACCTTCCATTCCTGACCTCATCGTCAGCAGCGATTCAGGGGCGTCGAATGTAGACGATGTTACGAATGATTCGACACCAACGTTTGAAGGGACTGCGGAGCCCGGCAGCACCGTTCAAGTCTTCATCGATTCCGTCCTGGCAGGTAGCGTGATGGCGGACTCCTTTGGCAATTGGGCCTTTACGAGCGGGCTGCTTGCCGACGGTATTCGAAGCATCACCGCTCTGGCGATCGATGGCTCAGGAAACGTCGGACCACTTTCAGGATCTTTGAGCATATTGATCGACACGGTCGCTCCGAGTCCCAGTGTCGCGGGTCCAGTGACAGTCAATGAAGGAGATACTGTAGTTCTGATCGGATCCCCGAATCTTGGTGGCGGGTCCGGCCTTGACTCTGACTCATTTGCTAGCACTGTCGGCTTTAATGCTCAGACGATTCCAGGTGTTGTCGGTAACACGATCACCTTTGTTCCGAACGACAACGGCTCGGCATTCTTTACCTACTTCGCAACAGATATTGCGGGAAACAGCAGCAGTAATAATTTCACGGTGACTGCGAACAACGTTGTTCCGGTCTTCGCCAGTGTGTTGGGTTCGACGATCGACGAGAACGATACGGCGACGGTGGTGGCGAACATCGTGGACGCGGGGACATTGGATGTCTTCAGCGTCGAGGTCAATTGGGGCGAAGGTTCTCCCGATACGATCACGGGTCTGGGCCTGACCAATGCCACGGGATCGATCGGCGGGACGGCGTATGTCTGGACGGCATCGACGCGATTGCTATCGCTGTCGCACAAGTACTTGGATGACAACCCCACGGGATCGCCCTCCAA
>JAIELF010000073.1 GCA_019753235.1 bacterium
CCTGCCTCATACGTCATCAGAGCCGTCCGCTGGCCTAGGACTTGGGCATAACTGAGCAGCTCCGTACCCAGGCTGGTAAGCTCGTCCAATGTCAACCCTACCAAGGGCTTTCCGAGATGCTTGTCCAACTCATCCTCATCAAATATTGTCAAGTCTGTCGTCATCGTTCATTCCTTTCGTGTTAATAGGAACCAGTTTCTCTTTCATTCTCTTTGTTAATCCATATGTTCTCGCCCTTCTTCCAACTGAAGGAGGAGAGTATTCTCGGACAACCTCAATAAATCCCTCCCTCACCAATGCTTTTAAGAACCTCCTTTGCTTGCCATGATTTCCGATTTTTACGCCTGTTCCTTCCAGTAACTTGGGCAAAAGATTCCTGGATGATATCTGTCGACTGTCTTTGCCGAGCCATCCCAACAAGCGAGCAATACTGTACTCGGCGGAGAGGGTGTCCGATTTTAGGATGGGACATATTTTTTCTTGGATGACTTTCTTTTCTTCTTCGCCGAAAATTGGCTCACAAAGAATAGACGTAGATAGATTATTCCTTTTATTATTAATGACATGCCAAGTTGACGAATCATCCAGACGAAACCCAATACGCTTGCAGTGCTCGGCTACTCCCCTCATCTTTGCAGATGACAAGCCAGGGTCAGGTTGGTTGGTGTTATCCCTGCATTCCCGAAGTTTTTGTAAAAAATGTGACCGTAATCTTGCTGAATCATTTAAGGTATTCGAAGAACATCCACTCTCCCTCAATGAATTTGACAATTCAGACAATATATTAATAATAGAATTATCCGAATGTCCCGAGTGAATTAATAGCCTGGTTGACATCACGAGCATGTTATTAAGTAGACCTGGTGAATAGGGCATACTGCCCGACCAAAAACCCACCAGATTCTGGAGAAATTTTCCCTTTTGTGAGGAAAATGACAGTGATTGAGTAGGTTTAGCCTCATTGCCTAGCACGTTAATAACTGACTGGACCGTTCGTGGTTTTGCGGAAGTAATAGCATGATTAATAACATCCGTAGGTGAAAGACGTGATTGAGTCGATGATGTCACCCAATCAATGAACCTACGAACATCAGGCACCTGCTCACCTGAACGCAATGTCCTGCTGGGGAGAATTCCATCACAGAACATCACTCTCCCACGAGCCAAGGGGAGACGAATTCCACGCTTAGAATCTGGAAACAGCTCGATGACGAGCTTATCCCCAGCGAAGATTGAAGTATCGGCCCCCAAATGGAAATGAAGTGAGCGAGTCAGCTCGCTACGCAGGTGATTCAGCCTCTCCCGCTTCGGGAGAGTCCCGATGATGTGGACTCCACCCTGAGAAATCGAAAAACTTGAACGAAACCGCCCACAAAACAACGGAATCAGGACTTCGAGGCGATGCTTGTAAACATCTGGGTCACCCGAGTGCAGGTCGACATCCAAGACAAAGAATCGAGTGAACTTCCCACCCAGAACCCCAAATATATCCCTGCCATTGAGGTGATTCTTGATGGAGCTTCTGCTGATCGGTCCTTGGCGATACTGCCATCCTCCCTCGACCGCTCTCGGAGTCGACCCAAGGACGAGATTGCCATCAATGTCCAAGAGGTAGTTGCCGCTCTCATCGACTGCCCAGCTGCCGCCATCCCAGACGTGGTTTCCATGGGCGTCAACGAAGGGGTGACCATCGATCATGACTGGCTTGCCTGAGCTAACTGCCAGATGATTGGCTGTTGAGGCGTCCAGTACGAAGAGGTCGTAGTAGTCCATTTCGGCCAGCTGGAGGGGGCTGGTCATGGGGCGAGCGGTGTTAATCTGGTACAGGTCGACTGATCGCTCCACAGACGACTTGACCCATGCCTGCTCTTCATTAGACCACTCCTTTTGAGTGGCGGGAAATCGAAGTGTGCCAACGGATTGCTGCTTGGCGGAGCGAACCAGTCGTCGGCCCAGTAGCTGATTCATGGTCGCCAAACCCCTCGGAACTTTGGTAACGGTCGGTATCGGTGCCTGGTGCATAAGAGCGGACTCTGCCTCGGTTGCCTCGCCTCATACTGGGGCTGTCCCCCAGCAGGAAGGAGGAGGTCACTTTTTTGGAGAAAACGTGGATGAACGATTAATTAAAACCCATGTCCAACAGTTGAGCGCTTTGGGCACTGGCTCCGTGACCTTTCGAAAACCTCTTGCAGACTCTCCATGTTTAAGCCGATGAGCGACCAATGTGGTGGCATCACTTCGCTCCAACCATCTGCCCGAAACATCACAGGGACGCAGGGACAATCGACGTCAGTGACGCCTCTACTCTTAGTTGCCGCAAATACACGGATTGAACCGTCTTTTGCCTGGCGGCAAGCGACCTCGGTATAGCGGCGAGTTCCGTTGCGTAGATGAAGCATCACGCAAGCGACTTCCCATTCGCCCACTGTCACGAGATTGGTGGCAATCGATTGAATTTGAGAATGAATAAGGGAGTCAATTTTGAATCGAAGCAAATCGTCATCTCGGTGGTCGTTGAGCCAGTCCTCATAGATGTCCCAAATTGTCATTTCCTCGTCATCTGTCAGTGGAGATACGTCAATGTCATCCATGGCGACGATGATGGCGTACTCGATGTAAGTCAGGCACATGGTGCAATAGGTCCTTTCGTTAAGCGCAACAGGGTGCTGTCGGCAAATCGCCGTCGAGAAGTTCCAATAAGCTCATAATTGATTTGGAGAGTCGGCCGAAGTGCCGACTTCCAGAGGCTACAGTGCCTCGGCGTGCATAATAGGGCTAACTAAATGTACGGAAAAAATTCGAAAGCGCAAAAAGAAAATCGGAAAACGGTTGGAGTTGGGCTCATTATGTATAGATGGCTATACCTATACATGTATTAGAGAGGTTGAGACGGCGGCTGCGCCCATCCTGTCCATTAAGGCCAGAGCAGTCCCGCCTGAGGTTGCACATCTTCCCGTAGCTCTAACAGAATCGAACCCACGCCTTAGCCGAACCTTGGGGGTGGGGAGCAAGCAGGCTTTATCAAAATGAGGACTCTGAGCTGAGCAATCGCCCATCAGGGCGGCTCAACCTTGACTGGCAGGGCGGAAGGAAGGGCTGGGTAAGAACAGACGCTCGATTGGGGTCCTTTTCGATGGCAAGCCTGACTTGACCAACCAGCTAACCGATTTGCTACAAAATTTGCTACCGCCGAAAATTGCTACAGAGGGGTGTCGTTGTAAGGTATTGTCATTATTGCACTTAAAATTGGGCGGCACAGGATTCGAACCTGTGACTTCCACCGTGTGAGGATGGCACTCTAACCGCTGAGTTAGCCGCCCGTGGGTGAGGCGTTTTGGAGACGCCTACACGTTCCGTTCATGTTACAACCGTGGCCGAGCGACGCAAGTTTCATCAGAAGCCGTTTGCTGAGCAGGCGCTGATCTCATCCACCGCACGCTGTCAATCCCTTCTTGTAACACGTGGAAACGAGGCGAGGTTCAGCGGAGCAGATGATCATGCCGAGAAGGTTGCGGGGTATGGAAGCAACGGGACCTGTCGATCATGCAGCAAATGCTTTTCGCAGCTAGGCTCTGTCTGAAAAGTCGCTCGTCGGCCCAAGGTCGAGCGAATCGTCCCAGATCAAGGAGGCCGAAGCAGGCGATTTCGAAAGTGAATCGTCGATGGAGGCAGACGATGAGATGGGACGATGCAGCCGACCGACGCCAGATCGGACTTTTCAGACAGAGCCTAGGGCGACGAGCTTTTTACTCAAGGATTCGGAGTCGATAGTTCGAGTTGCTGAGGCGCGAATCGCTGGGTGTTGAACGGCGGATTCGCTCTTTTTCGGAAACAGAAAACGAGTTCTCGCTCAGGCCATCGAGGCGCGGGGAGATCGCTCCTCGATGTTGGTTGACCCCGATTCTCGACTTGATGTTAGGTGAACTTCGGGGCATCTCCTTCGAGGCGATCACCCGAGGCGGGGCGCTTGAGATCCGGACGATTAGTGGCGTCGTCGACCTCTTCTTCGATCCCCTTCAACCCCTTTTTGAACTCGACGATGCTCTTTCCGAGCGAGCGACCGACCGAGGGAAGGTTGCGACCAAAGAATAAGACCCCTAGGCCGAGAATGATTGCCAATTCGGGGAATCCGATGTTCTGGATGAAGAAACCAAGGACAGGTGCTGCGTGCATTTTAGCTCTCCATGCGGGAGATGTATTCCCACCGCCGCCCGAAATTTGATTGCCGCCCCAGGAGCCGATGTTCCGAAAAAGATAGCCTTTCTCCGCGGAGACGAGATTCGCGGTGCGACGAACAGGTCTGCTCCGCTGGTCGAATCGCCCCGGGGCTTTTATTCCCGCGTCTTTCTCGAGGCGAATCGGCCCCAGTTTTGTCGCCGAAGGGATCTTCCCACTGCGAACGTTCCCCGACCGCGTACCGGGTTTCGTCCTGTCCCTCTCCTCTATTCTACGTCTCAACGGGATCGAACCTAGAGTGGTCGGAGAGCGAAACGCGTGACATTCTTTCTCTAAATCGCCGGTTTCTTGTAAGGACTACTCCTTTTTTGCCGGCGTCTGATCCTCTTCCCCTTTCAGTCCCTTGCGGAACTGAACGACGGCCGACCCGAGAGATCGGGCCACGCTCGGAATTCGCGTTCCGAAGACAAGCAGCGCCACCGCCAGAATTGCAATGACTTCGTACCCGCCTAGGTTGAACACGATTCTTCCTCCCAGTCCATTAGACCATGGTTCGTGATGATCGGTCGGCCCGGCTGTTTCCGTGCCCAGCGAACTTTCCCGCGCGATCGACAGACGTCCCTGTCTTCGCGGAGCAACTTGCCGATAGGGACCCGACGCCTCCTGGCGAGCGATTCTCCTGGGAAGAGCGGAAGACTCTTGGTCATTCCCGATTCCCGGGATTTGCCCGGCCGACGTCAAGCTTAAGTATACGGGTCAGGTTTTCACGTCGGCAAGGAGATTCGTCGGCTTGGCTTCGAGGTAAGGCTCTTTCCTAGGGAAAAGAGCGTGCGGAGACTCAGCTTGAGATCGAGCTTGAGAGTGGGTTGAAAACGGTCGGTCCGATCCACACGACGAGGATCTCGTATCGAGAAGTATCGGCCGTTACAATCGGCTCAGAGAATCGTTCGCGGGACACCCGTCTTACTGAACTCAAAGCGTTATTCTTTCGCTTAGAGTTCATGGAAAACCAGGAGACGTCGACCATGACATCCCCATTACCCAAGTCTTGCATCATCGGAGCTGGTCCATGTGGATTGACCACGGGCAAGGCTCTCAAAGAGCGGGGTCTTCCGTACGACTGTTTTGATGCGTCCGACAACGTGGGGGGAAATTGGTATTTCGGCAACCCCAACGGGCTCTCGTCGGCGTATCGGATGCTGCATATCGACTCGTCGAAAACGCGTTCTCAGTTTGCGGACTATCCGATGCCTGCCGAGTATCCGGACTTTCCACACCATTCGCAGATCCTGCAGTACTTCCGCGATTATGCCGACCATTTTGGTTTGCGTTCAAACATCAGCTTCCGGACGAAGGTCACCCAGTGCGAACGAACGGCTGACGGCCGATGGGACGTCCATCTCCATACCGGCGAGAAGAAATCGTACGATTCGCTTTTCGTTTGTAACGGTCATCATTGGGATGCTCGTTGGCCCGAGCCTGCTTTTCCTGGCCAATTCAATGGTCGGCTGATGCATTCTCACGACTACAAGGACTCGGAGGAGTTTCGCGGCAAGCGGGTCGTGGTGCTGGGGATGGGAAATAGCGCGATGGATATCTCCGTCGAGTGCGCCTATGTTGCCGACGAAGTTTACTTGGCCGCCCGTCGAGGGGCTCACATCGTTCCGAAGTATGTCTGGGGCAGGCCGCTGGATCAGTGGGTGGCACCCTCGATGCCCTACTGGGCGATTCGAATGATTGCAGGCTTCATGGTGTGGGTACAGATCGGGACTTACAAGAAGTATGGCCTGCCGCAACCTGATCACCGCATGTTGGAAGCACATCAAAGCGTATCGACGGCGATCTATGATCGGCTCGCGCACGGCGATATTGGCATCAAGCCGAACATCTCTCACTTTCAGGGGAACAACGTCTATTTTGTGGATGGGACGAGCGTCGAGGCCGACGTGGTGGTGTTCTGCACCGGCTATAAAGTTACGTTTCCGTTCTTTGATTCATCTTTTCTGAGTGCCCCGGACAACGATTTGCCTCTTTATCTGCGCATGATCAAGCCTGGCATCAACAACCTGTTTTTCATGGGTCTGTGCCAACCACTGGGGGCTATTTTCCCCATTGCCGAGCGACAGGCAATCTTGGCTGCTGAGTATCTCGCGGGGAGATGTGCCCTTCCCAACGAACAAGAGATGACCGACGACATGAATCGCGAACGGGACAAGATGTTGAAGAGGTACGTGCGGTCGAAACGTCACACCATGCAGGTCGATTTCGATCCGTTCATGCAGAAACTCGCGCGGGTGATGAGCAGGGGGAGAAAAGAGGCAACTCTTCCTGGGTATGTTTCTCCGGTCCAGGGCCAGGTGGAACACTCGCCAACATCGGCAGGAAAGGGCTCGCTGGCGCAGGTCGGGCATAAGGCTTAATTGATCTGGCCACATCGCTTGGCTCGACGAGTTTAAACAAAACAAGTTCGCCCCACACGGATCAACACAGGGGAGTTTTTCAGAAGATGAATCGATCGGTCGGCAGGATTGCTATTCCTTGGGTCTTGATGTTATCGGTCCGTCTGTTGGCCGCGGAAACCATGGCGATCGAATCGCCCGTTTCTCGGCAAGTCTTTCAAAGAGAAGGTTTCGTTCCGCGCGAAGCTCACCCTCATGCCGTCGGCGGTCCCGCTCGAGGTTTCGCAGATGTTCCGATCATGTTGCGGGCTTCTGGTCTTCCACGTGAACAGTATCGCGTGCGAGTTCTCCGCATGGACGATTCCGTCGTCGTTGTTGATCGTTCGGTGGCAACGGTCGGTGTGAAGGATGACTCTCTTCGATTGATGGTTCGGATTCCG
This sequence comes from bacterium, assembly GCA_019753235.1. Classification (GTDB taxonomy): domain Bacteria; phylum Planctomycetota; class Planctomycetia; order Kolteriales; family Kolteriaceae; genus JAIELF01. Next base: position 7,016 of record JAIELF010000073.1, read on the forward strand.
GCAGGGGGGTGGTATCGAATAGAGATTCTATCCAATGACAACGAGCCCGTCGTCCTCGCGCAGGTCGAGCCGATCGGCGTGGGAGAAGTATTTCTCGTTGCTGGTCAATCCTATGCCACCAATACCAACGAAGAGAAGTTTGCCGTGACTGATCCGGCCGCTCGCGTGGCGGCTTGGAACTTTAAGGATGGAAGCTGGAGCGTGGCGAACGATCCGCAGCCTACACCCGATGGAAGCGATGGCGGTTCGATTTGGCCTCCGCTGGGTGATCAGTTGGCTGGCTTGTTGCAAGTTCCCATCGGTTGGGCCAATGTCGCGTGGGGCGGAACTTCGTCGCAGCAGTGGTTGCCCGGAGGAGATCTCCACAACCGTCTTGTCGATGCGGGCAAACGATTGGGTCGATTTCGAGCGGTTCTTTGGCAACAAGGGGAATCCGACGTCATCGGCAAAACTTCCATCGATCAATACGTCAAGAACTTGACCAGCATTCGTCAGTCGGCCGACGAGGCATGGGGCGGATCGCCTCGTTGGCTGCTCGCTAAATCGACGCTTCATCCGACGGTCTACAACGATCCATCCGGGGAATCGCGCATTCGTCATGCGATCGATCGACTGACGGCGATGCCGGGCTTTGCATCCGGGCCTGATACGGATCTGTTGGATGGCGATCGACGGGGACCGATGAATTCTCGTCGGCATTTTACCGGCGTCGGCCAACGACAAGCCGCTCTGCTTTGGTTCCAGTCTCTCTGGGCCGAGATTCATCAGCCGATCCCCGATCACGAGATCGCGCAAGAGAAGATCAACGATCTTCATTTGACCGAATATCCCTGGGCATCGTCCACCGCGTACCGGGAATCAAGCGTTCTGCTCCTCGTCGAGAGTAAGCCCACGGCCCGGTTAGCGTTCCCCGCTTCCGAGATCGTGCAAGTGCATGCGGCCAACGGATCACACATCTATGCGAACGGTGACTACTCCCTGTCAAGCGATGGCTATACGCTCACGTTCGCATCGCCTGGTCCAATTCAACCCCTGCGTGAGGCAGACCTCTATCCCGCGGCAGGCTCGCCGGGCAGCTACAAACATCGCGTGAATCATCCCGATCAAGGCTTGCTCTATGCCCCCGAACGAGGCTTTCTCGATCGTCAAATCGAAATCACCTACAAGAAGCGAAATCCCTTCTGGTCGGGACCGGTCCCTGCTCTTGCCGAGTCCTCGCTCCCGAGAACTCTGTCGCTCCTGCGATCAGGCAAGCCGATCCGAATCGGCGTCAGCGGTGATAGTATTTCGTTTGGATGGGATGCATCGCGAATGAGTGACGCGCCCCCTTTTCAATTCGCCTACCCCAGCTTGCTCGCGGCCCAATTGACGGAGTTATTTGGCTCGAAGGTCGATCTCGTCAATCGGGCGGTCTCGGGTTGGAGTGTCGCGGGAGGATTGGTCGATGCGCCAACGTTGCTTGCGAATAAACCTGACTTGATCATTGTTGCCTACGGCATGAACGATGTCGGCCGGTGCGACCCGGCTTGGTTCGCCGAGCAAACGAAAGCTCTTGTCGATAAAATCAAAAGTAGTTCCGACGATGTCGAGATCATCCTTGTTTCGCCGATGGTCGGCAACCGTGAGTGGATTCACACGCCCACGGAAATGTTTCCTCTGTATCGGGATGAACTCGCGAAGTTGGTCGGGCCGAGAGTCTCGCTCGCGGATGTGACAGCAGCATGGCAGACATTGCTGGCTCATAAGCACGATCTCGACCTAACCGGTAACGGGCTCAATCACCCGAACGATTTCGGTCATCGAATTTACGCACAGTCCATACTGTCTCTTTTGTTCTCCCCTAAACCGTGAGGCCGATCGTGACAAAGACTTCCATCCTTCTGCTCTTCGTCGCAGTGAGCCTCTCTCTGGGCGGAGCTACACTTCTGGCGGAAGATTCTTTTCCCGAGATTTATGATGTCGAAGCCCCCGCTGCTCAGCCAACCAAGCCGGCCGACGCTCTTGCATCGATGGTCCTTCCCGAAGGATTTCATGCGACACTGTTCGCGGCCGAGCCCAACATTCGTCAGCCAATCTCTCTCACGTTTGACGAGCGAGGCCGACTGTGGGTGGTCGAGTGTTACACCTATGCCGAGGGAAAGCGGAACTTCGATACCACGCTGCGCGATCGGGTCGTCATTCTCGAAGATACCAATGCCGACGGTGTTCACGACAAACGGACGGTCTTCTGGGATCAAGGAGTGAAACTAACAAGCGTCGAGATCGGTCTCGATGGAGTCTGGTTGCTGGCTCCGCCGAACGTACTCTTCCTTGCCGACAAAAATCGAGATGATGTCCCTGATGGTCCGCCGCAGATTATCCTCGATGGCTTCAAAGAGACGATGATTCGACACAATATTCCCAACGGATTGAAGTGGGGACCTGATGGCTGGCTCTACGGCCGACAAGGGATTCTCGAAACCTCTCTCGTCGGCAAGCCGACCGCCAGTCCGTCACAACGAACACCCGTCAATTGTGGCGTCTGGCGCTATCATCCGCTTCGGCAGCAATTCGAAACGGTTCTGCATGGCACCACCAACCCGTGGGGTTTTGACTACGACCAGAACGGTGAGATGTTCATCATCAACACTGTTATCGGGCACCTGTGGCATGTCGTTCCGGGCTCTCACACCGAGCGCATGTACGGCGCGGATGCGAACCCGTTCGTCTATGGTTTGATCGGACAGGTTGCCGACCATGTACATTGGGACGCCGGCGAACCTTGGTTCGCTATCCGCAAAGGAAGCTCCGATACGACGAAAGCTCTCGGCGGCGGGCACGCCCACAGTGGTCTCATGATCTATCAAGGAGACAATTGGCCGGCCGAGGATCGCGGAAGAGCTTTCGGCATCAACTTCCACGGTCGGCGTCTGAATCGCGATCGAATGGAGCGCCAGGGATCAGGTTACACGGCTCGCCATGAGCCCGACCGCATTTATTGGAACGATACGTGGTTTCGTGGCATCGACTTGATCTCGGGCCCTGATGGGGGCGTTTTCGTCATCGATTGGTCCGATACCGGTGAATGCCATGAAGAGGACGGCATCCATCGCTCATCGGGACGGATTTACAAAATCGTTTATCGCTCGCCCCAGGCCGTGGCGTCGTTTGATCTTCGAACCGAGTCGCTTCAAGCGTTGACAGAACTCGCAAGCCGACCCAACAAATGGTGGCCTCGACAAGCCCGACGAGTCCTTCGCGATCGGCAACAATCGGGCGAAGCGATGGACCAAGTGGTTCCCCTTCTCCAACGCATCTTGTCGGAAAGCCGAGATCGTTCGGCGCGATTGGAAGCGCTCTGGATGCTCGAAGCGATCTCCGCCGTCGATCCATCCTTAATCAAAAAACTCTTCTCCGACGATGATGAGCACCTTCGCGCGTGGGGCGTTCGGCTGCTCGCGGACCGATGCCAAACGGATTCGACGTCGAGTGAGTCGGTCCAGCTTCTCGAAAGCCACGCGGTCGCTGAGTCAAGTATGCTGGTTCAGCTTTATCTCGCCAGTGCCCTGCAGAAGCTTCCGATCGATTCCCGTTGGACGCTCGCGAGTACACTCGCCGCGAAGAAAAACGCCGCGACCGATCGAACGCTGGGCTTGATGTGTTGGTACGGAATCGAACCGGCCCTTCTTACCGACAAGAAGAAAGGGATCGAGCTTTATCAGTCGGCTCAACATTCAACGGTTCGACGCTTTATCGCTCGCCGGATGGCCGAAGAGATCGAGCGGGATCCTCAGCGAATCGATGATCTTCTCCTGTCGGCGACGGATCCCAGCGACGTCATTGCTGGGATGGGCGAGGCGTTTCGTGGCTGGTCCAAGGCGACGCCGCCGACAAACTACGCTGTCGCGATTAAGCGACTTTCTTCTGATCAAAAAGAACAACTCGCGTCGACATTGCGCGAGATCGGCATCGTTTTCGGCGACGGACGATCGACTCAAGAGCTACTGCAACTTTTATCATCACAGGATCTCGATGCGCGCCGCCGTGCGGTACGGACACTTTCGCGAATGCCCTCCCCCGAAGTGTTCTCTGTGATCCTACCGTTAGCATCCGACCGCGAGTTACAGGTGGATGCCATCAGAGCCCTTGCCGCTTTTGATGATCCGTCTCTGTCCACGCGGCTGCTCCCCCTTTGGCCAACGATGAGTCCGGCGGCGCGAGAGGCGACGATCGATACGTTGACCAGCAGAGCAAGCTCCGCACTGGCTCTCCTGCAATCGATCGAGCAGAAAGCGATCCCGGCGACGGCCCTTACGGCATTTCATGCCAGGCAGCTTCGCTCATTCGAGAATGACGCCGTTTCAACGCTCCTTCGGCAAGTCTGGGGAGAGGCTCGCGAATCGGCGGGACAGAAGGCGGACCTCATCAGCAAATACAAATCGCAATTGATGACGGACGCGAACATCGCCCGGGGGAACCTTCCTCGAGGTCGACGAATCTTCGAGAAACAGTGCGCGGGTTGTCACATTCTTTTTGGCAATGGCCGAAAGGTCGGGCCCGATTTGACCGGTTCCCAGCGAAAGAACGGAGATTACTTGCTAGAGAATCTGATCGACCCCAGTGCTCTTGTGGCCGCCGACTTCCGCGCGGTCACGACTGTTTTAAGCGATGGTCGATCCATTCAAGGAGTGATCGCCTCGCAAGGCGAGCGGACGATCACGCTGCAGACAAAGGATCAGGATCTGCTTCTCGACCGACGCGATATCGACGAGATCAAGCAAACGTCCGTCAGCCTGATGCCCGAGGGGATTCTGGAGTCTCTTTCGCCGGACGAGGCCCGTGATCTGATCTCTTACTTGATGGCTGACCATCAGGTTCCGCTCCCGCCGTGACGGCTCTCTTGTCCTCGGCGAAAGATCCTATCGAGCACGACTCGCCACTGGTAAACTCATCATCGAATTCATTGGCCGAGGGACTTCTCGATGCTTCGTTACTGTTGTTTGTCCATGTTTCAAATGATTGGTCTACTACCGACACTTTGCTGGGCCGGAGACTATTCTCGCACCAACGTCGTGATCCCTGCCGGACTCTCCGCTCGCGAGGAGAAAGCTGTTTCGCTCCTCATCGAGGAGGTTCACCAACGGACCGGCCTTCGCTGGCCGATTGCGCGGAGTCAGACGCCGGCCAATGCTTCTGCCGTTATCAATATCACACCCCGACGACTTTTGCCGAGTAATTCAGCTCTCCCGCCGATCGTTGGAAAAGAGGGCTTCACGCTTCAATCGAAGGAAGATCCGATCCCGACGGTTACGATTATCGGCGATGACGAAAGAGGACTTCTGTTTGGTATCGGCTACCTGCTCCGCAAGTGGGAGATGTTGCCGGGAAAAGTCGTTTTGACCCAATCGATCGACATCAGGACAAAGCCGGCACAGGCGATTCGCGGGCATCAGCTCGGCTACCGACCGAAGACCAATTCGTACGACGCGTGGGATCTTCCGCAATGGGATGCTTACATTCGCGACTTGGCGGTGTTCGGCAGCAATGCGATCGAACTCATTCCGCCGAAATCGGATGATGACGATATGAGTCCCCATTTTCCTCGTCCCAAGATGGAGATGATGGTGGGCATGTCCAAGCTTGCTGATGATTACGGGCTCGATGTTTGGATTTGGTACCCGGCCATTGACGGAGACTATGCCGATCCGGCAGTGGTGGAGAAGTCGCTTCAAGAATGGGGCGAGGTTCTTTCGAAGCTTCCTCGCGTCGACGCGGTCTTTGTCCCAACGGGAGATCCCGGCAACACCAGGCCGAACATCCTGATGCCGATGCTGGAGAAACAAGCCGCTCAGCTTAAGAGAATTCACCCCAAAGCAACGATCTGGATCTCGGTCCAGGGGCTCATCAAGCCTTGGTTCGATGAGATGATGGCGCTGCTTGCCGCGGAACCGAAATGGTTGACGGGGGTTTGCTACGGGCCGCAGACGAGAGTTCTTCTTCCCGAGTTCCGTCGAATGCTGCCCGCTCGTTATCCGATTCGCCGATACCCGGACATCACCCACTGCATTTGGTGTCAATACCCTGTCACCGACTGGGATCTAGCCTTTGCCCAGACAGAGGGTCGCGAGCCGATCAATCCTCGTCCCATGGATCAGACGATCATCTACCGCGCCTTTGATGACGACGCGATCGGCTTTATTACCTACTCCGAAGGCTGCAACGACGATGTCAATAAGTTCATCTGGAGCGGTCTTGGATGGAACGAGCAAACATTGCCCGAGGAGACTCTCCGCGACTACGCCCGCTACTTCATCGGGCCGACGTTTGCCGACTCTTTCGCACAGGGTTTGCTTATGCTCGAAAAGAATTGGCGTGGGCCGATCGCGCAGAACGACGGAATTACAAAGACACTCGCTCACTTTCAGATGATGGAAAGCCAAGCGAACGATCGCATGCGATCCAATTGGCGATTTCAGCAAGCCCTTTATCGCGCGTATTACGACGCGTTTGTTCGAGAACGATTGCTTCAAGAACAAAGGCAAGAAGACTCGGCACGGTATTTACTGAAACAAGCTCAGACGCTCGGCTCGATCTCGGCCATGGACCAGGCGGAGGCGCTCCTTCAAGGGGAATCCCTCGAAGCGACAAGGACGCTTCGTCAACGAGTCTTTCAGTTGGCAGACGATCTCTTCAAGAGTATTCGCATGCAGCTATCGGTCCCGCGATATCAGGCAATCGCCCTTTGGCGCGGCGCGAATCTCGACAGTATCGACGTCCCGCTCAATAATGCGCCGGGCTTGAGAATGCGGTTCAAGAAGATCCGCGCGATGGAACAGGAGAGTGATCGCTTGGCAGCGATCCGTGAGATTCTTTGGCTAACCGGTGCCGAGCCGGGAAGCTACTACGACGATTTAGGGAATCCTCTCGCTCAGCCTCATCTCGTTTCACAACCCAACTTCGAAAAAGATCCTGCGTCGCTGAAGAGTCCTTATGTCGGCTTCGAGCCGGAGCCCGGACAGTGGCGATCGTGGGGAACGTATGCCGACGGTCTTTTTGATGTGCCCGTCGTGATGCGGTACGAAGGATTGGATGCAAAGGCTCGGTACAAAGTGCGTGTCGTCTATGCAAGCGAATCGAGGAATCGTCCGATTCGGCTCGTCGCGGATGAGAGCGAGGTTCATCCGTTGATGGATCGTCCGATGCCTCCGCGACCGATTGAGTTTTCGATTCCGATTGAAGCGACAAAGGATGGCGAGCTCGTTCTCCGCTGGACCAGTGATCCCGAACGCGGAGGAAACGGTCGCGGGGCGCAAGTCGCCGACGTCTGGTTGATCAAAGAGGATTAAACATCGTGACGAGATCACGATTTCGTCCTTTCTTTCGGTCGGGAGATCGATCTCCTACACCAATCGTTTGATGGAATTGGCGACTTCCGACGTAGGAGCGATTTCGTTGACCCCATTCTCCGACGATGATTCTTTCGTCTTAGCGGTCGATCTCGGGACATCGGGCTGCAAGACGGCACTGATCGACATGCAGGGCAATCTGCTCGCGTGGGAGTTTGAAGAGGTTCCGCTAAAAGTCCTGCCCGGGGGTGGTGCCGAGCAAAACCCTGATCATTGGTGGAGTGGGTTGGTCGCGTCGACGCAGCGAATCTGGACAGCTCACCCCCGTGCGGCCGAGCGAGTCTTCGCGGTCTGCATCTCCTCGCAAGGGGAAGGGACCGTCGCCGTCGATCGCGCCGGTCGGGTTTTAGCCCCGGCTATTTTGTCGATGGATATGCGCGGCGGACCGATCATTCGCAAACATGTCCGCGGTTGGCTGAACATCGCGGGATACGACGTGGCGCGACTTCCACGCTGGATTCGCTTGACCGGCGGAGCACCTGCTCTCTCGGGCAAAGATCCTGCCGCCCACATGCTTTTTATTCGCGAGACGATGCCCGATGTCTATCGTCAGACAGACAAGTTTCTTAACGTCCTTGACTACATGAACTATCGCCTGACCGGTCGACTCGTCGCGACGGCAGATTCGATTCTGACGTCATGGGTGACGGACAATCGCCGTCCCGACCGGATTCGTTACGATGCAACGCTTCTATCGCGAAGCGGAATCGATCCCAATAAGTTTCCAGAGATTGTTTCTTGCACGGATGTCTTGGGCCCGTTGACGCCGGAGGCCGCCCGAGAATTGGGATTGCCCAGGACGACGCCGGTCGTCGCTGGGGCGATTGACACGACGGCGGCGGCGATCGGTTCGGGAGCCATCGGTGATGGTCAAGCTCATCTTTACATTGGCACATCGTCTTGGCTGGCGGCGCATATCCCTTTCAAAAAGACCGATATCTTCTCGTCGATCGCGTCGGTTCCCTGCGCGGTTCCGGATCGCTATCTTATGATCGCGCTGCAGACGACTGCCGGGGGGAACCTCTCCTATCTGAAAAACAACATCCTTTACCATCAAGACGAATTGCTGAAAGAGTCGAGCGCGCCCGACATTTACAAAGTGCTCGATCAGATTGCGCAGCGAGTGCCGGCCGGCAGCCGAGGTCTGCTGTATCTGCCCTGGCTGTATGGTGAGAGAACGCCGGTCGACGACGCGCACTTGCGAGCGGGGCTGTTCGGCCTGTCTCTCGAGCATACCCGCGAGGACGTCATCCGCGCCTTCTACGAAGGAGTCGCTCTCAATACCCGCTGGATGCTTCCCGCGGTGACGAAGTTCTTAGATCGTCCGCTCGACAAACTTCGACTTATCGGCGGCGGCGCTCTCTCTTCGGTATGGTGCCAGATTTTTGCCGACGTCCTTGATGTGCCGATCCAACCAACGGCGCAGCCTCAGCAGGCCAATGCCCTGGGCGCATGGGGCATGGCTGTGTTTGGAATGAAGCGACTGTCATTTGAGGAAGTGGCAAAACGAATCGCCGTCGGGACCACATTCGATCCGACGCCCTCGCGCCGGACTCTGTATGACGAGCGATTTCGAACGTTTCTCGAACTGCACCGGCGTTTGAAGCCAATCTATCACCGCGCGGCGAAGGCTACTCTATGAGTCTCTTTTTCCTCCGATTCGTCTGAGAAGAAATGAGATCAACGATCTACTCGATTCTTTTCCGTAACAATGGTTCAGGCGAGCAAGCAAATCGTTGGCTCCTGTTTATCCACTCTCGCGAACACTAACGAGGAGATAGCCATGAAAGACTTGTTTCCGTACGGGAAAGTCGTCGGATGGATCCTGTCTGTACTGGTCAGCGCGCTGCTCGTGATGAGTGCCGTCGGCAAACTTCAAAAGGCCGATGGCATGAAAGAACAGATGGAACATTTGGCGTTCCCAGAAACCAGCATTCTTCCCATCGGCGTAGCAGAGATCGGCAGCGTGGCCCTTTATCTCTTTCCACCGACGTCGCTCTTCGGGGCAGTTCTTTTGGCCTCCTACATGGGTGGGGCATGTGCTGCTCATGTTCGAATCGGCGAGCCATGCATCGTTCAGATCATCATCGGCGTCGTGATTTGGATCGGATTCGTCCTTCGCCGACCTGACGTTTTGAGGGCGAGCCTGGGACTGCCGATCTCGTCCCGATGACATGCAAACAATACGACAAAGCTCGTCAAGAGAACTGATGAACGATTCAATACCCAAACGATATTGAGGAGATCATGCTCGAAATCCGCGAACACGTTGAAGCTGCTCAGAAGTTTATCGCCTCTCGATGGACGGGAAAGCCGAGAGTTGGGATCATCCTCGGCACCGGTCTAGGAGGCTTTGGCAAAGAGATCGATGTCGAAGCCACGATCCCCTATGCCGACATCCCTCACTTCCCACGCTCTACCGTAGAAAGCCATGCCGGCCAACTGCTGACGGGGAGACTCTCGGGCGTCAGCGTGCTCGCGATGGAGGGACGCTTTCACTACTACGAAGGCTACTCGATGAAGGATGTCACCTTCCCAGTGCGCGTTATGAAAGCGATGGGATGCGAGATTCTCATTGTCAGCAACGCCTGCGGCGGCATGAACCCTCAATATGCCAGCGGCGACATCATGGTGATCGAAGATCACATCAACTTGATGCCCGACAATCCACTTCGTGGCATTAACGACGAGAAGCTCGGTCCGCGATTTCCCGATATGTGTCAACCCTATGACACCCATCTCATCGAGCTTGCCCGAGAGGTCGCACTTGAGCAAAAGATCCCGACGCAAAAGGGGGTCTATGTTGCTGTCACGGGGCCCAATCTTGAAACCCGGGCCGAGTACCGATTCCTTCGAGCGATCGGCAGCGATGTGGTCGGCATGTCGACCGTGCCGGAAGTCGTCGTCGCAATCCATTCGGGAATGAAGGTTCTCGGCTTATCGGTGATTACCGATATGTGCCTGCCCGATCACTTAGAGCCGGCGGAGCTTTCGAAGATACTTGCGATTGCCGCGCAGGCGGAACCGAAGCTCCGCGCGATTGTGAAAGGAGTGCTGGCCAGACTCGCGTCTTGATAGACCGATAAAGTCGAACCTCGCTTCCTTCGCTAAGATCGTTTGGCATCCTGCGTGAGACCGGGTATCGTTGACGATTGGGGGTATGCGCCCCCATCGGACGCGGGGTCGCCAATCTCTTGAGCGGGCATGGCATGGGTCATCGTCGTGAAATCGCCTGGTTACTGAGCTGTCTTGTCACGTCCGTCATTTGGGCCGACTCCCCCACCGATCAGCACACTCGCGAACGGGCAGAAGCGTTTGAATCTCGAGTTCGACCGGTGTTGCTCCAGCGATGCCAGAGTTGTCATGGCCCGGAAGAACAATCCTCCTCTTTTCGTGTCGATAGTCGCGACGCAATCCTAAAGGGAGGTGAACTCGGCAAGGCCATCATTCCCGGCGAGCCGGAAAACAGCCCGCTTGTTCACGCCATTCGTCGACAGGGCGAACGTCCCATGCCGCCGGAGGATCCTCTTACTCCCGATGAGGTGGATGCGGTCGTTGCCTGGATTCGCGATGGTGCCCACTGGCCCGCCACGACGCCGACAACCGTCGATCGCCATCGAAGCCATTGGGCGTTTCAGCCCATGAAATGGTCGCAGCCCCCGACGAATCGAGATCCTCATTGGCCTAGCTCGCCGATCGATTCTTTTACCCTTGCCACCATCGAGTCGGCCAGCTTGATGGTTTCTCCACCTGCGGATCGGCGAACGTTGCTTCGCCGAGCGACGATTGATCTGACTGGTCTTCTTCCCACGCGCGGCGAGGTCGGCTTCTTTGAATCGGTGAATCGGGACGACGCGTTCGAAAGAGAAGTCGATCGGCTTCTAGCGTCGCCCCACTTTGGCGAGGCGAGCGGTCGGCGGTGGCTTGATGTCGCGCGATATTCCGACACCAAAGGGTACGTCTACGGTCGCGAGGAAAGAAATTGGCTTCACTCTTGGTCGTATCGGGATTGGGTCGTTCGCGCGCTGAACGAGGATCTTCCGTACGATCGATTTCTCTTGCTGCAAATTGCCGGCGACCAAGTCGCCCACGAGCCGGCCGACGGAGCGGCCATGGGGTATTTGACCCTAGGTCGGCGATTTCTGGGGGTGACGCGCGACATCATTGATGACCGGATCGACGTCGTCACTCGCGGGACGATGGGATTGACGGTGGGATGTGCTCGATGTCACGATCACAAATACGATCCCATTTCGACCAAGGACTATTACTCCCTCTACGGTATCTTCGATAGTTCAGGCGAAAAGCTTGTGCGTCTTCCCTCGCCGGCCGGCGTTCCTCTTGATCAGGATTTTGAGAAGGAACTCGCACGCCGACAAAAAGAGTTGGCCGACAAGTTGGCCTTTCGTCGAACCGAAGCTGCCGAGCGAGTTCGCGCGAGGATAAAGGATTATCTTCTCGCCCAGCAGCATCTCGAAAAGTATCCGGTCGAAGGTTTCGATGTGGTCATTCAAGCAAGCGATGTCGTTGCCTCTTTCGCACGCCGATGGCGTGATTATCTCGACCGGGCCGAAGAGCGTCAGGACGCGATCTTCGTCGCCTGGAGAAAGTTTGCTGACTTGCCTGCGGATAGATTTGTCGAGCGTGCGCCCGCGGTGACCGAGCAGTTGCGTTCCCTTTCTCCGGCCCAATTTCATCCTTTGATCGCGCACGAGTTTGGTTCATCCCCAACCAGCATCGACGAAGTCGCTGACCGCTACGACCGAGTCTTCAAGAGAATCGACGGAGAATGGAAGCAATTCATCCAAACGAATGCGAACGCGACAACACTCCCCGACGCTGCTGCCGAGCAACTTCGCCAAGTCTTGTATGGGGCGGACGCTCCTTGTGAGCCTCCGGATGAATCGATTGTCGGGAACGAGTTCTTTTTTACGACCGATGTTTGTGTTGAGCTTTGGAAGTTTCAGGGTGAGGTCGACCGCTGGGTCCTCAATGCGCCACATGAGGTCGCCTGTTCTCTTCAGCTTGTAGACAGGCCTGCCGCGAAGACGCCCCGTGTCTTTCGTCGAGGCAACCCACTCTCGCTTGGGGACAAGGTACCGCGTCGATTCCTCGCGTTCTTATCAGGTTCGGAGAGCCAACCCTTCACGCAGGGAAGTGGCCGGGGCGAGCTGGCCCATGCGATCATCGAGCCGAGCAATCCTCTGACAGCACGCGTCATTGTCAATCGACTTTGGCTTCAGCATTTCGGCAAGGGGCTGGTGCAGACCCCCAGTGATTTCGGCCTTCGTGCCGAGACTCCCTCGCATCCCGCGGTTCTCGACTACCTGGGTCTTGCGTTGATCGAGCAAGGTTGGAGTTTGAAGTCGCTCCATCGCGAGATGATCACCTCGGCAACCTATCGCCAAGATTCGCGGGTTTTGCCGGAATCACCGTCGGCCCGGGCTGCTTTCGAACAAGATCCAGAGAATCGTCTCTTAGCTCGATCGCGAGCGAGAAGGCTGACCTTCGAAGAATGGAGAGATGCCGCCCTTGCCGTGGCTGAGGATCTCGATTTGGCCATCGCCGGCCGGCCGGAGGATTTGTTCTCATCAGCGCCAACGCGACGTCGTGCGATTTACGGACGAGTTGATCGTCAGTTTCTTCCTTCGACGCTTCGCGTTTTCGATTTCGCGAATCCAGATCTGCACATTCCACAGCGAGGCGAAACGATCGTCCCTCAACAAGCTCTTTTCTTCCTCAATGATCCCTTCGTCGTCGCGCGAGCCCGAGCGCTCGCGGCGGTGGATCTATCGCGCCAGGAGCCCGCGGATCGACTTGAATTCATGTTTGACCGACTCTACCAACGCAAGCCGACACCTGCCGAGCGAGCAGCGGGACTCTCGTTCGTGCAAACAGTCGACGCATTGACGAAGGATGTTCCGCCGCCGATGCATGATTGGAGTTATGGTGTTCTACCGTTCGATGCCGCAACGGGGCAAGCGGGGACCTTCACGTTGCTTCCCTTCTTCAACGGGAAGTCTTGGCAAGGGAGCCCGGATCATCCCGATTCTATCTTTGGATGGGCGGAAATCACGGCCGACGGAGGCCATGCCGGCAACGATCACGATCATGCCACCGCTCGGCGTTGGACGGCGCCGCGCGACATGACGATCAATCTCCAGTCGCAGATCATTCATCCCGCGAAAGCGGGCGACGGGATCCTTGTTGCCGTCCTCGTTCGAGGAGAATCGATCGCGCAGGTCCGTCTGCACGATTCCACCACCAATCTCGGCTTGCAACCCATCGCGGTCAAAAAGGGAGAGACGATCGATCTTGTTGTCGATCGCCGAGAGATGCTCAACCACGATGAATTCACTTGGACCGCGACCTTGGTCGATACCACCACCAAGGAGACTTGGTCCTCGGTTAAAGACTTCGCCGGCGTGAGGTCGGATGGATTGGATCGTTGGGAACAGCTCGCCCAGATTCTGCTCACGAGCAACGAGTTTTTGTTCGTCGATTGAGGAGACAACGCGATGCATGAAGACTCTTTCTCTCCGATGGCTCGTCGAACAATGCTTTCGCGCGCGGCGCTTGGGATCGGCAGCATTGCTTTCTCCTCTCTGCTGGCTGATTCCGCACCGACTCGTGCTAGTGAATCAGAAGTGTTGATTCCTCGACCAAGCCATTTCGCCCCGAAAGCCAAGCGTGTTATTCAGTTTTTCTGTAACGGCGGGCCAAGCCATGTCGACACCTTCGATCCCAAGCCGATGCTGCAAAAGTATGCGGGCCAACCGGTCCCCAACAATCTCCTCACCGAACGGAAGACTGGTGCTGCGTTTCCCTCTCCCTTTTCGTTCAAGCAGTACGGCCAAAGCGGCTTGCCTATCAGCGAACTCTTTGCCCGCACGGCCGAGCATGCCGACGACATGGCTATTATTCGTTCGATGTACGCCCAGGTTCCCAACCATGAGCCATCACTCCTTCTCATGAATTGCGGCGACTCCGTTCAACCAAGACCCAGCATGGGTTCGTGGCTCCTCTATGGACTGGGAACAGAGAACCAGAATCTTCCCGGCTTCGTCGCGATGTCTCCCGGCGGCTTGCCCATCAAGGACAATGAGAATTGGCAGAGTGCCTTTCTGCCCGGCGCTTTGCAGGGGACGTTTGTTGATTCGCAGCATCGAGAGATCGAGAAGCTGATGGAGAACATCAACAACCGCTACACGACTTCTCGCTCGCAGCGTAAACAGCTCGACCTCCTCCGCGCCTTGCACGACGAGCATCACGCAGGCCGACCCGATCCACGGCTCGACGCGCGGATGCAATCATTCGAACTCGCGTACCGCATGCAGATGGAAGCCGGCGACGCGTTCGACCTGGGCCAGGAGCCGAGCTGGATTCGTGAAGCCTACACCGATACGGTTCACGGTCGACAAACACTGATCGCTCGACGGCTGATCGAAAGAGGGGTCCGTTTCGTTCAACTGTGGCACGGGGCAGGACAGCCCTGGGACAACCACACGCAAGTCGAATCGAACCATCGCAAACTCGCGCAAGAGACGGATCAACCGATTGCCGCTCTTATCAGCGATCTCAAGTCGCGTGGTCTATTTGAAGAAACGCTTGTCATCTGGGGAGGCGAGTTTGGCCGGACGCCGACGGTCGAACTCGACGGGGCCGGCAACAGTCAGCTTGGTCGAGATCACAATCATTACGGCTTCACCGTTTGGCTTGCCGGCGGTGGGATCAAGGGAGGAACCATTCGCGGTGCCACCGACGAGTTCGGTTTCGCCGCTCAGGAGAACAAGACCAGCGTTCACGACCTTCACGCCACCATCCTTCATTTGATGGGGCTCGATCACAAGAGACTCACCTATCGCTATGCCGGCCGAGACTTTCGCCTTACCGACGTCCATGGGAGCGTTCTGACCGATATCCTCGCGTGACCCATGTCGGGACTAAAGCTTACCGAGCAGGCGATAGCCGATCAGTCCCACCCATTCGTTTATCGCCAGCGTCGTCAGTTTTAGGCCGTCGGGGCCAGGAAAGAAATCTCTCCACCGATCCAGCTTGCCCGTCGCCCGCGGGTCGCTGGGAGCTGGTATCACTTTCAAATCGGTCTTTGCAAACAATGCCATCGCGCGCGGCATATGAAACGCACTCGTCACCAACAGAATCGATGAAGACTGTGTCGCGCGAAGGATTCCCCATGTATGGGTCATGTTCTCAAACGTGTTCCGAGAACCACCTTCACGGATGATGGCCGACGCGGGAACCCCCATCATGATGAGAAGCTCGGCCATGTCGTCGGCTTCTGTCCGGGAAAGACCCTCTTCCGTCAAGTACGGCGCGCCGCCGGCGACGACGATCTGCTTCGCCTTGCCTGCTTTGAAGAGACGCGCGCCTCGCTGAACCCTCGCGCCATTGAACTCCTCTGCTTCGCGTCGAGGAGGCTGCACTTGATAGGTGGTCCCTCCGAGAATCACAATCGCGTCGGCCGTCGGCAGATCATCTGTCGCCATGATGGGGTATTGACTCTCCAGCGTTCCGATAAGTTGCCGAGCAAACCACGGCGCGCACACCAGATAGAGACCGACGAGTCCGACGAAGAGAAGCCAACCACTCGTGCGAGGTCGACGCTTGCGAATAAGCCAAGCAAGAAACAACACTCCCAAGATCCAATGGAGGGGAGCGACGAGTGCCTGAGTAATTTTGCCCGCGACGAATAGCATTTTTCGCCCTACTCCATGTGTAATCTTCAAACACCGTCAACGTTTGATTCGCTGTTGATCAGCGTTCTTTTCGCTCGGTTATTTGAGGAAATCGGGAGACGGCACTGGAGATTAGTACCGATGCTGTCAATGTATAGATGAGCATGAAAACGAGGCTAATCGCCCACGTCTCCTGTGCTTCAGATGACGACAGCCGCGTGAGAAAGGCACTTCCCATCCATGTCCAGGGAAGACTTCCTGCAAGAAACTTCAAGAATTCAGGACTTCCGCCGAACGCAACGACGGGCAGAATGAAGGCATGACCTAACCCTGCGAGAATCGCCGAAATGAAGAGTGTCACACCGATCGCCCGGCCAGTCGACTTCTGTGTCAATGACTGATAAACACCCATGCTGGCAATCAATAGTCCAAAAACAAAAACACCAAGAAACCAGAAGAGCAATCGAAATATGCCGGCAGGAACAAACAGGACACACATCAAAAATGCGGGAGTCTGCACCAGGATGTAAGGCCAAAGCGATAGTACCGAGCCCAACACCTTAGAAAAGATCAGTTCCCGAGCCGTCAGGGGAGTCGCCAATAGGGATATCCAACAGTCTCTGTCCCTTTCTTCGCCGATACTTGATGCCGAGCGAAAAGCCACCATCAGATATCCCAGCACCATCCACGCGATGGAGGTGAATCCAGTTGCCATGGCGAGGTCGTCATAATCACTTGAATTACGTTGTTGAATGAAAAACTGATCGAATAAGAGACCGTAGTAGTAGAGTGTCCCCAGAATGAATAGAATAGTGACGGCCCATCCGAAACGGCGAATTCTTGTTGTGTGAAATTCCTTCCAGACCAAGGGAGAAGATTCCCAGACAGGCGGACGGGAGAATTTGAATCGGCTGGTGTATTTCTTCGACACGCGAACGATGGCGTTCGTTGATGGAACGGGCTCCGATTTGTAGGCGGGTCGAAGCCGATAAATCGCCCAAGAGATAAAGATGGTAGCCAGCAATAGATGAATACAAGCATGGATCGTACAGATCATAGGAAACGAAAGAGCCAATAGAGAATTCGAAAATACAAAGCTGTTCAAAATAATTAATGGAGATAGAGGGTGCACGAGCGAGGCCACCATGAGTCCTTCTGTGACCCAGCGAGGCTCCGCGAACGGCTGCCAGGCTTGGCTTGGCCAGAATATGAGAAACAGTTCGCGCAAGCCTTCGACACCGAGCGTGGCCATCAATGGGCCTAGAACTGAAAACCCCATGAGAATGGCATAGGTGTTGAAAAGGCTTTGCCGAGTCGTGGAACTATAGATCGAAACCAGCATCGACAGGCCGGCAACAGAGAGCATCACCATGATGGTGGCGGCGGTGTTGGCGAGTAGCGACAAATAGTTCACGCCGCCAAAGAGTCCCGCTAATGCGACGACTGGAACGCCAACGAGCAGAATCATCAGCAAATTCATCACGCGAGCCAAAAGTTTACCAAGCACGATTTCTCTGCTGCGCAGATCAGAGACGAAGAGGTACTCGATGGTTCTTCGCTCTTTCTCTTGCGGGATGGCTGCTGCCACGAACGCCGGCGTCAGAAAGAGGGCGACGAAAAGCTGCACACTCGTGAAGGCGTGGTAGAAGCCGCTCGCAAACGTGGCTGACCGTTGGAGCAGTGTCGAGCCGAAGATGTTCCAGGAGAAGGCCATTTGGTACGCGAACCACATCACGAGCGCGAGCAAGGCAGCGTAACCAGCTCGAAGGACGAAGTACCGAGCTCGGCGAGCGAGCGTCGTCAGTTCCCAGCCGAAGATCGGACCGACGATTCCTGCGGGCGGAGCTAACTTGAGCGAATTTGAAGTCGACACCAGCAACTCCTGCATCCAAAGCCTTTTTTGATTCTCCTTAGTGTCGCATTTGCCGGGCGATAAATCGAGCCATCTCTTTGGATCGTCGGTCCCCATGAGGAACTCTTCTGGATCAGAATCAGCCCGTGAGGTATCTCCATGAAAGAGACTTTTCTGCGGGAGGCCGTCCGACGGGAAGATGCCGGCCTCACCCGCCGAGACCGCGACGCAAAACAACACTGACTTGGCAAGAACATGAATGGTATGATGATCGATAAACTCGAGCGATCGATTCGCAGCGTGACGCGGGTTGCTCTCGATCAGCCTTCGATTTCGGTCAAACCGCACGAAGACCGTTGGCCGACCGATTTGATCGTGCCGATCGCATTGACGATCGTGATTCAGTTAACGCTGCTCGCGCTCCGACCGTCGCTCGATGGTCATGAATCACTGGTCGCCCAAACCGCGCGCGAGATGGTTCGGTCCGGGAACTATATCGATCCAACTTTCGCGGGAGAACCTCGTTGGCAGAAGCCCCCGCTGGCGTACTGGCTGGCGAGCGCGTCGTATCTTTGTACAGGTGATGTTTCTGAATGGACGGCCCGATTGCCGAGCGCACTATCAGCGGTGGGGCTGACGATGCTTGCGGTTCTTTTCACTCGAAGAGTCGCTTGTCGTCACGAATCGTTGGCTGCTGGCGTGATTCAATCGCTGGTACCTTGGAGTTGGATGTTCGGCAGTTCCGCGATGATTGACATGACCTTGTCATTTCTGGTCGCCGCGGGCATTTACATCGCCACCCGGGAAACCTCGCCCGCCGTTGAATCGCTGCGGGATCCATTGGCGGTCCGGCGGTTCACCTTCTTGGGTGGACGTCGGTATTCCATTTCGAATTCCGAGCCGATTCGGATCCTGGGCTTATGGGGAATCATCGCGATGATCCTCCTTGCCAAAGGACCCGTCGGATTGATCATGATGATCGGCACCCTGACGATCACTTGGTATTTTGCCTGCACGGAAAAGAAAAGTGTTCGATGGAGCTGGCACGTGGTCGGCATCGCGATCGCACTTGTTTTGGCGGGGACATGGCCGGCCATGGTCCTGGTGGAAAATCAATCTCTCGTGTCGTTATGGTTCGATCAGAGCGTGGGACGATTCATTGAACACTGGGGGCCACAAACCCGGCCATGGTACTACTACCTCTATCAAGTACCCGTCCTGGTCGGGCCAAGCATCGTTCTCGCTCTCTTGGCACTCATCAATGCGAATCGAGCCTGGTCGATCGTGCTGGTTGGTTGGTTTTTATTCTCGCTGATCCTGTTGAGTTTCTCGGAAGGGAAGCGGGATCATTACATTCTCCCTGCACTCTTGCCTTGGAGCATCTGGGCTGGGATCGGTTGGCAGGAACTTGTTCGTCGGTCGTCGCCCCCGAGGATCCGATGGACGCTTGCTATCGTCGTGGTGATCGGCTCTATGGTGGTGACGCTGATTGGGATGCGAGCCTTCCCGGGGCAGCGAGATCTCCTCGCGCCGGTGGTGGAACTGGCGGACCGAAACAAGTCTTTGATCCAGCATGCCCGAGGCATTCTGCAAGTCGGATCCAATAACCACGCGACCGCATTCGTGCTCGATCGACCGATGAGATGGTGCGAACGGGTCGATTCGATCGCCTCGATTGATGCCGACTTCCCTTTCGATCTCGTCCTTTGTCTTGGGCCGATCCTGCCGTCTGTTCCATCGCACTGGAACCTCGTCGACCGGCAGGCTTCCAGCCGGCCTGCCGACACCGTCACTCTTTATCGGTTGGCCGCGCCTTACCAGAATTAAGACGGTGGAGCCTGCGTGGGAAGTGTCGGTCTTGATGTGCCGATGTTGGAAGAAGGCTCTTGAGATCGAGTAGGGTGGATCGATGATTTCCCCTTTGTGGAAAATCATCGATCGCCGTGATCTCACGTTATCTAAGCACTAGCTACTCCGCTACCGGTGCGAGTTCTCGGAGGCCCTTCACCCTAAAAGCCCGCAAGCGTTGTGAAGCCAATTCTGGCTTTGATGTGGTGGAGCGGATGGATTTGAGAAGTACAGGATACCAACAAAAGAACACGAGGGGTTGAGTCCTCGTGTTCGCGATGATTTCGTTGAGGTCAGGATTAATGGACCGAGAGGAGCGATTCCTTTAGCCCGTCGCCGCTGGCGGCGGAGCGAAGTTTATCGAGCGCTCGGTTCTGAATCTGACGAACTCTCTCTTTGCTGACGAGAAGAACCTTGCCGATGTCGCGGAGCGAGAGGCCCCCTTCACCGGTGAGGCCGTACCGGAGCGTGAGGACGGTCCGTTCCCTCGGCTGAAGCTGATACATCAGGTGGCCGAGAAGCTCTTTGAGCTCGAACTGATTTCGCTCGGCAAAAGCATCTTGTTGGGTCACAACATGCGATAGCGAGAACTCGCTCGATTCATCCAGGGTTGCATCGATCGAAACGGGCGATCGAGCAACAGCCTGTAGCCGAGTCAGTTGGGCGCTCTCGACACCCTTCTTCTTTTGAACCTTTTCATTGGTCGGGATTTCGCCATCGGCATGGGCCATGGCTTCGACTTCTTGTTGCCAGCGACCGAGCTGTTGCAAGTGGTGCGGCGACAGCGAAACCAAGTGCGATTGCTGAGCGACGGCAATCTGCAATGCCTGTCGAATCCACCAAGTGGCATAGGTTGCCAATCGCGTATCGAAGTTCAAGTCGAAGCGATCGATGGCGTGCATCAGGCCGCAAACGGCTTCGTGGAGAAGATCGGAATAGGGAACGCCGTAACTTCGAAACCGCTTGGCCAAGTGGGCCGCCAGACGAATATTCGCCGAGGCCAATCGATGCTTCAAATGCGTGTAGTTGTGAACCAGATCTCGCGTCTTTTTGTCCCGCCAACGTCGGCGATTCATGCGAGCCGAGATAAACTTGGCGATAGAAAGCGGGTTCTTCCGCTCCTCCGTCGTCATTCGCTCTTTGAGCAAGTCACTGAGTCTTTTCGCCAAAGCTTTCTTGGTGGTCCAGAACTCTTTGAGAAGCTTGCGTTCTTCATCAGTGGAGAGAACACGTGAAGATAGCTGTCCCTCTTCCACTTCGAAAGAGTCAGTGAAACTATCCGAACGTGGTGCACTAATAATCGACACTTCAACCCCCTGTTGCGCCAACGACCGACATAAGATCACAACGCGGCACCGCGTCTATAGCGCGGCCCGCTCAAGCTTGGGTGGGTAACCTGCTGGCAGGCGAAACGTCATCGCCTGGGAGACCCGAAGAGCAACCTCGTTCGCGAGGTGATCGCAGGATTCTATCCGACAACACCGGGACTGCAAGGATCAAACTGACCCGGTTGGTAGAATTCGTGAATAATTTCCTAATGTCTGTTAAGCACTGTTACCCTAAGGGCTTACCCGTCGCCATCTATCCTATTTTCTCAGAACTACCGAACGAAGCCCGCAAGCAAAGCGTTCAAAATGCGAGGCCCTTTTGTGGGGAGGATCGACGATTTTTCCAGGACGACCCCTCTCGGCCATGACGCCTTGGCCCTGTTCGGCCAGCATAACCATCCTCGTTTTGCTAGGGGGACTGGGCCAACTCTTCTGCCCAGGGCTTGGCGAGATCTTCTACCTCGTCCCCGTTTCGCTCGTCCCGGCAGGCGGAGTACAACTCTGGAGACTTTGGACAGGACACTTTGTTCAACCGGAAAGTTTCATTTTCGTACTCTTGTCGGCCGGGGTGATCTCCCTCTTTTGCATAGAGGTCG
The DNA here is from genome assembly GCA_019753235.1 of bacterium. GTDB lineage: Bacteria > Planctomycetota > Planctomycetia > Kolteriales > Kolteriaceae > JAIELF01. The sequence goes on from JAIELF010000073.1 coordinate 28,721, forward strand.
AAGCGCGCCGAGGGTCGGCTTACCTGTTCAAAAGTTGCCTGATCTTTGGAGCAGTCATTTCGCTGGCGTGGTCCCTTCTTCAACTAGGAGTCGATCAACTCGGGTTTCTCGCAGGAACGAAAACCCCGCTCGCCGGCTTTCCGCTGGCGACTTTCTGGATTGCGAGCCGACTCCTGGTTCGGCCTCTCGATCGGCTCCAGGGGACAGGCTATCGGCTAAGCGTTCTCTTCGTGGCCAGCGTTTACCTTTCGACCATGCTCTACCTTCAATGGAGAGAGCGAACATGGACGATTGTTCTACCTGCCCATATGTTCGCCATCCTTTTGGCGATCGCGCAGGAGGCATGGACTCGCCGAGCGGAGGAACGGCTTGTCAGTCGATTCACTGGGCTCGCTGACCCGTCTGAAATCTTGGGCCGGCATGAGGACGATGAAACGACTCGGGACCGAGTTGACGTGATTCTGGCCCGCGTCGCGGTGAGTGGTCTCGATGGTCTCTCCTGGGATGACTGGTCGTTTCTTCGCCAAACGAGCCGTCGTTGGCAAAAGCGGGCCCCCAGCTCGTCAGATCCGTACCCATGAAGCCCAGAGGGAGTTCCCTATTCCTGTGATCGGCGACAAAGGAGGATGCGATGGCGATGCTGGAACGGAACATTTTCAAGGAGATCATCGAGGGGAATATTCCGGCCAACATCGTCTATCAAGACGAACATTGCATCGCGTTTCGCGATATCAACCCGCAGGCTCCCACCCATATTTTGGTGATCCCCAGAAAAGTCATCCGGACCCATGCCGACATCGAACCAGGCGACGAACAACTCCTCGGTCAGTTGCACTCCGCTGTCGTGAAAATTGCGAAAAGCGAAGGGCTCAGCAGTTACCGCGTGGTCATTAACTGCAACGAGGGAGCGGGCCAAACGGTTCCCCATCTCCATCTTCATCTGCTGGGTGGCCGCTTGCTCGACTGGCCCCCCGGATAACTGCCGTCATCATCATGGCAGAATTGAAACCGCGCCGGCGATACGCGGTGAACCCTTACGCGCGTTTTTGCTAGTTCACGAACCGAGGTGAGGATTCGTCTCAGCCTCCTAAGAGGGGCACTCTTATTCCCTTGTGTGTCGGCACAAGCGGGACAAACGTTAAGAACCTACCCCGAATCGCGATTTAACAGCCCACCTCATCAAGTCCGTTTTTGACCGCCTCTCAAGGGGGCGTTATCCTGTTACGTTAGCCAACGAGGAGTTGTCGATCCTTCCGCCGACCCCGGGGCCACTTAGGCCGGGATCGATGGTTCGAGCGACCCATCCCGGATGGCGTCTCAGCAATGAGACCACTCTCAATGATTGACCCCAGGCGCTGCACCAGCCTCCTTCTCTGATCTTCGCCGACCATGGCGAAACCGAGACAGGACGCAGGTACCTCGGAGAGTTAGATGGGCCGCTCTTGTCTTGGCCGATGGCTCTTGCCTGCTGTTCTTCTCCTCGTCGGGCAATCGCCAGGCTGGGGACAGACGGTCACTTCTTCACCTGACCGCCTGCCGCAACGACAAGTCTTTCTTGACCGGGCCGAGGAGTTCGAGAAACGGCAGCTTTGGCAGCAGGCGGCCGACCTCTATCAGCGAGCTCTTCGCGTCTTTCCAAACGATTCTGATCTGCGTGATCGCTGGCGCTCGGCCGAGCGACTTTACAGTTTGAGCAGACGCTATCACGATATCAGCTTTCAGAATGAGCTTCTGGAGCTTCCCGAGGCGAAGGCACTGTCGCTCTACCGTGAAGTGGTCACCAAAATTCAGACGCACTACGTCGCCGAGGCCCCACTGAAGGAACTGGTTCTCTCAGGGTATCGAACGCTTCTATTTTCACTCGATCGACCGGTTTTCGTGGCCGCCAACTTTCCGGATCAGGCCAGCGACCGGATAGCGACCCTCCGAAGCCGTCTGCAAGCGGCACAGGATAGATTGAGTGCCGTGCCGAGCACGAACGAAGCCGTCGGCGAGCTTCGCAACGTTGTTCGACTGTGCACGGTGCATGGCTGTACGCATCATGCGGCTCCAATCATGGAGTTTCTGAGTGGCGCGTGCGAATCTCTTGATCCTTATACCACGCACCTGAGCCCGCATCGGCTCGATGAACTTTACTCCATGATCGACGGAAACTTCGTCGGTCTGGGTGTCGAAGTGAAGGGAGAAGATGGCGGCTTACGCATTGTCGAGGTCCTACCCGAAAGCCCCGCGGCCGAGGCTGGTCTGAACGATGGGGATCTGATCCTCTCGGTCGACGGTCGCCCGCTGGCGGGTATGCAGGCGGAAGAGGCAGCCAATCAATTGCAGGGCCCGATGGGATCAGCAATGAATGTCTCGGTTCGCTCCGTCGATGGAAAAGCATTCTCCCGACAGATCGTTCGCCGAGAGGTCATTGTTCACAGCATTCGCGACGCACGAATTCTTCCCGGAGCTGACAAGGTCGGCTATGTTCGGATCGAATCTTTTCAGAAGACGACGCAGGACGAACTCAAAACAACGCTGTCCCGTCTCGAGTCTCTTGGAATGCGTGGGCTCATCATCGATCTGCGCGGCAATCCTGGTGGGCTGCTCGATGTCTCGCTGGAGGTGGCGAATCTCTTTATCGGCGAAGGCGTCCTGGTATCGACCAAGGGCCGAGCTTGGGGACAAGAGTGGAGCCATCGGGCTCGCCCCTTGCCCACGCGCCACTATCCCCTATCGGTGCTCGTTGATAGCGAGAGTGCCAGCGCCAGCGAGATTTTCGCCAGTGCGATTCAAGACCATCGTCGTGGGACGATCGTCGGCACGCGAACGTATGGCAAGGGTTCGGTGCAAAGTATCTTCCCGTTGGCAACTGTTCGAACGGGCTTACGTCTGACGACGGCACACTTCTTTTCGCCGCACGGCAGGCCGCTTCAAGGGGTCGGTGTCGCTCCCGATGTCGTGGTGACGCGCGGCATCGATGCGGTCGGAGCGGAATTGGCGGTCGACAAACATCCGGATCCCGTCAATGATGCGCAACTTCATGCGGCCGTCGAACAAATCTCCTCACCCTTGGCGACCCGCGTTCGCTAGACAACCTTCTCCTCGGCTAGGCAACGTTCGCTCCGAAGAGTGGCGGATCCTTTCGATATCCCTCTTTTCTTCCCTGCTTGAAGATGGGATGTCACTTTGTCGCCGGCCGGCGTTTTTCCAGGAACGGTCTTGCCCTGTCGGATAAATTGCCATTAGTCGGCCGATCGTTCTGGCGGGGGAGAGATAGTCATGCGTCGCGTCAACAGCGGAGGAGGCTGGCCAGCCGTTTGGTACAGCTTTCGGATGGCTTGGAAGGTCGGCCCGTGGCGATTCTGGCGGGCGATGAGTTCGAAGAATGCTTGTAAGACCTGCGCCCTTGGAATGGGTGGCCAGCTCGGCGGGATGCGCAACGAAGCGGGTCATTGGCCCGAAGTTTGCAAGAAATCGATGCAGGCGATGGCGGCGGATATGCAAGGCGCCATCAAGCCTGCATTCTTTGAGCGATACTCCATCGATCAACTTCGAACGTTCTCTCCCCGCGAGATGGAAACCGCCGGCCGACTGGTCGATCCCTTGATTCTCGAAGAGGGTTCGAAGCATTATCGACCCATCTCTTGGTCCGAGGCGATCGATCGGGTGGTCAAGCGATTGAAGCAGACCACTCCCGATGAGAGTTTCTTCTACTTCAGTGGTCGATCGTCGAACGAAGCAAGCTTCATCCTTCAACTCTTCGGCAGAATGTTCGGCACCAATAACATCAACAACTGCTCGTTCTATTGTCATCAAGCCAGCGGCGTGGGGCTCGCGTCTTCGTTGGGAACCGGAACCGCCACGCTGACGCTGGAAGATGTCGATCATGCCGACTTGGTCTTTCTCATCGGAGGGAACCCGGCATCGAATCATCCTAGGCTGATGCGAACATTGATGGAGGTTCGCCGTCGCGGGGGACATGTCATCGTGATCAATCCCGTCAAGGAGACGGGGCTTGTGAATTTTCGCGTTCCGTCGGATGTATCAAGCCTTCTCTTCGGCACGTCGATTGCCAGTCTTTATTTGCAACCCCACATCGGCGGCGACATCGCGATCATGATGGGGATCGCCAAGACTCTCTTCGAGCGAAACCAGATTGATCGGCCCTTCATCGAGTCGAATACCGATCACTTCCAACTTTTCGAGCAGCTTTGTCAGCAGACCTCATGGGACGAGATCCTCGATCACGGCGGCGTCTCAAAGGAAGAGATCGTCCGCGCGGCCGACATGTATTTGGCAGGGAAGAATGTCGTCTTTGCTTGGACCATGGGGATCACGCACCACGCGCACGGCGTTGAGAACGTTCAGATGATCGTGAACTTGGCGCTGCTGCGCGGCATGGTCGGTCGGCCCCATGCCGGTTTGTTGCCGATCCGCGGGCACAGCAACGTGCAGGGGATCGGCTCGATGGGGGTGACCCCTGCGCTCAAGGACAAAGTCTTCGAGGCCATCGAGAAAGAGTTTCATGTCAAGCTGCCGACCAAGCCTGGGATGGACACGTTCGCTTGCATGCAAGCCGCGCATCAGGGGCGTACGCGATTTGCCCTTTGTCTCGGGGGAAACCTGTTCGGCAGCAATCCCGACGCCAAGTATGCGGCCGAGGCGCTCTCACGCATCGGAAGCATCGTCTACATGAGCACGACGCTCAATACCGGGCACGCTTGGGGTACCGGAAAAGAGACGATCATCTTGCCGGTCCTCGCACGCGATGAAGAGAAGCAGCCGACCACCCAGGAATCGATGTTCAACTACGTTCGACTCAGCGATGGAGGAATTCAGCGACATCCGAGCCTGCAAAGCGAGGTGGAAGTCATCGCGGGGATTGCCGAGGGTGTGCTCGGACGTTCGGGCCCGGTTGATTGGCGGTCGATGCAGCAACACTCGCGTATTCGCGAAGCGATCGCAAAAATCATTCCTGGATATGACCCGATTCAAGAGATCGAACAAACGAAGAAAGAGTTTCAAATCGAAGGGCGAACTTTTCATCAGCCTCGCTTTCCGACGGCGACGGGCCGAGCGCAGTTTCACGCGACCGCG
>JAIELF010000085.1 GCA_019753235.1 bacterium
GCCGACGGAGCCCGAAACGAGCAAACGATTAACACCCTCTCGAATCTGGTCACGCAGATCCTTGGGGGTCGTCAGAATTTCCGACCAGGGCGACCAAGGCAGTAAGGAAAGGACTCAACGAGATGGACATTGAAGCCCTTCAAAAGGCTCTTCGCGACCGGAATGAGTTGATTTGTGAGAACCACAAGCTCATCGACAAAACGATTCGCCAAATGAAGATAGCTCACTCACAATCCAAGCTGCTCGTGGCTTACATCCTGGACTCCCGGGCGATCACCATCGAGGGATCAGGACTGTTCAATGAGTTTGTTAGAAACGTTTTCGTCGCCATCAAAGATCTAAATTCATTGGAGATCGGCTTCGGCTCTGATGATGACGCCATTGAGAGCATTCGAGACCGGCTCGCCTCCGAGGTTGTTGGACTCTGTGACAATCAAGCGGCTTTGGATCGCAGGCGAGAAGACTTAGACGATCGATTGGTTTCCGAGATGTTGTCTTACATTCCTGAAATCCATCGCATTGACGACGGTACGGCGTCATGAGATCCAAGGCCCCCCGTGTATCGGATCGACACCGTGGAGAAGCCCCGAAAGTCTACGAATCCTCGAAGAGAGGCATCTTCACGAGGCGATTACGGAAAATCGGATGCGTATACAGCCAACCGAGGCACGCGGACGAGGAAGGATGAGTCTATGGTCATCCTGAAATCAGGTCCCGCAGGGTGGCGTATAGAATCTCGTGGTAAAACTACAGCACCAAGGAATTAGAGGAATCATCCATGCCGAGAAATTACACTATAGCACCGACATCCCCGAGGAAATCAATTCGAGCAATCCCGATAGCAAGTCTCTGTCAGCAGTGCAAACGCGGCAGGATGATTGCGGACGGTAACAGAAGGCAAATCAAAGTAGGCGAGTTCGACAGAATTGAATATCGGTTCTGCGATCAATGCGGACATCGGGCGAAGGGACGTACACGAATGATCGGAGTGGCGGTCGATATTAGATGACGACCGTTCGTTCTATCGTGGTGCGTTGATCCCCTGCGGAAAAGGCAGAAGGCCCCGGAACATTACGGAAAACCAATCCTCGAAGAGAGGAATTTTGTTGACGCGGTGGCGGCGAGGGGTTAGGCATAGAAGCGACCCGACGAGAAGCTACCAACTTCCCGCCGGGTCTAACCGACGCACCGAACCAACAAGGGGTCCGGCACATGGCTGAAAGCCTTTCTACCTGCGCGACCGCAGGCAATCCATACCAAGCCGATCAGACTCTTCGAACGTCTCTTGCGACGTGGTTCCGCGTGCGCGGTCAAGGGTTCACGCTGTCGAGGTGATGGCGTGCCAAAGCAAGCACCCCGCGAGATGCTTCACCATCCCGCGGGGCTGACCACAATCGCAGGACTGCGACATCATGGCTACGGCAAGTGTGCAACGAAAGCGGATCATTTACAAGCCGATCCTCGAATTTCAGACCCCGCAGCATGTTCATTTTAATCGGCGGATCGATCACCCGGACTGGCGAGTCATTGCTCTTCGAGATCTCGTGAAAAGGCGATGGCCAGACCATTTTTTTGAATCGATGGAATACCGAGTCGATGGCTTCCATGTCATCGCGGAAAAGCGGTTCTTGAAAGAGATCGTCAGCAGTCGCACCATTGGCGACTTGATGCCAGGCGAAGTGGCTCAATGGGTCGATATGGAGATCTGCCGAGATTGGATCGTTGGCCCCAAGGATGCCATCGAAAAGGCGCGACGTTTGGAGCGGGCGGAGTGGAAGCACAAGCGGCGAGTGGCAATCCTGTTCTCCATGGATGGCGGGAGGGAACAACAATGAAGACTTGGCGACTCATGGCCCGCGTTCAGCGGAACCCCATTCCCACGGCTACTTATTGGATTCGTTGGGATGAGCACCGGGACGGCTCGACCTATTCGACGAGGATACCCAACCCCGAGCCGATGGACGATCTACTTCTCTGCTTGGGGGACTCGAAAGAAAAGTGTCTATCGATCTTCGCCGACAACCTACCGGATTACTCGCTAGGGGAAGTGAAGCGGTGGAAATATGTCTGGCTCGAACAGTGGGGGTACGATCCCATGTTCGGCTTACAGACGTGGCTACCGGTCGAGGAAGTTTCGCCAGTCCGGTTCAAGATTAAGCTGGCGATCACTGCCCAACATGCTCGACGAAAGGGGGTGGCGGTATGAGCAAGCGAAAGCCGATTCTCGAAGCTCGTCGGGTACTCTCGCCAGACGAACAGCTAACCATCTTGGCCGACTGTCAGCGGATTCTTCGGGATCCTGAGCGGGCGGGCATGTTGACCCACATTGTGGCGATGTTGCGAAAAACGGTTACGGTGCCACCCACAGGCCCCGAGGTTCCCTCGATCCCATCAGTGGAACGAGCCAAGCGGTTGGGTGTGGGCGTCGTCTTCACCGATGATGCACCCATCGCCGGAGAGATCCGCAGTCGGCTTTACGACCATGTTTTCGTCTATCCGGTTGACCAGACGGCGGGGAGACAATGGCGGCTTCGGTTTGGTCGATCACTGACGGCGGCACTAGACCGCTTCATCGGTGGGTCAACGGAACTAGCGACTCATGGGGAGGACGAAGACGGACTCGTCACCGCTTGACGGGTTTCCGTTGGGTTATGGATAGCCCCTTGTGATTCACGCCGGCCCAGCCGGCACCCCCTGCCCGTCGAAGGAGAGAGCGGCGGGCGGGGGTTCTCTCTCCTCTCTCTTGGAGGTTTTCAACATGGCCAAGGACCGCATCACGGTCTGGGCTCAATCCTTCAAGGATCGACCCTACCCGATGCTTCAATGGATCGACCCCGACAGCGGGAAACGGAAGTCGATCAGCACCGGCACGGCCGATGCGAAGGAGATCGAGCAGAAGCGAGCCGACAAGGAGTACGAACTCAACAACGGCTTGCATGTCGAGAAATCGAAGATGACGTGGGCGAGGTTCCGCGAACTCTTCGAGGCGGAATACCTGCCCGGACTCCGGGAGCGATCCCGCGAGAAGTACGGCACCGTTCTCGATGTTCTCGAAGACGAGGGGCTACCCAAGACCATCGGCGAGATCAGCGAGCGGACGATAAGCAAGCTAGTGACGAACCTACGTTGCCGAAAGGTGATGATTCGCAACCGCTTCACCGCGGGAGCAAAGCCGACCAGGGAATCGAAGGTGAAGAAGGTCGGGCTCGAACCGGTCACGATAAGAAACTATCTCGTCGCCCTTCGAACCGTGCTGACCTGGGGTGCCGACCAACGGATTTTTCCATCGGTCCCGAAGTTCCCCAAGATTAAGGTGCCGAAGAAGAAGCCCCAAGCGGTTCCTACCGAGTCCTTCGAGCGATTGCTTGACGTCGCCCCGAATGAGGTATGGAAAGGCTACCTGCAGTGCTGTTGGTGGTCTGGCCTGCGGCTCTCTGAGGCTTGGAAGCTTCGGTGGAGTCCGTCGAGCAAGTTCCCCTTTGTTGACCTGCAAGCGGGGCGGATCGTCCTGCCTGCGGAGTTCGCCAAGAGCGGACAAGATCAATGGGTTCCGATCCATCCGAAGCTTCGGGAGATCTTCGAAGAACTACCCCGGACGGGAAGCGACGTCTTCCCCTTACGGGGAGTCGCCGGGCGACCGATGACGCGGGCGGGCATATCGTCCTTTGTCTGCCACCTTGCCAAGCGGGCTGGTGTACGGCTGTCGATGCACAAACTTCGCAAGGGGTTTGGGTGCCGGGTGGCGTCTACGCTCGGCAAGGGAAACGCCCCGGTACTCCATCAGTTGATGCGGCATAGCTCGATGCAGATCACGATGGACTACTACGCCAACGTGGACGACGTGCTTTCGCAGGCAATCGAGCAGATCGGGTAACGTAACAGGCAGCGTAACAGTGACTACTTTCAAGACTCAGAATCGAAACCATCCGTTCGACGTAAACCCTTACACCGTAAGCGGAGAGGGGGGGATTTGAACCCCCGGTATCCTTTCGGATACACCGGTTTTCGAAACCGGCACAATCAGCCGCTCTGTCACCTCTCCATGGTTGAAAAAGAAGGACTGGCACTTCGCGAATAAGGCAATTCCCCATCCGAGGATGGCTATTCGAGGAGTGAGACCCTTTTTCAACGGCGTTCTCAGTCCGATCCAAAGGTAACGGGCCAAAAGCCCCCCTTTTTTCGAAAAGGGGATCGATCGGCTCGTTCCATCTCTCTGCATGATCGGAACCGGTTGCCTGTCAGGAGGCGTATTCTACGGATCTAGGGAAAAGGCATCAACTTCGACCGATTCGTATTCCCGCGACGGGATCGTGACGCGAGCGCGGTACAATAGAGCGACTGCGGAACGCGATTCACCGATCCATGCTTCTCTTGGCCGACGATCATGTCGGTAGGAATAGCCCGTTCAACGGGACTACGAGAGGCTGATCGGTGAATGCGGTTAGGCATAGTCCAGCTTGATGACGGGTGATGCAGGGTAGAAATGGCGACGACAACACCGACGACCTCCACCGCCTCTTCGGAAACGCGGATCTCACGAGAAGAGTTGCAGACGCTCCGCAAAGAGATGCTGGCCCAATTTGAAGCGTTTGAAAACTCATTCGGAAAGAAGTACCCCCTCGTTTGGTGGGGGACACTGGTCGGACCGCTCATCGTCACGCTGGCGATCATCATTGGCCTAGGTCTGGAATACGGATGGGCTTTCGTCGGCAAGCTGGCAAGCACGGCGATCATCGCGTTCTTTGTGTTTGGCCGATTCATCATTCTGGGGGGAGGGGATGCGGGCTCGGATGAAATCCGAATGTTCCTGACCTCCGCTCAACTGTTCGCCTTGATGACCTACCTGGATCTTTTCGTTGCCGTCATCTTGTCGTTCCACATAGGCTTTCTTTTCAAACTTCCCGTGCTTGGTCCCAAGGTGAGTGAGCTTGTGGCCGACGGTCAGGTAATCTTGAAACTTCATCCGTGGATGCGGCGAATGACCTTCTTCGGGTTGGCCGCGTTCGTCATTTTTCCCTTGGCTGCCACGGGGAGCGTCGGTGGTTCAATCTTTGGCCGGCTGCTGGGAATGTCCCGTTGGAGCACACTTCTAGGGATCGCCGTCGGCAGCATCATCGGAAACGGGATGATGTATGTCGGCTCGGACGTCATCAACCGCTACCTCGACAAAGATAACCCCCTTCTCTTCTGGGGCGGTGTCGTCGTCATTGTCGGGTTAATCATTCTGCTGGAACGTCGATACCGAAAGATGAAGCAGGATCTTCTCGCGTAGAGTTCCACCTCAGGGATGCAGTTCCACTAGAGCGGGCCATTGTTCCACGGCCCCGTGATGGCAAAGGTTATCCCAGGTGTTTGGATGTTGGCGAAGAGCCATTTTCCATCGGCGCTAAAGGTCGCCCCGCACCACTCTTGCCGAGTGAAATCTCCCTCGAAGCCGTTCCGCTCGCCGTTCAACTGGACGTTGTTCTCGGCAAAGATTCCGAGTTGGCCGTCGAGGCTGAGAGTGCAGAGCCTTTCCACTTTGCGATCGCCATCTTCGCACAAGATGAGTGCTCCGCGCGGGCTGACGGCGATGTTGTCGGGATAGTCGAGGACTTGCTTACTGGGCGATTCGAAGACAAGGCGAACCGTCTGTTGCTTGGGATCGTGTTCAAAGATTTGTCCGAAGCCGGCCTTGCCGCCGCTGGTCGAAACGAAATAGATCTTCTCGTTGCCGAACCAACATCCTTCTAGCCGAGCGAAGGTGCTTGCCCCTTGTTGTTTCCCTTGCGAGTAGACACCTCCCCGATCTTTGACGCCGGGTGAATGGGCCCGAAGCGGGTCTTCGATATCGATCCAGGTGACGCCCATGTTTTTGTTCGGGGGCATGTTGGCTCGCGTGTCGGCCTGGCCCTGTATCTTCATCATTTGGAGCTTGCCCCCTTGAGCAAGCTGGCCCGGGACGCGGGGAATGAAGCGGTAAAAGCCGGCCGTTCCGTTGTCTTCGGTTTCGTAAACGATGCCGGTCGCGGGATCGATCGCGATGGCTTCATGCGTGAATCGTCCCATATCTTTTAGCGCGATCGGCTTGGCGGGCCCATGGGCAGGAACTTCGAAGATAAAGCCGTGATCGAACTCGAAGGGAAGCGGTTTGCCATCGAACTCGCCATGGGCATCGTCGACGGTCTCTTCGCATGTCAGCCAACTTCCCCATGGGGTCGGCCCGCCGGCACAGTTGCGGTGCGTGCCGCCGATCGCGGGCTCGGCCGAGAGGAGTTTTCCTTCGACGACATCAAAGCGAAGACGTGTGCAGCCACCTCCCGCTTTGGGATCGTACGTTTGATCGGAAGGGGCGATGGAGGGCCCAGGAAGAAAGATCTCATGATTTCGGATGAGCGTCGCGATGTTCCCCTCTTGCGCGACGACGGCCATGCCATCGTGATACTCGGGGGTTTTTTGACCATTGGCAAGAAGGTCGCCCGTCCAGCCGAAGCTGACATAGCGAAACCCCTCGGGCAATCGGAGCAGAGGCAAGCCCGTGGTTTCGTCATTGACAGGGACGAGAGGTCCGTAGCTTGTCGAGCGAGCCTCGCTTGCCCGCGCGATGGAACGCTGGCGAAAGGCGTCGAACGGATCGGCCGAGACAGCCGCCGCCGTCACCAGACTCGACTTAAGAAAGCTTCTTCGACTCGGGAGTGGACTCTTCATGATTGCACCCATTCATCCCATCTTCGACCGACCGCTTGAGGGATTGTTTCGCGACGAATGCATTTTTCATGCACCGATCGTCAGGATTGGAAACATCCCGTTTACAACGGCCCCCAAAATTATTGTTAACTGCCAACCTCGAAGCGATGTTTCATCTTCTCTTCGATCCGCCGTTTAAGTTATCGCGCTCGTGGACGATAGAACCAGCAAAGGTTTCGTGAAAAAGGGAACAGCTCGTCCCGGTGGAGCTAATCGTCATCGTCTTCCGTGATGGTCACGGCCCATGACGGATAGGGGGCATCCGGTCCTTTCTGGGCATGCCAAAGAATGCGGTTGAGAAGGTCTTCGGGACAGCGATCGACTTGGTCGAGCGGTAACTTTGCCGATGCCTCGGCATACTGGCGAAGGAGCGGGTGCGTGATCGCCTTTGGCTCCGGATTCATTTGATCGAGCGGGACCTGATTGGGAACGGCGACAAAGGGCGTTTCGTCCATCGTATCGGTGAAGCAATCGGTCATCGGCGTGGCACTGGCGACGAAAAGGTTCATCGGCGGCAGCCCTAGGATCAACTCCATACTCCGAAGCAGACTGGTTTGGTTGTACTGCGTCGAGATGGTCTTTCCTCGCTGGGTGTAGGGACTGATCACGTACGCGGTCGTTCGGTAGCCACTGACGTGGTCGTAGCCCGCCTGCGGATCATCTTCAATGGCAAAGATGCAGGTCTTTTTCCAGAAGGAGGAATGGCTGATCGCGTCGACAATTTGCCCAAAGGCCAGGTCGTTGTCGGCCACCTGGGCGGCAGGCGTAGGAAAACTGGGAGACGTCCCAGATGTATGGTCGTTAGGCAGACAGATGATCACGAGGTTAGGGAACTTGCCCGACTTCTCGAACTCCTTCAGTTCCTTGATGAATTCAGCCGCCCGAAAAACGTCTGGGATCGCCATATCCCAGCCGACCGTCGTCGTGCAAAGGTACGGGCGAAGCGATTCAATCGCAGGGCGACTCTTTATGTTGATCAGCCCGGTGCCGTTGACGAAGTCTTGGTAGTAGTCGAGAAAACGGATCGGCTTCTTCTGTGCGGGATCCTTCCAAGAGGTCTCGGTGATCGCAAACTCGCCGTAGACTCGCAAGGACTTTTGATGCTTAACGGCATTGTCCCAGAGAAACCCTGTGGGAGAGTATGCCAAGGCATCGACATCTTCGTCCGACATGCCGTCAGGATAACTGCGAGGAAAGCTGGCGAATGATTTTTCAAGATACTCGGTAACGAGGCCGGCATCGGACCATTGATGACCGTCGGCACTTAAGATTCCCGAACAGTATGTGTTGTCGAGCAGCACAAACTCTTGCACCATTCGGTGCTGATTAGGAGTCTCCTTTTCGCCGAAGATGCAGAGGCTCGGCTCGCCGTTCCCTTGGGGAAGTTGACCGAAGACTTGATCGTAGGTTCTGTTCTCTTTGATGAGATAGACCACGTGATCGAATGAGCTTGGCTCGCCGGTCCGCTGCGGGATGGGGCGAGGGGGCTGGTTCGGCCTCGCTGGCTGAAGAGCGGCGCGAATGGCCGAAGCGCGGTTGTTGGCGAGGACCTGTTGCGTGCCGGCCGCGAGTTCGCTTTTGCTGGGGACCGCCACGAGCGATACCGAACCATGATACATGTGCGAGTTGAATTCGATCTTGCTCGTATTCTTGTTCGGCTTGCCGGGCGAGTGTCCCTTGGTGTTGGCAACGTAAACTGCATTTCGAGCTTGATCGTGCACGATCGCGCCGGGAAACCAGCCGACGGGAAGCATCCCCTCGAGTTCGGACTTGCCAGGCGAGAACTCGATGATCGCCAAACTGTTCATGCCGCCGTTGCAGACAAAGAGGTTCTTGCCGGTGGCATCGAACGCCAAAGCATTAGGCATCGCCCCAAAGAGTGCCGACGCGTTCTCTTTCGTCCAGATTGTCTCGACCACCTCAAGCGTTGCCAGATCAATCACACTCAGCGTGTCCGAGCCAGCATTGGCGACGACAAGATGTTTTTCGTCAGGAGCAACCGCCATGGCGCATGAGTGAAGGCCAAGGACGATCTCCCTCTCGACTAGATTCTTTTCTGCATTGATGACCGAGATGGAACCTTCGTTGGCAATGTGTCGAACACCATCCACGCGGACCTTCGTTCCCAGGCCCGCCGGCCCGGTGAGACTGTTTTCGTCAGGGCGTCGACCACCCCAGTTCGAAACGAATAGCCGATCCTTCACCAGCTTGACATCGTAGGGGGCAACACCCACGTCCCAGGTTCGCTTCGTTGCGCCGGTCTTCGTGTCGATTTCGATCAACCGATTCGAAAGGTTGCCACACACCCACAGCGTCAAGCCGTCGGCCGAGAGAGCCAGCCCCGAAGGGATCTCTTTCTTTCGCGTGGGCAAGTTCGTCTCAGGGAGCGACAACGAATAGAGCGGCTTGATCGCTCCGTTGTCGACTCCGAATACCTTGATGCTTCCCTCGACATTCGCCAGGTAGAGCCGACGCGAATCAGCAGAAAAGACCAAGCCTGTAAAGCTTGCTTGGGCTCGGCGATCGAACTCGGCGGGGTCTTGAGGAGGATCATTGGGACCGGTCTTTGCACCGGGCATCGGCACTCGATCAAGGATCTGAGCGGAGTCGGGGCTGATGACGTAGAGCTCGTTTGTTTTGCCGCTGGTGACCAACGTCTTGCCGTCGGGGCAAAGGGCGAGAACCTGGGGCCGAAGGCCGGCCAGTTCGACCAGGCGACCCGTCGGCGTAATCGCCTGATTGACGGGCGTCATGATGCTTTCATTTTGGCCTCGACCGACCGGGGCCATCGACGAGATCGTCTCGTCTCCGCGGATCGACGAAATCATCGCCCAAGTGATTAAAAGGAATAACGACCGACTTCCGACAGCACGCATGGAGAGTCTCCTGGTTCGCAGCCCGCCTCTGTGCCGACATCATAGCTAGCGTGCGGTCGGAGAGCCGACGGAAAAAGGAACGGGAGGAGAGCGCGAGCATTCCCACTCGACGACGGCTCCATCATGATGTCCGTTGCGTGGAGGCTTAAGCGGCTCGCTGAAAGGAAGGAGTAGTGATCGCGGGACGAAGGGCCAAAGCGTCGGCAAGGATGCGCGCGATCCTTTGACCCGCTCGACCATCCCAGAGTTCCGGGCACCGACCGTTGGGATAATCCCCATCGAGAATCGCCTCGACACCGTCGCGGAGCTGATCAACATCGCTCCCCACCAGCGTGCTGGTCCCTTCATAAATGGTGATCGGACGCTCGGTGTTGGGGCGCAACGTCAGACAAGGAATGCCGATGGCGGTCGTTTCTTCTTGCAGGCCTCCCGAATCGGTCATCACCAACTTTGCTTGCGAGGTGAGAGACAGGAAATCAAGATACCCCTGTGGGCCGAGCATCAGGATCTGCGAATCGGCGGACGAACATTGCAACTTGGCTTCCTCCAGCGCCCGGGCCGTGCGTGGATGAACAGCAAACACGAGCGGAATCTGACGAGAGACTTCGACAAGGACCCGCACCAACCGCCGAAGCTGGTTGGGATCGTCAACATTGGCAGGCCGATGCAACGTTACCACGCCATACCCGCCGGGCAACAGGTTGAGCTCTTCGAGAATCGACCGATTCTGAGCCTTCTCGACATTCTCAAGGAGCGTGTCGATCATGACATTGCCGACCAGATGAATCTCCCGCCCGGTCCGGCCCTCTCGGCGAAGATTCTCTACCCCCGCGGGTTCCGAACAAAGAAGAAGGTCCGCCAGCGAATCAGTCACGATTCGATTGATCTCTTCTGGCATCGAGCGATCAAAACTCCGCAGGCCCGCCTCGACGTGCGCAACGGGGATCTGCATCTTCGAAGCGACCAGCGTGCATGCGAGTGTCGAATTGACATCTCCCAGTACCACCACGCGATCGACGGGCCGACCGGCTGACCGTTCTTCTTGAAGGTACTCTTCGAAACGTTCCATCACGCGCCCGGTCTGGACGGCATGGCTACCAGAGCCGACTTGAAGATGAATGTCGGGCGTCCGTAGGTGAAGCTCCTCGAAGAAAACATCCGAGAGCTGCGCGTCGTAGTGCTGACCTGTATGAACAAGGGTGACATTGATGTCGGGGTATTCGCGAAGGGCGTCGAGGATCGGGGCGGCTTTGATAAAGTTAGGCCGAGCACCAACCACCAAGACGAGTCGACGCAGTGACTCACTCATCCTTTGGGACTCCCTTCCCCGATGCATCATCCATGATGGAGCCGACCTATCCGGCGACGGACCGGGTCGGCTTGTGGGGTGGAACAATGCCAAAGTTTGCTTCGCGCATCAAGGCGATTCCCCCTTGTTTCGAGACGAATTGAGCAAGGCAGGAAAGCGACTCTGGTGAAGAGGGGAAGGCTACTCGGTACGTGGGGATCCGGGGGCAATGTCGACATACTTCATGCCGAGGGCTCGCTTCAACAGAATCAATTCGCCGGCATCGTTTCCTTCGATCGCGTGACCGATGAACTGCAGACCGTACCCAATCAGAAATAGGCCCGCGAACCAATCGAGCCGACCCGTGCAGGCGAGCCCAACCGCAACGACGGTCATCGGGATCCCCACCATGTGAAGCCAAAAGCTGGTTTTGTTTTGGTGCCGGAGCATCCAGTTATGAAGGATTCGCACGCACCTAACCTCCTCAAGCTTCGCACAAGAAAATGATCGCTCGACCATCCCGGCTTACCCCGGCACCCCGGATTGATGGATGTTGTAGCTCCCCGTCGATTTCCGAGAAAGTGCAAGGGGCAGACAGAGCCGATTTTTATGATGAGCGGTGTTTGGAACGCCGACCGATATTTGATAAAACAAGGGGTCCCGTGTCTGAAGTGGCATACGCGCCTCGCGCAGAGGCAGGTGTCCACGGGCAGGTTTTCGACTGTAAGTGCCAGAAGAATAAGAGGTTTCGGCAATGGCTTCGAAATGCTTCTTCACCGGAAAGAAGATGCGATTGGGCAACCAGATCGCACGGCGCGGAAAAGCCAAGTACCTTGGCGGTATCGGAAAGAAAACCACCGGTATCAGCCGACGGAAGTTCAAGCCTAACCTGCAATCGGTACGGGCGGTCGTCAATGGCGAGGTCGTCCGCATCACGGTGAGCACGCAGGCCCTGCGGATGGGATTGGTCCAGAAGCCCGTCAAGCACAAGCCCTTCTCTGTCACCCAGTCCTGAGTAAGTTGATACAATAACGACGTTTGCAACGCATGGGCCTTGAAAGTCCATGCGTTTTATTGTGCGCCTGCGGGTTGCATCGATCGCCTCGTCGAACTCGGGCCGATCCAAAACGGAGACTCGCCAGCAAAGGGTGGTTGGTGATGGCACTTGCGATTGCCCAATTGGGCCAACCGGTTCTTCGCGAGGTTGCCCGACCGGTTTCGCCAGAGATGATTTTGGATCCGCAGTTTCAGACGTTTCTCGATGACATGCTCGAGACGATGAAGAGTTCCAAGGGGGTCGGGCTTGCCGCCCCGCAGGTCTTTGCCAGCAGACGCGTCTTTGTCGCGTCGATCATGCCAGGCGATCGGCGCAGTGAGAAGACGATACCAGAGGTCTTCATCAATCCAGAACTGCGCGAGCTGTCTTCCGAGATGGAGCCGGGCTGGGAAGGGTGCCTGTCGTTTCTCGAACTCAGTGTGCTGGTGCCAAGGCATACTTCCCTGCGGATCGATTACTTGAATCGAGAGGGCCAGCCTCAGTCGCTTCCTTTGACCGGCTTCCCGGCCCGTGTCGTACAGCATGAGTATGATCATCTCGATGGGATTCTGACGATCGATCGCGCCGCCACCCCCAAGAACATCATCAAGTCCAGCGAGATCGACGACGCTATCGAGTGGTAAGGCTTTTCGCGATTTGTTAACCGATCACTTCGCGGATGGGCTCATGCTCGCCTGCCAACACGGGGACCGGCCTGCCGGCAATATCCTTCAAAAAGGAATCCGGCCCGATGCCCAAATGGCGATACATGGTTGCGAACACTTCCCTGAAATGAATCGGCCGATCGAGCGCGTAAGCCCCGAGAGAATCGGTGGAACCGATCACTTGGCCCACGCGAAGATTTCCACCCGCGAGGAGCGCGGAGTTGACTGGCGCCCAATGATCGCGCCCGCCGTTGGCGTTGATTTTCGGCGTTCGACCGAACTCGCCCCAGACGATAACCAGAACGTCCTTATCGAGTCCTCGGTCATAAATGTCATGAATCAGTGCCGAGATGCCCGCATCAAAGAGGGGCAAATGCTCGCGTAGATGGCCGAAATTGTTGCCGTGCGTGTCCCAGAAACCATAGGCGACGGAAACGAATCGGACTCCCGCTTCGACCAGTCGGCGTGCTGCCAGGAGTTGATCGTTCCACATCGGAGCTCCATCGCCGATATGCCGATTCGATCCGTGACCATAACGATCGCGAACCGCAAGCGGTTCTCGGGTGATGTCGAGCGCTTCCAGCATTTTGCTCGATGTCAGGATATCGAAGGCTCGTTGATAGTTGGTCTCCATCCCCGATGCGGCCTTGGTGTCGTAGTCCCTTCGAAACTGATCGAGTGACGAAAGAAGCTGCCGACGATCGTCGAGCTGCCCCGGAGCCAGTTCTCGCAACTTCATCAGCGCGAGGGTTTGCTCTTCTACCTTCACACCGTCGGCTCCACGGCCGAGATAGCCGCTGCCGGGAATGTTGTAAGGACGGTGTTGCATGATCGGGAAAAGGTCTGCGTAGGCGGGTATCTGCGGATCGACCGCCCCCAGCGCTTTGGTCACCACGCAGCCGACGTTGGGAACTCGATCACGAATAGCGATATCCATGGGACAACCGGTGAGGTTCTGAAAACTTGTATGCTCATCCCGAAAGCCGACCAGAGAGCGCAACAACGCGATGCGGTGCATCGTCTTCGAAAGTTTCGGCAACAGTTCGCCGACCTGCAAGCCGGGAACGGATGAATCGATCGGCTTAAACTCCCCCCGAATCTCGGCAGGAGCCCGGGGCTTCAGATCGAAGGTATCCTGGTGCGACAGCCCACCCGAAAGATAGACCATGATGACCGAGCGAGGAGAGTTGTTGCCCAGTGGGGTTGATTCCGCACGCAACAAGTTTGGCAGGGACATTCCCGCTAGACCGAGACTTCCCAATGTCAGCACGTTTCGCCGAGAAAGGCCGTCCGCGAATCGATGGCAATTGCTTGGAAGTCGAATCACGCTTGGCCCTTTGACGCTGTCTCCTCGTCACTCTCTTTCCATTGTAGACAAGAGTTTCTCTCGGCCGAAAGGAGAAACTTGCCGGCCCGATTACCTATGACCCCCGAGGTTTCCCTAACCCTTCCGATTGGGAGTGTTTGATCAATTTGGAGGTCGGCTTTCTTCGTATCAGCCCGCGTCGCTGCCCCTGTTTCTGGCCGCATCGAGACTGACCGATCCAGACGTCTCTAGCTGAGTCCGGACCACCGCAAGGTCATGGAGAAGCTTTGTGCGATCTCTTCTTTCGACGCATCTTCATCACCACCGATCTTCCACGACTTCCACCGAACCAGAGGATCCCTTCACCGAAGCATTAAGTGCCAGGACGCACCCACAGGCTGTCAGGCCGTCGCGTTCGATTTCCGTCGCGCACATGGAGGCCCGTTCCAGCCGTCTTGGAATCGACGGGGTCGTGGTCAGGTGAACCTTACAAATCTATTTCACAAGATCATTGAATCAGGGAGTCGAAACGGGTAGCGATGATACTGGCTGTGTAAAACGTTCCCTGACGCCTTGTCGAACTTCTGAATTCACCATCGAGGAAACGCAACATGCTTCCCGTGACCGTCGTTGTACCTGCTGCGGTGGCGATGATTCGAAGATTTTTTCCGAACCAAGTCCGCGATTGGACAACAAAAGTAGGCCTCGCGGCCGCCATGGTGGTTTCGGCCGCCCGCGGGCAAGAGGCCAACGTCGAACAAGCGATCGGCAAGCAAATTGAAAGCATCAAGACATCTTTCGATAAGGGGGACGCCGGCGCCTTGGCCAATCTATTCATGGCCGAGGGAGAAATGATCAACGAAGAAGGGACCGTTTATCGTGGCCGCGAAGAACTAAAAGGCCTTTTCCAGGAGTTCTTCACGAAGTTCCCTGGCGCCACGCTCGCGATCGCTGCCGAGTCGGTCCGATCGATTGGTCCGAGTCTTGTGGTCGAAGAAGGTTCTCGCAAGGTGACGACGGTCGATGGCCAGTCCCGTGCAGAGCTTCGCTATATCGCGGTCTGGTCCTTGATCGACAAGAAGTGGTTGATCGCGTCCATTCGAGAGGTGGCCGACGATGCGCCGCTGACTCATCACGCTTTGCTGGAATCTCTTTCCTGGTTGATCGGCGAATGGGTTAACGAGGGAGACGATGCGGCCGTCAAGATTACCTACCAATGGTCCGAGGACGGTAACTTCATATTGGCCGACTACGATGTAGTGACGGCAGGCAAACGATCGACAAAAAGCACCCAGCGAATCGGCTGGGATCCGACCCAGCGACGTTTTCGATCTTGGCTATTCGATGCCGACGGCGGCTTCTCCGAGGGACTTTGGACACCGACCGAAACCGGTTGGTTGATCAGTTCGTCGGCCGTCCTGCCGACGGGCGAGACCGGGTCGGCCATGCTGCAAATCTTGCCCGCCGACGCCAATCGATTCACGATCAAGGGAACAAACCGCTTGATAGCGGGCGTGCTCGATAGCGACTTCGAAGTGATCGTCACCAAGCGTCCCTCCGCCGGCATCAATAAGGAGGATACCCGTGAGAGCAAGTAATCGACTCGGGCACCTCGTGGCATTCGTTTCTATTCTGGCTTGGATCGTCCCTGTAGAAGCTCGTCCTTCCATGGGACGCGTCGGCGGAGGAGGAGGTGGCCGACCTTCCATGGGCGGGGGAGGCGGTGGCGCTCGGCCCTCATTCGGCGGGGGTGGTGGTGGCGCTCGTCCATCCATGGGTGGAGGTGGTGGTTCGAGACCCTCCGCGGGAGGAGGCTCGCGGCCTTCCATGAGCCGACCAACATCGGGCAGCCGACCCAACATCGGGCAGGGCTCTGGATCGCGTCCCAGCCTCGGATCAGGATCTGGGAATCGTCCCAACGCCGGCAACCGACCTGATTTGGGCAACCGACCAGGGCTCGGCAACATCAATCCTGGCGCCGGGGGCGGAAATCGTCCCGTCTCACTTCCAGGAAACAAGTCGCCGGGCGCCAATCGTCCCAATATTCGTCCTCCGTCGAGCCTTCCTCCCACGAATCGACCCGTCACACTACCAGGAAACGTCGGCGGCAATCGTCCCGTCGATCGCCCAACGACTCTTCCGGGCAGACCTGGGGTTGGTGGCGGTGATCGGCCCGGCATCGGAGGCAATCGTCCCGTCGAACGGCCTACGACTCTTCCGGGCAGACCCGGGGTTGGTGGCGGTGATCGTCCCGGCATCGGCGGCGATCGTCCCGTCGAACGGCCAACAACGCTTCCGGGCAGACCCGGAATTGGTGGTGATCGACCCGGCATCAATAGGCCCGAACGGCCGATTGTCGGTGGCGGAAATCGGCCTGGTATCGGCGACCGGCCTGGAATCGGGAATCGGCCAGATCGACCGATTATCGGCGGCGGAAATCGGCCCGGCATCGGCAATGGAAACATCAACCGCCCCAACATCGGTGGCGGCAATAACAATGTAAACGTCAACCGGCCGATCATCGGTGGCGGCAACAACGTGAATGTCAATCGACCCGTTGTTGGAGTCGGCGTTGGCAACATCAACAACCGGCCTGGATGGGGAATCGATCCCGGATTCAGTCGTCCTCACTGGGGGAACTATTGGCAAAGCAATTGTGTTCGCCCCAACTACAACAACTGGTATCACGGCTGCTGGCACGGCCACTGGTCGAACTACTGGTACGTCCCGTTAGCCGCTGGCGCGACGGCGTGGTCGCTTGGCGCGTTGACATCGTCATGGGGATACGGCCCAACCTACGTCAATCCCTACTACTCTGTTCCCGCCACGGGTGTTGTTGCGTCGTACGACTACAGCCAACCGATGGTCGTCAATAATTACGCATCGGCGGATTCAGGCGCAGACCCCAATGCGGCACCTCAAGCAAATGAACTATCGCCAGAGTTGCAACAATCGCTGACCATGTTTGATGAAGCGCGGGCGGCCTTTAAGAACGGAGAGTACTCCAAAGCGCTCGCCAAAGTGACTGTCGCTCTTCAGAACAATAGCCAAGATCCGATCCTCCACGAGTTTCGCGCGCTCACCTTGTTCGCCACAGGAGACTTCAAAGAGGCGGCAGCCGTGCTCAACTCGTTGCTCGCTAGTGCTCCGGGAATGGACTGGACCACCATGAGCGGGCTCTACGGCAACGTCGACGATTACACCAAGCAGCTCCAACGATTGGAGGATTTCTGCAAGAGCAATCCGGACGATGCCTCCGCGCGATTCGTTCTCGCTTATCACTATCTCGTGCTGGGACACACCGACGAAGCGATCAAGCTCTTGAAGCGAGTCGTTGAACTTCAACCCAACGACTCAACCGCGAAACGAATGCTCGCGGGGCTTTCTCCCCCCAAGGAAGAAGCCGCCCCGGCGCCGGCTGCGGACGCTCCGCCAGAAACCGATCTCGTCGGATCTTGGAAAGCCAAAGCAGGCGAATCGGTGGTTGAGTTATCGATCACCGAGGAATCGAAATTTACATGGAAGGCAACGATGCCTAACCAACCGGTCAAGGAACTAGAAGGAACCTTAAGTGCCTCGGCCGATACGCTTTCGCTTGATACCGAGAAGGCCGGCAGCATGGTCGGAAGCGTGAAGTCGGGAGGTGCCGACAAGTTCACCTTCCTCATGCAGGGAATGCTTCCCACCGATCCAGGATTGGTGTTCGAACGCGTTCTCTGAATCGCTGTTCTCTTACCACGCACAGACTTCGTGGAAGATACCCCTAAATCCTCCGCAGAGCGCCTTGGCATCGACCAAGGCGTTCGGCGTGGGTCGCGCTCCGTCATTCCACTTTCCTCGCCAAACACGTCCCTTTGACGACGCCCCCCGAGGAAGGTGAAAGATTGCAGGATTGTCATCATAGCCACTGCTGATGTAAAAGTAGCCAAAACGTCCAATTTACTGATGTGATTTCAGCCTCCCTGTAATGAAGCTGTGAAATAAGACAGCGACGTCTAAATACGCTCCACGATGGATTGATCGTGAACCTTTTAGCCGATACTTAACCTCAAGTAGATTCTGGAAAGCCCCTCCGGATACTCCTCTCGATGCTCTCCCGTAGTCAGAGTGGGGATATCCTGATGCCACTTGTATTCGTCGTTGATGACATGAGTGCCGTTGCTGCCGTAACGGCGGAACGTCTCGCCGCGACGGGCGAGTTTATTTGCAGATGGTTTACCGATCCCCTTCATCTCCTTCTTGAACTTCGCCCCGGAATGCTGGATTGCTTGGTGGCTGACCTCGCCATGCCGACGATGAACGGTGCCGAGCTACAAGATCGGGTAATCGAGATCGATCCTTGTGTGTCGGTCGTCTTTGTCACCGGCAGAGCCGACATCACCACGACCGTTCGCGTGATGGAACGTGGCGCCATCACGCTCCTCGAAAAACCATGTGGCGGGGATCGCATTGTGCACGCTGTCCGCGAGGGAGTTCAGCGAACCCAAGCTCGCCGAGCCTTGGTTAAACAGCGTCACGATGCCGAGTCAGCATTGCGCGAGCTTACGAGCGACGAACAAGCCGTCCTCGAATGCATGGTCCGCGGGTGGCCGAACAAGACGATCGCCCGCGAACTTTCGTTAAGCGCCAGAACTGTCGATCGCCGGCGGCATGACGTTCTTCAAAAATGCGGTGTTAGCAGTGTCGCCGAGCTGGCCGTGCTGGTGGCTTGCGTCGAAAGACAAGTCCATGATGGATCGATTCTGAAGTCGGTCAAACCATGATTTCTAAGTCGTCCATTCTGTCGTTTCACTCGCCGTTTCAGGTGCCTAGGTAAACGCGATTCGCGCGACGAGCGACTTGCGGCGCCCAAGGTGTCGACGTAGGAAGCCCTAGGGCGGAACGCTCGGGTTGTTTGTCCCCGCTTGCTTTCGTCCATCAACGTTCATTAGCAAATCTTGAGCAATCCCTGTTTGATGCGTCGGCCGCGAACGTTCGCTTGGTATGCCCGGGGACATCGCGAATCTCTTTGAAGAAATGGGCTCGGCATGAACAATCGGAAAACAACCTTCAGAAGAAGAAGTGGTCTTTCACCTGCTTGGATCGTTCTCCTGCTGGTTCCCTTTTCACGAGCACTAGCGGACGAGAACAGCGTCTTTCAGATGCCAATGCATCCAGAGGAAGGTCAACGTCTGAGTGAACTCCTCGAACATCACTACCACGATCCTGGGGTAAAGGGCGCCGCCACTCTTTGGGACATGTGGTTAGCCCGCGCGTCGCTTTGGTATGCCGGTCAGCAGCCCGCCGAAGGGGAGGCGATGCGAGCCTACTGGCGCCAGCGTCTTCTCACTCGGCCCATCGATGCCGAGGGCTACGTCGGCACCTGTCAGCATTTGGGATCGGCCCACAGTGACGGCTGGCCTTTTCCGCTTTGGACACAAGCCGAGGGGATCGGCTGGCATTTCACGCTGGCGCATAATCCGTTTCTAGCAGGAATGAAGACGCCAATATCGACGTCGGTCGATGGTTGGAAGCTCGAGGGTTGTTCCGTCGCGTCGATCGATGAGGCCCAGGGACTTGTTCTTTCACTCGATCAACCCAACGCCACTCTGACGACACCGCCGTTCGATATCGACTCGACCGTCAGTCCGTTTGTCTGCCTCGATGTGTTTGCCGAGGGTTTTGCGGAAAGTGATTCGCCCCGATTCGTGTGGGAGACCGGTGAGGGAGCGCGCGATGAGATGGCGATTGCGCTTCCGAAGCCGAGCGATGGGCCCAAACTCGTCATGATTCCGATTTATCGGCATCCTCAGTTCAAGGGCCGACATAAACAGTGGCAGATTCGTTGGAACAATTCTCGTCCCGCGAAGGTCGTTATCCGAGCTCTGCATAGCGCGATCGATTCTCGCCACAATGTCAACAACGCATCCTTCATCTTAGGTTCACTCGACTACGCGCGATGGACCGGCGACATTAGCTTTTTACGCGATGTTCTTCCCAAGCTTTGGCATGCACTCGATTACGCCATCGAAGAATTTCATGTTCGCGAAGAGGGGGTTGTTCGAACCGACTGGGTCGGCCACGACGGCCGAACCGGGCTCGATCGAACGACGCATCCGAAGAAACTGATCCGAGGCCGAGGCGTGGGAAGCAACTACTGGGATCTTCTTCCGTTCGGCTCGCGTGACTTGATGGGAACGCTGTACCTGCTAGCGGCCATTGATCAAACCGCATTGTTGCATCGCCAAATGGAGAGGCATCCTGAATGGAACCTGCCTCATCCCCCCGAGCGTCTCTCGGCCGAGCAACTCGAGTCTCTCGCGGACCATGTCCGTCGCGCGTCGCGAGCTCTTTTCTGGAACGATACGACTGGTCGATTCGCGGCATGCGTCGATGTCGACCACTTCCTTCACGATTTCGGCTACGTCTATCTCAATGCCGAGACAATCTACTACGGTTTGGCGAGCCCTTCGCAGGCGCGAAGCATTTACGATTGGATCGATGGCCGACGCCTCGTCGCGGGGGATACATCTCAAGGCCAAGACATCTATCACTTCCGCTTCGCACCCCGAGCGACGACGAAGAGGAACATCGATTGGTACATGTTTGCTTGGGCCGACCCGGAGTCGATTCCCTGGGGAGGACAGGTTCAGGATGGTGGCGCGGTCTTTGCGTGGTCGTACCACGATCTTCTCAGTAGACTCTCCGTTCTCGGCGCGGACAACGCTTGGCAGCGATGGCAAGAGATCATTCACTGGTACGGCGACGTTCAAAAAGAGGGGGGGTATCGAGCATACTATGCCAAGCCCGATCGCGGCACGCTGCAAGGGTGTGGGACCGCGGGCGGGTTGGGGCTCGATTGTGAGTTCTCTGAAAACCTGCTCGTCCCATTGGCCATGATCGAGGGGTTCGCGGGATTGAACCCGACGGCGGAAGGACTCTCCTTTTCACCTCGATTGCCGAGCGGTCTTCCTTCCCTGACGATCCGTCGCGTTGCGATTCACGGACACATCCTCGATATCGAGATTCAGAATAATCAGGTTGAGTTCCGGGCGGTCGTCACGGGGAGTCGCCCCTTGACGCTTCTTCCGAATGATCCTCGTGGGAAAATCGATTCCCAGATGATTCCTCCTGGGGGTTTTGTTTGGGATCCCGCGTCGCGTCCGATACTCGTTTGGCAAAATTCCTCCCCTGGAAATTGAGGTCGCACGAGGAGTCGATAGAGCCGTTTCGTAAACTTTCCTCTACGGATTCACCTTCTTCGCACGAGAAGGCCATGCACCGAAGAGCAATCATCCGATCCATGAGACAGGGTCGGCGTCCACCAACGGAACCGCACCGCACATGCAACAAATCGGACCAATGATCCTTCGAACCACAACTTCGAGACGACACGGTCTTGTCCCAACTTCATTGGGAATCGAGGCGATCGTCGCCGTTGCCTTGACGGTGAATCTGCTCGGCTGCGCCCCGTCGACGGCTCCTAGCCCCGCTGCGGTGACGGCTGCCTCCGCGAGCCCAAAGCCTGCGGTGCCAAGTGAACCTGTCGAGCGAAAAGCCTTGGCCCCCGATATTCTTCGTCAGCGTTTGGAATTGGCGATCGAACACGTTCGGTCTCGACAGCTTCAGACCACGAACTCTTTCTGGACGGTGTTTCACGGCATCTTGGGGCTCGGTCCGAATGTTGAAATCGTCGATACCAACACGCAGGCGAAAACCCGCGCCCTCACCTATATTTTCAGCGGCGATAAACGCTTCGGCGAAATTCGCGGCGCCCGCTTTGTTCCGACGGCCGACGGCCTGGACGTCACCATTGGCCCCACGCATGTCGGCCAAGGGCACCAAGACCAATTCATTGCAGAGATCGCCCAGTGGGGTGTGCCGAAAGAAACACCCGTGGTCGTCTTTGGCAAACAATACTCGATGATGGACTTCGTCAAGGAAGCGATGGCGCATTCTCGTATCGGACAAGAATTGAGTTGGTCCACCGTTGTCATCGCCAGTTATGTCGGGACCGATGCTGAATGGACCAATCGGTTCGGCGAGAAGCTCACGTTCGATCAACTCCTTGAAAGCGAATGGAAGGCTTCCATTGAACAAGCCGCCTGCGGTGGGACGCATCGCCTTTTTGGAATGACTTGGTGCTATTTCACACACAAGAGAAATGGTGGCGACGTCGAGAAAGGTATCTGGAAGAACGTCAAAGAGAAGCTAGACGCTCATGTCGAACTGGCCCGCAAACATCAGAACCCTGATGGATCATTCTCCTCGAACTATTTTCGGCCTGGTTCGAGCACATCCCTGTCCGACCGACTCGCGAGTTCTGGCCATATCTTTGAATGGCTCGCCAGCCATCTGCCCGATGACGTCGTTCGCGAACCTTGGATGCAAGATGCCTGTATGTCGGTATCGCTGATGATTCTGGATGCAAAGAATCTTCCCATGGAATCGGGCGCCCTGTATCACGCGACCCACGGACTCATCACATACCATCAACGTCTCTTCAAGTCTCCCCAGAGCGAACCCGACCCCGCCACCCATGAGACCGCGTCCCCCGCTCCCGCCGTGACGGTACCGGAATCGGAGATCAAGGAATCACCCTAATGACAGCCCGATCGCTCGCGAACACCGCTGGGAGATGACACCATGTTATTGCTCAAATCATCCTCTTCTGTTCGCGGATTTGACCTACTGTTGATGACGCTTTTGCTGCTCCTTTCGAATTACAACCCATTGCTCGGCCAAACTCCTCCGAGCACGAGTTCGGCGCCGCTGGTGGCGTATGTTGGGACCTTCAGTTCTCCTTTGAAAGATGTTCTTCCGACGCAAGTCGATCTGCCGCCGGGCAACGGTCGAGGGATTCATTTTTTCCATGTCGATCGCGCGACGGGCGCTCTGAAACCGTTGGGCGTTTTTGAAATGGGGACCAGCCCGAGTTGCTTAGCGATCAACGGTCTCGGGACTCGGCTCTACTCGGCAAACGAAACCGATCGAGTGGGTGAAAAGAACACCGGAACAATCAGTTCATTCCAGATCGATGCTGCCGATGGATCGTTGAAACCAATGAACACGGTCCCTTCGGGCGGCGCCGGCCCCACCTACGTCAGCATTCATCCGAGTGGACGATTTCTCTTCGTGGCGAATTATTTCGGCGGATCGGTTGCGGTGATCCCGATCTTGAAAGATGGTTCTCTCGGATCAGCGAGCGACGTGAAAAACGACGAAGGATCCATCGGACCTACCCGAGCGAAGAACGCGCCCTCGGGGAGTTTCGCCATCAGCGGCCACGATCGAACCCATGCACACATGATCGAAGCGGAATCCTCGGGAAAATACGTTCTTCACGCCGATCTCGGTCTCGATCAGATCTTCCTTTGGAGTTTTGATGAGAACGCAGGAAAGCTTCACCCTCACCAACCGCCGATGATCTCTCTTCCGCCGGGCGATGGCCCCAGGCATTTTGATTTTCATCCCAATGGCCGGGCTATCTACTCGATTCAAGAGGAGGGATCGACGGTAGTTCGCTTTGACTTTGATCCTGTGCAGGGAACTCTTTCGCCTCAACAAACGATCTCGACACTCCCGGCAGGATTCGCGGGGAGCAACTTTTGCTCGGAGATTCTTGTCTCGAACGATGGTCGATTTCTTTACGCCGGCAATCGCTTGCACGACAGCATTGCGATCTTCTCGATCGGTCTGCAAGGCGAACTGAGTTACCTTGGTGAAGAATGGACGCGAGGCAACTATCCGCGAAGTTTTCAAATCGAGCCGACCGGACGATTTCTCTACTGCTGCAACCAGCGGGCCGACCATGTGACCATTTTTCGCATCGATCCCAAGAACGGATCGCTTCGCTTTACCGAACAGTACGTCCCCGTCGGTAATCCATCGATGATCACTTTCCTCGATCTGGCGGGGAAAACCCCAAGTAATCCGTGAGGAGGGTGAGAGAAACAACCAGAGGAAAGGGTTGTCGTCACGAAATTCTCCAGGCCGGGAGGGACAAGGCTACTCGGACATCACTTCCCGGGCGACAACCGCACGACGCGCTTTGCCCATCCAAGCCCAGCCTCGACGCACCAACTTTTGGCGAAACACTTGCCGCGCTGTCTCATCGCCCACCAGCCGCGCGAGTCGAAACGCACTCGACCAATACCGTTCGTACGGATGACCTGGATAGTCGGCCGCCACGCGCTCAAGCGAACGGAACCGAATCGGCAACACGCCCAACACCAGCGACACCTGCAATTGTTCGAGACCAAACTTGAGAGCTGCCCGTTCGGGTCGAGAAAGCTCTCCAAAAGCGCGCGGGGGGAGTTCCGGCAACCAGCGCCGCAGATCCGAACCGGTCACATACTTTACCTCGCTGATGCGATCGAGCAGTCGTTCTTGTCGATCGTGCCAGAGTCTGAGGAGTGGGCGAGTCGGGTCCTCCGTCGAGAATGATTTCTGCCTCAGCATCGTCAGAACCTGATCGAGAAGAATCGCCGTCGTCCCCTCACTGGCCCCGCGAGCCTTACCGACTTGCGATTCCCAGTCGGCGACCTTCTGGTCCCATGCTTCAATCCGGTGATGGGCGACGCCCAGATCAAACGCTTTGTCCATCATCCATGTCACCCGTGCCGACAGGGGGACCAAGTATCGGTAGAGTTTCGGCTGGTCCGCGAGATGATGCATCACCGAGATATCTGAATCGATCGCTTGGGACAGTTGATCGACCTCGCTGACGTTCTGGCGACGAAACTCGCGAACCAGACATCGAGGCAAAGCGGCCACGCGAACACCCTCGGCGGATGAACAAATCGACAATCGGGCGACGTCGATTCCTTCGGTCGGCCAAGGCCTTTTGAGGAGGCCCTCTAGATACCATCGCGGAACGAGCGCGCTCGACAGACGAAACGGGGTTCGACTGGTGGCCGACAACATCGCGTCGCCCAACATCGAACGAGGATCATCCCAAGCAGGAGGTGTAAAGCAGGCGAGTTCATCCGAAACTCTCGCCGACGTACTCAAACACAAGCGGGTCTCCGGCATCGTCCGCCAAACCGCGGACTTTTCTTCAATACACAAGGGATCAAGCTCTTCCCCCGCCTCGACAAACTGCACAAAGTCGCCGGTCGTCTCAGCAAAACCTCTTAACCTGGCCTCGGGCAATCCACGGCGATCTTGATGGATCAAATGAACGTTCATCGGCAACGACGCCACTAAGGGCCCCGTTCCATCACTGGAACCGTCATCGACCACGATGACTTCAACCGAGCGATACGATTGACCCACCGCACTCGCCAGCGTTCTTTCGATCACGTCGCGACCATCTTGCACGACGATCACGATCGAAACTTTCGGCTTGAAGGCCGGCTCGAGTGGATCGATCAAGTTGCCCAGATGTCGGAGATGAAACATCACCTTGGACCGAAGCGACGAATCGCCCCAGTCGAGATGATTCAAACAGTCCAGTTGGTAAGCGGCCGGCGCGAGTGACGAACCCTCGCCGAGAACCTCGGGCGCTTTCGAAGGAGCCAGTGCCGATGCCGAGATTGCCGTCGCCTGCTCGGCCAGCCATCGCCGGGCCGGACCGATCTCCTCTCGACGTTCGAAAGCTTCCAGCAAAAGCCGAAGCGTTCGTGACCGCTCCAGACCCTCCCAAGTCGATTCGCCGTTTCGCCCCGCCATCGATCGCTCTCTTTCCGACTCGATCCCAGCGAAGCCATTTCGCCGGGCATTGATCTTCCCAAGGTTAGTTCTCGGCAGGATTTGGGGGAAGAGGAGTCAGCATGGGAAAGCGATCTAACGGTTCGTATACCGATGGGCCTGTGGTTGTTTCTTCTTCTGTCGGACAAGTAGTCTGTGGAAGAAAAGGATGGACTTCGTCGAGCGATTGATGAGACGAAAGAATCGCTTTGCCGGAATTCTCTTATTTCCCCTTTTCAGCACGCTGCTCGCCAAGTGGAGAAGGAATCACCGTCGGAGTATAGGGTCAGCCGTTCAGGGGGAGCAGCAATGGCGGAGAAAGTGGTGATCATCGGTTCGGGGCCTGCTGGTTGGACCGCGGCCCTGTATGCGGCCCGAGCGAATCTCCAACCCCTCGTTTTCGCAGGTCGACCAAGCCAACTGATGATTCCCGGCGGCCAATTGATGTTCACGACCGAGGTCGAAAACTTTCCGGGATATCCCGATGGCGTGACCGGCCCCGAAATGATGAACCATATGCGCGATCAGGCCCTGAAGTTCGGCACTCGAATCATGACCGACAAAGGTCCAGAATCGAAAGTCTCCCAAAGCGACGGATTCGATATCGTCCACCATTGGCAAAGCGTCGAAAGCATCGACCTTCAAAAGGGCCCACCCTTCAAGATCAAAAGTGACCAAGGAGAAACGATCGAGGCTCACTCCATCATCATTGCCACAGGCGCCCGCGCGAACTATCTCGGCTTGCCCAGCGAGCAAGCGTTCATGAACCGAGGGGTCAGCGCCTGTGCCGTTTGCGATGGTGCTCTGCCTCGCTTTCGACAAAAGCCTCTCGTGGTGGTTGGTGGCGGCGACTCTGCCATCGAAGAAGCAAGCTACCTCACCAAGTTCGCCAGCAAGGTCTATCTCATTCATCGCCGAAACGAACTCCGCGCCAGCAAGATCATGCAGCAACGCGCGTTCGAAAACCCGAAGATGGAGATCGTTTGGAACAGCGCTATCAAAGAAATCAAGGGATCCGATGCTCATGGCGTCACCACGGTTGCTCTTTCGAGCACCGTCGGCGAGCTCGACCGCGAGATCGAGGCGACGGGCGTTTTCCTCGCGATCGGCCACACCCCTAACACGGACTTTCTCGCTGGCCAACTCGAATTGAATGCAAAAGGCTACGTCAAACTGACCCAGCCCCCTCGCACCTTCACGAGCGTCGAAGGAGTCTTCGCGTCCGGCGACGTTGCCGACGACTATTATCGACAAGCCATCACCGCTGCTGGTACCGGCTGCGCGAGCGCTCTCGATGCCGAGCGATACCTCGCCGCGCACGGCGTCCACTAAACACTCTCGACCAACCTCCGAAAAACGAACCAAGCTGATGATTGGCGAGCAGCTCGAGTCTATCCAGAACCTCTCACGTCCGCAGTATTGATTGAGGTGCCCTGCGAAAGGCGGCCACGGGGATGATGGACTACTTTTAATCAACATCCCTTCGCATTCGGGCGGCTGAAGCCGGCATGAAAAAGTCATCCGCCGGGGGCGCGGGGATGGGTTTCTGCGAGGGGGTCAACGATCGACCGAATGCGGCAGCGATGCGAATATGTGTGCGACGTCGAACGTCGTGGCACCACCTGAGTTCAAGGGGAGAATTGTTGCGATAATGTGCCGCCTGCGAGAACGACGCTGGACTCGATCGATTGAGCGGCCGAGCGCTTATGCAGCCACCAAATCTAGGGAAGCACTTCTTTGGTACTACAGCAGAAACTCCTCAGCGTTTATGGAGAGGAGCTGACCGGCGGTGGTGGGGGAATCGACGCAAGGTACTCCTTTAACCATGTCAGATCGGCGGGTCCGACGCGAATGTTTGGTTCTGCATGGTCGGGAAGAAAAAGAGCAACGGTCGGCGTTTCGTCCACTCCGAGCGAGCGAAGGAACGCTTGCGCGTCGCGTGAGGTCCCTGAAACATCCGCAAGGAGTTTGCGAACAGGGTGCCTAGCAAACAACTCCCGAAAATCGCTGCGAGTGCAAAGAGAGACTCGGCTCTCGGCCGCGGCAGGGCTCCAACTCGCGACCACATGAACGAGGACAGGCTCGCGAGTCTCTTGAAAAAAGCGGAGACGAGAGGCAGTGAAGGGTTCCCAATCATCCCCCTCC
The DNA here is from genome assembly GCA_019753235.1 of bacterium. Taxonomy (GTDB): domain Bacteria; phylum Planctomycetota; class Planctomycetia; order Kolteriales; family Kolteriaceae; genus JAIELF01. The sequence continues at coordinate 27,713 of JAIELF010000085.1, forward strand.
GGGGTCGTTTGAAAGCTCGAGGAGTCGGCATCTTTCCAGTGCCTGGGATCGATGCCCGCGTAGTTCAAGATGAGAAGGATCATCCCCACGACCGCCAAGCCCGGGCCCAAAACATATCGGCGAAGCGATCGGCTCCATGTCGGAGTTGTGCCGTCCGACATCGATCGAATCTCCTCTCCTGCTTTCACCGTCCGGTGAACCCCATAGAACGAATTCAGCCTCTGGGCCGACAGGGAACGGGTCTTTCCCGCAATTCTAGCGGAAGAGTCGCGACGACGTCTGCTGTTTCCTTGCGTCGACGAAGTGCTCGGCCAGATCTAAACAGGAATATGAGCATGATCGAGATGGATCCCTCTTCGTTTATCTTGGCAACCGTGGGAGAGTGGATCGAATTCTTCCTGAAGTTCATCCTGCACATGGACGAGCAGCTCCCCGTCCTCATCAAACAGTATGGACCGTGGATCTACGGGATCCTGTTCTTAGTCATTTTTTGCGAGACCGGGTTGGTTGTCACCCCGATTCTTCCGGGCGACTCGCTCCTTTTCGCCGCCGGCGTGGTTGCCTCGGCGGGAGAACTCAATGTGCCGCTGCTGATTCTCCTGCTCACGATTGCGGCTGTCTTAGGCGATGCTGTCAATTACACCATCGGAGCCTTCCTAGGTCCCAAGGTCCTCAGTGGAAAATACCCGTTCCTGAAGAAGGAGTATTTGGACAAGACGCAACGCTTCTACGACAAGTACGGCGGCAAGACGATCATCCTGGCTCGGTTCGTCCCGATCGTGAGAACTTTCGCTCCGTTTCTGGCGGGCGTTGGATCGATGTCGTACCCGAAATTCGCGAGCTACAACGTCATTGGCGGGATCATCTGGGTCGTTGCGTTCACCGTGGCTGGCACGATGCTGGGGCAGTTCGACATCATCCGAAAGAACCTGACGGCAATCAGCCTGCTGATCGTTTTCGTCTCTGTTCTTCCTGCTATCCTAGAAGTGATGAAAGCCCGCAAGGAGTCGGCCGCCAACTCGCCGACGCCCGAGGGGTAAGCAAGGGATATCCCCGATGCGGGACACGTTTCCGACACAGCTCCGCCTGGCGGGACGAACCCTGGAGCTCGGCCCATTCCCCCTGATCATGGGAATCGTCAATGTCACCCCCGATAGTTTCTCGGACGGTGGAGCGTTCCTAGACCCCCACCGTGCTGTCGAGCATGCCGTTCAACTCGTCGCCGAAGGGGCCGATTGGCTCGATATCGGAGGGGAATCGACCCGCCCAGGAGCGACCCCGGTCCCGCTCGACGAGGAACTCCGACGAGTCATCCCCGTGATACAAGGCCTTATGAGCAAGACAGATACGCCGATATCGATCGATACGTACAAGCCCGAGATTGCTCGGGCCGCCATCAAAGCCGGTGCGCAAATCATCAATGATGTGACCGGATTTCGGGATCCGGCCATGGTCGATTTGGCCGCCCAGACCGATGCTGGCTGTGTTGTGATGCACATGCGAGGCACGCCGGCCGATATGATGGAAAGGACGAACTACGAAAACGTTGTGGCCGAGTTGATCGATTACTTCGGCGAACGAATCGATCGGCTGACCCGAGCGGGTGTCGAACGGGAGAGAATCATTCTCGACCCCGGCATCGGTTTCGCGAAGACGAGGCCCGACAATTTGAGGTTGTTGCATCGGCTGGACGAGTTCGCCACGCTCGGCCGGCCGATCTTGCTGGGTGCCTCGCGGAAGAGAATCATCGGCGAGATCACGCAGCGCGGCAACGAGGGGCGTTTGTTTGGGACGATCGCCACCTCACTTTGGGGTTATCTTCGCGGAGCACATTTGCTGCGCGTGCATGACGTCGGTCCCACGCGGGATGCACTCGTCATGATTCGCGCGATCGAGGAAGAGGGAAGTCAGTAACCATCATGAGTATCGCGGAGAAAAAGGCGAATCCGATCGACATCGCCGACTATTGCCGAGCAAAAGCACAAAGTGCCAAGCAGGCTTCACGCGCGCTCGCGACTCTTCCTGGCGAGACGCGAAACGGAGTCCTTCGTCACCTCGCCAAACTTTTACGCGAGGAGAAAGAAAGTATCCAGCAGGCCAATCAACTCGATCTTGATGCCGCCCCAGGGTTCGGCCTCTCGAGTGCTGCTATCGATCGACTCCGTCTTGATGACAAGCGGATTGAGGAGATGGCCGTCGCTGTCGAGGAGATCGTCGGATTGGTCGACCCGGTCCGCCGAGTTCTTGCCGGCTATCGCCGACCGAATGGCCTCGATGTAAAGAAGGTCAGCGTTCCATTGGGCGTCGTCTTTTTCATCTACGAAAGTCGGCCTAATGTCACGACGGATGCTGCGGCACTGTGCATTAAGAGTGGAAACGCGGTCATCCTTCGTGGAGGCAAAGAAGCCAGGAATTCAAACCTGGCGATCGGCGCGATCGTTGGCCGAGCACTTTCTGAGTACCATTTGCCCAGCGATGCGGTTGTCGTCGTCGAGATTCCCGATCGTGAAGCGGTGGGAGAGTTTCTTTCTCTGCCGCAGTGGATCGATGTCGCCATCCCTCGCGGCGGCGAAAGTCTTATTCGTCGCGTGGCAAGTGAAGCGAAGATGCCCGTCATTAAACACTTCGAGGGGATCTGCCACGTCTACGTTCATCGCGACGCCGACTTGGAGAAAGCGATCGCCATCACCGAGAACGCGAAATGCCAACGGCCCGGCACCTGCAACGCGGCAGAGACACTTCTCATCGATGCAGATATTGCGGAGAAGTTTCTCCCAGCCATTGCGCAGAGGTTGATTGAACGTCAGGTAGAACTTCGTGGTTGCCCGCGGACTCAGCAACTGGTTCCCCAAGCGATCGCGGCCCGCGATGCCGACTATCACCACGAATACCTCGACAACATCATGAACGTCCGGGTGGTTTCAGATATTGACCAGGCGATCACCCATGTGACGCTCTACGGGTCGGCCCATACCGACGCCATCATTACCGAGAGCCTCGCCGCGGCCGAGCAATTCACCAGCCAGGTCGATTCGTCGGCCGTGATGGTCAACGCGAGCACTCGATTTAATGATGGAGGTCAGCTTGGCTTGGGGGCGGAGATCGGCATCAGCACGGATCGATTTCATGCTCGCGGGCCGTGCGGGCTCGATGAACTCATGACGTATAAGTGGATTGTCGTCGGGGACGGCCATCTGCGAAAGTAACAAGAACTCGCTGGAAAGCCGGCATCGACTCAAGGCGAGCCATGGATTAGGCTTTGCCTCAGGAAACGGAATGGACTGCCATGAGTGACGTCTTAACGCAAACGGAAGTCGAAGCTCTCCTGAGCGCTCTCGACCAATCAGGGTCCAACCCGAGCGCTCCCCGAGCCGAGGCCAATGCGATCGCCCCCTCTGCCTCGGCGGTCCCCCTCTCCGGCGACGTCACGCTTTACGACTTCAAACGACCGGAACGCGTCGGCAAAGAACACATGCGGGCGCTCCAAACCATCCACGAAGGATTTAGCCGAAATGTCGGAGCGTCTCTTTCAGGCTTCTTAAGAACAATCGTTGATGTCAAGCTCGTCAGCGTCGACCAATTAACCTATAGCGAATTCACCTTCAGCCTGGAAAATCCAACCTGCTTTAATGTTTTGACGTGTTCGCCTCTCGAAGGGTATATGGTTCTCGAAATCAATCCCTCCATCGTTTACCCCATGATCGATCGACTGCTCGGAGGGGGCAAGGGAGATGTCCTTATTCCTCGTCGACCTCTCACCGACATTGAAATGCGATTAGTCGCACGGGTCACGAAGTATTGTTTGGATGATTTGCGAAATGTCTGGGCTCAGATTCTACCCATCGATTACAAGGTCGACCGAATCGAAGCCAATCCGCAGCTTGTCTATATTGTTCCTCCCAATGAAGTAGTCGTCCTCATCAGCTTTGAAATCGCGATCGGCGACTTACGCGGGATGATGAATTTCTGCATCCCTTTTAATTCCATCGAACCGGTCATCGATCAACTATCGGCCAACACCTGGCTCTCCTATGCGAAGAAGGATTCGAGAAAACAAAACGTCCTCGCGGGTCTGCGAAACGCTCCTGTCGAGATGACGGTTCATCTGGGGGAAACCACGATCACCGCGCAACAGCTCATTGAACTGCGCGTCGGCGATTTTCTCCCCATCGATAAGCCGACCGACTCGCCGCTGCTGATCGATATCGGCGGGCACGCGAAATTCTGGGCGACTCAACATCAAATGCGAGGCAGGAAAGTCATCAAACTTATCAACCGAGCCGATGTCAACGCTCGCATCAACGGCTGAGGCGAAGCATGTCTGATCGCGACGTCCCGTCCCTTAGCGACATCCAAGCTTTTTTCGAACGAGAGTTCCCCCATAACGGCACCGTCATCGAACAGTTGTCTCACCACGCCTCTGTTGTTCGCCATCCCGTCGGTACTCAGCATCTTCGGCCCGGGCAGACCGTGATGGGCCCCGTCATGATGGCGTTGGCCGACACCGCCGCGTATTGTTGTTTACTGAGTCGTGGCATCGAGCAAGTGCAAGCCGTCACATCGAGTCTGCATATTTCCTTTCTCGGTCGGCCTGTCGCCCACCGAGATCTTCTGGCCGAGGCTCGCCCGCTAAAGGTGGGCCGGCGCCTCGCGGTCGTCGACGTCAAAATCCACTCCGAAGGCTCCACCATCCTGGTCGCCCATGCCACCGTCACGTATTCCATGCCCGGCAGATCAAGAGATTCCGCCTCCTGATAATCGCTCCGAGAATGCCGCGTAAAATCGATATTCGTTCGTGATCATTGGTAAGGTTTAATGAAGAGGCTTTTCCGGGCATTTCGTGACTGTCACGTGCGATCCGAACCCGCGGCCGTGAGACCGGGGCGACGGCGGACAGACTGTCTAGGAGCTTGTTGAGAAAGTGCCGGAAGTTCCTTGGCGCAATTGGCTAATGATAGCGAATTTGCTGGTGATAATTGCACTAGCAACACTCGTGTTCAAGCGAGTACGGAAGAAATGATTGCTTGCCTTGTTTCCTAATTGTTGGGTTCTCGCGAGAATTTCGTGGCTCAGTGTGCGTGTTTGACGGCCGGGTGGCACTGGCTATTGCGCAGGGGTGTCCGGAATTGTTGTGTTTTGGTTGGACGGTTGATTGGCGGTTAGAACTTTGGTGCTGGTTTGAGTTGAC
>JAIELF010000013.1 GCA_019753235.1 bacterium
CGGTGTTGCCGCCGGGACCATTCAAAACCAGTAGCCGACGAAAGCCGTCAACAAGAATGGACTCTGCAATATCGACGATCAGGTCGATGTGATGATCGACGGTGGAGGTGATCGTCGCGCCGAAAGGTTGATGATGATCACTTGCTCCCAGCCATTGCACCGGAAGAAGCAGCACTTGTTCATGAAGGAGAGCCTCGACCCCGGCCGCGACGGCCCCCACCAGAATCGAATCGGTAAAGGTCGGCAAATGATGGCTGTGTTGTTCGCAAGAAGCGATCGGAGCGACGACCAGCGTTCGATCGCGATCCAGCCGGCGGACGTCGGGCCAGGTCATTTCCTCGAATTTCATTGGAGATTCATCCTGTTCGAGACTTCCGATTCACCCGTGGACGGGGCCCAACATCGCGTCGAAGGACGAGGGGGCAAGTAGGTTGAGTCCATGAAGGCTCGCGATTAATCGTACGCATCGTCGGAGAGCGACGCATTGGAGAAGACGTTCTGAACATCGTCGTTATCGTCGAGGGCATCGAGAAGCTTGGCGACTCTCTTGGCTATAGTCCCTTCGAGAGCGACTTGCGTCTCGGCCATGCGAACGATGTCCGCCTCGGCCGGCTGAATTCCCTTGGCCGCGAGAGCCTCAACCACGGCATTGAACTGGCTTGGCTCGGAAAGAATCACGAAGTAATCGCCGTCGGCTTTCAGATCGTCGGCGCCCGCCTCCAGAGCAAGCTCCATGAGCGCGTCTTCGCTTTTTCCGACCGACTCGATGAGGATCTGTCCCTTGCGCTGAAAAAGATAGGCGACGCAGTTGGTGCTGCCGAGGTTGCCGCCGTAAACGTCGAAAATCTTGCGGACTTCGCCCGCGGTTCGATTTCGATTATCCGTGAGGATGTCGCACATGATGGCGACGCCGCCTGGCCCGTATCCTTCGTAAACAACTTCCTCGAATGATTCGCCCTGTTCCTCGCCGGTCCCTTTTTTGATCGCCCGTTCGATCGTGTCTTTGGGTAGGGAAACTTCTTTCGCTTTACCGACGGCAAAGGCGAGCTTGGCATTAAGCTTGACGTCGCCCCCGCCTTCGCGGGCCGCGATCGTGATCAGGCGAGAAAGCTTGGTAAAAATCTTGCTTCGCTTCGCGTCGACAGATGCTTTGCGAATCTTGATATTCTTTGCGTGGGAATGACCAGCCACGAGCAACCCTCTATTAAGACCTTGATTTTGTCTGCTCTTTCTCTCGCACACCATGCCGATGCGTCAGCGGCTCTCGTGCCGACGCACTTGCCTGATTTTGCTTGATGGTTCTCCGTGCGGCTTTTGATTCCGCCCATCTTTTAGGGACTAGGCGTGGAACTTGCCGACGAAGAATCCTGCAGAAGCTGCATCTTCTTTTCGATCTGCTCTCGCTGCTGACGAGCTTTCGTCGTCTTATTCTCGGTCAACAGCTCGCGTGCCTTTTCCCACGCCCGTCCTGCTTCCACTTTTTTATTCAACTTCAAGTAGACATCACCTAGGTGATCATAAATGACGGCATCTTGTCCTTTGGGAGAGTCCGTCGCTTTGCGTAGGCTCTCGGCGGCTTGCTCGTACCGTTCCAGTTTGAAGAGAACCCAACCGAGACTGTCGAGGTAAGCGGGTTCATCGGGCTTGGCTTCGAGCGCTTTACGGATCATGACTTCCGCTTGGTCGAGATTCTTATCATGCTCGGCCCACGTGTAACCCAGATCGTTGTGAAGCGTTGCTAAAAAATCGCCACGAATCCCTTCGGACTCTTGAATCAACGACAGCATCGTCTTCTCGAACTCGGCAATGTCCCCTTTCTGCGAAAGGACCGTCGCCAAGATGTAACGGACATAAGGCAACTGCTGACTGTTGGGAAATTGATCCTCGACCGATCGGCAAATGGTGATCGCTTCGTCGAATTTCTCTCGCTGCATCTGAAGCCGAGCGATGGCCAAGCGTGTGCTGATCGTCTCTTCGGGACTCTTCGACTCCTTGACGAGTTGGTCAAGCAAGGCAATCGCCTCATCGGTTCGGCCCAGCGATTCGAGCGCCCGCGAACGATACTCGACGAAGGTAGATCGAAACTGCGGAATCGCCTTTTCTGCTTGATCCGCAACCGAGAGGATTTCTTCGAACTTCTTGTTCTCCCAAAGCAGCGTGATCAGTTCCTCGTAAAGATTCGGATCGGGCGGAGCCTTCTTATCCCCCAGGCATCGCGTGAGAAACTCGATCGCCATCGGTCCGTTCTTCGCCATCGTCGCCAACTTGGCAACCACATAAGAGGCGTAATAAGCCTTCTGATCGGGTCCATTGACTTCGCGGGCCGCCTTGGCCAGAGCGTCAAGGAGTTCTTGATCTTCGGTCGTTGCTTTGATCTGTTCGGCGATGGTATCGGTCCGGTCCGTCCCGCGAACGACATCAATGAATGCATCCAAAAGTTTCTTGGGATCGTTCATCTTACGATAGAGACGAATCGTCAATGGCACGGTCGCCGCCCGACCCCGCAATCGATCGAGCTCTGCTTGGGCGGCTTGGAACTCGCCGGCATCGATGAGACGCTCGGCATAGAACTCGCGAAGGACCGGATTATCGCGATCGGCCTCCAACCAACGACTCACTTGCGGCACAAGGTCTTTCGAGCGGGCCAGCTTCTCCAGAGTCTTCGCATAGAGATCAAGGGCAGCCCGGTTTTGTGATCCCAGTGCGGCGTAGATTTCTAGCTCTTTGGCAGCCCGAGCGAAGTCGCCACGATCAAACGACACCTCCGCAATTACGAGAGAAAGACGTTTGCCTCGATCTTCACTCGATCTTGCTTTGTCGAGCGTGGCAATCGCTTCGTCGAATCTCCCCGCCTTGGCCAGGGATCGTCCTAGTTGTTCGTAGTCCATGAATTTTCGGCGATCAAGAAACCGCTTTGTGAACTCGGTGATGCCCGGAGCGCTTGAGTTCTCGGATAAATGAAGAAGCTCTTGCAGCGGAGAGATCGCCTCTTCATTTCTACCCAATGTTTCGAGATGCTGCGCGAGGTCACTTCGAATCTGGATGTAGAGTCGAGGATCTTCCTTAAGGACGCCTTCGACTTGCCGAGCTTGCTCTAAGAGTTTGACGGAATCGACGAGCTTGCCGACCTCGGCCTGTCGGCCGGCGAGCAAATGAAGCAGACGAAAATCCTTCGGATCAAGAGCAACGGCTCGCTCGCAATACTTCATTCCGGCGGCGACGTCGTTCAACTGCAGCGCGAGTGGCACCAGTTCCTTTAAGACCGCAACATTGTCCGGATCGAGCGAAAGAGCTTTCTCAAAAGACCTTTTGGCGGCCAACACGTTCCGTTGATCGAGTTGGGAAACGCCTAGGACGAAGAACTTCTTGGCCTCGACTTTCGCTTTCTCGGCATCGTCGATCGGCTTGGCGGGAACAAATGGTTCGAGTGGGTCCGCGGGTAAGCCGGCCGAGGGTTCCGTGAACGTGCCCTTTGTTGCGGGCTCGTCCGCCAAAGTCAGCGTTCGCATCGCTGCCAGCCAGACGAGGGCCATCAACAAAAACGTTTTTGGGAAGACTTTCAACAGCACCACTGGTCCTCGCGCCTATTTGGACTGCCCGGCAGGCCCGGAAATCAAGAACATCCTTCACTCCCAACGTAGCAGCATGTGGGCCGCGACGCCAGTTTTGTTAAGGCGGGAAGTTGGTCGGATTCAGGAACCGGTGTTGTCGACAGGGCTCATGCCATAGTAGTCCAGACAATTCCGGAGTCCCTGCTCGAACGAAACGATCGGTCGATAGCCCAGATCTCTCTCGATGGCGGCAATATTTGCTTGGCTGTGGCGAACATCGCCCGCGCGGGCCGGGCCAAAGGTCGGCTCGATCGATGTTCCCAGTTGTCGATTGAGGGCCGATATCAAGTCGAGGAGCGTCTGTCGTCCACCTGCTCCGACATTATAAACTCGGCCATTGGCCTGGGGTGTGGTGGCAGCTCGAAGGTTCGCATCCACTACATTGGCGACATAAACGAAGTCTCGGCTCTGCAAGCCGTCACCCAGAATCGTGGGGCTCTTGCCCGCCAACATCGCCGACGTGAACAAAGAGATAACGCCTGAATAAGGGCTACGCGGGTCCTGTCTCGGACCGAACACATTGAAGTACCGCAAGCGGACAGTCTCGATCTTGCCGAGCCGAGCGTACGTTTGACAGTAAAGTTCGCCAGAGAGCTTGCCGGCCGCGTAAGGAGAGATCGGATCGACCGGCGAGGTTTCATCAATCGGGCACTCCGCCAAATCGCCGTACGATGCGCTCGTTCCGGAGTAGACCAATCGCTTCGCGCCGGCATCCATCAGCGCGAGGAGTACGCGCAAGGTTCCCGTTGCGCAGAGTTCGTGGCAGAGAGCTGGCTGTTCGATACTTTTGGGGACCGAAACCATCGCGGCCAAATGAAACCCGAGCGTGCAACCCGCAGCCGCCTCCGCCAACAGGTCGCGATCGAGGATGCTTCCCTCGAAGAGCCGATAGCCACCGGGGAGGTGTTCGAGATTCTCTCGCTTGCCGCTGGATAGATCATCCACCACGTGGACTTCGTTGCCTCTTTCGATCAACGCCGTCACGAGATGCGATCCGATAAAGCCGGCTCCGCCGGTGACCAAGCATCGAGTCATGCTGATAGATTCCTTCAGATGCAGAGAGGCCTCGCTCTGTCTTGTTGGTGTATCATAGCTCTTTACGGTGGGCGAGTTCGGCCGCCGAGGCTCGATCGCTTCGAAACGATCATGAGGGACCGGCCATGGGATGGATGTTGATCATGTTAGGAGCAAGCCTTGCAGGGGGCGAGTTGGTCGTGGCGTCTCGACCCGCGGGAAATCCTCACCAGACTCGCAGCGTCGTGATGGCCAAGCACGGTATGGTGGCGACCAGTCATCCACTCGCGGTCGAGGCGGGTCTTTCCATTTTGCGAGCGGGGGGTAACGCGGTTGATGCGGCCATCGCCGCCAATGCTGCATTGGGTGTCGTGGAGCCGATGAGTTGTGGATTAGGAGGGGACCTTTTTGCGATTGTTTGGGAGAACAAGTCGCAAAAGCTTTACGGTCTGAATGCGAGCGGGCGCTCGCCTTATGCGGCCACGCGAGAATACTTTCTGCAAAAGGGAATGAACAGTATTCCTGGCTCGGGGCCACTCTCCTGGAGCGTGCCGGGCTGCGTCGATGGTTGGAACGAACTTCATCAGCGGTTCGGTTCAAAGTCGCTTGAAGAGATTCTTGCCCCGGCGATCGGATATGGCGAGGAAGGATTTCCGCTTGTCGAATTGATCGGCGCATTCTGGCAGGTGAGCGCGCCGAACTTGGCACGATTGCCGGACGTGAAAAAGACGTTCTTGCCCGATGGCAAATTGCCGCGTGTAGGGCAGACGCTTCGCAACCCGTATCAGGCGGCAACGCTTCGAATGATCGCCAAGGAAGGCCGCGACGCCTTCTACCGAGGGCCGATTGCCCAACAGATCGTTGACTACAGTCAAAAAGTTGGCGGTTTATTCACCATCAAAGATTTCGAAGACCATCATTCCGACTGGGTCGCGCCGGTCTCGACGAACTATCGTGGCTACGACATTTGGGAGCTTCCCCCCAATGGGCAAGGGATTGCCGTCCTGACGATGCTGAACATTCTCGAAAAGTACGACATTCGCGCGATGGGTCCGCATTCGCCCGAGTTTCTTCATCTCTTCGTCGAGGCGAAGAAGCTGGCGTACGAAGATCGAGCTCGCTGGTATGCAGACCCTGATTTCGCCAAAGATGTTTCGATTGCTCGACTGATCAGTAAAGAGTACGCCGATCAAAGACGCGCGTTGATCGATCCGCAGAAAGGAGCAATGTCGTACGAGCCGGGCGATGCTCGGCTTAAACAGGGGGACACCGTCTACCTGACGGTGGTCGATCGAGATCGAAATGTTGTTTCGTTGATCGAAAGTAATTTTGCCGGCTGGGGTTCAGGTCATGTTCCAGGTGATCTGGGCTTTCCGCTTCAGAATCGTGGCAGTTTGTTCACATTGGAAGAGGGACATCCCAACGTTGTAGCGCCGCACAAGCGTCCTTTTCACACTATTATTCCCGCAATGGCGACCAAAAATGGAAAGCCTTGGCTGAGCTTCGGCGTGATGGGGGGAGACATGCAACCTCAAGGCCATGTTCAGGTTCTCCTGAACATCATCGATCATCAAATGAACATTCAGTTGGCTGGCGAAGCGATTCGATGCCGACATGATGGATCGTCGACCCCGACCGGCGGAAGGATGACCGATGGCGGCGAGGTTCTTCTGGAAGCAGGCCTGCCCGAGACCACGCTCAAACATTTGCGTGATAAGGGGCACCGTGTTCGGCTCGGAAACCCTTCTGAGTTCGGCGGTTACCAAGCCATCCTCATCGATGAAGAAAACGGCATGTTACAAGGCGCGAGTGAACATCGAAAAGATGGTGCGGCAGCAGGATACTGATCTCGTCGAACGATCATCAACGGCGCTTCATCCTTCGGTGTGGATAACTCGGCATACTTCCGACGTGATTGATCGTGTATCCGCATCACTTCGCTTGTTGGCATAGCAACATTCCTCACAGGTCATTAGACTCCCGTGCAACAAAGGAGATCCAAGCGAATGCTGCGAACGTGGATGATCTTGATCCTCTTGAGTCATGTGTTGACCTTCTCTTCCATGCAAACGCGCGCGGAAGAGAGTTCCTCTGTCCTCGCGGGTAAAGTGGAACGCTTTCGGACGGGATTTCAATTCACAGAGGGCCCTGCCTGGGATGGGAAGGGATCGCTTTACTTCTCCGATGTTCCTGCGGGGATCATTTACCGCATCGATGCAGAAGGCAAGCTGTCGAAGTTTGCCGATCCTTCGCACCATTCGAACGGGCTGTTGGCGTGGGGTGACTTCCTCTTCGCATGCGAGATGGATGGAAGCATTGCTAAGTATCGCTGGGGTGATGCCGCCAGCCGACAGCTTTTGGTCGGCGAATACGAAGGGGTTCGGTTCAATGCTCCCAACGACTTAGTTGTCGATAAGCAAGGGGGGGTGTACTTCACCGATCCAGAATTTCGCGCCCCCAAGCCTTGGCCCCAGAAGGTTCGAAGTGTCTATTACCTTTCGGCGGACGGAAAAGTTCGCCGAGTAGTGGACGAGCTTCCCAACCCCAACGGAATCATTCTTTCGCCGGACGAGAGCAAGTTGTACGTCGTCCCTTCGAGTCAGTCGCAAGTCATGAGGTATGAGGTAACGGGACCTGGGCAGATCGATGGGGGTAAAGCCTGGGCGAATCTCCGTCAGCCAGCAGGCCAAAAGGATTCGGGCGGCGATGGATGCACGATCGATTCCGAGGGCTTTCTTTACGCGACGACGGGACTCGGGGTGCAAGTGATCAAGCCGGATGGAACGGTGACGGAGGTGATCACCTTGCCGGAAGTTCCTTCGAACGCGACTTTCGGCGGGGCGGATGGCAAAACGCTTTTCATCACCGCGCGGACATCGGTGTACCGCGTGGCGACGCATCGAACAGGACATGTTTTCGGACCGAAGTAACCAAGACGAAGCGAAAGCTTTGTTGGGATGCCCTGGGATGGGCCAGTGGATTAGGAATCCAAGGCGTTACAAGGATGCGAATCGATGCTGGTGATTGCACGGAAGAAAGATCAATCGATGGTTCTCGGTGGAAAGATTCGCGTCGAAGTTGTCGCGGTGCTTGATTCAAAAGTCATTGCCGAGATTCGCGCGCCGAAGTCCACCCGCATCGAGTGGGAAGGGGGCAAAGGACGAAGACGGATCAATGGCAGGCAAGATGGCCATGATCATTGGTTCGCGCTCGATCCCCATACGACGCTTTATTTCGATCGCGACATCAGTGTGACACTGATCGAAGTTCGACAGGAGAAGGCTCGGCTAGGTTTCATCGCCCCCAAACATGTCACCGTTCAACGTGGTGAAGTGATTCCGTAATCGATCGGATCCGCATCCCCATCGAAAAAATGCTGGTGCCTTGTCGGTTAAAATTCCATCCGAAGTGCCAGGTCGAAAATCTGCTCGGCATCAAGCGATTGATCATTCGATTGAAAGAGCCGAGCGATACTTGCCTTGTGAATTTTCATCTTCGTGCCGCCGATGCCGATGGCGCCGAAATGCAACACACCGTTGACTTCTCTACCAGAATCAGTGACTTGGATCCCTTCGATTCCCAGCGGAGGTACAGCATTCAAGTCCATGAGCAGCTTGAGCGCCGGTGATGATTGGATCTGTTGCTGAGTCACCGTTCGTACACCCGCCGCTGCCGCGGAGATGACCAACTGAAATTGCTCCGGGTGATGCGCGGCCGAATCGGCAGCGTTCTCGGCAGTGGGGAAAACCCTCGCGTCAGGGACTTTATCGAGGATCGCTTTGCAGACATCTTGCGCTCGATCAATGCTTCGCGAAGATACCCAGACCGCAGATTTCTGACGCGCCAGTAAGAGCGCGACACGCTGCCCGACGGGGCCAGTCCCTCCCAACACCAGCGATTTGGCATGGGCCAAGTCGATATGCCGACTCGCCGTTAAGACGGCCGCCGAAGCGGTGGTATTAGCGCCGTTGGGATCGAGCATCACGCTGGTTCGGAACATGCCGCCAATAAAGCTTCGCTGGACCGCGTGAAAGATTTCCTCAGCGCGCGTGACGTTTCGGCCTCCGACAAAGATAGCGGTGCTTTTGAGATCGGCTGGCCCGCGGGTAAAGATGGCACCATGGACCAACGACTCGACATGCTCGGGGTCGATTCCGCCATAACTGAATAGTTCTTCGACGCCGGCATCGATGGCAACCACGCGATCGAAGACGCTGGGAAAATGGTCATTGTCGAGCTGAACCAGAATTCGGCGTTTGGCGGACATTGGCCAAAGTCCTTGCAGGCTAAAGATCATGTACCTAAAAATCGAGCGAGGCCAGGAAAGCCTCGCTCTTTAAGTGACGATGAAGTGGGTCGACCTCCGGTGGGAAAGAGCTATTTGCCCGGATCCCGTTCACGAACGATCGGCCGAAAGATCGGCTTAGACGCCCGAGAACGGGTGCTTGGCCGTGTCCTTCTTCGACTGGATCTCGTCGATGCTCGGCTCATTCTTCATGGCGCGAGCGATCGAAAGCTTGGTCGCTTCGTAGTTGTATTCGAAGATTTTCTTATCGTCCTTGGCTTCCCAATGGATGAAGACGCCACAGACGATGACCAGATCCTCGGCTTTGTCTTTAGGAATGACGCCGGCAGCAACCGAGTCGGCCACAGCCTTAGCGACGCCGTACTGTGCCGGCCCGAACATCTGAACAGCCTGCTTGGCTCCCTTGATCGTCACCTTGGTGATCATGACCGTGGCGGGCTTGCAGATAAGGTTCGGCTCGAGAACGGCCAGCAAGTTGGAGTGCCCCATCTTCTGGTCGACAAGTGCCTGGCAGAATGCCGCGCCGACCGGCCCATCCTTGCTGCCAATCAAAAGATCGATGTGAGCAACTTCGTTACCTTCCCCGACCAGGGCTTCACCCACGTGGATAGACATTTGATTTCCTTTCCTCTCACTCGGTTTGGGCAGCCCGAAACCTACGGTGCCAACATGACCAGTTCGCCACCATCGAAACCAAGGTGTCGATAGCCCCGACAAGGGCGGGCCGACTCAGCCGTCTTTACGCAAACGGTGCCGTTCTCCCGCGAACGGGCTGGCCGTCTGACTGCCTGGAAATTGCTGGGATCATACGGCTAGGGAGGGGGGTTTTCCATGTTGGAAAAAGTGATTTCCGGTCTCCGCCGGTGTTGCGGGAGCATTGATCAAGAAACCCGTGCAGCCGACCGCTCTCCACACGCCTAGGCGTGAGGCAAACGATCGGCTGATGAAACTGATGCGGAACTGGAGAGAAAAGAGAAACTCGATCCTGCCGGATTTCTCAGGTCACGGGTATCCGCAGGCTAAAGGAGATCCTTTCGCTGACGGATGAGTGTTCGCAATCGTTCGGTCAAGAGTGCCGGATCGAAAGGCTTCTTGAAAACTTCGTTGAATCCGTTCTGAGTCAACGAATCAGGATTGGGCTCATCCTCAGCCGCCAGGCCGATGATCACCACATCGTCATAATTCATGTTCTTGCGAAGATTCGAAACGATTTGAAGACCTTCGCTTCGGCCCATCGCCAGATCCAACACGATCGCGTCGGGATGGAACGACTCGGCTTGAATGCCCGCCTCGAAACCGCTGTGGGCAATCTGAACCTTGTAGTCATCCGCCTCAGGTAGCATGCCATTCAGGCGATCGATCATCATTCGATCGGTCCCGATGATGAGAACCTTGCTGAAGGCCTCCTCTTCGAGTTCGCCCAAAGGCATTTGATGTTCTTTTAGGAATCGAATCAGGTGCTCACGAGGGATTCGGCGGTCCTGGGAGCCAGGAATCCGATATCCCACGAGGCGACCGGAGTCGAACCACTTGCTGACGGTCCGCGGGGCGACCTTGCAAATCTTGGCAACTTGGCCGGTGGTAAACACCTTCCTCATTGGTTGGCACTCCAGTTCCGTTACTTCTGCTCTCGGTCGGCCGGGGTCTATCCCAAGCCGGGCTGTGGGTACGGAACGAGGCTGACAGGGAAGGCCAGCCTTCAGGAATCCATCCCGCTGTTCGAAAAGCTCTGGGTCTCGAACAGCCAGCGGATTCCGTTACGTTGGTAATCTCCCTGAATCCAGGAGGATCACCGCAGCTAGGTACTAGATCGGAAATGAAGGCCTTAAGAATGAGGAGAAAACTGAGTCATGCGGGACTGATGGGTAAATTGGATTGTTCGGCAGGTTTGGGAAGTTCACTTTGGATGGTCTGGGTGACGGACATAAAATTTGAGGGCAAAAATTTTTCGAAATTCTCCCGCTTCGGTATTGGCAAAAAGAAACACATCCCCCTTTTCGATGCCACCCCGAGGCTTTCTCAAGCGATCGGGACCACACAAGAAGGATCCTCTTCTTCTTTACTGGCCCAGATGGAAAGCAAAGGCCATTGCCGACGCATCCGGTCGGCAAGTTGTTCGACCGCGAATCGTTCCGAAGCGTAGTGCCCTAATAGGATCAGATGAATCCCGAGCCGTTCCGCTTCGAGGTAATCGTGAAAGCGAGCCTCGCCCGTCACGAAGACGTCGTTGCCGGCGCGAGCGGCTCGGGCGATCAACTCCCCAGCCGAGCCGCACCCTATGGCGACTCGGCGGCACAATGCCGAGACGGGGCCAACGATTTCGACGTGACGCCTCTTCACCGCTTGGCCTGCCTTCCGCGCCAATTCCCCCAGCGGCGTCGCTTGCGGAAGAATTCCCTGCCGACCGGTCCCGACGGAACTTGGCTCTGCTTGTAATGGATAGATGTCGAAGGCAGGCTCCTCATAGGAGTGGGAAGCGCGGATCGCGCGAATGACCGCATCACGCTGTGCCGCGGGAACCACGACTTCCAACCGAAGCTCTGCCACTTCCTCGAGTCGGCCGGATTGACCGACAGAGGGGTTGGAATTCTCCGAGCCGAGAAACGTTCCTGTACCCATCATGCGAAAGCTGCACTGGCGGTATTCCCCGATTATTCCTGCACCGGCCGCGAACATTGCCTGGCTCACCTTTTCGAGATCCCGCTCGGGAACGAAGACCACGAATTTACACTGCCCGGGCTCGGCAGGGACAAGCGGCGAGACTTCGCTCAAGTGGAGCAGGTTGGCCCATTGCTCGTTGATGCCGGCCGAGGCACTGTCGAAAGAAGTATGCGGGCTATAGAGGGATATCCCCGCGCGCGCCAGCAGATAGGCCGGCCGGTCGGGCCCCTGGGCCGTCAATCGCGAGACCTTTCGGAAAAAAATCGGATGATGCGAGATCACCAGGTCAGCCTTCTCACGAATCGCCTCTTCGGCGGAAGCCTCCGTTAGGGATAGATTCGTCATGACTCGTTCCACGGGCGTTTGCTCATCACCAAGAAGAAGCCCGGTATTGTCCCAAGATTCCGCCAACGCCTTCGGGAACCATTCTTCCAACTGATGAACCAATTCGTCCACGATGATCAAAGGAGATCCTCCGAGGAATGACGCCAGGCCGACAGAATCAATTCTTCGAACGAGGTGAGGATCGCTTTCACCCTCGAGCGATCATTGATAGAGGTAAAAGTACCCGACCGCGACCGCTAAAACGACCATCAGCGTCCCACCCACCGTCCCCAAGAGCATTCGCTGTGAAAGCCCCGTGGGCAAGGTTGTCGACGAGTCGGTATTGCTGGTGTCACTCTCTAAAGCGACATCATCCTGATTAGGTTTCGAACGACTTGCTGGCTGCTTCGGCGGGCCGACCACTCGGATATCACTCTTCGAGGTCGGGCGAGGAGAACTCTCGCCCACGGGCGAGCCGGGCAGAATCGGTTGGCCGGGCAATGTTTCGTCAGCTTCGGCTCGGCGGGTCTCGGCGGTCTGTCCTTGCAGCATCGCAAAGGTCCCCGAAAGCTGTGCAGAAACCGAATTGATCGGCAAAAACCGCCGCAACGCCGCGCGGAGTTGCGTCATCGATGCGAAACGATCCTCTGGCTTTTTCGCCAGCATTTTTCGCAGGATGGCATCGAGATCCTTGGGGACATCGGGGGCTCGGTCGCGAATCGACTCGAAAGGAACACTCTGATGCGCGTGCAATCGCTCGGCAATAGTCCCATCTGGAAAGGGTGGTTGGCCGCAAAGCATGAAGCAGAGAGTTGCCCCCAGGCTGTAGATGTCGGCGCGACCGTCGACGTTGTGGCTGTCAATCGCTTGTTCCGGAGCGAGATAGTCCGCCGTCCCAAGGACGTTTTGATCGTACTTCAGGGTCAGAGGATCCATCTCCTTCTCTTCGAAGAAGACGGCCAAACCAAGATCGACCAGTTTAATCGTCCCGGTCTTTTCAATGATGATGTTCGAAGGTTTGATGTCGCGGTGAATCAAGCCACAAGAGAGCAAATGTTCCAGGCCGGCGGCCGATTGATACGTGTAGTCGCAAGCCTGGGGCCAAGGGATCGCCCCGTGCTTCTCGACGTATTGGGCGACGGTGAGCCCCTCGGCAAATTCCAACACGATGTAATAGAAGTCGGCATCTTGATCGATATCGAAAGCGCGAATGACATTGGGATGATTGATGCTGGCGATCGCCCGGGCTTCTCGCAGAAATCGAGCAAGCGAAGGTGGGTCGGAACATTTCGAAGTCGGGAGAACCTTGAGAGCGACTTTTCTTCGCATGATCGCATGTTCGGCGAGAAAAACCCGCGCCATCCCGCCGATGCCAACCTGGTCGAGAATCTTGTAGTTCTTAACCCAAAAACCCTTTGCTCGTCCCAGCAAGAGTTGATCAGCTTGAAAACGAGTGAGGATGTTTTGGCGAATTAAGAGCTCGGCCAAACGACGTGGTTCAGTGATATGACCCGAGGACTCCGCCAGCTTCGATTGAATCGTCGCGCAGCGTCCGGGATCCAGCAGCTTGCCTTTCACCGCCAGAGAAAGAAACTCATCAATCGTGGTCGGCGCTTGCATCAGTGGAACGTACCAGAGACCTTTCGAGGTCCGACCGTGGGATCCCCGCTATCGGCAGTATACCGCAGTCCATTAGCCCCTAAGTGAAATCTGGGCGAAAGGAGAGAGCTTACGCGACAAAGCCCCTGATTTGGACCGGTAATGTGGGGGTGATGTGGGCGAAAACGCCGGGCCGCCAGATCCTCGGGGCACCTCGAAATCGAGAGAATTTCGATGAAAGATGGACTAGTCTGTGGTCCGAGTCAAAGCCGAGCCAGCCGCTCGCAAAAGCTCGGCCGGGACCATCACATTGAGCGAGCCCGACCGGAAGCTGACCAGATCCAGTGACACGAAGCGGAATCCGAACGATTGTAGTTGCTCGACGGTCCGTCGACGGAACGAGGGATCAAGCAAGCGAGCGAAGTCCGATTCTTCCACCTCGATCCGGGCCAGTTCGTCGGCATGATGGCGAACCCGAAACTGCACGAGCCCCTCTTCGCGCAGAAAACGCTCGGCCTGTTCGACTCGCTTGGTTCGTTCGGGCGTCGCTGCCACACCAACGGCAATACGACTCGACAGGCAGGGGGCGGCCGGCTTATTCCAGTTCGGTAACTCCCAATATCGCGCCAACCCGCGAACCACCTCTTTGTTGTATCCCAGTTCTTCGAGCGGATGACGTACACCATGCTCGGCCGCCGCCTGCAATCCGGGCCGATAGTCCCCGCGATCGTCGGCATTGGCGCCGCTGCAAACAATGGCGACACCGAGCTCTTCCCGGCGAGCGACAATCTGCGAGTAGAGTTCGGTCTTGCAGTGGTAGCATCGAGTCCCATCGTTGGCGATGTAGCGATCGTTGTTGAACTCGTTCGTGTCGAGAAGAACGTGCTTGATACCGATCTGTCGGGCGATGTTCCGCGCGAGTTCCCATTCCTCTTGAGGGACGCTGGCGCTGCGGCCGGTGATGGCGAATGCCTGTTCACTCCAGGCAAGGAACGCCGCTTTAGCCACGACGCTGCTATCGACACCCCCGCTCAGCGCGACGGCGACGGGCCCGTACGAGCGGATTCTGTCCACCAGATCGCGAGCTTGCTTCTCAATCATGGTCGATGCTTGACTCAAGTGTCGTCTCGTTTCTTCTGGTCGCGTTCTTCCCATACTTGCCGCTTGGCGCGGAGGAGCCGAGAAGTATGCGACGCCTCGTCGGTCTCGCTGTTAGCCTTTGGTTCCTCGACCAAGCCCGGCGAAGGGGAAGCGGGTTCGATGGGCGCGACCTTCGGGCTCGAAGCAAGCAAAGAATCATTCCCCGGACTTTCCGTCGAGGGTGTGTAGCGCCGCTGCCGAAGCTCTTGGCCGACTTCCTCCTTAATCGATCGTAACCGATCGAGAGTCGCGATGGGAGCTTCGAGGCCTCGACCTCGCCATCGAGCCCATGCTTGCAGACTTTTGCCTACGATTTCCTTTGAATCGATCGATATTCTTCGAATCGCGACGTCAAAAAGAAAGAGGACAAGCGCCGCCAGCAAGGCGGTTGGCCAGGCCTCCTGTCGATGCCGGGCGGGGCGACTCGGTTCCGCGAAGAGGCCCGACCGATCAAGCTGATTCCATTCCAGGGTTCGGCCCCCGGCGGCAAGCGCCACGCTCTCGGCCAGGTCGCGCCTGCTGGCGGTTTCGCGATACTCCGGAGGGTACGAGATCTGATGCGGCAGGAATGCCAACTCGCGCGAGCCGTCGGCCCCCTGGGTACTCAATCGAACAACATACGTCCCCTGGTCGTCGGCTCCATACGACGCTTCGTACTTGCCTGGTTCGGTCTGCTTGAAAAGAAGAGGCTCGGTATTGCCATCCGGTTTCACAAGAGCACTCTCGATCGGTAGATCGTTAAGGAACTCGCCTGTTGGGCTGGTGGCACTGACGATGACTCTTACCAGCCCATCCTTCTCTTGGCTCGAAACAGTAAGCCGATCGCTTGCCTCGGGTCGCATCGACCACCGGACAAGTTGCGACCAGAACTTTCCGTAGAGGCCGCTGGCAACCCACGAGTTCGCCCACCGTTCCCCGGCATCCATGGTCACGGCGACGCTTCGACCCAAACCGTATTGCCAATGGGCCACGATCGGGTTGCGCGGGTTCTCGGCCGGCAGCGGCGAGGATATCTCGACGACGGCCGTCTCTTTCGGCGTCGTCATCACGAAGCCTCGGATCGGGGGGAGATCCCTTTGGTCCGCCAAGCCCGCAATCGGTTCGCCGCCATAATCGACCCGAATATTCCAGGGGGTCGGCTGCTCAAAGATGAGAGGCCGACTCACCGAACGGGTTTCTTTCATGTAGATTTCTGGCAGCGTCCTCGGACTGGTCACGCGATAGAACCTTCCTCCGGTGAGGACGGCGATTCGATTCATGACTTTCTCTTCAAACTTGCCGTGAGCAGCAATGGCAACGGTCGAGACCGAGATTTTTGATTGCCGAAAAAGGTTCAGCATCGAGTCCGAAGGTGGTGCGGGGTCGCCGTCACTGATGATGATGACGTGCTTGCTAAGTGCCTCGCTCGTTCGCAATGCGTTGTACCCCATCTGCATCGTTCCGACGAAATCAGGCATGTCGCCTGGCACCATGGCGTCGATTCGGGCATTCATGAGTTGCCGATCACCGACCTCTTGCAGCTTGAATCCCCATGACGCGACTCCATTCCAATACAGCAATCCGCATTCGTCCTGGGCGGAGAGCTGCTGAATCGCTAACTGAGCGACTTTCTTCTGCCAGAAATTCCCTTCCGGCATCTCGCACGCGTGCATGATCAGGACTAAAGCTCCCTTGCTGGTGAGCTTGGTCGCTTTCACCTCCATCTCTACGGGAAGGGCCTGTTCGATCGGCGAGCCGTTGTATCCCCCTGGGCCGAAACTATCAGGACCACCAACCATGATGAGTCCCGCCCCCAGCGACCGGGTATTGGTGGCGATGATTTGCTGTCTCTTCTCTCCAAGAGTCTCGGCCGGGACATTGATCAGCATGACGGCATCGAACGCCGCCAGTTCAGAAAGATCCTCGGAAAGCTGCGATGGGTCGCGACGGACAACGGCGAGTTTATCGGCCTGCAAAGAATCCAATAGGGGTGTGATGATCTCTTGAGCCGGCGCGATGATCAGAACACGTCCTTCGCCGCGCACCCATGTAAAGCCGGCGGCCGTGTTGTTGCGAGCCAGCGTGTCGGTACTGCTCGCGTCGGGTTCGAATGTCGCTTCGTAGCTGGAGAGGCTCGGCACGTCGACAGTCTGTTGCACAAACTTGACGTTAAGCCCCTCGCGAAGTTCCACCGTCTCCTCGGCGATGATCTGTCGGCGACCATCTTCAACACGGGTTAGGCGAAGAATTCCCTTCGCGGGTTGGCTGCTGCGAATCACAACTTTGAGGTTCGCGGTATCTCCTTTGCGGAGTTCCGGCGGCGAGACGACTTTATCGACGAGGATCTCCGCATCGTAGCGATACTCGATCGGCACCACATCGATGGGAACGTTATTTCTCCGAGCGATGGCCGCCTGGGCGACGGCATTACCGCGGTTCTGATTCCCGTCGGTGAAGAGAACAAGACGCCCCGTCGTGTTCGGAGGAAGCGAGCCGAGCCCCAACTGAATCGCCGCTCCGATATCGCTGGCTTGTCGATCGACATTGCTTGTGACTTGACGAAGTTGTTGATCGCGCGGATAAAGGGCCGGCGGCAGTTCGACACGGGCTTGTTTGCCGAACACAATCAAACCCGCCAGATCACGGTCGCGCGGGCGTTTGGAAATCTGAAGCGAAATCGCTTCGAGGGCTCGTTCGGATTCGGCATCGGATATGCTTTGGGACTGATCGAGAAGGAAAAGCGTGCAGATCTGGCGAGATTCGCCGACCCATTGGATGTCCGCCAGGGCAAAGAAGACCAACGCTAAAACGGTCGATCGACAGAGGATGGCGACAAGACGCCGGTAAGGCCCCAGCCCGGCCAGGCTTCGGCGACTTAACCAAACAACGAAGGGCAGGCTGACCAGGCCTAAGAGCCACCAAGGTTCGAGAAACGTTACCGACCAGCGGTCCATCCACGCTACCCCGAGCCCGCCTTCATTTCTCGCCCGAGGTATCTTAACAGCCTTGCCGCGAGGAACCCAGCGAGCTTCTGCCGCAACCTATCGCGTTAGCGATGACGAGCGTGGATGCGTGCCGAGCGAATCGCTTCGACCCGTTCCATGATCAGGCCGACCGATCGGCCTGGTCGAGCAAGGATCAATGCCACCCCCAGGCGTCCGAGTTCTCGGCGAAGCAGCTCGTACGACCGGAAGTAATGTTCGATTAAACTTGCCGAGACTTGCTCCGTTGATCCCTCTTTCGCGGACGCTTTCGCCCATTCATTCGGGGCCAGGAGTTCGGTTGGGTCGCCGAGCTCCGTTGGGTCTGCCAATTCGCTGGGCCAAGGGGCGGCGATGATCACGTCGTGGTGCCGCGACCTTGCCGCCTTGATCGCCGACAGGAGCAGCTCGACATTTTCCACTTCGAAGAGATCGACCGAGAGAAGAAAAAGCTCATTGTCCTTCGCGCGAGAAACCGACGCGAGAATCGCTTGTACCAAATGCTGAATTTTGCCCGTGCTTGAAAAAACGTATCGGCCCGCTTCATCGTGCAAAGGACGAGCATAAGGAACTTCGTGATCGATTAAGAATTGTTGGACGCAATGGGTAAACATCGCGTCGTTTTCCATGAGCAGGGCTGGCCCCTGCACTCCTAGGTTCTCTGCCGCGGCGATGACGTGAGCAAGTTCATAGCGACGTTTAGTCTCTTGAAAGCCTTTTCGCCGCTTCTTGCGTTGAATGAGAAAAAACCAAACACACCATCCGAGAAACAAAACGATGGATATACCGACCGAGATCCCGAGGATCCGCTGAAAATCAGCGGGTGAAATCAGTCGTGAAAGCCACCAAAGTCCCAGCGCGATCAGACCGGCCGGCATCGTGAGCCAACCCATGAATCGTCGCCAATGCTGCACGGGCGTGTAGCGACGCAGTACATTCGATTCGAAAAGTTCCGGGTAAAGTTTTTCGCACGCTTGGCGAGCGGGCTCGAGGAGCAAGGGTATCGGACAGGGGCTCGGCTTAGGCGGGGCGCACGCGATATCGCCCAGCCAGCGAAGAAGTTTCGCCTCATGACGAGGTCCGCTTGCCGGCAACAACGTCTGAGCGCCGTCATCATCCACGAGCACCAGCCCGACCGGATCTCGCTTGTCGAGCCAATACCGACTCAATGCCGAGGCCAAGCGAATCTGATCGACAAGCGGTGTCAAGCCCGGCCAGCCGACACGCACCGCCGAGGAATGATCCAAAAAAATAGTACAGCGAACAGGCACATCACTCTCGAACTCTTTGGTTGTCCAAATGTCGCGCCGCGCCGAGATTTTCCAAGCGATTCGTTTGGGGGGATCGCCTGGCAAATAGTCGCGCAGACTCAATATCTCCGATCCGGACCCGGGCCGATGATGACGATGAACGCCGGTCGCAAGCATCCGATGCCGACTCTTTTCGGCCAATCCTGCGCGCGGGTCCGCGGCCAGACGGGGATAGACCCTCGCCTCTTCTCCGCCACGGAGAAAACTTCGCATTCGAAAGAAACCAGGCAGATCGGCGATCTCGATGCTGACCCCTTCGAATCGGAGCCGACCAGGGTAGCGAGGCAAAATCTCATACTCGATGACGATCGGCTCGCTGGCCGCGCCCAGGGGAATCACCTGGCCTGTCGAACCTCGAACCATCACCCGCGCGGGGAGTCGATCGACCAGCTTTGCTTGCGATAGCTGCCCAGCCCGGGCCCCCTCGATCCGGAGTGTGACCCATGCCGACCGATCTTCCCAGAGCGTGGCCGGCGTTGCGCCTGGCTCGATGAGTTTTCCATCGAGCGACCGGACCAGACGAATCTTCCGCAGAAGAAGATCCCTCTTCCATCTCAACATCGTCCAGAGGTAGCCGTACCAAAGAAGTGCCGATAGTGACAATAGGGTGACACTAAATTGGGAAGGGAGAGCGATCGAGATGACTAAACCGCCACCGGCGACCGCCAAGAACCAGAATCCTCGGCGTGTCATGGTGTTAGGGGCTCTTCGTGACCGGGATTTGATCTAAGAGCGAGCGAATCACATCCAACGTTGTCTTCCCCTCGATCTCGGATTCCGGCCTCAGAATCAATCGATGCCCTAAGACGGAACCAGCAATCTGGCGAACGTCGTCATGGGTGGCAAAGGAACGCGAATCGAGCATCGCCCGCGCTCGGGCACATTGAAACAAGTACAGCGATGCTCGCGGACTGGCCCCTAAAGAAAGATCTGGATGTTGTCGGCTACGGCGAGTGATCTCGACGACATAGTCGAGAATCTCTGGGGCAGCGTGTACATGACGGACGAGATCTCGAAGATCAAGAATACTCTCGGCAGTCGTCACCGTGCTAGGGGTTCCATGAGGGAGACTGCTCGCGGCCTCCCCTGGGGCGGACGGAGTCAAGCCGCTGTGAAGCCGAAGGATGTCGAGCTCTGTCTGCCGCGATGGATAGTCCATCTCGATGCGAACCAGAAAGCGATCGAGTTGGGCCTCGGGAAGCCGATAAACTCCCTCTTGCTCGACGGGATTCTGCGTAGCCAGCACCATGAACGGTTGCGGTAGCGGAAGCGTCGAACCCTCGACGGTCACCTGTTTTTCCTGCATCGCTTCAAGCAATGCCGACTGCGTCTTTGCTGGGGCGCGGTTGATTTCGTCGGCCAGAAGCACCTGACAGAAAACGGGGCCCCGGCGAAGAACGAAATCATTCTGCTTGCGGTCGAGCACGAGTGTACCGGTCACATCGGTCGGCAATAGATCAGGCGTGAATTGGACTCGCTGAAAATCAAGCCCCAAGGCCTGAGCGAAGGCTTTCGCCAGCGACGTCTTCGCCACGCCGGGAACACCTTCGAGAAGGACATGCCCGCCGACCAGCAGCGCCAGAAGAAGTCTCTCGACCGCTTGCTCGGCACCGACGACCACTTTCGCCACTTCCCGCTGAACGTTCTTTTTAAGATCCGCGATAGGAACGGCCCAAAGCGTTGGGTCGGTCGATCGGGACGCGCTTATTGGAAGAGGGGTGTTTGCCACGACTCGTCCCAGGTTTGAGGTCAACTCGGATGGTTCTCGGAAGTCGACCCTGGTCGGGGCGACACCTCTCTCTTTATGCTATCGAGCCAACGAATCTCCGACTCCCAGAAGCGAAACTTTCGTTCGTTGACCTGTTCTTGACCCTGGTTCGAGGCCAATCGACGTAGCCCCGCCAACCGAAGGCGAATTCGTCGGCGCGTCCACCAACCAGCGTCCGGGAAAGAAATTGCCTGATCAAGTTCCATACTTGAAGCGTTATCCAACCCCCCGGGGCCGAACCATCGTTGGAGGAAGGCCCTGGCCTGTATCCGGATCTGTTCCCGATAGTGCCCAGCGGCCGTCATTGCTTTCTGTCGCGTTTCTAAAAGGCGATCGGTCCGCGGGAGTCCCGACGTGAGGGAGCGATGAAGAGCGGGAACCCAGCCTTCCTGCGAGTGGAGAGGTTCTTGAAAAGGTGTGCGAGCATCGCGAGCCCCGAGAATTCGCCATGCCAACAGCGCCCCCACGATCGAGCCCGCCAGAACTGTTCCCGCTTGCCGAACGAGCCAGGGGCTCGCCTGATGCAGGCTCGCTTGCGCTTCGCGGGCCACCGCATTGAGGACATCCTCTTCTTGCAGACCACGAAGCAACTCGTTCAATATCTCGCTGGTCGGGGGGCGAGATTCCCATTGTCCCGAGATGAATCGTTCATCGACGAGTTTGGTGATCGGCCGACCGTTGATCAGACAGACCACGCGCCCACCTTTTCCTCCTCTCTTCGAGGTGAGCCATGAGACAACGTTGTCGGCAAACCGAGCATTGTCGGCCTCTTCGATCATCTCATTGGTGAAGGGTGATTGATCGGACGAAGCGACGAAGCGACCGAGATCGAGTTCGCCACCCACCAACCAAACACGAGAAAAGACCCGCACATCGAGCGTGCGTGGCAAGTACGCGATCCCCCAGACGACCGAGTCACCGCCTGCAAAAACGCCCGGTAAATTGAGGGCGATCTCTTCGATCCCGGCCATCAATGGATGATCTCGACGAAACTCAGTCACCAATGGACATGCCGAGTTCCCCTGATAGCTCGATGAATCTCGGCTGCTCCGAATGGGTCCATGGAGGATCCGCAGCGCCGGCCCCAACGGGAGACTCATCGAGCGATCGCTCGCGACCAGGAGGGAGCCCCCTTCTCGAAGGAAGCTTTCGACTTCGATGCCGAGCTGTTCAAGCGTAGGCATTCCTCCGAGAATCAGAATGGTCCAATCGCTCGATGTGCCTGGGGGGCGGGATTGCAGTTCTTCTAACGTCCCAAGGTTTGATTGGCGATCTTGCCAAAACAGCAGAAACGCGTCGAACCGCTCGCCGAACTTCGAAACCTGCATCGATTCTGTCGATGCGGGCGATCCCCCGTTGGGCCTATCAGCAAGCTGGCCGACCGAAAACCACACCAAAAGCACGGCAATCGAGACTGGCAAACGACGGCTCCTTTCCTTCGAATAATCGTACGGATTCGCTGATATCCGAGGGTGAAGGAATTTGGATCGCTTCGGCCGTCGGCATAAAACTCGCAGCAAGACGGAACCTTCTCGGTGGCGACATCCTGGCTGAGGCGGTTAAAGTTTCGAGTGAGACAAGGAGCGTGATCGGTGGCCAAAGGGAAAGTGGTTCTTGCATACAGCGGTGGATTAGATACCTCGGTGATGGTTCCGTGGATTAAAGAGAACTACGATCTCGACATCGCCACCTTCACCTGCGATCTCGGCCAAGGACAAGATATCAACGCTATTCGAGAGAAAGCCCTTAAAAGCGGCGCTCAAGAGGCGTTCGCCAGCGATGTTCGCTCGACCTTCATGGAGAACTTCGTTCTGCCAGCGTTGATGGCCAATGCCCTGTACGAGGGACGCTATCCGCTCGCCACGGCGCTCGGTCGGCCCCTTATCGCCTATGAAATGTGCCAACTCGCCAAAGAAATCGGGGCTACACACGTCGCCCATGGCTGTACGGGTAAGGGGAACGATCAGGTTCGATTCGAAGTTACGTTTCGAACGCTGGCGCCGCAACTGAAGATCATTGCTCCCGTGCGCGAATGGAAGATGACTCGCCCGCAAGCTCTCGACTATGCCGCCAAGCATCAAATCCCGGTCGAAGCAACCAAGAAGAGCCCTTACAGCGTCGATCAAAACCTCTGGGGACGCAGCATCGAGTGCGGCGCGCTCGAGGATCCTTGGAATCCTCCCCCCAAAGACGCGTTCCAGTGGACCACGCATCCCGAAGAAGCGCCAAGCGAGCCCGAATGGATCGAGATCGGTTTCGATCGAGGCCGTCCGATCAGTCTCAATGGTCGCGAAATGACCTTGGTCGAGATCACCGAAGAGGTTGGCAAAGTGGCCGGCAAGCATGGTGTCGGGCGAATCGACGTCGTCGAAAATCGGCTCGTCGGGATCAAGTCGCGCGAGTTGTACGAAGCGCCGGCGGCGGTCGTCCTCATCGAAGCGCACAAGTCGCTGGAAGATCTGACCCTTTCGAAAGAGTCGCTTCGATTCAAGACGCTCGTCGCTCAGCAGTATGCCGATCTTGTTTACAATGGACTCTGGTTCAGCGCGTTTCATCAGGATTTGATGGCGTATGTGGCGAGCAGTCAGAGATACGTCACGGGACGCGTCCGGGTTAAACTCTATCGTGGCAACGCAATGATTGATGGTCGAGAGGCCGAGCACAGCCTCTATAGCAAGACGTTGGCCACGTACGATGAAGCCGACGGTTTCGATCATGATGCGGCGGTCGGCTTCATTCGGCTGTGGGGGCTTTCTCAACAGACGCAGGCGCGCCAACAGCTTTTGGCGGCGGCGAAAAATGTTCCTGTCCCAAGCATCATTCCGCCCAGTGACAAGTAACGCGAGAATCGACTACAAGTGGGGAGTGGCAAGACGATGATTCGATCGATCAGTGGGATGTTGGGGTTATTAGTCGTTTCCACTTGTGTTTACTCTCAAGACGTTCTTCCCCCGACCGATCATCCCGAAAAGCTGGGCCCCTATCCCGTGGGGGTGACGACGATGGTGCTGGTCGATCACTCCCGCCAAGACGATGTCACGAAAGGTCCGCGAACGCTGGTGACCGAGATCTGGTACCCCGCCACCGACGACAGTCGATCGCTTCCGAAGAACACGATGACGGATTATCTTCTTCGGGGTCAAGCCCCATCGATCTTGCTGGCCTTTCGAGCTGGTTTCAAGGTGAAGGTCGACGACCTTGATGCTCGGTACAAGAATGAAGCCATTCGCGACGCGCGGGTGCGAGATGGGAAATTCCCGCTCGTCATCTTCAGTCATGGCAACGGCGGGCTACGATTTCAAAGTACGTTTTGGTGCGACCATATGGCATCGCATGGCTACGTCGTTGTCTCCCCCGATCATACCGGCAACGCTGCCGCCACGGTCGTCAATGGCAAGATCGTTCTGCACGATTCCAAATCTCGCGAGAAGCATGCCATCGATCGCCCCAAGGATATCTCGCATTTGATCGACCGCATGACCGCGTTTCATCGGGGAGAGGACAGCCGATTCGCGGGGCGACTGCATCTCGATCAGATCGCGGTGGCTGGTCATTCTTTTGGCGGATACACCTGCAACGAAGTGATCAGCATCGACGATCGGGTGAAAGCGATCATCCCGATGACGCCGGTCTTCCGCGAGCGAAAGAAATTCGACGTGCCGCTCCTTCTATTCGTTGCCACCGAGGACGCCACCATCAACCTGGCCGGCAACGAGAACGCTCGCAAGTATTACGAAGAATCGACCGGTCCCAAGTTTCTTGTTGAAGTGAAAGATGCGGGCCACTTCAGCTTCTCCGATATGGGACAATTTCGGCCCGATTTCGGCGACGGCGTCGGCGAAGGGAAACGGGTGACCAAACCCGACGAGCCGATCAAGTACCTCTCGCTCCCCGAAACATACGCAATCACCAACGGCTACAGCGTTGCATTTCTCGGCCGATACTTGAAGGGGCAAAGCGAGTGGGAGCCGTACCTGCAGGTCAATCACTTCCCTGACAAGATCGACTTCAAGTATTCCGAGCCTGCTCCAGTATCGGCCAAGGTCGCCCAGTAGATTCCATCGCAACGACGCTGCTTCTTGACGATGTTGTCTTCCCGTCTGAGCCGATCTTTGATCCGAACTGTCAAGAGGGTGTCACTTCTCTTGCAGCAATCGCCAAGCGGTCTCTTGGATGACCGGCGCGGTGGCGGGGCCGACCGACATGCTTTCTTCGTATTCGCCGTCGCGAAAATCATAAGGCGGAATGATGTAACCCAACTGATCATTGGCCAGTCCCACGAGAATCCGCGGGAAACCGGTCATTTTTTCGAGAATCTCAAAGCTCACCTCGGGTAGTACCTCGCCGGGCAGCGTGATGATTTCCGCTTCACCCAAACGAAGCAGTGACATCTCTGTGACGACTCGTCCACGCGTGGTGGGGCGACGGTCCTTGACCCTGTCTCGAAGCCGAAGATTCGTGATCGGCAATTCCACGCGACGATGCACGAACTGAAATTGAAATGTCGTCGGCGGCTGTGCGGTACTGAGAAGATCTTGGACGATCTTCGCTAGCCCTTCCCCCATCACCTTGGCTTCGTCATGCGTTCTCGCCTTGTTGTCGCCACTGACCATGCCGCCGACGGCGCCGTTCAAGAAGACGGCCACGCCACCCTGCTTGCTCGCGATTTGTTCGCACATGTAGCCGGGAAAGTCGGCGGTCAATTCTTCGACGCCGGCCGAGATCCCCTCGACGTGGCATGCAAAGTTCACGATCGTTGCGATTGGTTTATCGTTGGGACCGATGGCTTGAATCGCCGAGATGGTCGGGTCGATGATTCCAGGATTGCGAGCATTGCGGAAGTAACCGATCACCCTTGCTCCGTCCATAGGCAACTCACGCGACGCGGTCCGCAGCATCTTGACCGGCTTGCGATTCTTAAGGGCTCGGCTTGCTCCCTCGGCAATCGAATCAATGAGAAATTGGTTGTACTCCATCGGATAGTGCCCGTAGACGCCCAGCGTATCGGGAGCCGCATGATTATGGCTGCTCGCCAGAACAACATGGGCCAATCCCAGCTTCTTTGCCTTCTCCTGCAGGGCCGTGCATTCGACATTGCTCATGCCGAAAAGATCTGCTCCCACGAGCGCGATCGCCAATCCATCTTTCTCGAAGACGACAATTCGCGCGAAGATGGGATCGTGCGGCTGATACTTCTCGCGGTACCGCGGGTCAATCCACTCGGGAGACTTGGGGGTGATGTTGACGGTGGTGGCCCCACAGGTGAGCCCCTTCCAATCAGCCACGGCGTCGGGGGCGGGCTGCGGTCCCTCTTTAAGCCCCGACAGGTCGACAAGCTTTCGCGCGCCGCCGTGCACTCGCGCGTTTAAGTGGGGCACATACGCGACGCCGATCGTCTTCCCCTCTTTATTGAAGACGAAGCGAACGCCCTGGGCGGTGTAATCAAGCAAGCGAAATGTCGGCATTCGAAGTTCGTACTCTTCACGTCCCAGCTTCTCTCGAACAAGCTTCATCTCTTCGAAGCCCGCGGGAACGCTTGCCGCCTCCGTGGAGGCATAAATGCCGTCCTTGTCGGAGAGTTGCACTTCATCTTCGAGACCCGGCCGACCCGCTGCCGGGTAGAGCATTTTCCACGAGTACCATGCCGCCTCGAAGGTCGGCTTGCCAAGCTTCGTGTAAACCTCATCCGATTTCGACAGGCCCGGCACCAAACCGTGATAGGTTAGCGCAGGCGGAGGATCGTCCCCCTTGATCGCTCCTTTGGGTGCTTGGGCAAAACTGCTTTCGCTGCAAGTCATGGCAAAAACCGCCACGATTAGGAGACATCGACCCGGCGTCCGATTGGTCATGAACTTCATCGATTGGCTTCCTGTTTTGAGAGAGATGGTCCTGATTATTCGTCGCTCGGTGTCGGAGGGACAGCCCCCTTATGCAATTGCCCAGCCTCATTGTCATCAATCGCCCGTCGCCCGGGCAAAAGCAATCTTGGTTTCCCCATTCCATCTCGATCTTGGGTGGGAGATCAACTAGAGATCTTCACTCATCCTAAATAGAAAGAAGGAGCGGGAAGGTCCTCGCCCGAGGGGCTTCGTTTTTTGAACGATACTCAGAACGGAGCCAACCTTGTCGGCGAAGGCAAGCAAGGCTGTTCCCCACACGTACGATTCATCGTCGATTAAGGCCAAGCGGAGAGCAAAGCATGGCGGCACTAACCGAACTTCAACAGCAGCAGATGAAGATGGCCGACGAGCTGATCTTCTCGGGAAAAAGAACCGAGAGCTTTGCCAAGCTGTTCTTCTACGGCCAGTTCGATGCTGACCGGATCTTCCCATTTCCCGAGCCGAGCAAAGAGATTCAGAGCCGAAGCAAAGAGTACACGGCTCGGCTTCGCGACGTCCTAGAGAAGCACCACGACCCGGTCGACATCGATCGGAACGCTCGGATTCCTCAATCAACGATCAAGGCAATGGGAGATGTCGGCCTGATGGGGCTGACGATTCCGAAAGAGTTCGGCGGCCAAGGGATGTCGCAGTACGAGTACTGCAAGGCAATGGAGATCGTGGCGGGTCGGTGTGGCGGAACCGGTGTTTTCGTCAATGCTCATCAAAGTATCGGCTTGCGGGCCATTCTCCTCTTCGGCAACGAGAAACAGAAACAACAATTGGCGACTTTGGCATCGGGGGAGGAACTTGCTGCCTTTGCCCTGACCGAGCCCGAGGCCGGCTCGGACGCCGCCAACGTGCAAACCAAGGCGGTCTACGATCCTCAGAAAAAAGTCTTTCGCATCAACGGTCAGAAACGATGGATCACCAACGGCGGCATCGCCAAGACCCTCACCTTGATCGCCGTCGATGAAGCTCTCCCCAAAGAAAAGAAAGGGGGCAACATCACCGCTTTCATCGTCCACCCCGATATGCCAGGCTTTCGTGTCGTCGATCAAGCACTCGAGAAGGTCGGCATCCGCGGGACCATGACCGCCAAGCTTGAATTCAATGACATGGAAGTCCCCGAGGAGAATGTGCTCGGCCAGCGGGGCAAGGGGCTCAAGATTGGGCTAACGGTCCTCGATTATGGTCGGCTCACCTTTGGTGCCTGCTGCACCGGGGCTGCCAAGGAATGCGTTCGCTTGGCTACCGAACATGTTCGCCAACGCGTCCAGTTTGGCCAGCCGATCGGCAAGTTCCAACTCGTGCAAGAGAAGATCGCACGGATGGCGACATTTGCCTACGCCATGGAGTCGGCAACGTACCTGACCGCGGGCTGGTTCGACAATCACGTCGAAGATGTCATGATCGAGACCGCGATGCTGAAGGTCTTTACGAGCGATGCCCTCTGGACCATTGTCAACGATACGATTCAGGTTCTCGGCGGTAAGGCGTTCTTCTGCGATCAACCTTACGAAAGGATGATGCGGGATGCGCGCCTGAACACCATTGGCGAAGGCGCCAATGAAGTCATGCGGTCATTCGTGGCGATGACCGGCATGGGGAATGTCGGCAAAGAAGTGCAGGGGATTCTCGAAGGAGAGTCGAACTTCATGTCGAAGTTTTTCCAGATGATCGGTTTCGGCGGGCGAATGGCCAAACGGGCATTTCGTGCACCGAAGGTTCCTGTCCGTTCACCCCAACTGGAAGATCACGGCCTACAACTCGGGGCAGCTATTCGTCGATTCGGTCTGAGTGTGATGACTCTCTTGCGTCAGCATCGAGAGCTCATCATGGAACAACAGCTCCTACAGGATCGAATGGCGACAAGCGCGATGGCGATATATACCTCCGCCGCGGTCCTGAGTCGGCTTGATACTCTGATTCAGCGTGCCGGGGCCGACTTCTCATCGGTGGCCGACGAGGTTGCGATCGGAAGGCTTTATCTGCGGTTGGCCAGCGATCAGATCACCGCCGCCTTAGATGCTCTGTCGGATAACCGAGACACGTATTTGCTCGATGTCGCTCGGCGAATGACCAAGCTGTAACGATCAAGAGAAAGTTCATCAGCGAATCACTGTCGTGGTCGGCGCACGTTCGAATGATGAATAAGTCCATCAAACCATCATCAAGGATCATCGCGACTTGAGTCCCTCCAAGACGCTCGAAGAGTTGACTCGCGAATACCTCGATCAAGAGGAGGTTCTTCGCCAGGGTGGCGGCGTCAAAGGAACCCAACGCCAACGAGAGTTGGGTCGGCTCACCGCTCGAGAGCGGATTGAAAAACTCGTCGACGATCCCCGCGACTATCTCGAGCTGGGCCTCTGGGCCGGCTGGAAGATGTATCCTCAGGTCGGAGAGATTCCTGCCGCGGGCGTGCTGACGGCGATAGGCCGCGTCGAGGGTCGACCGACGATGATCATCGCCAACGATGCCACCGTCAAAGCCGGTGCCTTTTTTCCACAGACTGTAAAAAAAGTCCTCCGCGCACAGCGCGTGGCTTTCGCGTGCGGATTGCCGCTGATCTATCTGGTGGATTCGGCAGGTGCGTATTTGCCGATGCAAGACGAGGTCTTTCCCGATGAGGACGATTTCGGCCGAATCTTTCGCAACAATTCCGTGATCTCGGCAGCCGGCCTACCGCAATACTCGGCGATCATGGGGAACTGCGTCGCGGGTGGAGCGTATCTGCCTGTCCTTTCAGACAAGCTTCTGATGACGCAGGGAAGCGGGCTGTACCTCGCGGGGCCAGCGTTGGTTCGCGCCGCCATCGGGCAAGTGGTCGACACCGAAGAGCTTGGCGGCGCGAAGATGCATTCGGAGATCAGCGGCACCGTCGATTTCTTCGAACCCGATGACGAGCATTGCCTCGCTCATCTCCGACAACTGATGACGTACTTGCCGTTCGATGGGCCGGGCGGTTACGGCAGTGTCAACCCAACGAACGCTGCCGAGCCCGCGCGCGATCCGAAGACGCTCGATTCTCTTTTCAACCCCGCCACGCGAAGCGAATTTGATGTTCGTGATCTTTTAGCCGCCGTCGTCGATGCGGAATCGTTTGACGAGTACAAAAAGGATTACGGCAAAACGCTGGTCTGCGGTTTGGCAAGGATCGGCGGTTACCCCGCCGGTATTGTTGCCAGTCAGCGCAAGCGTGTTCAATCGGCCAAAGGTGAAATTCAGATCGGCGGCGTTATCTATCACGACAGTGCCGATAAGGCGGCTCGGTTTGTGATGGATTGCAATCAGACCGGCGTTCCGATCATCTTCTTTCAAGACGTGACCGGTTTCATGGTCGGGCGCGATTCCGAGCAAGCGGGGATCATTCGTAGCGGCGCCAAACTGGTGAATGCACTTTCGAATTCGGTTGTCCCCAAAATCACGATCATCATCGGCGGTTCGTTCGGCGCGGGGAATTATGCCCTGTGCGGCAAGGCGTTTGATCCACGATTTATCTTTGCGTGGCCGGGAGCAATGTACGCAGTGATGGGGGGCGCGCAGGCGGCCACCACCTTGATTCAAGTGCAGGAACAGGCCGCCAAGCGGGCCGGCAAACCCCTTTCCTCGGAGCAATTGGCCGAGCTTCGGCAAACGATTCAAGCTCACTACGAAGAGACGATGGATATTCGCTACGGGGCCGCTCGCGGCTGGGTCGACGGAATCGTTGCCCCGTCACGAACTCGCCACACCCTGATTCAATCGCTGGCGTTTGTGGGCCGAAAGCACGTATCGCCCGAATATCGGACCGGCGTCTTTCAGGTGTAGCCTGAGATGTTTCAGCTATCTTGGTCAGTCCAAGTAGTATTGCACCGCTATTGAGACAACGACGCCCTATTGAAGACAATTCTTATCGTTCATTTCAGCCAGAGCCTGCGGGTGAAGGCGACGACTCGGAAGGTCGCTTTGGTTTCCATAGCTTGCGGGAATCGAGTCGAGAGAGTGGTGCCGGTCGTACCTTTGAATCCACTCACGAACGATTTGATGTGCCAACGCCGTCCATGGGACCTGGGTAGTTTGAACGTCGGCGATCGATCGTGGCCGACATCCGAAACATCTCTGCGATGAACGTTGGGCGGACTTGAAATTCTACCCCTACCGGATTCCCGAGCGGACGATCAAGGTGGTAGCGGTGGAGCCGGCGACCAGCGGCCATAAGAAACAAGCCTTCTGCTCGACAGCCGCCGATGCGGCCATGCGAGACTTGCTAACGAAACGAGCCAGACGCTCGGCCATCGAGCCGATGTTCCGCGACTCAGAGAATCATCTTGGCTTCGAAGATCCGCAAGATTGGTGTCCCTTGAGCGATAGCCGCTCTACGGCCAATGTTGATCTAAGGCTGGATCAGCTTTTCAAGGGCAGACCAGATCATGCCGACCAAAACCATGGTCCCACCATTTCGTGAAGAGCCGGTGGGTTCAATGGCCTGCTAGACCTTGATGTCGGTGGCGACGTCGAGGAATGGATCAAAGTCGCTGGCAACATCGAGGAGAGGATCGAGAAGAAGCCAATCTCCGTCTCCCTCACCGAAGATGGTGTCGACCGCTTGATCATCGAGCGCGGTGGTGCCGGGAATGAGATACGCACTCCCATTGTTGCGCGGGCCGGACCCGGTGCCACTGATGTTGGCCACTCGCTCGGCCAGCGTTCGGGGCGAAGTCCATTCACTTTGAACCAGGAGAATCTGACTGTGCGTGAGGGTAGTGTTGCCGGCAAGGATTAAGTCCGATCCTCCGCCGCCGCGAATGGTGTCCGAGCCGCCTCCCGCGATGATGATGTCGCGATCAGCACCACCGTCGATCAAGTCGTTGCCTGCTCCCTCGGGGCCGTCGGCATAGATGATGTCATCCCCTTCACCACCGAAGATGGTGTCGTTACCCGACCGAGGATAAAGTCCGTTCTTTGTTTGCGTGTCTGCCCAGATGATGTCGTTGCCCGCCCCCGCATCGATAAAGTCGTTGCCCGCAATATCGCGATCCGCGGTGATCTGGTCGTTCCCGCTACCGGTGAGGATGATGTCGTTTCCTTCGCCGCCATCAATGACGGTATCGTAGGTGAGTCCCGATCCATCGAAGCGATCACTCCCCGATCCGAGATCGACGCGGATCTTCGATGTCACCCCGGTGACGTCGATGACGTCGCTTGAAACGATACCGTTCTCTTGCAGAACGTGGATCCGAATGATGGGGTTGTTGATACCTGGAATCTGCTCGACCCTGTAGCTGTCGGCACCACTTGTCCCGGCAAGAAGAAGATCGACAAGGAAAGGATTCGCTGGATCGACGCGACGCGACCACCGATCGACGTTGACCGTTTTGGTCTGTTCGGCCAGCAGTTGGAACGTTGGTGAAAGGTACGCCACG
>JAIELF010000049.1 GCA_019753235.1 bacterium
GAGAAGGATCCTTGAAGTTGAAATCCTTCGTGATGGCAAAGAAACGTTTGGTGCTGCCGAGGAGATAGTGGCCCCTAGTTTGGCCTGAAGGCTGTCCCAGTCTTGAGCGGTCGGCTGACCACCAGTGCTGCTGGGAATACTATCGAACAAAGACGACAGCCTCTTGTACGAGGAAAGCACCTGTCGGCATTCGGGACATTGTTTGAGATGAGAATCGATGTCCTGCTGGATCGTGTCCCGCAGTTCGCCGTCGTAGTAAGCCGAAAGGTGTTCTCGTACTCTTTCGCAATTCATGCTACGGCTCCCACCCGAGCTCGATCAGATTCTGTCTCAATAGGCTACGAGCCTTACTAAGACGTGACGCTACTGTCCCTTCCGGGAGGGAAAGAACCTCAGCAATTTCACTGTATGAAAGTCTTTCTACCTCTCGCAAAACGAGCGCGGTCCTAAGTTCCGGCTCAATGCGACCCAGAGCGGCGTCGAGCAGCTCGCGATTATCGGAGACCTCATCGCTCCCGGGTCGATGGTCCATCGGATCAAACTCCAGCGGAGCGCAGGTCGCCTTTTGCCGACGCAAGTGTTGGAGGCATTCATTAACGACCAGTCGATACAGCCAAGTGTCGAATTGTGAATCACCTCGGAAGAGACTGATTCGCCGGAACACCTGCAGAAACGATTGCTGCGTCAGGTCGTCAGCATCTTGTCGTCCGACGATCCTCGTCGCTAGACCATGCACCTTCGGGAAGAACCTCTGGTAGAGATCTCGCTGGTCCGTAGGGCTGCCCCGTCGGCATCCTTCCAGCATAGCCTCCAAATCCGATAATCCTTCCGTGAGGTGAAGCGCTGCGTCATCCATCTTGTTGGATGTCCCAACCAAGCCAATCCTTCGCGGAATTCGGACCAATGTGGTTCCCATCGAGCCAGGAGGTGTTGTTTTGAAAGGCGACCTGCTCACGCGTTTTGCGAACAGGGGGGCGAACCAGGCGTCGCCCCAAAAACGCCATCCCGCTTTACCTCGGAAACGATTCAGCGTAAGAGCTTACGACTTATTCTAATCCCGAAAGTTGCCATCCGTTACCATAGTTTCCCGTTTCCAGCGAAGAAAATGATGCCGTCGAACATCCAATCTCTTGGCAATAAGGGGAAGAAAAGATGTCTCGGCGTGCCGAGTGCATTGGTGTTAAGAACACCATCTTTTCACGAATGTTTCACCAGTGATCGAAGGGGTTCCAACGATGTTTGCTCGAATCTGTTTGCCGGCCCTGCTCGGCGCAGCGTTCTTGGCCTCGACCTCTCAACTGATGGCTGCGGCGCCTCGAGGTGCTTCAGGGGAAGGAAAAGCTTGGGATCCTGGGCTCAGGTATCACAGCCAGTCAGCAGGACGACGAATCAACCACGCTCGCGACTATGTGGGCGGCTTCCGCAGCTACGCGGCCGAGGCACCGAAGGTCGTTCCGATGTTAGGACCTGAGCACGTGGAAGAGGTTAGCCGGAACATCGTCGCAGCCAAGAAAGATCTCGCCACAGTGAAGAAGGATGCCAACGGAGACAAGGACATTCTGACTCGCGTCGCCGCCATTGAGAAACACCTGGACGCCGCGACGGAGCAACAGAAGATGATGCATGACTGCTGCAAGGAAGGGGCGGATGGCACAAAGACGATGGAATGCTGCGAATCGTGCATGAAGCACCTCGATGCCGCCCACAAAGAGCACGAGGCCTTGATGAAGAAGATTGATCCGAAGGCTGGAAACGCCGACAAGGATCATGATCATCACCAGAAATAAGTGTTTTCCTCCTGCGGGCGTGGCCCAGATCGCCGGAAGCCACGCCCGATTTCTCCAACTGACCAAAGTGTAACGGTTGTGCTCACACCTCCGACCGCGAGTGTGCGGAGAAGCTCAAATAGTAGGAAGGACCATCCAGTTCGTGGCCGATCCTATGGATACGGGTCAATGTTTGGGCGGATAGCGATTTGTCAAGGATTCAAGGCATGGATGCCGGTTTGTCGTTACCCGGCCGCTCCCCGCGCGTTCGTTGCTCTGCGATAATTAGGGGAAAACTGGCCGCCATCGCGATCTTGATGGTCACCGGCCTCACGCACGGCCAGACGGAAAGCAGTCTGTCCCTTAACATGTCGACTGGACGTGCACTGACGGCCGAAACGAGCACTTCCCCCATCCAATCGACTGACGCAGGGGAGTTGCTTACGGAGCAGTCGGTCGTTGCGGCTGTTCTCGCAAACAATCCGTCGGTGGAGCAGATGGTCGCCGCTTGGCGAGCCGCGCAAGCTCGAGTCCAACAGGAACGCGCCCTCGACGATCCCATGATCGGAGCGTCCGTCGCCCCACAATCGTTTCGGTCGAACGATGTCGGATACCGAATCGAGGCCTCGCAGAAATTCTACTTCCCGGGAAAACGCCATCTTCGGGGGCGAGCGGCTGCCTTCGAGGCGAGCGCAGCAAAGCGCGATATCGAACGGATTCGCCAAGAGCTTGCCGAAGAAGCGAGCCAGGCCTACTACGATTACTTTCTCGTGTTCCGATCCATCGCCATCAACGCGGAATCTGTCGAGATCGTAAAGCAACTCAAAGCGAATGCCGAATCACGATTCGCGACGGGAAAGGCTCTTCAACAAGATGTCCTCCAGGCCGACGTCGAAACAGGCCGGTTGGAGGAACAGCGGCTTTCGCTTACTCGGCTCGAAGCGGTTAACCGAGCCAGGTTGAACACACTACTCAACCGAGAGCCCAATGAGTCTCTTGCTACTGTCCCCGATGAACTCATAACACCGATGCCACTCGACGAGCCTTCGACGCTGCAAGCACGAGCGCTCGCTCAACGGCCGGAGTTGCAAGCTCTTGCTCAGCAGGCCGAGGCGGAGCGCGCGAGATGGGCGCTTGCGTGTAAAGAGTATTGTCCCGACTTCGAGATCATTGGCGCGTATGACACGTTCTGGCGCGCTCCTGACGGCGATCTCCGCGCGATGGTCGGAGTCCGGGTCAATGCGCCGATTCGAAGGGGAAGAAGAAATGCTGCCGTTGCGGAAGCTCAAAGCCGGGTAGCCGAGAAGATCCTGGCTTATCGAAGGGCAGAAAACGATGTGCGCTTCGAAGTAACTGAAGCGTATGAAGGGGTTCGCGAAAGCGATTCGGTGGTGCGTCTCTATTCGGAGAAATTGATTCAGACGGCCGAGCAAAGCGTCTCGCAAGCGCAGTCTGCTTACGCCACCAATCGCTCGGACTTCCTTACTCTCTTGACGGCCCAGCGAAGCCTCATTGATCTTCGGATGAGATACTACGAAGCGTTCGCCGAGTCCTATAAGCGGCGGGCAGCCCTTCGGAAGGCAGTCGGCGACCCCGTGGGAGGATCTTGATCAAGGCTTGATCTTGGCGAGGTACTTGTCAGGATCCTTTTTAAGCTTCCCTTCGCATCCGTCGCAACAAATCCAAATACTCTGATCGTTTACTTGGAGCTTAAGGGGGGTTCCCATTGAGCCAAGTGGTTCGCCCGATACCGGACAGTCTTTTTGAGCAAGCGCGCTTGCCCGGTCAGCGTCATTCAATTTCACCAAACCCTCAGGTATCGAGTGCTCAGCCTCTGTCGTTGGAGCAGACGCCTCCATTTTGGGCGCGGTCGCCGGCGTCGACTTTGCGGTTGGGGAACAACCGACCAATAGGCCGAGTATGAATGCTGGAATCGATCTCTTCCCGAGGTCCCAGGTCATTTTGAATGCTCCTTCATGCTTGGGTCCGAGCCCATCGTCGCCCCCAATAGACTATCAGCCCGCCCGTTTCGAGCGTACTGGACCCCCTCTTAAATGCTGCTTTCGTCATCGTTCTTCGTCGATCGGAAGGATTTTTGCACTCGTCTGCTTGCCTCCGTTTCCCTTGACAGAAATCGCCGTGACTCTTAGGTTTAAGGTGGACCTTGAACAAGTTGTCAGGTGGATAGACGAATGCGAAGCGGCACAAGGAGCAACTCGATCGCCGCACTCGTATCCCGTATTCGCGACGTAATCCTCCTTGGTATGCTGACATGCCTTGTGCTCTTCCAGCAATCGCCGTTCACGATCGCCCTCTGTCATCACGGTACGGTTCCCTCGGTGTTTCTGGTCAACATTGCCTCAACTCAAGACCACAAGAATGGGATCCAATGCCCATACTGCACGTCCAGAGAAGGGACGTCGAAACGAAGCTGTTGCCGGCATCCATCGGCAGCGCCTCTCGAGGCGAAAGCGGCCGCCGTCCAGTGCAATTCGTTCAGATCCCCATCACGTCCCTGTTGCACGGTTGTTGCCAAGGTATCTGTCGATTCATGGACGGTTGCTGACGAACTGGTCCGAAAATACGATGCTGCTTGGACCGATTTCGATTGTTCGTCGGACGTCTCGCTCAACCAGAACGTTTCGTACGAGTGGCCGGCCCCGACTCACCGATTTCGTGTGTTCGATCGTGTGCTCGCGTATTCACATTTCTTGATCTGACCAACGTCCTTCCACTGCGCCGCCATCTCGTGCGCGTCTCCATCAATCGTTCTTGGCCCATGCTCGTCACGTGGTCGCTCCGGCGTTTCTGAAGCACGAGTCGTCTGTTGGTAATTCACAAAGGAATCGATGCGATGAACACGAATACTCCATCGGAACCATATGCCATGTCGACCGACACCTTGTCAGCCAAGGTGGGGCCGCCGGAAGGTTCAACTCGCTGGCAAAAGGTGAAATGGTGGTTCGACTTCATCGTGCTCGTCAATCTGGCGCGTCTTCGATTCATTGCAATCATCGTGGCGATCGGCGTCATCATCACGCAATGGGACACGCTTGTCGCCTACTATGAGCGCTGGACCCGACCATCATCCCAGACGGCCGCGGCGAGCACGGGTGTTGAATGGTTCTGTCCGATGCACCCCTCGATTATTCGAGACAACCCGAAGGACAAATGCCCCATTTGTTTCATGCCGCTCTCGAAGCGAAAGAAGGGGTCCAGCCACGCAGACCCCTTGCCCGCAGGGATCACAAGCCGTGTTCAACTCTCACCCTATCGTGTCGTGTTGGCGGGTGTCCACGTCTGGCGAGCGGTGCCAATGGCTCTCTTCAAGGAGATCACGGCCGTTGGCTATGTCGAGTTCAACGAGGAGAAACAACGAATCGTATCGGCGCGCGTCGCTGGGCGAATCGACAGGCTCTTCGCCAATCAAACCGGTCAAATGGTCAACAACGGCGATAAACTCGCGCTCCTCTACAGTCCGGATTTAGTGGTCACGATGCAAAGTCTCCTCGATGCCAGGAAATCAGGTAATGCCGATCTGGTGGAAGGCTCGAAGACTCGGCTCAGACTTCTCGGGATCGATGAAGAGCAGATCGACCAAGTCGCCACCAACGGCAAGGCACCCACCGAAATGACCATTCGTTCGCCGATCACGGGACACATTATTCGCAAGGGTGTGGTCGAAGGTCAGTATGTCGAGGAAGGAACGACGCTCTACGAAGTCGCAGACCTGTCGAGTGTGTGGATTGCCGCCCAGATCTACGAGGACGACGTCCCTTTCCTTCAGACCGAACACACGGGGGAAACCAATGGCACGTCCCTTGAGGGAACGGACATCATCGCAGTCACGCCCGTCCTTCCGGACAAGCCGTTCACAGCGAAGCGGGCCTTTGTGTTTCCACACGTGAATCCCGCAACCCGCACGGTAACCCTTCGCTTTGAAGTCGATAATCCTGGGCATCAGCTTCGTCCCGGAGCGACGGCAACCGTTAAGGTTCGCGTGCCGTTGTCCAAGATGCCCATGTTTGCGGTCGACGAAGTTCCGGGCGATGGCAAGTCGCCGCGCAAGGCAGTCCTCGCGGTGCCCGAGACCGCCGTCATCGACACAGGCGGACAAACAATCGTCTATCGCGAGGCGTCGCCGGGTGTGTACGAAGGTGTCTCCATCGTCATCGGCCCCAGAATGTCCGATGAGAATGGCGCCGTCTTCTTTCCTGTTCTGCGAGGAATCGAGGAAGGCGATCACATTGTCACGAGTGGTTCATTCCTTGTAGATGCCGAAACTCGGCTGAATCCAGCGGCAGGATCCATTTACTTTGGTGGGAGCAGTGGGGGAGACAAGACCCAGTCGAACGCGACCGTACGTCCCACTACCCCCGATGATCCCCAGGCGGTCATCAATGCGGCGTTCGCTTCTCTTGACCCTGTCGACCAAACGATTGCTCGTGACCAACGCTATTGTCCCGTTCTCAAGGGGAGTGAGCTCGGTTCGATGGGGCCTCCTATCCGCGTGTCGATGGAAGGAGAGATCTTCTTCGTTTGCTGCAAGGCGTGCCTTCCCAAGACGAAGGAGTCACCAGACGAGGTGCTGACAAAGCTACGTTATCTACGCGAGCCAGGCAGACTTCCCGAACCGACTACGTCTCAGGGGGCGATTGAAGCGGATATCGAGGAAGCTCTTAATTCTCTTTCCGCAGACGACCAAGTCCTCGCCCGTCGTCAGAGATTCTGTGTCGTTCGCGACAAAGGCCTGCTGGGTTCGATGGGTTCGCCGGTCAAGATCGATGTGGAGGGCCAGTCGATGTTTCTCTGCTGCGACTATTGTCGGAAAGCAGCTCTCAAGGATCCGACCGCAACGTTGAAGCGATGGAAGTCGCTCATGGGAATGCCGTGATCCCATTTTGACCGCGGGTCATGCTTGCGAACGTCAATAAGGGAGCCAAGATGATTGAACGACTGATCGAAGCTTCAATCCGCAACCGATTCCTGGTTCTCATTCTCGCGGCGGGTCTGACGATCTTTGGCGTCTACGCGGTTCTGGATACGCCCGTCGACGCCATTCCCGACCTCAGTGAAAACCAAGTCATTGTCTTCACAGATTGGATGGGGCGAAGTCCCCGCGAGATTGAAGATCAAGTCACCTACCCACTTTCCCGAAAGCTTCAAGGACTGGCGGGTGTCAAGACCGTTCGCTCATCCTCGGAATTCAACTTCTCCATGATTACCGTC
Source organism: bacterium (assembly GCA_019753235.1). Lineage (GTDB taxonomy): Bacteria > Planctomycetota > Planctomycetia > Kolteriales > Kolteriaceae > JAIELF01. The sequence continues at coordinate 6,996 of JAIELF010000049.1, forward strand.
ATATTCAATGACGGCGTCGACTTTTACTTCGCCCGGCAACGCGTTTCCGAGCGCCTTGACCAGGCTTCCACTTTTCTGCCGCCTGGCGTCGTTCCCTATCTCGCCCCCGACGCAACCGCGCTCGGGCAAGTGTTCTGGTACACCGTCGAAACAGGAAAAAACAATCCCATCGATCCCGGCCGTCTCTGGGCAATCAACAAGTTTTACATCACCCAGCAACTCAGTGCGGTGGCCGGTGTAGCGGATGTTGCGGTTGTGGGAGGAATGCCTCTCGAATACCAGATCGATGTCCAACCCGAAAAGCTTCGGGCGTATGGCATCTCCCTTGGGGAACTCTTCGCCTCGGTCTCTCGCAGCAACATGCCGTCCGGTGGCGGCGTCGTGCAGAAGAATAACGCGGAGTATCTGGTCCGCGGCATTGGTTGGATTGCCAATACATCCGACATCGAGAACACCGTCGTTAAGGAGACCGACGGAACTCCAATCTATGTCAAGAATGTCGCAAAAGTTCAGCTGGGGACACAGTTTCGCCGCAGTGTCTATGAGAAGAACGGCAGTGAAGCCGTCGGGGGGGTGGTTCTCATGCGGCACGGCGAGAATCCTCTCGCCGTCACCGAAAGCATCAAGAACAAAATTCAAGAGATGCAGCCTGGTTTGCCCAAAGGTGTCCATATTGTCCCCGCCTATGACCGAACCCGTCTTATCAACGGCGCGATTCACACTCTCGGCGAAGTCATGTGGCATGAAATGGTGATCGCGTCCATCGCGATCCTTCTTGTACTCATGCATGTTCGAAGCGTATTTGTCATCTGCATCACCTTACCTCTCGCGGTCATCTTCTCATTCCTCCTCATGTGGATTCTTCGCACGCTGGGGATCATCGACATTCAAGCCAACATCATGTCGCTAGCCGGCATCACGATCTCGATCGGCATTCTTGTCGACCAGGCCATCGTGATGACCGAAAACGCCACCCATGAACTCAAACGGCATTTTGGAAACCGGAAGGTCACAGGTGATACGCTTGACATTGTTATTCCCGCATGCCGACTCGTTGGACGACCGATCTTCTTCTCGGTCATGATCATGCTTGTCTCCTTCATTCCTGTCTTCATGCTCAGCGGCCGCGAAGGCAAGCTCTTTCATCCCTTAGCCTTTACCAAGAGCTTCGCACTGCTGGGCGTCGCGATCATCTCCGTGACGGTGGTCCCAGCCCTCATTCCCATGTTTCTTCGAGGGCACCTCCGTGATGAACAAGAGAGTTGGCTCGTTCGAAGTCTGATCAGCGTGTACAAGCCGCTTTTGACTTGGGCACTCCCTCGACTCAATCTGGTGATGTGGGCATTCGCCGCGTTGCTGATCCTTGCAGCCGGCCTCTTTCCCCTACAAGCGGTCATTGGACTGGGTGCCTCGGAAGAGGCATGGCGGACTGCTTTCCTCACGGTTCTCGCAATCGTTACCGGCGTAACAGTTCTGTTTGTCCGCGGGTTCCACTGGCAGTTGCTGAGTCTGACGACATTGGTATTGCTTGGCCTCTGGGCATACCAATTCCCCAAGATCGGCGTCTCATTCATGCCGGCCCTCGATGAGGGGACAACGCTCGATATGCCCGTGACCGTGCCTAGAGCAAGCGTCACGCAGGCAACCGACGACTTGAAGGCAAGAGATGCGCTACTTCGCGGCTTCCCGGAGGTTGAATCGGTCGTTGGCAAGGCTGGTCGCGCGGATACGCCCACGGACCCGGCTCCACTGGACATGGTTGAGACGTTCGTCAATTATCGCCCGCATGAGCTATGGCCGAAAAGAGTTGTCCGTTACGTCGATGCTGCCAAGTTGACGGAATCCGCGCTCAACAGATTAATCGGCGATGGATTTGTTGTCGAACCTACCGATTCCGATGAACGCAACAACTTAGTCAACGACGCCACTCAAAGATCTCTAGAACGCTTCGACGAATCGATGCGCGAGTTGGCCTTGGCTCGCTATGGCGACATCGAGTCGGACCTGGAAATTCAGCTCGTTCGTTTCGTTGTGAACCGAGTGATCGAGCAAGTTGAGGTAACTCGGCAGTGGACCGACAAAGCCAGCGATGAGGCGAAGAAGGTAATCCTCGAACGCCTGACCTCAACCTTTTTTGAGGATTACGGGTACTGGCTCTCGCGATCGCCGGCACAGGAAGATGTGACCTCCCTCGTCCAGGAAACCTTGCGACAACTAAAAGTCGAAGAATTGATCCACGACGAGATCGCCGCGCAGTCGATGTCGCACGATCCCGTGAGTCAGGTCTGGACGTGGGCAGTGGAAACCACCACGTCTCAGGTGTCGACGCTTTCCGGCCGAATTCGTGCGGACGTGGTCGAAGAACGAGGGCGACTTTGGTCTGCGAAAGTATCCGCCGTGAATTGGGAACTCTTTGATTTCGCCGTCGAGACGTTTCCCCGCCTCGCAATCGAAGAGTTGCTGCGGTCCGCGAAGTCATCAGGACTCACCGCCGATGCACCAAAACGACAGGAGTCGGAGGCATTTGCAGAGGCCAGTATCCGGGCGCAGCTTGGTCGGACGATGGACTCCGCCGCGTTGGTGCCGCTTCAACCGATCATCGAATCGATGATGGAGCGATTCCGTCGAGAAGTGTTCCTCTGGCGACGAATACCGGGACCAAAGGGCGACCTCGTCGATGATGAAATGGGCCGGGTGCTGCAAGTTCCGGGGTGGAGCAACATTTTCACCCAGCCAATCATCAACCGTATCGAGATGCTCTCGACCGGTGTTCGCACAGACATTGGCGTGAAAGTGTTTGGGCCCGATCTGACAGCGATCACGCGTGTCTGCCGAGATATCGAATCAACGCTGAAGCCTATCTCAGGTGCTCGCGATGTTGTGGCCGCACCCATCATGGGCAAGGGCTACATTGAGGTGAAAATTGATCGCGAGAAGGCGGCTCGATACGGGATCTCTGTCGAAGACATTCAAAGCGAGATCGAAGTCGCGCTCGCGGGAACACCCATCACTTACACTGTCGAACAACGCAATCGCTTTCCTGTTCGCATTCGTTATGCCCGAACGGACAGGCGCGATGAAGAGAGCATCGGCCGACTACTTGTCGGCCCAAAGAATATGGGCGGCGCGAGCATCTCAAATTCTGCTGGGGAGTCGTCGTCACCCACCATGTCATCGAGTAATGCACTCTCCACGTTGGCTCGGAGTAACGAACAGCACAATACATCACCAGGCCACGCGACGGGCAGCTCGGCCCTTGTCCCGTTGTCTACCGTCGCGGACATCAAGATTGTTGAAGGGCCGGCCATGATCCGAAGTGAGAATGGCCGACTCCTCAATTACGTCACGCTGAATGTCCGAGGTCGCGACATTGTCGGATTCGTCGATGAAGCACAACGATCCGTTGCACAGAAGGTGGTACTACCTGAAGGGATTCACATTGAGTGGAGCGGCGAATTCGAGCATCAAGTCCGCGCGGCCCGAACGCTTCGGTTCGTCTTTCCGATGGTGATCATCCTCATTTTTCTCATGCTTTATTGGACATACCGCGACCTCGCGGACGCCTCGCTGATGATGCTCGCGGTGCCCGAGGCCCTCGCCGGCGGGGCATTCTTCCTCTACCTATTCCCGAAAATCGTCAACGGCTGGGATGCTCCACCGCTGGATTTCAGCGTTGCCGTCTGGGTCGGATTCATCGCCTGCTTCGGCATGGCGACGGAAACAGGCATTATTATGCTCGTCTATCTTCGGGAAGCGATCGACCGTCGCGGCGGGCTGGAAAAGATCGCCTCCTTAGAGGAACTTCGCGAAACCGTCATTGAGGGCGCCGTTCATCGGTTACGTCCCAAGCTACTCACGGAAGGGGTCGCGATTATTGCCATCTTCCCGATGGTGTTCGCGGATGGAGTCGGTGCCGAGATCCTCGCGCCAATGGCGTTGCCCGTTCTAGGTGGACTTCTCATCTCGGACGAGGTTGTTGACCTGTTTCTCCCAGTTCGGTTTTACTGGGTGAGGCGTGCGCGGTGGCTCAAGCTACATGAACGACTCGCAAACTCGGGCAGTGACCTTCCCCCTTGAAACGAGTCCGGTGGGGATCTGATAGGATCCCGATCGGATGCAACTCAAGGGAGGTTTTGAATGGGTCGCAAGAGGCATCGAGCGGAAGAGATTATCGGCCATCTCCGGGAAGCGGAGGTGGAACTGTCCAAGGGCCAATCGGTAGCTCATGTCTGCAAGCGGATCGGGATCACCGAGCAGACTTATTACCGTTGGCGGAAAGAGTATGGCGGTCTTCGGACGGATCAAGCCAAGCGAATGAAAGACCTTGAGAGCGAGAACGTCCGGCCGAAGAAGCTGGTGGTGGATCTGTCGTTGGACAAGGCGATCCTGAAGGAAGCGTTCTCGGGAAACGACTGAGCCCGGCCCGACGCCGTGCTGCCGTGGACCATGTTCGATCGGCGATGGGTCCGGAGAAGGTCTCGGAGCGGCGCGTTTGTTAGGTGCTGGGGCAACCTCGAAGCACCCAACGTCACGATCGCCATGTTCCAGATGACGAGCCACGTCTGGTCGCGCGCTTAATCAAGCCGCTGTTGCCCCAGAGTTCGTTCAACTTTCGCTCCGAGAAGCCGTGTTGTTGGCCGAAATGTCACTAGTCCCGGCAACTTGTTCAACGGGCGTGTCCACAACGTCATTACTGTAAGCACCTTACACTCTCGCATGCTACATTGAATTCCGCTTGCTGGAATCCCCCAGCAACACGAATTCAATCCAAGAAAGTGTTCCCCGATCAACTTATTCTCCGCACCAATTTTCAGCACAGATAAGGATCTTTAGGTCGGAGCGGAATGTGGGCAATCTCGGCGAGCAATGTGATCGCCTGGGCCGCCTCCCCTCCCGAACCGGGGCTGTCGGCGACAATGAACTCGTAACTGGCTTGGAGTTTCTTCCATTCGCGGCGGATGGCATCGACCATTGTGGCCTTCGCGACGGTGATCCCCTTTTCCGCTCGTTCGATCCATGCCGCCGCCGTCGCCTGTTCGTCGGTGTCGAGGAGTGCCACCTTCCGGCCCTGGTCGAAGAGCCAGATGGCGAGATGGGCGGCGAGCGTCGATTTACCGACGCCTCCCTTGGTGTTGGTCATCACGATCATCATCTTGCGGGCACGGTAGACCCATCCAGGCCAACCTCGCAAGCCCTGAAATACGGCGTGGAAATCCCGGCCACCCACCGTTACCTTGCCGGCATGGCTGGCTCTGCCAGGTGGGTCTATCGGTCGGTTTTCGGCTAACTCGGGGGGACTAGTTACCCTGGAATGCTTGCTCAAACGGTCAACGTTGGCCGAAGTGGGGCGAAAAGCGATAAGCGCAGGGTGAGGGCTAGGAAGAGTAAGTTCTCGCCACCACATGCCTCCGGTCTATGGGACCGGGGCACGATTCAACGCCGCCGTATCTGACCCAGGACGGTTCGTCCTGCGATAGATGGCTTAGTACCCTCGGTCGACTTCACCGGGGTAGGATAGAAAAGGTCGTTGGTCGCCTTGGGGGCTATACAAGCCGGTTGTTCCGTATCCACTCGCTCCGGCCCGTCCTGCGCTTTGAAGCATGGGGCGTCTATGCGTTCAAACACCCTCTGCGGTCGCGGTACGTCCGCAGAGGCGAAAATGACCCGATTCGAGCCGTCAAGGCGGGCATTCTGATCGAAAACGGAAGCGAACCGAGCCCGACGGTGGTTGGAAAACCGTTGAACGACCGAAAACCAGTCGGTATCGTGTTGCCAATGGTCACTCAAGGGAGCCATCTGGGAAATGTCGGTGTAGATCTTCGGGGCCAGCGGCGACGAAGACATCCATTTGTTGCCCAATGGTTAGAGAATGGGGTGCAGCGGTCGACGGTGCTCCCTCAATGTTCACGACTTCGAAAACCGCAACGAGCACTCGCGTATCGACTCGTTCACTGGAGTTTCCAGTCAGCGATTTCTTAGGGCGCACATAGGGCTCCCAATGGTCGAGTTTCAATTCGCACCGCGTTGCGATCTTGCCGCGCGTCCAGCCCTCAATGATCACCGAATCGCTCGCCATCGTCTTGGAAATCATCGACGCATTCGATTCGTCAAACTCGGTGCGGACATGGAAAGCCCCCGAACGACCGAATTGAACCAACGGGTCTTCCAATCGCCCCGTCTCGATCGCCTCCCCTTGACGGACGTTGAGGCGAAGAACGATGCCGGCACAGGGCGCTCGAAGGATCATCTTGTCGAGCTGGGCTTCGACTCGTTTGCACACGGCGGTCGCATTGGCCACTTCGGCCTTTGCCACTTCAATCTCCTCATTGGACGCACCCGCCTTCAACAGTTTCAGTTCCGCCTCGGCAATCGCACGTTCTGCCACCGCTTTGGCGTGTTCATTACGTCGAGCGAACAACGCCTCGGCCGCGATAGCATTCGTGCTCGACAACTGATTCGCGCGTTGCAGTCGATCTTCACAGCCCATCAAAGCAGCTTGAGCCGATGCCAATCGCTGCTCAGCTGGCGGTACCGTTTCCGGTCGAGGGAGATTCTGCAGTCGAGCCAGTTTGGCCTCAGCGATGGCTAGCTCGGACCTCTTGGTCGCCCATTCGGCCTGCAGCTCGTCGTCATCCAATCGAAAGAGAATGTCTCCCGCCTCCAGGCAACTGCCGACCTGAACCGGTACCTCGGAGACGATCCCGGCATGCGGAGAGCCGATGGCAATCATCTCGCCTGGCGGTTCCACAATCCCTACCCCCGCGATTCGCGGCATGTCGCTCGATGGTTGATTAGGCGTCCACATCGGCTTGCGCTCGGGTGGCTCGGGCTGAATGACCTGAGCGCTCACCAACGCAAAACCTAAGCCGAGAACGGCGATGAACGGAATGATCATTTTCATCAACCTGCCTCCTTCAATTCCTATTTCACTTCGAAACCTCGTTCTCAGGCTGTTCCTGCGAAAGCACTCCCCACGAGGCTCTGCCGCGGGTCTGCTCTCCCAGCATCCACAAGAGCGACAGGTGAGAGCCTGCCAAGCTGTTGGGTTCCACGGCAGAGCTTCGGAACATGCTAGAGAGGTCTAGAGCCGCCTAATGCCTTTGCAGTCGAATCGCTTCCTTGCCCTGCTCGACCTTGTCGATTCGGCCATCTTCCATGTGAACCACTCGATCCGCGAAGGCATAAATGCGTGGATCATGTGTCACCACGATCGCGGCTCGATCTGGCTTCACCGCCAATTCTGTCAACAGCTTCATCACTGTCTGTCCACTTTGCGAATCGAGCGAAGCGGTCGGTTCATCGCACAGCAAGAGCTTGGGATCGTGTACCAACGCCCGCGCAATGGCCACTCGCTGCTGCTGTCCGCCCGACAGCTGCCTTGGCAACTTCTCCAGATGATTCCCCATGCCGAGCTGCGTTAGCAATGCATTGGACTTGGCTTGGGCCGTCTCCCAGGATTGCTGATTCGCCACCAAGGGTACCGCCGCATTCTCGTTCGATGACAAACCCAACAGTAGATTGAATTGTTGGAAGATGAATCCGATCTTTTCCCGTCTAAGCTTGAGCAATTCCATCGAGGAAAGCTTGGCAATGTTTTTGCCGAGCACAAAGACATCCCCGGCGCTATGACGCAGCAGTCCCGCGATCACGGAGATCAGCGTCGTCTTGCCACATCCGCTGGGACCAACCAACATCGTCAGCTCGCCGGGATAGATCTCCAGCGAGATATCCTTGAGAACTTGAATGGTCCCGCCAGCGACTTGAAACTCGTGGCATAGGTTGTTGCATACGACGATTGGTTGCATCGTTGGACTACCCTCGAAAGACTAGAGCTGGGTCGACTGTCAAGACTTTCCAGGCGCTGACCACACTCGAAAGAATGACCATCACGATCACGATCACGGCGGTCGCCAGTGCAACGGTATCCGGCAGAAAGAGACCGACGAGCGACGAATCCGGCGACAAGTTCATGATGTAAAAGAGGGCTGAACAGATACCGATGCCGATGGCATAGCCGATGACGGCGACAAAGATCGCTTGTGCCAGCAGCATCTGCAGGATGACAGAGTTGGAAACTCCGATGGCTTTCAAGGCCGCAAACTGCTTGCGATTTTCGACCGAGAACATGTAAAAGGTTTGTCCGACAATCACGATTCCGACGACTAAGCCCATGGCGACGGTGATGCCAAAGTTTTCGATGATGCCCGAGTTTTTGATCATCCAGTTGATGTTCATCTCGACAAAGTTATCGCGACTGAGGGCACGCAATTGCGTTTCGCTCGAGATGCGATCGGCGAGTTCTCGATGATCGATCCCGGGTTTGGCTTTGACCAAAATGAAGGTCATGGAATTGAGAGTCTCACGCGCGAGAGCCACGGCCACGCTGCGACGCGTGACGATCATCGGCAAGCCGCTGAAGGAAGCTTTCGATTTGTAGATGCCAACGATCGTGCATCGACGCTGGCCGATTTCGAACTCGCCTCCCAGCTTGGGTTCCGCCTTGGGATAAAGCTTTCGGTAGCCGATGTAATCGACGAGGACCGAGTCGGGCTGAGCCAAGTCCTGGACGTTTCCCATCACCATTTGGTCTTTGGATGGAGCGCCGGTTAGCGTGTAGTCATCGACGCCGTTGATGGAAACCGATTTGAACAGGCCGTCGACACTTCGCAGCATGCCGGCACCTGTATAGTAGGGAACTGCCCACTGCACCCCTTGCACGCTGAGGACTCGAGACAAGCAGACTTCGGCCATCGATTCGGGAGTATCGACGAATTCCACATTGGGCTTCATCACCCAGATGTCGACTTCGGTTTTCGAAGTCGTCGCGTTGACGCTCATCAAGATCACCGACCAAGCCATGCCCGCTTGCTGAGCGATCAGCACGGTTGCGAAAACAATTCCAAGGATCAAGCCGAGGTACTTGGCCGTATCCTGCATCAACATCTTGAAAGCGACTCGCATCATGTTCGTTTCGACTTTTTCTTGGTCGATCTCGCTGGTCCAAGTTCAACGCTCGCAGCGATGGCAGTGGTTCGCGAGGTAGCGATGAACACGTCGACGATCTTGCCGGACAAGGGCTTGAGACCGGCGGCCGACTGATCAAGCCTGGGGAGGAGCAATTTGGTGAGGGCGGCGTAGCTGGCGAAGCTGTCCATGGAGATCAGTAGCAGAAAGGCATTGAGTTCGAATCGCTCCAGAGTCGCGCCAGGTCCAGCGGCTACGCGAAGTAGTTCAGTGAACCGGTCGAAGATGGGCCGCGCGGCAAGTTGAATGGCGTTTTTGAACGCGGTCGAGGGTTCGAGGAATTCTCGCATCATCAACCGTGATTTCCACGTTTCGTCTTTGTTTTTGGAGGCGACGAGATAGGCTTCGACGACCTTGATCATCATGTCGCGCGCTGCCTCGGGATCGGTGATGGGTCGCTTCAGGCCTGCAGCCATTTCGGGCGGCATCTTCAGGGCTTCCTGCAAGACCGCTTCGTAGAGGTTCTTCTTGTTTTCGAAGTGGTAATTGATGGCGCTCAGGTGTGTTTTTGCGAGCGAAGCAATGGTTCGGACGGGGACCGATTTCCAGCCTTGTTCGCCGAACAAATGTCCAGCGACTTCGATAATCCGAGCCCGAGTGGCTTCCGAGTCTTCCAAAGTTCCCACGTTAGCCCTTTCTATCGAACAAATGTTCGACATACGACTGTATCGAACATTCGTTCGACAGGCAAGAGTCTTTTTGGATCTAAGCCCGGATTTCCCAGATGAATCTCTACCTTGGCCTGTTTTTGGACGCTGATTCCGCGTAAAACGCAGGGGTTGAGACCGTTTTCGATGCTCATGGAGGGGCCGAGCGATGGGTGAAGGACCAAAGGCCCCGCTTCGGGTCGATTTCGATCGCAGCATCAAGCTGGAGTTTCACGGAGCACAGGTCACCAGCGATGCGGACCTACTTCAGCATCGCGAATTCACTTTTCGGTCCTATCAACCGCCTTGACGAAACGTAACCCTTTCGACGCCTCGGTGGTCACGACCGAATCGCTGTAACGGGATCCTCTGGGCAGCTCAGGAGGGCGTGACCGGAGCAAGTAATTGACGCATCGCGGTCGGCACCGTTTGGACACACCGAGTTAGCGATTCAAGTGCCCTTGGGACCTAAAGCGTCCGCCATTGCCAGCATGGCAAGCCGGATCGGCTCGGGGAGCGAATCCCAGGCGCTGGTCGGTGAACCATCCGTGCGACGCACGCTGTACGCCAAGTGATTCCGGTACCTGCTCCCTAGGAGGCTGCTTCATAAAGAAAGGATGGAAATCGGACGGGGTGTCCTCGGTCCTAGAAAGCAGCCTCCCCAGGTGGTTCAATGGACTAGGCAACGGAGACCCTGTCTGCTCCTCGGAAGGAACGAGGAGTGGCACGCGGATTATGGGCGATCTCCGTTGGCCCGTGGCAGGTGAAGTGCTCATCTCGAAAGGATGGATGGTGATGCCGACGGTGGTGAACAAGTTGGTGGCGGAGTTCTTTGGGACATTCTGGTTGACCTTTGGAGGTTGTGGAAGTGCCGTCCTCGCGGCTCTCTTCGTGGCCAACGAAGGGGCGACGCCGATCAATCTCGGCATTGGGTTAGTGGGTGTATCGTTCGCCTTTGGTCTAACCGTTTTGACGATGGCATACGCCATTGGCCATATCTCGGGATGCCATTTGAACCCGGCGGTCTCGGTGGGCCTTTGCGTGGCCGGTCGTTTCGGGGCGGGGAGTCTCTTCCCTTATGTCGTTGCCCAGGTATTAGGGGCGATTGCTGGCACCGGCGTTCTTTATCTCATCGCCTCCGGTAAAGCGGACTTCGCGATCGATGCAACCAAGGCGGGAGCGTTCGCGACCAATGGCTTCGCGGAATTCTCGCCCGGCGGCTTTAGCATGATCGCATGCCTTGTTGCCGAGATCGTTCTGACCGCGTTCTTTTTGTTCATCATCTTAGGGGCCACGGACGATCGAGCTCCATCCGGCTTTGCCCCCATTCCGATCGGACTCGGGCTTACCCTCATTCATTTGATTGGAATTCCTGTTACGAATCTCTCGGTCAACCCGGCCCGGAGCACCGGTCCGGCATTGCTCGTGGGAGGGACGCCGTTGAACCAGCTTTGGCTGTTCTGGGCGGCCCCGATAGTTGGTGCCATTATTGGGGCTCTTGCCTATACGCTTATCTCTTCACGGTCGAAGTAACAGTTTGACACGACACGGCCAAAGATTAAAGGGTGTCGTTCATCGGAGGGTCACGAACTATATACCTTTCCATACTCCGGTGGTCACGACCGGAAGCGGAAATCGGCAGACCTCAGGATATCAGGCTGAGACAGGATCAGAGTGGAAGCGGGCAACGAAGTCTGCGGCCGAACAAGGAATGCAGGCAAGGACGACCCAAGCGGGGTGGGACTCGGTCTGCACAATCGCTATCACGGAGGATTTGGGAGGGGGGCGCGGCGAGACGCACCTTCGCTTAGGGATGAAGTATTTCCTTTCGGTCTGGATGAACGCTGTCGTGGACGGAACGGCATGGCGAGCATTCCCACGAGCGTTTCTGGCCGTTCGGTCGGCCCACTGTCGGGGAGACCGAGTGCAATAGTTTGGTGAGGATCGTTCGGCTGCGCGAGGTATGTGGCGAAAATCCAATCCCACCAGGGAAGGTTGAAGCCGAAGTTTCGATTCGCCTCTGCAATACGAACGGAGTGATGCACCCGGTGCATGTCCGGAGTCACGATGAACCATCGGAGCACATTGTCAATCCACAACGGAAGGCAAATATTGCTGTGATTGAAGATCGACGTACCGTTAAGGACGATCTCGAAGAGAATGACTGCCTCAGGAGCCGGACCGAGGAGAACAACTCCCAAGCATTTGACGATCATGGAAAACACGATCTCAACAGTGTGAAAGCGGAGACCCGACGTCGCGTCCAGGTCTCGATCCGCATGGTGAACGCGGTGGAACATCCAGAGAATTGGGATGTGATGCGTGGCAACGTGTTGCCCAAAGATGAGGAGATCAAAGATGACAACCGCAACAAGAATCTCAAGCCATGCCGGTCCCTCAATAAGGTTTAGTAGGCCGATGTCCTGCGATTGGGCCCAGATGGATACTGCAACTGCGGAGAGAAACGGGAGAAGCCGAAGAACAAATGTATTGATCGCGACGAGAGTCAGATTGCGGACTGCCCGGCGCGGCCTAGACTGTGTCGGGTTCCTGCGTGGAAAGATCGTCTCCAGAAGGCTCATCACGACGAAGATCGTGATGAAAGAAGTCAATCGAATGATCGATTCTTGCTCGGCATGCACGCTATTCAGTCCCTCCAGGACGGCTGTTCCTTTGATGATGCCAATTGCTCGTTACCAGACGGCCTCGTACTCCGGAGGCAAAAGATTCCATTTCGGCCCGTAGGTGTGCACGCGGCGAGTTTCTTTACCATCCGCTCCGGTCAATGGCTGGTTCGATTGGCACCAGCCGATGACACTACCATTAAAGCTCCTCATTGCGACGCCCTTGCGGTTCATCTGCTGGGCATACTTCGCACTTCTGTAACCGACCGTGCAATAACTGACAATAGTCTTGTTTTTGTAGAGGTTGGGATTCTTCTCGAATTCGGCGGCCGTGATTGCGCCGGGAATCATCGAGACAGCTTGTTCCTTCTTCGTCCTCACGTCGACGAGCACTACCTTCTTCTCCGAGACGAGCTTGATCAATGCGGCCGCGTCCACCTCCGGGACTCCAGGAAAAGCTCTTCGATTGGTTTCCATTAACGACTGAAGTGCCTTTCTTCGTTCCATCTCGTCCGGTGACTCGGCCCGAGCATCATGGGTCCATTCCCCAACAAGCAAAAGGCACACGCCAGACAAGAGCAAGCTGACACGCTTCATCCATGAACTCCTTTCAGAACTGCACAACACTTTCTGAAAACGTTGATTCGTTGATTGCTCACACCGGCAACATGGATCGATATCCGGTTCACTGATCGCGCGGCTGGCTATTCGACGCTTTCTCAAACACGACAATGTAGTTCTCCTGGAGCAGATCCTTGATCTCGGAGGTTTTGTGGAAGCCGCACTCGACGATCTCTTTCTCGACTAGTTCCTGGCCGGCGCGCACATGCCCCATAACCCATTCTGAACTTTTTCCTGGAACTCGGATGAAGTCGATCAGCACCACTCGGCCGCCGGATTTGAGCACCTTATGGATCGAGTGCATCATCCGCGCGGGGTATTCAAAGTGGTGGTAGGTGTCGCAAATAAAGACCAGGTCCGCCGACGCGTCTGGCAATTCAACGGAGTAGTCGGTGCCAAGGACGGTCTTGACATTGGTGACACCCAGCTTCTTTGCCGAAGCCTCGATGTGTTCGAGGAACTTGGGCGAAATATCGACCGCATTGACTGTCCCATCCTTGCCGACGGCCTCGGCGAACAACCGGGTATAGAGGCCGGTCCCGGCTCCGACATCGGCGACTATCATGCCGAGTTTGAGCTTGCAGGCAGCGACAATCTCTTGACGCTTCTGGTAGGTCTCGCGACTTTCCCCCTCGAACTTCGTTACCCATTCGGCGATGTCGGGGTTCTTGAACGGGTCGTTGACGCCCGGCTTCACGCTCTTCTCTTGTGCGAAACCGACCGCAGGCGGCGTGAAGAGGATGGCGATTGCTGCCAGGAATCGGATGATACGAGCCATGCTTCATGATCCTTCCAGGAGTGTGACGGTTTCATTCTGGGTGGCCTGCCAGCATCCTTTCAACCACGCCCTCGCAGCATGCCATTCCAATACAGTAGAGGCAACGCATAGGCCTTGAGCAGATACATCGAGAGACGCTCTTTCGATTGATCGAAGGGGAAGGTCTCTTGGGGCTTGCCCTCGTAGTCGAATTCCGCCAGCACCAATTTGCCGTAGCCGGTGACCAACGGGCAGGACGTGTAGCCGTCGTATTTGGCCAGGAGAGGTTCTCCGCGAATGGCAGAAAGGAGATTTTGGACCAGCACAGGCGCTTGTTTGCGAATCGCCGCGCCGGTCTTTGACGTCGGCAGACCACTGCAATCGCCGATCGGGAAGACGTTTGGAAACTTGGGATGCTGAAGGGTGTATTTATCGATGTCCATCCAACCCGCCTCGTTGGCCAGCGGGCTCGCCTTGATGATGTCGGGGGCGCTCATCGGCGGCGTCACGTGGATCATGTCGAACGGAATGGTGATCCGCTGCTTGGTGTCAACGTTTTCGAAGATCGCTTCTTTTTGTTCCGGCCGGAGTTCGACAAGGTTGTGCTTGAGCCGAATGTCGATTCCTTTGCGCTGGGCGACTTTCTCCAACGTCTTGCGATACCGTTCGACCGCAAACAGGGATCCCTGGGCCGAGGCGAAGATCACCTGGGACTTCTCTCGCACGCCGGAGCGGCGAAAGGCATCATCGGCCAGGTACATGATCTTCTGCGGCGCGCCGCCACACTTGACGGCGGTGTTGGGCATGGTGAAGAGGGCCGTGCCCCCCTTGAAGCTACGGACGCATTCCCAGGTGTAGTCGACTTGCTGGTAGGAATAGTTGCTGCAAATCTGCTGGCGACCGATGCCTTCCTTGAGGCCCGGAATCTTGCCCCAGTCAATCTGGATGCCGAGTCCAACCACGAGAAAGTCGTAACCGATGCGTCGCCCCTCCCGCGTGACGACGTAGTTCTCGTCGGGATGGAACTCCGCGACATGTTCGCGTATCCAGTCCGCCCCTTGGGGGATGTAGGCGGATTCCGCTCGCTCCGTGATTTCCTTCGGGAAGACTCCGGCGCCAACCAACGTCCAGAGTGGCTGATAGTAGTGCTTCGTGGAGGGTTCCACGATGGCGACGTCATAGCTCTTGAGCTTGCGGCGCAATTGGGCGGCCACCGTGATGCCGGCCGTGCCGCCGCCAAGGATCAAGATCTGGTAGTGATCCTTGAACGAGGAGTTCGTCATGGGCCGGCCCCTTTCGGCTTCGAGGGTAGTTCGTGGTTGCGATGGACTTCGTCAAAGCCGTGCTTGATGAATAGGGAGACGACCTCTGCGTGCTTTTGAATCAGCTTGACGACGTAGGCGTCATCCGAAGTCTCCGTCACGCGGATACCCTTCTCGGTCTTCTCGTAAACAACCGTGATCTTGTCGGCATGGCGGAAAACCTCGGCGAACAGTGGATCGCGGCGATGGATCGGTTTGTCGTCCTCGACTCGTTTCTTCATCGAAGCGACATGTTTCTGAATCAGGATCGCGACTTCCGGATCGTCGGATTCGGTCAGCGTTTCGACGCCATGTTCGGTCTTTTTGACTTCGCGGCGGATCGCGTCGCGATGCCGTAAGAGTTGATGAAAGAGTTCGCGATCCGCGGCAAAGGCCGGATCTCCCCCAGGCCCCTTGCCCATGGGACCTCTGCCTCTATCTGGCTGGGCCACAGCCGATGGTGCGGTGAGCAGCAGAACTGCCAGCGCGACTGTCATTCCCCAATGTCCTGCATTCATGACCAATCCTCCGGTATCTCCATCTCAGTGAATGGAGAGATACGAGTAACCATCCTGTTGTTTGTTCGCGTTGACGGTCATCGCGGAGACCGCCACGGTCACTTCGTCGGCGACCTCCGCCGGAGTCAACTTGTTGCGGGCCAGCGACTGGCCGCACACAAAGACCTCGACGCCGCACGCTTTCAGTTCGTGGATCAAGTCCAAGTTGGGGTTCTTCGTCGTGGCGGCCAGTTTCGCGTAAGCCGAATCATTGAGCGCCGCTTTGGTGGCTACGCCGTGCAGCACGAGCGCGAGCTTCACGTCCGCCGGTTTGAATCCCGCCTCGGCGTTGAGGTTCAGATAGCGGGCCACGCTTTCGAGCCCTTTGTTCAGTTCCTCTGGTTTGCTGTCGGCCGTGATGTCGAAGACGACCTTGATCCCGCGTCGTGGCGATTCCACGGCGTCTGGAACCCGGACGATTCCGCCAAAACGAGCGACCTGCGGAAAGAGAAAGGTGAGGCCGTCGGTGACCGCCCCCAAGGCGGCCATCGACGTCAGTCCCGCAATCACCCATGACCAACCGTGCATGATCGTTCTCCTACTGCCAAAGCGTGCGAACCATCACAAACAACGCGACCACAACAATCGCCGCGGAAAAAACTCTCTGGAGGGTCGGCCCAGCGAGACGTTGAGCGAGTCCGCTGCCGGCAAACAACCCGGCGACGCTCCCCACGGTGAAGAGTCCGGCGGTGGATATGGTGAGGTGTTTGCCTGCCAGCAGATGGCTTGCCGTGCCCGAGGCGCTGATGAGGGTGATGACCAACAGTGACGTCCCAATTGCTCGTTGCATCCCCATGCCGCTGAACATCACCAGCGCCGGCACGATGATGAACCCTCCCCCCACGCCAAACAGTCCAGACAGCACCCCAGCGCCCAAACCGATGACCGCCAGCAACATGGCACACTGCGAGGTCAGGCGGAGCTTGCCTTTGGGATCGCGCCGACAGGTGGGGCCGGCGTTGTCGTCCATGATGATGGGCAAATGAGATAAATCACTTGCGTTCAGCCACATCCTTACCGCAATCACGAGCATGAGCACGGCGAACAAACCGAGCAGCACAGCCTCGGGGGTTCGATCGGCCAGCATCGCTCCTACCGGAGCGCCGATCATGCCGGCGACGGCGAACAGCAATCCGGTCGGGAACTCGACCATCCGGCTTCGCGCCCGTTGCACGAATCCAACCAGCGACGTGGCGCCCACGGTCAGTAGCGACACGCCGACCGCTTCGCGGGCCGGCACGCCCAATCCGTAAACAAGTAACGGCACGGCGAAGATGGCTCCTCCTCCCCCAGTCAGCCCGAGGGAGAATCCCACCAAGGCTCCGAAGATGAGAGTGAGAAGCAACACGCATCGTCCTTTCGTCGTGATTGAGCTACACTAAACTCCCGCAGTGGAAGTCGTTTCCACGTGAACAGGAAGTTGCGAAGCCGCCCAGGCTTTGATGCCCCCCACGAGATCGGAGACATTCCTCCGCCCGGCTTCGGTCAGCAAGCTGGTGGCAATAGCCGAACGATAGCCTCCTTCGCAATGAACGACGACGGGGCGATCCGATGGAACTTCTGCCAACCGCTCGCGTAAGTGTGTCAGCGGAATGTTGTGGCTGCCGGCGATGTGTCCTGCCTGCCATTCCTTCTGGGCGCGAACATCCAAGACGAGGGGACCGTCGGATTCCGCTAACTGTTCTGCCAGTGCGGGTGCGGTGATCCGGGCAATCACGCGCACCAGTTCAGGCCGCGACTCCAAGGCCGCCATGCCGTCGCGCAGAAAGCCGGCGACGTTGTCAAAGCCAATGCGACCCAGTCGCATCACAGCCTCTTCTTCGGTTCCGGGGTCCGCGATCACGACGATCGGCTGGTCATGGCTGAGGATCGATCCACACCAGGTGGCATACTTTCCCTTGAGGCCGATATTGATCGAACCGACCAGATGGGCGCCCTCGAAGTCCGCCGCCTCGCGGACATCCACGAGTTGCGCCCCTTGGTTTTTCAGTCGCAAGGAGTCGTCGACACTGAGGGGACGCAGCGACGACCGAAGCGTTGCTTCCAAGTCCGGGCGCTCCTGGCGGTTCTTGATGGCGTCGTAAACGAAATAGTCCGGTGCCTCCGGCTGATCGCTGGTGACGAGTCGCTTGAAGTCGTCCAAGCCCATCGGCTGCAGGGCGTAGTTGAAGCGTTTCTGTTCGCCGATGGTGGAGACGGTCTCCTTGCTCAGGCTCTTTCCGCACATCGATCCGGCGCCGTGCGCTGGATAGACGAGTGTGGTGTCGGGAAGCTCTCGGAGCTTGTGAAGCGAGTGATAGAGCATCTCGGCCAGTTCATCCGCCGTCACGCCGATCGAGGCCAAAAGATCGGGACGCCCAACATCGCCAATGAAGAGCGTATCGCCGGTCAGGACAGCGTGAGGAACTGTGTCGCTGTGAGTGCGGTCGAACACAACCAATGAGATTCCCTCGGGGGTATGACCCGGGGTTTCCAACACCTGAATGCGGACATCCCCCATGTCAACGAGATCACCATCCTTGACCGCCTTAAAGGCAAACTCCGCTTGAGCACGAGCCCCCATGACGATCTTCGCGCCGGCCCGATTGCGCAGTTCGATGTGCCCGGCCAGGAAGTCGGCATGAAAGTGGGTGAGAAACACGTATTGGATCGAGTATCCACCCGCTTCCGCGTCGCGCAGGTACTGCTCGATGTCCCGCTGGGGATCGACCACGGCGGCAACTTTAGTTTTCTCATCGGCGATGAGATATGACGCATGGGCCAGACAGCCGAGATAGTATTGTTTGAGGATCACGGTCATTGCTCCTGGTAAGTAGTCTTGCGTTGCTGGGCGAGCCCCTCGATCACTGGTCATGCCGAATGTTGGCGATGGTCAGCGACAGCAAGAGGTTGTGGTTTTCGTTGAACAAGTTGCAGCATCCGTCATCGTTTGCGGCACTTGATTCCAAGGCATCCGTGCTAGCAGCATTCCCATACCGCAGGTGTCGGTGATTCCGGCAAACACCAGACCAGCACCGACGAAAGCCGCGAGGCCGATCCAATAGGGACTGACGAATGCCCCAAGCGCCGATCCCACAACCACCAGCGACCCTGCGGCGATTCGGACCTGTCTTTCAAGTGACATGGCTTGTTGGCCACGTACGACCGGCAGTCCGGCCTGGTCCCAAGCTTGCGTGCCGCCTTCCACATTGACGACGTTCGTGTAGCCCGACGACACGAGCTTCTCGCACGCCTGCTTGCCGCGACTCCCGGAGCGGCAGATCACATAGAGCGGCTGGGAAGAGCCGTTGCGTCCAGCCGCGACCTGAGCCGCATCCAATTGGTCAAGCGGCACGTTGCGGGCAAAACTCACATGGACCTCTCGGAACTCGACAGGCGTCCGCACGTCAATGAGTTCAACGGCCTGACCCGCCTGGACCGCGTCATGCAACTGTTTCGGGGAAACGGTGGTGATGCTCATCACTTCCTCCTGTTTAGACACCAAATGTACTAAAGTTCGATAGCTCGGAAACTGTCTATCTATTGGGCAAAAAAGAGCTTTATCGGCTGACAGTGGCAACGCCAAACCGTTCTTCAACGCATTTAAGAATGTTCTTCAAATGGGGTTCGGTGACTCGGTAGTACACCTTGCGTCCCTCCTTCTCGCTGGTGAGAAAACCGCACCGTTGCATCAGCCGCAGATGCTCGGAGGCCATCGCGCTAGGCAGCTCGCACGCCTCGGCCAACTCGCTGACGGTGTAGTCCCCTTGGAGCAGCATCTGGACCATTCGCAACCGGTGCGGATGGGCGAGCGTCTTCAGGCATTCAGCCGCCTGTCCCAGGGCATCCAACTCCGTCAGTCGCAGTTTTGCAGCGGACATCGCATTTCTCCTTTCCACATTCAAATATATCGGAAGCTTCCGACTTGTCAATCAGTCGTTTTCAGCCTTGCCCTCAAGAATTCGGACGGAACCGTCACTGCCTGCGATCTCACTGGGATGGATCGGCAGGCGCAAGCCAATAACTGGCAGCGTGTTGCGAATACTGATCTGGGATCGCCCAAAAAAGCTTGCCGACGCGGCCGGATGATTTGTTCACAGCCTGTCAGTGGACTCGGACACCTGGGCTCGGGGGACCAGAAGAGGGGCAGGGAGATATTTGCCATCCCAATATCCATGACCTTAGATGCCGTGCACTATCCCTCTTCTTCCGATTCGCCCGTAACTTTCTCGTGCTCTTCTCTCCGCGATTCCGAAACAAACAGCGGCCAGTAGGGCAGCATCATGAAAGAGACGTAGAAGAAGACGCCGGCTGCAGCAATTCCGACAAACTTCCATTCGAACAGGCTCGCTGCAATGATGATCGCGGCGAGGGCAATCGCGCCCGCAATCTTGAGCGCCGTAGCAACCCCAGCCACCTCCTCGTCGAGCTTGATCTCACGAGCACCCAGGTGCGTTTGGCCAGAACGACGAAGGTGGGAGGCCCTTGCACTCCTCTCATACGAGTTGACGAGAACCAGGACGATGTAAAGAACGGGAATGGGAATGGCACACAAGTAAGCGACCGGGCGAAAGAACAGCAGTGCTACGATCGTCCCCACCAAAAAGGCGACAAGCAATGCTTGAACGACGGTCTTTAAGTGACGCGCCTTGACATGAGCATCCGGTTCTGCCGATAGCTGAGGGTCTGGCGACACGTTGCGACGATTATCGTTCGCCATGGGGAAGGGCCTCCATCTCTCCGAAAAGCAAACGCGACGTACGGTTCAACCGAAGAACACTTCGGAACGTTCGGCTGATGCCGATTGTGTATCACATCTTCTCAGTGAAGCCCGCCGTTAACGCCCACGATGGAGTTCCAAATGAAGGTCGGCTGTTTCTATGTCGCGTGTTCATGCCCCGCTGCAGTTTGAAGCGGTGGACAAACCTTCGATGCACCGGTCGGATTGCACGCAGATAACGAACCGTACGGCGTTATCAACGCTCAGCTGGACAAATTGCATCGGTCCCAAAGACCGGCTTGACGAACCGAAACCGCTTTAACGCTTCGGTGGTCACGACCGAAAGCATCCTGTTGGCCGCATCCAACGTGACATTCCCCAGACTTTTGTTGTACTCTCCCCTTGCAGAACATTGTTCTGCAGACGTCGGTCAACGCCAACGCGATGCCGGCGAAGTTGGTTAGTGGACAGCACTCGGTAAAGTTTGCCTCACCAGCGGACCTAAGAGGGTGGGGGTTGCTCCTCGCCAAGCTGTCAGCTCTTCGAGCTGGGTGCCATGAGAATGGCTCGCCCAGTTCAATGGAGGCTCGTTCGAGTAATCCTTCGATCGCATGAAGCGATGAAAGAGTAATCCGAACGTTCTATCCAATAAGGCCCCTTCTCGGAGGAGGGGCGACAGGGGAAAACCTTCCAAACCCTCGGAAGGCCGACATGGTTCAAAGCGGGTGATTCGGTGGAGCGGGTTTGACGCGGCGTCGAGCAGCGCGAGCGAAGCAAGCTGCGCATGTTTGAATGCCGAGGGTCGTGCATCGCGAACATCGAAAAATCCCGTGCGTGGGGTTGAGGGCTGAGATGCCCCTTCAACGCGTCTGGCGTGGGGAGTCATCGGGCAGCAATGCGCCGATGTCGGACCGTGACTGGTCCGAAGATCGCCGAGCAATGCGGCGAATGCGAATAGCTCAACCATGAAAGGCCGGAACTTCAACGGCTTGCCAGTGAAAGATCTCGGAGACGGTGCCGAATCGGAAAAGCCCTCCGTCGGGCGATACCGTGAGATCCTAGTCTCGTAGCGGGAAATCATGCAGCTTCATGCTGTATGGAAAGTGTGCCGAGTCGGAAGACTTGGCATCACGACGGTCGGTCCACACCTTAGCGGGTGTTACCAACGTGACCGAGATCTTGAAGACCATGTCGAACCTGGGAATCTCTGTCGATGCCGGGGATAAGCTCCCGTGGCCTGGTTTTGTCAACCGGGTGCAGATTCGGCAGAGTGGGAGTGTGGCCCAAGTACAGAGCTCGCGGAAGCGGGGCGGCGTTCGCTGCAAGGCAGTGGCGGGGCCGTTGGGCGTCATCGGGTGGTGCCGGACGCATAACCCACGAGGAAAGGGCTGAGGAGGCGTTGACTAACCAACGGAGCCAAGGCGAGGTCAGGGATGGCCTCGCCGGTCCATGGCCGGAAGCAGTTTGAGCGGTTAGGAGCGTTTTCCTTGGCAGAAAAACGGTCGTGGCAACAAGACGAGGCGGGCACACTCGTCGTGTGGTAAACGAAGAACGCACCGCAGCTATTCCGTTAGCCGTCAGGTCAGCTCCCCTTGTTCAATGGCCCATGGACGACTCCTTCCAGCAGCTAAAGAAAACGGAGCCCAGGGAGCGCCGAAGCGCCCCCTGGTTCCTGTTCTATCGGCTCAATTTGCTTCTGAGGTTGGTGCTGCATGGTCATTGGTGTTGGCCGCCTTGGAAGGGGAATGTTTGTGGGGAAGAGTTTTGCGCCGGGTGCGGCCATCTGGAGCAGGAAGGCCTCGAAGTTCGTGCCAGTAGCGAATGGCCCGCATCACGATCGGGTGAGAACATCGGCACTCAGCAGCGATCTCCTTATACGACTTGTTTTGGCGAAACAGTTCCATCACCTTGTTGGCGATTCGTTTGTGCAACGCGTTCTCTCCCTTTTTCTGGATCTCCCCACGTCGTTTGGTGAGATCGATTGGCGGGAGACCGGCGTCGGTTTGATGACGCTGGATCAGGGCGGCAACTCGGTTGCGATGAATCTTCAACTGCTTGGCAATCTCGTTGACTTGCCACCCTAGGTCCAACAGGTGGATGACTTTCTTTTGGAGATCTTTCTTCGATTGATCCCGTCGGTATTCGATCGTGACAACCGGAATATCCTCTTGGACGGACACAGACCAATCGGGACCAAACGAACCACAAATTGCATCCACGAGGCGAGGCTGAAACGTTCCAACGAGCCAACCTTTTCCATGGGTTCTCTCTCCGCCTTGCGTTAGAGAGATAACACCGCCCGTGATAAGCTCGACGATGCCTCGGGCCTTCGCCAAAGTGTCCGCATCCTCCGAATCAACAGCAGCGATCAACGTAGCGGCAATTTGATCGATACTTATTCGAATCTCTTCCTCAGTAGGCACGCGGATGTCCCTGGCCTTTTGAAGGATCGAAATCTTCCATTCCGTTTGTTGGCGTTCGTGTCGGCATTGCCGAAGAGTTGTTTGGGACTCTCGGCGATCTTGCTCACTCTCACCCACGTTGTCGAGGATGAAGTTTATCTTGTCGGTCAGTCGTCGACGCTGATCCTGTAGGCGAGCTAATTCGGCCGGATCGGGTCGCTGAAGATACTCCGCCTGTTGACGAAAAGCCGCAGCCACTTTGGCGCAAAGATCAGCGTCTCCGCGGATGAGTTCACAAATGACTTGGCATGTCAGCTCCATCGCCGATCGCCGAGGCAGGTAGGAATAGAGGGGTCGGGAGTCTTTATTCTCGCGATTGCAAACGGGGCAGAGCATGCTCTCCCCGTTCTGGCCACCTCCATGAAGTGCCTGCTCATGCGAGGGGCATCGAAAAATTCCGTTGAGAAGCCTTGGGTGTTCTGTCCGGCTTTCCGAACGACCCTTTCGTCCAACAGCACCAGTGTCGCGTTTGGCCAATCGCTCTTGCGCTGCGAACCATGTCGCGTCTTCGATAATGCGAAGATCTTCACGGTGGGTGGACCGAAGAGGCGAGTCACGCTCGACCTGTCGGGCGTAATCTTTCTTCGATTGCCAGACTGTTCGAGTCTTTCCATAGCACCAATCGCCCCGATATCGGGCGTTGGATAAGAGCGTCTTTACCGCCAAATGAGTCCATTGACCCGAGCGTGCTTTGGGGGAGAGTGGTATCGAGTCGTCGGCGTTGAGGCGGCGAATGATGTCCCTGACGCTGACGTGGTGCAATACGAACCAATCGAAGATTCGTTGGACGTATTGAGATGTCTCTGGATCGATGATCAACCGTTGTCGGGGCCGCCCCTTCTTAGTCAACTGGTCGGGAATCGGCTCCCCCGTGTAGCCAAAGGTAATCGTCCCCGTGACGATCCCCGCATCAAACAGGCCTTTGTGACCCTCAACGACGTGACCAGCATGAGCAACACTTTGTTGCTCGTCCATCATCGCCTGAATGTGCAGACTGATATTTCGATTGGGGTCAGCTGTGTCGATGGCGTTGGAAAGGAAAAGAGCCCGCTTTCCCTGATCGACGATTTCCTCCTGAACGAAGCGAAGGGCTTCATAGGCCTTCCGAAAAAGTCGGCTTGTCGATAAGACGATCAACGTGTCGAGCCGGTCGTTAGTGATCGCCGCCCGCAGTTCGTTCAGACCAGGTCGTTGGCTTTTGCGACCACGAACTCCCATGTCGAAAAACACGTTCGCCAACGGCACACGGACTTTATTCCGAGACGCCCATTCGAGACATGCGCGCACTTGGTCGGCAATCGAGTGCTGGTGGTCGGTGCTGAACCTCGCGTAAATCGCACCAGCAACGGCCCGCCCGTCATCCTTGAGCGTGCGATGGTGCTCCTCCACCAAATGTTGAACTTCGCTGCGAACTTGTTTGTCACGAAGGTCTTTGTCAGGCGAGGATGAGTTATCAGTCGCCCGACGGCGCCGCCTTGGTGAAGGATTTCCTGAAAGGCCAACGGCGGTTGCCATGGCAACCCATAACGTCGTCGATGTCGGTTTTGGAGACGACGGGGCGGACAGAAGCTTGTCCCGGTTTTGTCCCGGTCGCCAACCTCCACAACCGGTTAGATCGGGAAACAACCGGGAACAACGAGAACAGCCTAAGAGATGGCAGCCATTGGACATGCGGCGGAAATCGTAAACCCTAAGGGACTTAGAGAAAACGCCTTCCGACAATCCCCCCCTCTCCGCTCACGGGAAACTGCTCGCTGCAACTCCTTTCATTTGAACATCTTGCGGAGAGCGGTTTTTTGGCACACCCAACTGTGCCAAAAAGTGTGCCAAACGATTGCTGGTCCGGTCGATGGACGTGGGTGGTTTAGCCCGCGTCGTCAAGGTTCTCAGGGCGGCCCTCCGCCCGGCAGTCCTCCTTTTCCTCAGCACCTCTCGCTCGGAATTCGGCACCATGCTGAATCCCTCAATCAACGAGTTTGAGTTGATCCATCTGCCGCTGACTGTCGCGGTCATGCAGATGGAAGTAATGAGCGATCATTTCGCTGTTTTGGTGACCAAGCCATTGCTTGAGGAGGTAGTGTCCGTCTTTATGCGCACATGTTGGAAGAAGGCTCCGTCAATCGAGTAGGGTGGATTGATGATTCCCCCATGGGG
>JAIELF010000082.1 GCA_019753235.1 bacterium
GTCCGTTCGACTCTTCGACGCGCAGCGAATCCATGATGAGAGGAACCGTATGCGCTAATGTGCGCACGTACGGATCTGTGGGAGCCCCGGGGTGGTAACGCCCTGGGGCCACCCGGTCCTGGGGCGGATTGGACCGCTCAACCAACCGTCAGTCAAACCGACTTGTACGATGAGCTTCTGGCTTTCCTAATCCCGTCGAGCCAATCTCTGCAGGTAATGAGCGGATCAATCATGCTGGTCGCTCTGACTATTCAATGGTAATGGACGAGTCGGCTTGGCTATAGGGATCCAAAAGGAACTCATGGTGAGCGAAAAATCTTATTTCACTGCCATGATTATCTTCCCAGTTCCATTCGACGCCAGTAGGAAGAGAGCCAAGTGAGGGCGGCGATCGCGACGAGACTGACCGAGGCTGATATCGCGATAGCCATTTGGAGGTCTCCTCGATGAACAACCAGGTAGAGCGCTGTCGAGGATGCAAAGCCGATACTCGTCAAAAAAAGGTAAAGCACCACGAAGATCCAGATCCCCCGGATGAGCGCGAGAGCCGCGGCAAAGGCTGTCAGCGCGAGTATCGCGGCTGGAGCGAGTATGGCATCGAATGAAAGGACGTCTATTGGTGAGAGCTTTATGTCATTGCTGAACTCGACATAAAGCAAAACGAGTATCCCCAAGAGATAAGCCGGCATCAGATCCCACAGAAAGGCGGTGCGTATCTCTCGTTGAAAAACAGCTCTGCTCTTGGGACGTAGGAGCTCGGTGTTGAATACTTTTTTTCGCTGCCGCCAGGCGATTCCGATCAATAACGGATTCATCAATGTCATGGATATGATGCCGGCAGACCGGAACCCGCTGCCAATCGGCGACGGCAGCAAATAACTGATAGATATGGTGACCAACATTCCGGAGAGCATCCACATCGACCACACCCATCCTCCTATGGGATTAGCCACCTGCCAGCGACGAATCTGTCCCCGAGTCGTTTTTAGACGATCAGATTTCAGCGAATCTTCCACCCGATGGTCGTAGGGGGACGAAAGCCATTTCTGGATACCACGTATCGAGGATGGTTCCGAAGGCGTAGGCCACTTGACCGCTTCACCCGTTCCGAAGACCCGAACCCAATTGATGGATAACGAGTATTCGCGTCTGGGAAAATACACTAGTAACAGCATCAACAAAAGGAAGACCATGATTCCAGCGACGACGGCCGAACCGACTGGGTTGAGGCCGCGAAGGTAGTCGTAATATCCGATTCGATCCAGATATGCATTTGGGACAAAAGAGGGCAGAAAAACTATGATGTAGGTCACCATGGGGGTCACCAAGCGAACAGTATTGGGAAGAAAAGGGGAAAGCGCGATCAGAGTAACGACTTTTCCAAACAATGCCAACGTGAGTGCCAGCGGAAATGTTCGTGAGAGAGGGAAGTCTTGATCAGACGTCAAAAGTGCTGATAGAGTCGAAAGTGACAATATCCAAGCACCAGCAATGAATAATGGCCTCCCTAAATATCGAGGTCCGAGCCAAGCCAATGTCGAGCTTCGTTGAACCGCCAAATGAGCGCCGACGAATAGCCCCAGTACGACCGCCCCCATACAAAATGTCCCAAGGTTGCGAACAGGGAATAGATACGAATTGCGAATCGCGACACCGGGCAACGCCATCGCTGCCGTGTCAAGCAAGTTTGTTTGCCACCAGTTATTGGGGGGAGGAGCACCGACTGCCAGGGGCGGAGTTGGGACCGGTTTTTGCGGGATGGGGACATTGTCGGCATTGAGGACACTGAGATAAATAGTTTTCAATGATGCCGAAGGACGTAGCTCGCGGAATCCTTCTGCCGTGATGGAATGGTCGGAACCGCCACCGAATGGCAAACTCAGTACGAGTGTTTCCAGACGTGGTAGTTTCGCGATGCTGGCCAAGAGACGATCTGTTGCATGAGATCGCGGGCCGATGGTGAGAGTCCTTAGTTGCGGTAAGACAGGGAATTCTCCGTTCCCCTTGCTCAGGTCAACGCTGGTCAGATCGAGCCGGCGTAGGTTGGGAAGTTGTTTCAATGCCTGGAGACCATCCGGACCGCCGACTGCGCCGATAAGAGTCAATGCTTCAAGCTTGCGGAAATGAACAAGCTCTTCGAGCACGGGCCGTTGAATGAGAAGGGCCTCATAATCGGTGAAGTTGACGTCCGTCAATGCGCGAACATTCGGAAACTCTTCGGCAGTCTTGGCCATGTAGTTCCGCAACTGATCGGGGCGACCTTTGAGAGCGGGCTTCCCATCGACCTCGAACGGCTCCACATACGGCGGCGCAAAAAGTACCGAATTTAGATTAACTAAATCGACGTCCTTTTGCTTTCCCTCGGCTCGTATTTGCTTGAGTGCTTCTTTTTCCAAAATTGTTAAGCGCCAGTTCCCCGCGTAGATCGTGGGAATCGTCGCTATCGGGTTGGCCTTCGATTGGAAGTCGATATACAATAAAACTTGACATAACGTCCAGATCGCGAGTCCCAGGAGGAAGAGGGGCCGCGTCATGTACGTGATAAGGATCCACCAGAATTGTTTAAGCATCGCCATTGAGCTCCAGGAAGATTTCGTCGAGGTTCAGATCTTCCACGTCTATATCTGCATGCCAGCGATCTCGCAGATTCTCCAGCAGGCCATCAGTGACATTCGGAATCGCTACGAGCGCGGTTCCTCCCTCGATTTGCGTCCGGAGTGCGCCGGGCACGTTAAAACTCTTCGGGATATCCTGCGACATGCGAACACGGAGCCGCTTGACATGTTCCTTCAGGTCATCAAGCTCGGCGAAGTGAGCGAGTTTGCCCCCCTGCAGAATGGCGACATGAGTGGCGATCCGTTCGATATCGACGCTGATATGCGTCGAGAAAAGAATCGAACGTGAGCCATCGTCACTCAGATTCAACAGTGATCGAAGGACATCGCGCCGCGCGATCGGGTCGAGGCTGGCGAGGGGCTCGTCGAGGATCAGTAATTCGGGGCGATGACCGATCGCGAGAATCAGAGCTAGCGACTGCAATTGGCCAGGCGAGATGGTCTGCACCCTCTTGTCGAGAGGAACATGCCACCGTTTGGCAAGTTCATCAGACCAGGCATAATCCCATGCCGAATAAAAGGACGCCGTATAGCGGATGACGTTTTCGACTTTCATCCAGTCATAAAGATTTACGACCTGCGGCACGTAACCGATCCGCTCTTTCGCGGCGGCCGAAAGATTCCACGGATCGCAGCCGAGAATACTTGCTGTCCCATGCTCGATACGCAAGAGACCCAGCAGGCACTTGATCAATGTCGTTTTTCCCGAACCATTTTTCCCCATCAGGCCAACGACCGCCCCCTTGGGAACGATGAGGTCTACGCCGTTGAGGACGGCTGTTTGGCCGTAGCCTTTGGTCAATTGGTTCGTCTGGATCATGTTTTCGACCACGAGCGGCGATCCTCCAATGTTTCGCGTACTACGGAAATGATTTGTGATTCGCTGAGACCAAGCTGCAGGGCACGGGTGATCAGCGGCTTGACCAATTCGCGCAAGGCCTCCTGGCGATCGCTGACCGAACCGGCCTTTCGTTGCGTGAGGATTCGCATCCCGGTGCCCCGGACTCGCTCAATAAATCCTTCGGCCTCGAGCCGGGCATAGGCCTTGGAAACGGTCATCATGTTCACTTGCAGCTCCGCGGAGAGCTGACGCACGCTGGGGAGCATCTCCCCGGTACGTAGTCGGGAGCTCGCAATCATTGCCCGGACCTGATCCATAATCTGGCGGTAAATGGGAATGCCCGAAGAGGGATGGATTTCGAACTGGATGCCGAAATCGCTCACGAGATACCCTTCGACAACGCTGATGATCTTGCTGTATTGCTGTAGTAATGCACAGAGCGGAATGTCAAGGCAGATTATTTTTAGGATTATTTGTGAGGCTGACGCACACAAGCATTGTGGAGGGATCTTGAGTCCGCCGGAAAAACGTTTCAAAAGACTTGTCGAGTAATGCCGATCGCCACACCTACTCCGGTCCACCGGCGCAACCAGTATTCGCGTCGGATTCTGCGTCGGTGAATTCGCCTGACGCGGCCAATCGCTGCTCCAGCCGCCCCATGACGAACCGTCCTGAGTCATCAACTCTCAGTTGGGTAAGGTGCCTCGTTCCCATAGACCGAGGGCAGTCTGAGTCGAGTGCCTACAAGCCCGCTTTTGCGTCGCCGAATTCGAAGCCAACATGAACGCCCACCCTCAAATGAAATCGCCCGACAGACGGGTTGATGCTGGCCGTCTCCGCCGACCTGTCCCCAGCGTCTTCGCGATGCCGGGCGATTCGGCTATGATCATTGGAACGGGTAGGCCGAGGGGTTGCAAACCTTTGGCCGAACGGCTGGGCCGAGGCGTCGACGCAAATGCGCCTGTGTGTTCAACTGGGGGAGCTTGAAGATGGATACCGGCTCACCTAAGCCTCTCCTGGCTGAGCCTGCCGAATCACCGCGTCAGACCGATTCGGTCGTGACCACCGAAGGCGTAGAAACGGTCGAGATGCATCAAGCCAGTCAATGGGACCGAGGTAGGTATGCCCACCTGGCCGTTCGCGACCCTGGACGGTTCGTCCTGTGTCAATACCGGCGACGTTTCGGCCGGGAGGATCGAAGGGGTTCGCTCACGTTGCAGCGGGGCAAGGTAACAGGTGCTCGATCTTTGGGCAAGGCAAAGCGCGTCGGTATGTCCACCAACGGTACCAACTAACTGCGTCGTCTGTTTACATGTCGGCCGGCTCTCCGAAACCACCGCCACCGGCCCCGCTACCCTGGTGGAGATGGTTAGTGGCGTAAGTGATCCGGCAAGGACGGCTCGCCAAACGACAATCAGTTTTCAACGGGACGAATAACGAGGTCTCGGTCAGCTCCGAGACCTCAAACTCTCTCACGCCGGCCCGAGGTAGGGTGTCAGGTTGACGAGGAGGGGTGGGTGTATCGTCGGGTAGAGCACATCCGTCTCACCTGCGAAGACCAGTGAGTTGTTGGGAGAGGGGTTCGCGGTCACATAGGCATAATCGATGATTGCTTGATTGGCTAATGACGTCCGTTCGTCAAAGACATTCACGCCTGGCAGCAAGAGACTCGAGCCGTTGAGTCCGCCGGATGTGACCCCCGTCAGATGATCGCGTTTTTGGGCAGTCGTTGCCGATGAAAGCCATTCGTTCTGAATGAGGAACCAGTCGATGGGGTTGGCTTCCGTCGGCAGCACCAAACCGGTGATCACCAAGTCGATGGAATCGAGGCCGATTTCGG
Organism: bacterium; assembly: GCA_019753235.1. Taxonomy (GTDB): domain Bacteria; phylum Planctomycetota; class Planctomycetia; order Kolteriales; family Kolteriaceae; genus JAIELF01. The sequence continues at coordinate 5,297 of JAIELF010000082.1, forward strand.
GGCTGATGCCGATCGTATCCGCGCCGGCTGTCTTTTGCTTGGGATTCAAGACACCGCCATCGCCGACAATAATGTCGCGTCCGAGACCGCCATCGAGCGTGTCGGCCGCTCCTTCGCCGCCGTCACCGCCGAGAAGGATGTCATTGCCACTTTCACCGTAGGCGATGTCATTGCCGCCACCGGTATCGATGAGGTCGTTTCCTTCACCGCCGTTCAATAGGTCCGAAGCGCCCTCTGCTCCCGAGGCATCGCCGTAGATCTTGTCGTTGCCTCCTTCGCCGTAGATGGTGTCGGCCGCCAAGTGATGACCAACGGTCCCATCGCCGTAGATGATGTCATTGCCGCCAGTAATGACAGCGCCGGTTCCATCGTCGCCGTAGATGGTGTCGGCTTTGCCTTCGCCGCCGTCGGAATCTCCGTAGATGGTGTCATTGCCTAGGCCGCCGTAAATGGTGTCATTGCCCATGCTGGCCAGTGCGGGAGTCAACGTCGGTGTGGCAGGCATCTCACCGAAGATCAGGTCGTTGTTGTCACCGCCGTTGATGTAGTCGGCGCCATAGCCGCCGTGGATCGTGTCATTGCCAAGCTCGCCAAAGATGCTGTCAACGACCGCACTGCCGAGAAGCGTGTCATTGCCTGAGTCACCATAGATGAGGGTACCGATGATCGGCGCAGCCAAGGCTGACAGATCTATCCGGTCGTTGCCTTCCTTGCCATAGGCGGAGATGTAAGTGGGCCGGCTGTCCAAGGCTGCGGTCGAGAAGGTGTAGATGTTGTTGACGACCAAGCCGTTGATCTTGGATTCGGTGATGCGGAGGGTGGTGTTATCGACGACTGTCCAAGCCATCTCATCGTCGCCGGAACTCCCGTTCCATCGCCAGGTGTCGGAAGATATTCCTGGGTAGAAGGCGTACGGCGTCACCTCAAAGGTGTAGGGAACAATGCTAGAGACGCCGCCGTCCTTATCGGTCGCGCGAACGCGGACGGTCTTCGTGCCCAACGTGCTGAAGGTGTGCGTGAAGGCCGGTCCGAGCTGGTTGACTGCTCGAGTAACGCTTTCATCGAAGGTGCCGTTGTTATCCCAGTCGACTTCGTAGAAGTAGTTGGCACCATAATCAGCGGTGGCATCACTAATGTAGATGTAAAGTCCAATCTGACCACGTACGCCTGTCCGTAACTCGGCGCCTGGCGTGATCACCGGCGGGGCATTGGTGACGGTGAGGATCGCGGAATCAATTGCCGAGGCCCCACCTCGCGTTGCGAACACTCGCACGACGCGCGTAGCGGCGGGGCCGTCGGTAACCCCCAAAGCTTCCAACTGCGACCAAGTCAGTGTGGGATTGACGCCCACGGCATCATCGAACTGACCATCTTCGTCGAAATCCCACTGATAGGTCGTAGTACCGGCAGGAGCGTTGAGCACGGTCGCGGAAGCGTCGAGCGTGACACTCCCCAGTTCCGTGATGGTGTAAGGTCCACCGGCGCTGGCCGTATGAGCATCCTGAAAGATCTGAGCCTGAATCCCATTAACGACGACCATTCGCCCGGAATCATTGGTGGCGATCGCGGTGTCAAACACGGATGTGACGGGAATGTCCAGTGGAGCACCTGTAAAGTCGTAGCTGAAGACAAATGCTGAGGAGATAGGCGCAAAACCCTGGGTGATTTGAATGCTGTCGCCGTCAGATTGCAGAGCGAGCGACGGATTGAGCCCGGCGATAAACCCAAAAATTCCCGTGGTGCGTGAAACAACCTGGCCGTTGGGATCGACGGTAAATGTCCTCGCCCCACTCCCGATGAAATTTGAACCAGCCGTTGTCAGGATCTTGTACCCGCCACGGGCATCCATCTCGACGGCCACCGGACCATGAGACACAGCACCAAGAGCTATGGTCGATGTCGAATAAATTACAGGAGCGGCGTCGAGAGGTTGTGCGAGCGTATTGAATCGTTTTCCGACGACTTTACCAAAGTCAGAGGGAGTTGATTGGAGATTTTCAGGCTGTATCCACACGGCGACAAAATTGCCGGCATCATCAATGGCCGCGTCAACGAAGCTAGTAGAGCCCAAGGTGCCGGTGGCGGTAATCGCCCCGAGCGAATTGATTTTGACGAATTGTGCATTTCCCGTCGATCCAATCCAGGCGACGATCGACTCTCCGGAAGGATTCATATCGATCGATATTCGATAAGAGGTGCCTGGATCGCCGCCGAAATCGCCTAACCGAATCGAGGAGCCAAGCGGTGTTCCCGCGGCATTGAACCTCCGCATGTAGGCGCTTGGGCCATCCACTGCATCGACTCCTGCCCAAGCAACCGTGAATCGGCCATCGGCGCCGACAGCAACTTGTGGATTGCTCCCCACGATACTACTGCCCGTATTGGCGACATCAATCCGAACAGTGTTAGGCGCGACAGAATCGATGATCCGAGCACGGACACGGCCGTCTCCGCCTGCTATCGGCGTGTCGAACCAGGTGGCTACCACATCGCCGTCGGGCGCCATGCCAACATCGACGCTTGATGCGTAAAATCCGGGGTCACTGATGGGAACAGTGAACACCGCCCCGATCGTGTTTGCAGCGAGGACCGTCCGTTCTTCGAGTATCTCGAGCCCCGGCTGCCAACCGACAAGTGATCTGCGGGTTGTTACTGGTCTGGATTTTCGGCTCATGGGTCGGATCTCCGAGGTGCTTTTGCCTTCGAACATGGCGTGAGTTGCGCGCGAGCGATCGAACGTACAAAATGTAGGCATTTTCCATGAAAAGTAGGCTTTTGGAGGGGTATTCAGCAAGTTGAAGAAAAGAGCGTAAGGCTATATTGCGCGCCAGAGACTGACCGTACAAAAAATGGCGTTTTTGTTCTCTGGGCGTGCCGCGACTAGAGCCCAGGGCCATTCCGCGTTATGATGGTGTTTTCCTGTCAACAGCGGTCATTCAGCGAGATCGTCCGTGTACGACGACCTGTCCCAATTCGAGGCTCTCGTTGCCCGTTTGAATGGAGGAGATCCGGTCGCGGCTGAGGAGATCGTTCGGCAATATGAGCCGTTCATTCGCCGGGCCGTGCAGATGGGCCTTCGCAACTCACGCCTTCGGCGGACTTTGGATTCGATGGACCTTTGCCAGAGCGTGTTCGCCGCCTTCTTCTATCAGGTCGCCACCGGCACCACCGAAGTCATAAGTCCAGACGAGCTCATCAAACTTCTTGTCACCATCGCCCGTCGGAAATTGGCGCAAGCAATGCGCAAGGACTATCGGCGACGAAGACAACTACACGCGGTCATGCCCTCCGCTGGTTCTTTCAGCCTCATTGATCCCGCGCCGACTCCGAGCAGGGTTCTCTCCAGCAAAGATCTGGCTGCTCGGATTCGGGAACTCCTTTCCCATGACGAACGTGAACTCGCCGATATGCGGGCGACCGGCATCAGTTGGGCGGACATCGCGGAGCGGACCGGAGGTTCGGCCGAGTCCTGCCGCGTCCAACTTTTCCGAGCGATTCGCCGAGTGCTGGGCGAGTTGGGAATGTCTCCTCATGGAGACTAATCGTGCGTCCCATAGTCAAACGCTTACTGGATTGGATGGTGACTTTCTCCAAAGCTGGAACGATTCGCCGGATTGTCTGTCGTCCTTTCTTCTATCGCACGGGATCGTCGATCCCAGATCGATTGCCCGCTACGTGAACATGGATCAGCAGGAGCGCGCGCGCCTCCAAGCAGAAGCCTTCCTGCCCGCTGAGCGGTATTTGGAACTCTTCCCCACCTTGCAAGCGGACGACGAAGCGGTCTTCGACGTCATTTTCCAAGAGTATGTCCTTGGTCATGAAGCCGATCCGGACCTCAAGGATAAGATGGCTGAGCGCTTTCCCAAATTTGCCCAATCACTGGCGACGCAGGTGGGAGTTTATCGGCTCATTACCAATGGCCGCGAATCCGATTCAGACGAAGTAGAGCCGATCCCATTGGCGAGCGATGCCGATCGCTTTGATTTACAAGAAGTCGTCGGTCGCGGTGGCGTGGGAATTGTCTACCGAGCATTCGATCGCCGGCTTCGTCGGCTCGTCGCCGTCAAGATGTTGCACGAAATCGGGGCTCAGGTGGAATTCAATCGTGATCGCTTTGATGAGGAAGCTTGCATCATCGCGGCTTTGCAACATCCCAACATTGTTCAAGTGTATGAGCAAACGACGATCCAGGGGCAATCCGCGATCATCTTCGAGCTCATCGACGGTGGAAGTCTGGCGGCATTGTTGGAATCTGGCTCCTTCTCGGCGCGAGATGCAGCTCGCATCTGTCGCGACGTGGCCCTGGGCATGGAGTACGCCCATCAACGGGGAATCGTCCATCGCGACCTTAAGCCGAGCAACATCCTCCTGGCGAGGTCCGGTGGGAATGATCCCAAGCTCGCATTGATTCCGAAAGTCACGGATTTTGGGCTCGCGAAGCGACTCGACTTGTCCCTCGAAACGTTGGCACACCGAAATGCCACTCTGTCAGGCCAACTCATGGGGACACCCCGTTATCTTGCCCCCGAACAAGCGATGGGGAAGACGAGCGTTATCGGGCCGATGGCCGATGTGCATGCTCTGGGCACCATATTTTATGAGATGCTGGTCGGTCGAGTCCCCTTCGAAGGACCGTCGGTCTTCGATCTCATGCAACAGATCGCGAAAGAGGACATCAAGTTCACAATCGCGGATAGTCGGCGAATTCCGAAAGATCTGCAAGTCATCTGTCTCAAGTGTTTGGAGAAAGATCCCAATCGCCGATATGAATCTGCGCGCTCGCTCGCAGAAGACTTTGATCGCTACTTGAACGGCCAGCCAATCTTGGCCCGGCCGATCTCTTCGTTTCAAACGCTCGCTCGGTGGATTCAAAGAAATCCCGTGGTTGCCAGTCTTGTCTCGGCCGTCATGATCTTGCTCGCGGTGCTGACGGTCGGCTCTACCCTGTCGGCCATGTGGCTTGGCCAGACGACCAACTTAGCGATTAAGGCCAAGCAAGAGGCGATGGAATCGGAGCAGATGCGCCGCAACGAGCTGTTTCGATCTCTAATCGACAATGCTCGTTCTTTGTCTGAATCGGGCCAGGAGGGACAGCGGCTGGGTACCATTCAGCGGCTGCGGGAAGCGATGAACATCATCCCTCTCGATACGGTCGCGCCGGCGGTTCGCGCGGACATCTTCAACATTGCTCTGGCCGCGGCAACCAAGGCCGACGTTCGTGAATTAGCGTCGTTCCCCATTGGCGAAAGGACCCTGCTCTCGGCCGAAACGTCCGATCAAGATCTAAAAAGTTTTGTTCATGCGGACCCGGTCACTAACGTTCCCCTCGTTCGCTCACTGGCCAACGCAAAAACCTCTTGGTCGCTTGCCCACGTGGACGACCCGTTCGTCCTAAATAGGCGCCATATCGGCTTGAGCGCTTCGGGGCGTTGGATTGCCGATGTCGGCTGGACGGCTGCTGGCCACCAATTGCGTATTTGGGACGTCGAGGCTCAACGAGTCGTCTGGACGAATCGCACCGATCAAGGAGGAGTTTCGTATTCCTTTCACCCCGACGATCGCCAACTCGCCTATTCCAGCGGCGGATTCATTCATGTTCTTGATCTCGATGAGCGTCGATCAATCAAGTCTTCTCCGATGCAGTTCCGGGTGCGAAGCTTGCGCTACTCACCTGATGGATCGCTCATCGCCGTCTGTGGAGTGGACGGGGATCTACAAATATTGGACGTTTCGACGTGGACTTCAACTAAGGTTGTGTGCCCAACTCCGATTGGTGCATTGTCCTGGCATCCTCGCGAGCCGGCCCTCGTAGCCGCAACGCGCGAGGGACGGTTATATGCCTGGAATGCCCACAGCAAGTTGGGAACCTTCCTCAACTTTCCCAGAACAGACGTCGTGTTTTTGACCTACAGCCCGGATGGGGCTTATCTGGCCGTTGCCGATCAATCGTCAACTTGGCTCTTACGAGCAAACGGAGTCGGCAGCATCATTCAACTTCGCGGTCGTTTGGTCGGTTTTAATCAATCTTCTTCCAAGGTCGCCATCGCTGTTGACGAGCGCATTCGCATTGGGGAATTGATTGATCTACCAGGTATGCGACAGATTCGAGTCGGTGCGGAATCATCGACTTTCCATGCGGACAGCTCAATGCTGGCCATTTCTGGCAAAGATGGTGTGTTGATCGTTTCAATGGATGGGCCAGGCGAACTGGCGAATTTTGAACTTGATCATGCCGGCCCTGTCGCTTTCTCGCCCGACGGCCGATCCATGCTTACTTTTGGCACTTTCTCTGGTCCGAACAACTGGCCCATTCGCGCGGCACCGAGATTGACCGTCGGCCCCCCCGAGAAGCTTCCGGTGCTTCCCAACGCGGGCGAGTCACCGTGGGGATTGCGTCCGCAGCACAAAGGCAAACAGACCGCCTATTCCGCGGACGGTCAGCAATTGGCTGTGGTCAATTACCGCGACGATCGCATCGAACTTCGTGATCTTTCTCATCAATCGAGCCGCATCTTGGCTTCGCTTTCTGATGTAACCCATGTTGCATTTTCGCCCAACGGATCGTTCGTAGCAGGCGCCAGCGTCGTCAATCCACGAGTTGTTGTGTGGAACGCCGAGACAAGTCAGGTCGTCCTGGATCTTCCCGGCCATGGGGCGGCCGCGTTTAGTTCCGACGGCAAACGCTTGGTAACGAGGACCAATACCTCGGTCGAACTCTTTGACGGCGATACTTGGGAGCACATTCGCTCCATCCCGATTCGAGCTGAAATCGACCACCATGACCGGCCGATCGCCTATCAGCCCAACTCTCAGACCGTTGCCGTCGCCGGTCCTGGCGGGCGGGTCTACCTTGTTGACTCGCACGGGGGAACCACGAAGACCCTATTGCCAATTCCAGAGGGCCAGAATCGAATCAGTTCCCTAACCTTTAGTCCCGATGGTCGACGCTTGTCGGCAACTCGGGTCGATTTCGATGTCACTATCTGGGATCTCTTCCTACTTGAGCAGCAGTTAGCCGACATGGGGATCCAGGAAGAATTGGTGCCTCCCTTGCCTCCATCGCCGCCAAAGCCCGTGAACTCTATCATGGTCGACCGAGGAAAACTTCCACCGGCCCGAGAGTGGCATACCTACTGGCGTATGCTCGCCATTCAGGAGACGCTGGAGAAACGCTGGATGGATGCTCTCGATTCCATCGAGAACGCGATTGCGGATTGCCCAAGCGACGAGTCGAAGAGTCTCGCTGAACTGCAGACCTTGCGGGGAAATCTGTTGTGGCGATGTAACCGAAGCGAAGAGGCTCGCGAAGCATGGAAGTCGGCAATTGATCTTTCTCCGGAATCGCTCGCCGCCTGTCGATCATTAGCGACCCTCTATGTCGCGGGACCGGTCGGGCTTCGCGAACCCGTCCGTGCTCTAGCGCTCACTGCGGTTCTCCAATCCCGCGATCGATATCGGGCGGATGCTCAAGTTCTCATTGGCATGGCTCAAGTCCGAACGGACCAGTTTCGCGAAGCTCTGGGCCATTTCGATTCCGTGATCGCCAGCGCGGAACTGCAGTCAACCGTTCCTTATTTCCGCGCCATTGCTCTGCATCAACTCGGCCAGCACACGGAAGCCCAAGCTGCTCTTGAGGCCAGCCGCGTGACAACTCATTCCACCGGCAGCCTGCCGATTGATTGGGCAAGCCTCAACGAGGAGGCTCAACGAGTTCAGGGCAATCCCAAGTCGTTGACACCAGAATTGCCCTAATAGTTTCCATCGTCTGTCTTAGGCCCTCGACGCTCTGTATGGGAAGGCATCGATGTGGGCAATCGTGCTATCTGATAAGACGAGCGTCTCAGAAATACGCCGATTCATTCGAGGCATCTCTCACGGCCTGGGAGGTATTGTCAAAAGTTGACGCGGCGGCAAAAAGGGGCGAGTTTCGAGTGACTCTTGTGGTAGTTTTCCAGGAATGACAGCCGGAGTTTCGTGTTGGGGCTGAGGAACAGCGGTTGACGTTTCAAGTAGTGGAGACATTCCTGGGGAAAACCCGGCGGAGAACTCACGCGCAGCTTCTCCAGCTTACCCGATTGCGGCTCGATAAGCCGCTACGCGTTGGATGTTGAGCCCCAACGCGCGGAGCACGGCGACGTAAGTCACTTTGGCCATGCCTCGCACGCGCAGCTTGGCCATGCCCATCTGATGTTTGAATCGCGACATGGTGGCTTCAATCCCCGCTCGCTTCCTTGCGGACCTCCAGCTCCTGCCAATCTTCGTTGAAGTAGTAGTGGTCTTTCACCGTGCCGGTCCCGAGGGATTTCACGATCCGCCTGTTGAGCCCATCATATTCATACTCAGCCACGGTTGTCGAGTCTGAGGCGTTGATCACTTTCACCAGCCGGTTCCAGGCGTCGTAGACGGAGATGGTGGCATGCCTATGTCAATACCAGAATGTCCCCTTTGTCTCCCCCGAAGTTTTGGAAAGGCCGATGACGTCAATACGACCGAATTGTACCGATTATAACTAAACAGATCGACGAAAAAAGTATTGCAGATTCCACTTTGAGCATCGCTTGTTGAAAAGAGCTGAGTTCAGGATCGGTCCCCGAGTAAAATGCCAAGAAGAGAACGTGCATGTTGATTAGAACTATCGCCAACCCACTTCCCACAAAAGTCAGACGAAGAAGTAAATCAACCATCTTAATCATGAAAACACCTTCCATCATTTGCAATTGACCTGCCTTGCAACTGTATCTTCCATGAGTTCGCATTTTGGTGCTCCGGCACCTACAAGCCAAGGAAGAATGCCTCGATCAGCAAGCGTCGAAATGTACATTCTCTCAACACCTTGATCGAGTTTACACTGCGGATCTTTACAAGGACGGTTTGGACAGTTATCGCGATCCGAGCAATAGCAACGAAAGAAGCACTTCCAGCGTATACAAACTCGTCGCACGTACTTTCCAGGGTATGCTTTATATGCAAGGCATTCTGTTTTTGGGTTTCCCTTTCCTGATGAAGCTGCAATGACGTGGCAGGTTGCCTCTGCTTCGTGTCCAGTTGGATCCGCAGTGATTGTCGGCCGCCCCTCCACATACTCATACAGATTCCACTCGCTCCCCTCATACCCGATTGGGTCTCGGCTGATGAACCTGCCGAGCCTCGCGTGGTAGTAGCGGTTTCGGTATTGGTAGAGGCTGGTTTCGGTATCTAGGCGTTGGCCGGTGTATCGGCGAGAGTTGGCGATGTCGCTTTGGTTGTCAGCATCGAAGTCGAAGTTCGGCTGATAGACCAAGGGCTCGCCGTAGGGCGAGTAGTCGTAGCGTTCGACCACGCTGGCGCTGGTGCTGATGGCCGAGGTCACGTTGAAGTTCGCATCGTGCGTGAAGTAGTGCTGGACCTGTGTGCCGCCGGTCGTGGCGTCGTAGAAGCGGGTGGCCAGGGCGTCGATGTAGTAGGGGTGCCAGACGAACTGCTCGAAGGGACTAGCGATGATGGTGCCGGGAGAAGTCTCCTTGCGGACCTCCAGCTCCTGCCAATCTTCGTTGAAGTAGTAGTGGTCTTTCACCGTGCCGGTCCCGTTGGACTTCACGATCCGCCTGTTGAGCCCATCATACTCATACTCAGCCACGGTTGTCGAGTCTGAGGCGTTGATCACTTTCACCAGCCGGTTCCAGGCGTCGAAAGTGCAGGTGTAGCCGCTGGCAGGGGAGTTTGGCTGCGGCATGGTGGTCATGTTGCCGGTCGAGTCGTGCGCGTCGACAACATCCATATGTCAATACCACAACGTCCTCTTTGTCTCTCTTGAATCAAAAACCTCGTTTCAACTCTTCCGATGCTCTAGGGTGGCCTCTTTTGGCAGCATTTTCCATATAACGTAACGCCAGGCTTCTGTTTTTTCGAACACCAGTTCCATCTCGATAACAGAGAGCTAAATTGGTCATGGAACTTAAATCGCCAGCAGCCGCACCTCTTTTGTACCAAAGCACAGCTTTAGAAACATCAGAGCGAACTCCTTCTCCATAAAAGTAGCAATACCCTACAATTGACATTGCCTCCGGCTCGCCTAACTCAGCTGCTCGTAGATACCACTGAAAACTCTTGCGGAGACTCTTCTTGACACCTTTTCCAATTTCGTAGTACAGACCTAGATTAAACGCAGCATTTCGATTACCATTTTTTGCCGCTGTCCGGAATAAGGAAATGGCCCTTGTAACATTTCGCGACTTGCCTTTCAAATTTGCTAGGATGATCGCGAGATTGAGCTGAGCGCTATCGAATCCATTCTTTGCCGAACACTCGTACCACTGTATTGCTTTCTGCCGCGACTTCCTAAAAAATTCGCCTTCTTGGTGAAATAGTCCAAGTGTATACTGCGCCCATGCATTTCCCTTCGATGCTGCTGCCCTTAGCCAAGGAATTGCACTCCTTTGAGATTCGATCGAATTGCTATTCAGCAAGTCTGCTGCAATTTCAGCCAATTGCTTCGCTTCACAAAGTACCATTTCCTTCGTGAAATCCCCCGCCGCCACCTTATCGCTTAAAGTATCCGCCTCTTCGGCGGTCTCCTTTTTCGCCGCCTTTTACTTCGTCATCGTCATTCGATTTCTTTGAACGGCAATAGCAATATGCTTGATAGCCAACATAGGTGCCGCCGATTACAACCGCACCAACTGCGTAAGCACCCCACTTATGGGGAAGAAGGTCCGTTGGCTCTGGAGTACATATATCCGTTAGAATTGCCGCACCACCACCAGTTACAATATCCCCCAGCACATCATTTCCCGTCGGATCAAGGCTATCGAGCGGCTTACTATCGACGTATTCATATAGGTTTTTCGTGTCACTCCCCTCGTACCCGATTGGATCCCTGCTGATGAACCTACCGAGCCTCGCGTGGTAGTAGCGGTTTCGGTATTGGTAGAGGCCGGTCTCGGTGTCTAGGCGTTGGCCTGTGTACATGCGGTAGGGGGCGATATCGCTGGCACTATCGGCGTCAAAGTCGAAGTTCGCATCTAGGAAGATCGGCTCGCCGTAGGGAGAGTAATCGTAACGCTCGACCACGTTGCCGGTGGTGTCTAGTGCCGCCGTCACGTTGAAGTTCGCGTCGTGCGTGAAGTAGTGCTGCGTCTGGCTGCCGCTGACGTTGGCGTCGTAGAAGCGGGTCGCCAAGGCGTCGATGTAGTAGGGGTGCCAGACGAACTGCTCCATCGGGTCGGTATCTTCGACCCCCGCGCTCGCTTCCTTGCGGACCTCCAGCTCTTGCCAGCTCTCGTTGTAGTAGGATCGGCGAGTCATCCCCTCGTCGGTCCGAACGATCCGCCGACCCAGGCCGTCGTACTCGGCCGCGAAGATCTGAAAGGTCCCGTTTAATTGCACGCGGACGAGACGATTCCATGCGTCATAGGTCATCGTCAGCGAGAGACTGGGGCTGAGCGGATAAGGGCCCGTCACCCGGTTGCCGGCGAGGTCGTACGTTGGATCGATCCAGTCGGTCCCCGTCCCGCCCGAGGCGATGCTGATGGCACTGATCTCGTTGGCTTTATTGTGGGTGCGGGTCTGGTTGAGCGTGGCCGAGCCCGAGGCCTTCTGGGTGTACGTCCCCCAGTTGCCCAGGGCATCGAGCCCCCAATCCTGCTCGGCCACCGGCGTGCCGGTGATCGTCGTGCCAGAAAGAGTGCCGCCGTCGTAGGTCTTCAAGCGATCCAGCCTCTTGCTTTTGTTGAAACTGGGCGACAGGCACCTCACTTCGCTTGGAGCCCGCCCCCACTTTCAACGGTGCGTCATAGGTGTATGCCTGATCCTTATTATTGCCGGCATAGATCGAGCTGTCGATATCACGATAGGTCCGGCTACCGGAAATATCGTAGCCGTAGCGGAAACGGTCGGCATCTGCAGACGAGCCGGTCCCATCCCAGAACTGGTCCTTCGTTCGGCCAAAGCGGTCGTAGCCCTGGAATTTGAGTGACATGCCTATGTCAATACAAGCATGTCCCCTTATCCAGTATCCGGATGAAGTTAAGTCTTACTTTCACCAGCCGGTTCCAGGCGTCGTAGGTGCAGGTCAGAACGACCCCCTCGTCGTCGCTCTTGGGCATGGTTGTCATACTCCCGGCGGCGTCGTGGCCGCAGCGACATGCCCATGTCAAGCTGGTACGTCCCAATCCTCTTCAATCCTTCCTGATGGGTGTCCCGCTCTCTTAGATCACCTCACGGCCCTTCGGGCTTAGACGCGAAGACAAGTCGTGCTCCTAGTTCCTTGCCACGATATGAAGGCGGAAACCCAGCCCAACGGGAGGCACATCTACAAGATCTCTTGACATTTATAAATGATCCGCCGCGAATATGAAACACTGTTTCGTTTTCAAACGGAGACCCACGTTTGATTTCTAACGAGACTTCGGAAGACGTCCATTCCCAAACATTTCCATGCATGTCAAATAGCCCAATCAAGCTTCGATCTTTCGTCTCAACGGCATGGGTGTGGTTGATCGAGTTCTCCTTGAACCAGCCGGCTTCATCAGGCGGAATAACCGGATCGACAAAACGTCTCGGATCCGACACAGAGCCTCTCTTGCAGGCGTACTCCCATTCTTCTTCAGTAGGCAGACGATAATCTAATCCATCCTTTTCTCGCAGCCAACCACAAAAACTATTTACATCGGCCAAATTAATGAATATGACGGGATGTGAGTCACCTCGGTACTTTACGTATGCGTCGTCAGTCATATGCCGGAGAAAATCCACCCGACTGCTTCCCCCTCGATAATCTGTCTCTTTTACAAAGCACATGAAATCGCTGTTTTTGATCTCCGTTGTCATTATCCAAAACTCATCGCCAGTAACCTGTCTCATTCTTTCGTAAGTATTCAACGGATATTCTTCATCATTTTCGTCGTCGCTCCTGCTTGATCCCATGGTGTACTCAAAATTGCCAATCCTTACAAAGTTCATGCCAACTTTGTTTCTGAATAAGGTCGGCTTCGAGTCGGAGCCATTCTTAAGATCGACGTTTTCGTCGGCAAGAGTTCTGATGGATAGAAGGAGGATAGCTTTGATTGAAAAAACTAAATAAAAATAGCATGGTATTTCTCGACCATTAGACGTCATTTTCTATTCTCCAAGGAGAACCAGATCGTTAATCATTCTTGCAAACACTATTGCATCCATCAAGACAGATCTGTTTCGCCGCCTCTGCAGCAGCAATACACGCTTGTTGTGCGAGAGTTCCTCTAGACAATTCACAAGCTGCTGACGTTCCATTATAAATCGATTCGCAGCCACGGCGGCATGATGCCTTAGAGCAATCCCCGATATTGTTATCGTTGATATAGACTCGTGAAGTATCGTAGGGTGGGCCGCAATCGCTCGGCGTACCACACAGTCCGTTTGTAGCTGCGCAAAGATAGCTGGTATTCGAAGTGTCGCTTGTAATGATTTGGCCTGCAGGGACTTCATTGCAAGATACACCACCTATACCGGCGTTTTGTCTACCTGTTTCATTGCAAAGATAGCTGCAATTTCGAGTGCACCCGTTCAGAACATTTGCAGTAAGCGTGCATCTAAAGTAGACCTTGCAAGCTAATCCGAGAGGATCGGGGTGACGGCTTGGTTGAGACGAAGCATACTCATACAGGTTCCACGGGCTCCCCTCATACCCGATCGGGTCTCTGGTCAAGAACGTTCCCACAGCCGGGTCGTAGGTTCGATGCCGGTAATGGTAGAGGCCGAGGACGCGGTCGTAGTACCTGCCGGTGTAGAGATAGCCGTTCCCGATGTCGGTGCCGTCGGGGTCGGCCGAGAAGTTCGGCTCTAAGATAAACGGCTGGCCGTAGGGGGTGTAGTCGTAACGTTCGACAACGGCGCCCGAGGTATCGATCGCCGCGGTGATGTTGAAGTTCGCGTCGTGCGTGAAGTAGTGCTGCGTCTGCGAGCCAGTGGTATTGGCGTCGTAGAAGCGGGTCGCCAGGGCGTCGATGTAGTAGGGGTGCCAGACGAACTGCTCGAAGGGACTGGCGATGATGGTGCCGGGAGAAGTCTCCTTGCGGACCTCCAGTTCCTGCCAATCTTCGTTGAAGTAGAAGTGATCTTTCACCGTGCCGGTCCCGTTGGACTTCACGATCCGCCTGTTAAGCCCATCATACTCATACTCGGCCACGGTTGTCGAGTCTGAGGCGTTGATCACTTTCACCAGCCGGTTCCAGGCGTCGTAGGTGCAGGTCAGACCGACCCCCTCGTCGTCGCTCTTGGGCATGGCGGTCATATTCCCGGCGGCGTCGTGGCTGACTGCTGCCCAAGCGGCCCCCACCGAGTTGGTAATCGTCCCGACTTCGTTGGCCTTGTTGTGAGCGCGAGACTGCGTCAATTCGATGTTGCCCAAAACCGTCTGCTGGAAGTTACTCCAATTTCCCAGGCTATCGAGTGTCCAATCCTGAATGCCGAAGGTGGATGTTAAGCCTGTCCGGCCCGTGTTGAGTTGGCCCAAGCTTCCGACATCGAGCCGATGGCTTGAGTCATACGCATAAAGCCAATCCCGATCAAAGGCTGTGGCGACGGGGTTATCTCGCCAGAGCCTGTTGCCGGCAAAGTCGTAGCCGTACTGGTAGCGGTCGAGATCCGTGGAGGTGCTGGTATTCCGCCATCGCTGGTCCTTGATCCGTCCGAAGCGGTCGTAGCCGGCGTAGGTGCCGCTGGTCCCTTGCAGATAGTCCAGCGACACGTTGATCTGGGGGTAACTGGCCAGGGCCAATCGCGATTCGCCGTTGTAGGCGTAGGTCGTCCAGATCGAGCCGGAAGCGTTGGCGTTACGGAGCGATAGGACGCGGCTCAAGCGATCGTTGAGCTGGGTGTCCGTGCCGTAATCGTAGAAGACGACTCGGCCGTTGGGATAGGTGACTGACTGCAGGCGATGGTTGTTGGTAAAGCTGTTGCTAGCGGCCGTGGCGTCAAAGGCATACTGGACAGTTGGTGTCGTGCCACCGACGACTCCTTCGTGCGACTGCTTGCTGGAGATAACGTTCCCCAGGCCGTCGTAGGCGAGTTCAATCTCGTTGCGGACGGTCCCGGTACCGTTCTCATTCTCAAAGCTGGTGATCTTGATCAATCGCGCCAAAGTGTCGTAGGTGCGGCCGATGCTCTTGATGTGGCCGTCGACAGATCCCAAGTTGCTCGCCTGGACCCGCAGAAGCTGCCGACTGGGATTGTAGACCATCGTCTGCACGACACTGCGTTGATCGCTGACGATGTTGAGTGTCCCATCAAGGTTGAAGCTCTTGACGATCTCGTCTGAGGGTGTGGCGCGGGGATACAGTTCGCGCGTGACTCGCTCAGCGAAATAGTCATCCTCAAAAGAGTAGGTGGTGGTTTGATCGCCCGTGGCAGGGGACTGCGCAAAGGCTGAATCATTACCTGGAGACGTTCAGGTGGTAGTGAAGGAATGGCGGATGACAGAAATGCATTGGCGTCAGTTTCGCGGACAGAGAGTCGATCGAGTTTCAAGCGGGCCACTCGGGTGCTCAAAAAAAGAGGAGACGACGCCGAAGCGCTGTCTCCTCTTTTTTGGTCGGCTTATTGCTATTTCCGTTGGGTTAAGTCACTGGCCCCAAGTTTAGCGGCTGATGCTTCGACGGCGGCTGACGGCGACAATCCCCGCCACGCCCAAGGATGTCAGGAGCAGCGTGCTCGCTTCTGGGACCGCCTCTACCACGTAAAAGCTCGTGAAGGCAACCGAATCACCAGGACTCAGTCGGAATCGATGCACGATGCTGATGGTAGAAGTCGCGGCTGGACCAGGAACGTTCGGCGTCGGAAGGCCCTGAAAGTCGGAGGCGACGTTTGATCCACCCGCCGTGTTGACGGTTAGGGCAAACGGATCGGCAAATAGTTCCAGAACATTGACGCCATCGTTCTGGCCGAAATAAATGCCATTGCCAGCATCGGTTAACTGGGCGAAACCGTTGAAATTTGAATCGGTCAGTGTAACACCGATCGAACCACCCACCCGAGTAAACGGCGTTTGAGGCGGAGCGACGGGCAGCAGAACACCGACGGTGAAAGTCTGTGTGACAGCGGTCGTGTTCTTGAAACCAAAGACGGCGTCCACGAATGGATCGGGCTTAACCGTCATATTCCACGAGAAATCCCAGGCAGCTCCCGTGGTGGAACCGATGGACGAGAACGTACCGTCGCCGTTGTCGGTAAAGGTAGGACTAAGCTGCCACGGATTACCGTCGACACCAACAGTGACGCCGACGCCACCGAGCGTCACCACAGCGCCCAAGGAAAACGAAGCAGGCACCATCAGTGCCAGCGCCAGAGCGAAATAACTCAATCGCATGAAGAGAACTCCCCCTCAGAACAGATGAGACGATGTGCTAACAAACGGAGACTTGGGGGAGTCACCGCTCGCTTTGGCTATTATTAGCCGAGGGTCCGGTCGTTCTGCAAGTGAAATCTTCCCAAAGAGTCTAACTTTACTCCCTGCGAAAAGATGAGCACCTCGCAGGAACATGCAGAAACGCGGAACCTCGCTCGAACGAGGGACGGAGCCAAATGTTTTGACGTTCCTCAAACCATAGTTGCTGAAGGGTTTCCGCCGAATGCAATGATCAAGTCCGAGCCGGGTTTCTGTTGCGTTAGGTTGATCTTGTCCTTAGGCGGCTTCGTCGATGATGTTGGAAACGGGTTTCGAGGAGGAAGACTCGGTCGTCTTAGGATCCCGCAGCCAGCGATGAATCACGGGCCAAAGGGCGAGTGGAATGATGGCACTGATGAGGATTCCCGTCGTCGGGTGTTCGTTGTAGGCCGAGCCGAGATAGGCGAAGGCGAATCCCATCGCGAAACTTCCCAACGATAGAGACGTCAGAAAGGGGACGATCGGCATCCGGGCCAGTCCCGCCAGGCATGTCAGCCCCTCTGGAAGAATAGGAAGCCAACGAGAGAACGCGATGGCCGCCGATCCCGATCGGTCGAAGAATCGGGACAGCTTCGGGAGATTCTCCTCCCCCGCGAGCACGGCCGCGACGCGTGGCCCCAAGAGCCGACAGCCTCCGTACGCAACAAGGCCGGCGA
Organism: bacterium; assembly: GCA_019753235.1. GTDB lineage: Bacteria > Planctomycetota > Planctomycetia > Kolteriales > Kolteriaceae > JAIELF01. The sequence continues at coordinate 22,352 of JAIELF010000082.1, forward strand.
GAATCGAACCGATCCCTCCGATGAATCCGCCGAGGATCGGTCCATAAAGGAGGCCGAGCGCTGCCATCACCGCGGGGGTCGGCACCGGAAGAACAAGGTCGCCGATAATCAGGCCGATCGCGAAGACCCAAGCGCCAGCGCCATAGGCAGAGAGTCGTTCGACGCCTTTCGCGCCGCCGAAATGTTCGTCGATCGCATCGCCAAAGATAAAGACGGGTGTCAGCGCGAAGGCAAGAAGGATGACGATGAAGGCGGCGAGTCTCATTCCGTGATCACTCCCAGTGGGCAAGCAGATAATCTACTCTGCCATCAAGGGATCAGCTTCGTGGCCAGAACGGGGAGAAGCATCGCCTCATTTCTAATCTGCTCGGCCTCCTATTCCGCACTGTTTGGCCAATCGGAAAACTCAGCATCCCAGTTCGGTATGGCGATCGGACGAGTTCTCACCAGGTCATCAAAAGTTCCAGCGGCCCAAGCAGGGGAGAGGGTAACCCAGCAAGATCGGCTTGCTGGGTCTATGTCATTCTTTTGGGCGCCGACAGCGATTTTAGAGCTGGCTGCTGTCGAGGGCGGCAGCGGGTAGCTGCGATTCGGCCGGCTTCACCCACAGGTAGAAGCAAGGGAGAATGAAAAGGACCATCACCGTGCTGGAGACGATACCCCCGATCACGACGGTGGCCAGGGGACGTTGAACTTCGGCGCCGACGCTGGTGCTGACCGCCATGGGCAGAAATCCGATGCTGGCGACGAGCGATGTCATGATCACCGTTTGCAGACGATCACCCGCGGCCGTGAGGACGGAATCAAAACGCTCTTTGCCTTGCTTTTGCAAGTCCCTGATGGCCGAGACCAACACCATGCCGTTCAAAACCGACACCCCCGCCAGGGTGATAAACCCGACCGCGGCGGAAATTGAAATCGGCAGGTCGCGGAAGTAGAGACTCAAAATGCCGCCCAGGCAAGCAAACGGAACGTTCAGAAATACCAGAAGCGTATCGGTCATGTTGCCGTAACTGAAGTAGAGCAACGCAATGATCATCCCCAAGGCCAACGGGACGACCAGCATGAGTCTTTGTTGGGCTCGCTTCATGTTCTCAAACTGTCCACCCCATTGAATTCTGTAGCCGTCCGGGATTGAAACATTCTCGCCAATTCGCTTTTGCGCCTCCGCGACGAACGACCCGACGTCTCTGCCTCGCACGTTGCATTGGATGGTGATTCGTCGTTGGCTCCATTCGCGTGGGATGAGCCTGGGTCCCTTGACAACCGCGATATCCGCGAGCCTAGAAAGTGGGACCAGTTCGCCGTCGACGGCCGGCACGACCAGGCTGGCGATGGTCTTGGGATTGTCTCGGTACTGTTCGGGCAAACGAATGATGAGTGGGAATCGAAATTGGTCTTCGATAATGGTTCCCAGGGGCTTGCTACCGATCGATTCGACTAAGTCCAAAACGTTTCGCGCGGGAATCCCGTAGCGGGCGAGCTGATCCTGCCTAAGTTTTATCTGCACGATGGGTTGGCCGGCAATCTGTTCGGTCGCGATGTCGACCGCCCCGGGGACGTTTCGCAAAACATCCTCCAATTGCTGCGACGTGGTGAGCAGCGTCTCGAAGTTGTTGCCGAACAGTTTTAAGGCGATGTCCGAACGGACACCCGAGACCATTTCGTTAATGCGCTGTTCAATCGGCTGCGTGAACCAAACGATCTGCCCTGGAATATCAGAGATCGATTTCTCCATCAACACGACCAATTCTGCCTGGGTGGTCGCTCGTTTCCATTGATCAGGCGGGTATAGGATGACGAAGAGATCGGTCGCCTCGGGATCGCTCGCGTCGGTCGCAACTTCGGGGACACCGATGCGACTCCAACATGCCTTGATCTCATCAGGGAAGTCTTTCACCAACTGCTTCTCGACCAGCAGGTTGAGACGAACCCCTTCTTCGATGTCGGTTCCGGGTGCTCGCAGAATGCCGATGACGACCGCCCCTTCGGATAGCTTGGGGACGAACTCAGAGCCCATCGTGGTGGCTAGATAACCGACGCTAATCAAGGCCATGACTCCACCTGCCACCGCAAGAACCGGAGCCGCCAGCGTTGCCCGAATCATCGGTGTGTACAGCATTCGAGCCAGTCGGACCAGGAAGGGTTCCTTCTCCTCCATTTTCTTGGGAAGAAACAGGCTCGCGAGGACGGGCATCAACGTCAGTGAACAGATCATCGAGCCCAAGAGGACGAAGATGACCGTGAGCGCCATGGGCCGAAACATTTTCCCTTCCACGCCTTCGAGCGTGAGAATTGGAATGTAAACGATCATGATGATCAGTTGGCCGAATACCGTCGGTTGTCGAACTTCGATGGTGGCATCACGGATGGCGGCAAGACGATTCTTGCCCGGCGGCAAGTGACCCAGTCGCCGAACGATGTTTTCAATCACCACGACCGAGCTATCGACGACCACACCAAAGTCGATCGCGCCGAGCGAGAGAAGCGTGCCGGCAATTCCCACTTGTAGCATTCCCGAGAACGCAAAGAGCATCGACATCGGGATTGCCGTCGCAACGATCAAGCCGGCCCGAAGGTTGCCCAGGAAGATGTAAAGGAGCGAGACAACAAGCAGAGCACCCTCGAAGAGGTTCTTTCGGACGGTGTCGATGACGCGGTCGACCAAGTTGGTCCGATCATAGACGACGTCGATATCGACGCCTGCGGGCAAGCGAGTTTTGACTTCTTTCATTTTCTCGCGCAAGGCGGTGGTGACTTGGTAGCTGTTTTCGCCCATGAGCATGAAGCCAAGACCGAGAACGGCTTCGCCCCGTCCGTTGGCGGTGACCGCTCCCCGGCGAATGTCATGGCCGATGACGACGTCGGCAACATCGACCACGCGAATCGCGATACCGTTGCGCTCGGCAATCACAATCCTTTCGATCTGCTCGACGTTGACCGTCCGGGCGACGCCATGCACGAGGAGTCTTTCGCCACTGTCGTTTCGATTGATGCTGCCGCCGCCGATGTTGAGATTGTTGTTGTTGACGGCATCGATGACCTCTTGGAAGTGAATGTCGTACTTAACCAGCCGAATGGGATCGATCCGAATCTGATATTGCTTCTCGAAGCCTCCCCACGAATTGATCTCGGCCGTGCCAGGAGTGGTTCGCATTTGAGGTTTGATGACCCAGTCATGGATGGTCCGAATTTCGCTCAGGTCTTTGACATCGCTTTTGACGAGATAATGGAAGACTTCGCCTAGGCCGGTGGCGACCGGCCCCATTTGCGGTCGCTCGAAGCCGGCCGGGAGTTCCACGGTCCCGAGCCTTTCGTTGATCAGTTGACGCGCAAAATAGACGTTGGTCCCATCGCGAAAAGTAACGATCACACACGAGAGGCCGAACTGCGAGACACTCCGAACTTGTTGCAAGCCCGAGAGTCCACTAATCGCCATTTCCACCGGGAAGGTGATCTGCTTTTCCACTTCTTCGGGGACGAGCCCCGGCGCTTGTGTGTTGATTTGAACTTGAACAGGGGTGGTGTCGGGGAAAGCGTCAAAGTTAAGGGAGATCAGTGAATAGAATCCGACCAGAATCACGACCCCCGAAAGGATCATCACAAAGAGCCTGTTGCGCAGCGACCAGGCAATGATCGATTCGAGCATGAAAGGGGTCCTCGGATCTGTGGCTAGCGGCAAGTTCATCAAACGGGGCGATGAGCTGGAATTCGCATTGAACGAACGGAGTTAATTTCCCTTGAGACGTTGGCTGTAACTCTGCGAGTGAAGCAGACGAGAGCCGAGATTGACGATTGAGTCCTTCACTTCCACACCGCCGAGAATCTGCACGTTCATGCCGTTATCGATCCCCATCGTGATGGGTCGTCGTTCGAAGTCGGTGGGCGTCGTCTTGATAAAGACGGTCGGGACGTCGTCATCCCACTGAATGCACTTCTTTGAGATCACGACAGCATCTTCGTCGGAATCGACGAGAATCGATCCCGTGCCGAAGGTGTGCGCTCGAAGGTAACGGGTCTCGACGAGATTGCTGCCATTGTCCGTCGTCGGATTGGCGACGTCGACGCGTACCTTCAGCGTGCGGGTTTTGGGATCGATGGCCGCGGCTATCCAGTTGACAGTCCCGGTCACCTCCTGATCCCTACCATCTGGACGAAAATGAACGGTCTGCCCAATCTTAATCAAGTCGGCGTCTTCGATGCGCACATCGAGCGTGACCCACATCTGACTTAGATCAACGACCGTGAAGACCGGCGTTGATGGCTGAACCACTTCACCCACGACAGCGTCCCGGCCCGTCACAATACCGGTGAAAGGAGCGATCAGGGGAATCAAGTTCGCCGTCGACGTGGCCGGATCGAGAGCGTCGGCAATCGACGCGGGCAAGCCGAGAAAGTGAATCTTTCGCAGGAGTTGCTCCCGCGGCATCGTCTTGGCTTCGCTGGCATCGATCGGCAATCCGAGATTGGCCAAAGCCTCTCGCGTGTTGAAGAGATCAATATCCGCCTGCCTGAAGGCAACCTCGGCTTCGCGGATCTGTCGCTCGGTGACGACGCCATCAATCGACTTCAGGCGGGCGAGGATTTGCTCTCGAATCACGAGTTCCGCCATCGCGGAAAGGAAGGCAGCTTTGGCTTTGCCGACTTCCATCGCATCAACGATTGCTAGCACATCTCCCTTTTGGACGGCCGAGCCGATCATCTTTTCGACTCGCCACATCGAGCCGGGAACCTTCACTGACAGCTGCGCGACGCGGGTCTGATTGAAATCGACGACGCCATTGGCGTGGATCAACCGCTCGATTCGCTCTTGCCGGGGGTTTTCGATTTCGATCTGCGATTTCTCAACAACCTTCGTGTCGGGAAGCTTGATATGGTTGGCGTCGGCCTGGGTTTCTGCTGGCTTATCCGCATGCTCGCTGACAGAGTGCTCCTCCGCATGAGCCTTGTTCAAACCTGGGATCGACCAGTGATACGCATGGCCCCAGGCGCCGATGGCGGCCAAAGAACCGAGTATCACGATGGAATTAAGATACTGTCGCCAAATAGGTTCAGGCGAAACAGGCTGAGACGAAACGGGGTGCTCGGACACGTTCAACTCCATTCATTTTCTGCCCCTTCCCCCCGAGAATCCATCGTATCAATTCACCGTCGAAACAGGTCACGCCCCGGCACAAAATCAGCGGGCCGAGACTCGAAAATTACCATCGTCGAGGTAGGAGCCGATTTTCTCTGGAACCCGGTTTTTCCTGCAAAAATGGGGCGATACATGCTAGTACGGGCCAGCCAAGCGAGTCTGTGTTGACCCGGATAAAACCTTCGGTCCAAGCGGACTTAAAGATTCGCGGGCCCTCTTGGATTGTCAGGCTCAAGCCACTCAAGTGTAGCTTGGCAAAAAGGACATAATTCATGGTAGGCGCTAAATCGCACAGCATCTGTATTATTTCTGTAGGTACTTTGTCTTTGTGCTAGTCCTGCAAAATTTGCTGGCACAAGTCTTTATAATAAAAGATTTTACGTCATTTCGATTCTGGTCATCGGATTACACCCCTTCGTGCTCCTCGGTCGGTTCGGGAAGAAAGAAACTCAGGATGATTCCCAAGAGGTAGCATGCTGTTCCGACGACGGCGGCCGCCATCGCCAGTTTGGCCGGGGCGCCGTCACCGGTCATGACAGGGGAAAGATTGAGCGCGATCGGTGCTGCCAACACGCCGATCATTCGCCCACCGACGTTCATGGCAAAGCCCTCGCCGGTACCCCGCAGGTGAACCGGGAAGACCCTCGGGAGATAGTTTCCCCAGAAGGAGTATTGCGCGACGGTAAAGAACCCGACGACAAAAATGCCCCACCTCGCCAGATTCAAATCGGACGTCGCCAGCACGGCAAAGACGAACGGCAAGGCGACCAGGCCTGGTATCTGGAAAAGCCGAATCAGTCCCCGACGGCTGACGATGTAGAGCGCGACGCCGGCAATCGCGATTCTTCCCATCAGCCCACCCCACTCTTGAAACTGCTGAGCCCGGGCGGCCGCTTTCTGTTGTTCTTTGGGGTTCTTCTCCTCGCTGATCGGCTTGAGTCCCTTGACGATTTCGGGAAACTGTTGAATCGCACCGAATGCCGCCCCGTAACTGCATGCCACCATGAGCGCGGTGACGATCGTGGTACGCACGAGTGCCGGCTGGAAGAGTTCGGTAAAGCTCGCCCGCTTGAGGGTGCCCGCATCACGTTTGCTTTTCCAAATGGGCGACTCGGGCAAGAATGGCCGAATCAAAATCAAGGGCAATGCTGGAATCACGCCGGAGATCAGCGTATAACGCCAGGGCGAATGGCCCCCGGCGATCGCCGGAAAGTTCGCGGCATGCACGGCCATTTGCTCATTGACCATGGCCACGAGTAAACCTCCCAGCGACGAGAATGCCTGCGTGTAGCCCAGCACTTTTTCTCGCTGTTGAGGATTGGGAAAAAGCTCGGCCAGCCAAGCGACGGCGGCGACGAACTCGACGCAAAAACCAGCGAAGGTTAAGCAGCGAAAAATGAGCAGCATCCAAAGGCTGGTGCTGAAGCCGGCAGCAAACGCGCTGAAAGCATAGAGCAGAATGCTCCAAGTCAGGACTCGCCGGCGTCCAAAAATATCAGTGAGGTAGCCCCCGACAAGTCCGAGCGCCCCTCCGACAAAAGCGGGAACGTAAAAGAGTAGCGAGCGCCATTGGACAGACTGCGCGATAAACTCGGGCGTCCCCGGCTTCAGGCCTGAGAGTTCCGTAAAGGCAGGGCCGGCGATAAGCGGCAGCATCAACAATTCGTAGATATCAAACGCGAACCCAATGGACGCGATGATGCAAATCAACCAATCAACCGTGGTGAATTTTCGTGGTGGAGGAATCTGAACCGAGGATGTCATGCTTCGCTCGCGTCGTTGAAGGTTATGAGCAGGGATAATCGCCCAGCCCCGCCCAATGTTAGAGGATTGCGCCTAAGCGTGCCACCATCACCGTCCGGTCATCGTTCCGACACGTGCCAGGAAAAGGTCAACTTCGTCGCGGGTAGGAATGGCGGCCTGGGCACCAGGACGCGTGACGGCCAAGGCGGCGGCCGCACTTGCCCAGCGGGCGGCGTCGCGAAGCGTTGCTCGCTCGGCCAGTCGGCACGCAAGGGCGCCGACGAACGTATCGCCGGCACCGACCGTATCGACAGCCTCGGCGGGGAAGGGCGGAAACATCTCCATTTGCCGATCCTGCGAAAGGAGATGACCTTGATCACCCAGCGTGACGACGATGTTCAATACGCCTCGATCGTGTAGGTCGGTAATCATCAAAAGAGATTGACTCGCCTCGACAAAAGACTGGCCGTTCAACAAACCAAGTTCATGCTCGTTGAGAATCAGAACATCGACCAAGCCAAGCCAATCATCATGGGGATCGATCGCCCCGACCGGGGCAGGGTTGAAGATCGTTGTTGCCCCGTTGTTTTTGGCAAGCTGAAGGGCGGCACGGATCGTTTCCGTCGGGGTTTCCCACGGTGCGACGAAGAAATCGCCTGGCTGAAAGAGATCTTTGGGCAATCTCTCGATGTCCGTCGGCATCAATTGATGATTGGCCCCTGGCGCGACGCCGATCATGTTTTCGCCATGCTCATCGACCAGGATAAGGGCAACGCCGCTGGATACTTTCGGTACCGTCCGAAGATAGGTTAAGTCGATTCTTTCAAACTCGAGCTCGGCCCTTCGCGAAAGACCGAAATAGTCGTCGCCGATCGCCCCGATGAAGATGACCTGGCCACCGGCCCGCTGGGCAGCGACTGCTTGATTGGCCCCTTTGCCGCCACCAAATTCCGTCAGCGATTTTCCCAGTACGGTTTGGCCGGGCTTGGGAAGATGTTCGGTTCGAAGCACCAAGTCGGTATTTGTACTTCCGAGCACAATGATTTTGGTGCGAGGTCGGGTCACCGTTCCGCTCCCCTGTCCCACCGCGAGCGTTCGATTATGTCTCTTGTCGGGCAGGCGATGGCTTCTTTTCAAAGTCATCCGACCAGGGAGGTGTCGACAGTTTTCTAGGCATATCGGTCGGGATCGGGATTTCGTTGATCGACCGTTCGGTCGCCTGAGCAGGATCGGCCGGGATGAAGTATTCGCGAATGATGATTCGTCTCTTCGCCCCGGTTCTTTCCGTCATCGGCACGACCGGTGGCACCAAAGGTTCGTCGGTGCTATGGGCGGGGGGCTTGCTGGTCGCGGAACTGTCTGGGACGCCTTGGACGCCTGGGACGCTCGGAACAAAGTAGTAGCGTTCGATCGTGGTCGGAACACGTTCCACGCGAACTGCCGGCATGGCCGCGAAGATCTGGACGCGCGGAGTGATCGGCTGCCAAGCCGGCACAACGAACGATACCTGGGCATAGGTCGAATGGACGGCGCCGAGGAGGATCAACAATATCAGGCAGACCGATCGTTTCATGGGAAAATTCTCCGACCGCAGAGCACTCCTTTTTACACACGAACCGGGCGACGTCATTTGCTCATGGAGGACTCCGTCAGCAAAGGAGATTCGCGAGGTACCGTTGCTTCATGGTACCCAATAGAAAGTCGGCGCGGCCGGCACAAAGAAGCTCGTCGTTACCGGCGGCACAAAGAAACTGGTTGTCGTGGGCTGCACAAAAAAGCTTGTGGTGGCCGGCGGCACAAAAAAGCTCGTGGTCGTTGGTGGTACGAAGAAGCTGGTGGTGGCCGGCACGAAGAAGCTCGTCGTCGGTGCGGCTGGGACGAAGAAGCTGGTCGTCGCGGGCGGCACGAAGAAGCTCGTTGTCACCGGCGGCACGAAGAAGCTGGTGGTGGTCGGTGCGACGAAGAAACTTGTCGTCGGCGCGGCGGGTACAAAGAAACTGGTCGTCGCCGGAGCGGCCGGCACGAAGAAGCTTGTGGTTGCCGTGGGTGGCACGAAGAAACTAGTCGTCGTGGGAGCGACGAAGAAGCTCGTGGTGGCGACCGGCGCGGTCGCGGGG
>JAIELF010000044.1 GCA_019753235.1 bacterium
GTCGGCTCTCCATTTCCTGGGCTTTCCGCTGAATGACGGGGATCGCATCAGGAGCACGAACTGTCGAAACCACCGGTTTGCCGGGCTTGATGATACCGGCCTTCTCGAACGCGATCTGCGCGATCGTGTCGCCAAGCTGCCGAGTATGGTCCAGACTGATACTGGTGATGACGCTCACTTGCGGATCGACGACATTGGTTGAATCGAGCCGGCCCCCCATGCCAACTTCAATGACCGCCCAGTCGACTCTCTCTCGTGCGAAATAGAGAAGAGTCAACGCGGTCGTGATCTCAAAAAACGTCAGACTGGGCTGCGTGGGAGAAAGTAGTTCATCGACCCGGTCGATCGCCGGCCGCATCTCGTCGATGAGTTGATCAAAAAGGGTCGGCAAGATGGGAATGCCGTCGATTCGAAAACGTTCTTCGACCTGCAAGAGATGAGGAGACGTATGCAGTCCGACGCGATGGCCACTCTCGCGGAGCAGCGTCGCGATCATCGTGGAGGTCGAACCCTTGCCCTTGGTGCCGGCAACGTGGACGACGCGAAGTCGATGGTGAGGCTGGCCGAGCTCTTCTACCAGCATGGCCGTGCGATCGACGCGCAGCTCCGCCAGCGCGGGCATGCCGCGCGACTCATAGTTTAGGCGGGATTCGAGAAACGCGCGGGTCCGATCGTCCGCCATGATTCCTCTCGTTGGATCGCGTGTGAAGGGATCGCCTGTCCCGGCCCCCAGAAGACCTTATGGGGTATCGAGGCTGACCAGCTCCGCGACCGGCCGGAGACGTTGTACAAGACTCTCCTCGAAGCGAGCGATTTCCATGGGCGACTGCTCGGCCAATCGGGCGATCTCGACGGCCAAAGTGCTCGATTGCGGCGGCGCGATCCGCTGAGGGACAATGAGAATCGTTTCGGATTGCATCTGGGTCGCGTGCGCGATTCGAAGCGTCAAACTGCCCGGCAACTGCAGAACACCCTCGGCATTCGATGGCTCGGTCACGATCCCGGCCACGGCCAACCAGCGGCTCACCTCGGCGGAGAGATCGGCGTCGCCGTGAAGCGAATAGTGCCATGTGGTGTTGCGAATCGAATGTCTGATGATGCGACTGTCGTCGTTATTGGGGAGGGGCCAAAACCAGATGTCTCGAATCGGCGCAATCCATCCTTGTTGGTGGTCGGCACTCAGATGGTAAAGAACGACCGGCACGCCCCAGAGAGTTCTCTCTCGTCGAAGGGTCGACAACGCGCGCCAACCAAGCCCATCCTGCCTGCCGGCGTTCACGAGGATCGCGCGAGGCCGAACCGCCCGAGCCATGATGACGGCGGCATCGGCCCCCGGCGCGACGAGCACTTGAAGCCGAAGCGGGCGGAGCGTATCGACCAGACGCCTTGACCAGGGGTTCTCCTCATCGACAATGAGCGCGGTCCGTGTGGGCTTGGCCTCGGTGTCGCCGCCGACGATATCCCGCTCGAGTCCCGAAATAGCCGCCCGAAGTTCGCTGGCATTGGTTGATACCTCAAAGAGGCGAACCAAGCCACTGACTTGATGATAAAGTCGTTGAACCAACTCGTGTGTATCGCCCGAAGGAGGAATCTCCGGTGCCTGCTTGACCAGCGATGCGTAGCTTTGGGCCGCCACCAGAGGATGCCTCATCATCGCGATCAATCGTTCGAGCACAGCCTCCATATCCCTGGATCGCTCGTCTGCCGAATTGGTTTTCCGTTCCTCAAGGATCTGCGTGGCCAATTGATCGAACATGGCGAGCACGTGCTCGGCATCTTCGGGGGATTGCTGGAGAACCGGAGGGGTTCGTCCCTGAACCAATGCGTCGATGCCCGCCTCTAGCTTCAAAACAAGGGCATGTCGGCGAACACCCCAGAGAGCCGTCCCAGCGGCCAAGCCAGCGAGGATGACCAACAGGATGGAAAGCCAATAGATCATGATTGTCGATTACCGTCCTGTTGCTGGCTTTGCCGGGCCAACGAGCGACCGAGCTTGCGGACATTTTGCGTTGCTGTAGGCTACGATGCAAAGCCAACGGGAGCAATCGCACATTCTTCAATCCCTCTCTTGCGGCCAGGTCCAAGAGGAGGGTACACGCACGAGGGGCACGAGGGGCGTAAAACGGAGAACTCTCACCATGACAACTCCCGCATCGCCGGCCGGCATTCCCGACGAATCAATTCAGCGGGCGGCATTTTTGCGGCAGGAGATCGATCGGCACAATGAACTCTACTATGCCCAAGCTCGTCCTGAGATTTCCGATCGCCAATTTGATCAACTCTTCGCTGAACTGACCGAGCTGGAACAGAAGCATCCCGCCCTGCAAACCCTCGACAGCCCGACGCAGCGCGTCGGCGGTCGGCCGATGGAGGGGTTTGTCACTGTCCCCCATCGTGTGCCGATGCTGTCGATGGACAATACCTACAGTTTAGACGAACTTCGCGCGTTCGATCAACGGCTTCGCAAACTCCTCGACGAGGAGCCTATCCGCTACACGGTCGAGCCGAAAATTGATGGCGTGTCGATCTCGCTGATCTACGAGCGAGGACTTTTCGTGCGGGGCCTCACCCGCGGCGACGGTCGCGAAGGGGACGATGTTACGCAGAACCTGCGGACGATTAAGACGCTCCCTTTAACGCTCAAAATGGGATCGCGTCCGATTCCAGAGATTCTGGAGGTTCGAGGAGAGATCTATTTCGCCAAGAAGGACTTCGCCGCCATCAACGAAGCGCGGGACGAAGAAGGAGAGGCGACGTTTGCCAATCCGCGGAACGCTGCTGCCGGCACGCTCAAGATGCTCGATCCGAAACTGGTGGCCTCGCGTCCGCTTCGCGTATTCGTTTACGCGATCGGCTACGACGAGGGGCTTGACGGTGTGGCCGACCAGGTGCAGGCACTCGCGATGCTTCGCGATCTTGGTTTGCCGGTCGTTCCCAACGTACAGGTCTTTGACCAACTCGATCCATTGCTCCATTATGTCGAACAGTGGGCCAGCCAACGGCATGAACTCGCGTACGAAGTCGACGGCATGGTGATTAAAGTGGTCGACTTCGCGCAGCGCGAGCAGCTTGGCACGACGAGCAAATCTCCCCGCTGGCAAGTTGCCTACAAGTATGCAGCCGAGCAGGCGATCACGCGACTTCTTTCCATCGATGTGCAGGTCGGCAAGACCGGAAAGTTGACGCCGGTGGCCCATCTGGAACCTGTCCATCTATCCGGGACGACCGTTTCACGAGCCAGTCTGCACAACGACGAAGAGATCGCGCGGAAGGATATTCGCGTGGGGGATTGGGTCGTCGTTGAAAAGGCGGGTGAAATCATTCCACAAGTCGTCGAAGTCAAAACAGAGAAGCGGACCGGCGAAGAGTTGCCTTTCTCTTTTCCGACGCATTGCCCTGCTTGCGGCGAGAAAGTGGAACGGGACGAAGGGGGGATCTACATCCGCTGTGTGAATCTTGATTGCCCGGCGCAGATTCAAAATCGGCTTGAGTTCTTCGCGCATCGCTCGGCCATGGATATCGAAGGGATGGGGCCCGCGATCATCAAACAACTTTATGAGACCGGCCTGGTGCGTCACTTGCCTGATCTCTATCGACTGACGATTGAACAGGTGGCCTTGCTTGAACGGATGGGAAAGAAGTCGGCAACCAACCTGATCAAGGGAATCGAGGCAAGTAAAACCCGCGGGCTGGCCAGACTTTTAGCGGGTCTGGGGATTCGACATGTCGGCACGCGCGGGGCTGAAATCTTGGCCCAGCATTTCGGCTCGATGGAGAAGTTGATGGAGGCGAATGTCGACCAGTTGGCCGAGGTTCCCGAGGTGGGCCCGGTCGTCGCGGAGAGTATCACGCGTTATTTCAATCATCCTGTTCGTCGAAAGATCATTGACGACCTCTTATCATTGGGGGTCTCGATGGTGGACACGTCGCCGAGGGCCATCGTGCGGGACGACGGGCCGTTGCTGGGGCAAACGGTGGTCGTGACAGGCAAGCTCGCTCACTACACGCGCGAGAGCATTCATCAACGAATCAAACAGGCAGGAGGTAAGCCAAGCTCTAGCGTTTCGAAGAAGACCCATCTGGTTGTGGTCGGTGATGATGCCGGCAGCAAGCGAGATGACGCCCTGCGGTTAGGCGTTCGGATTGTCACCGAAGAAGAGTTTCGGCAAATCGTCGGCGATCCATGACGGCCGATCTTTCGTCTCGGCCGCGAAGAGGTCATGTCGGCCATGGGGCCGGTGCCGAGCCCGGGCTCATCTCTTCATGAGCGATTTCGCAGAGTGACTCTCTGGCCGCAGCAATCGTCTCATCGATCAATTCTTCGGTATGTGCCAGCGACACAAAGAGTGCCTCGAACTGACTGCAGGGCCAATAGATTCCTCGGCTCATCATCTTCCAGAAGAAGCGAGCGAAGCGTTCGGTGTCCGCCTGCGAGGCAATATCAACATTTAGGACAGGCTCGGGATGAAAAAAGAGCGTCAGCATGCTGCCGACACGGGGGACGGTGTGCGGAATGCCGGCATCCTGGGCGGCTTTCTCCAGTCCACGCGCTAGGCGGTCGGCAAGGAATTCGAGCCGATCGTAGACGCCCGGCACTCGCAAGAGATCCAGAGTGGCGATGCCACTGGCCATGGCGAGCGGATTGCCCGAAAGGGTACCCGCTTGATAAACAGGGCCGGCCGGCGAGACCTTTGCCATGACGTCGGCTCTGCCGCCGTACGCACCGACGGGCATCCCGCCGCCGATGATTTTTCCGAATGCCGTCATGTCCGGAATGATTCCAAACCTTTCCTGCGCTCCGCCATACGCGAGCCGAAAACCGGTCATCACTTCGTCGAATATCAGAAGTGCTCCATCGTCTCGGGTCAGTTTCCGCAAGGTCTCCAAGAATCCCGACACAGGTGCGACGAGTCCCATGTTGCCGACGACCGGTTCAAGCATGACAGCAGCAATCTGGCCTGGGCGCTGTCGGAATGTGTCATGAAGTTGATCGATGTCGTTGTATCGCAGCACCAGCGTCTGTTTCACGAGGTCGGCCGGCACACCGGGACTGGTCGGCGTCCCGAGCGTCATGGCGCCCGAGCCAGCCTGGACGAGCAAAGAATCGACGTGTCCGTGATAACAGCCGGCAAACTTGATGATGAAGTCTCGGCCGGTGTAGCCACGCGCCACCCGGAGAGCGCTCATGGCGGCTTCCGTGCCGCTGCTGGTCATGCGGACCTGATCGACCGACGGGACTGCCGCGACGACCCGCTCGGCCAGATCCGCCTCGAGGGGCGACGGAGCCCCGTAGCTCATCGCGCGATCGAGTTCACTTTTGACAGCGCTGACGACTTTTGGGTGACGATGCCCCAGAATCATCGGTCCCCAAGAGCCGATGTAATCGATGTACCGGTTTCCATCGACGTCATAAAGAAAGGGTCCCTCGGCCTTCTGCATGACGATGGGGTGGCCGTGCACGGCGCGGAAGGCTCGCGCAGGGCTGTTGACCCCCCCTGGAATAACGCGAGAGGCTCGCTCGAACTCGATTCTGCTGTTTTTCCACGACATGGTCATCGATGGGACGCCCTTTCGTCTTTCGATCGATTCTCCGTTTCACCCGCTTGGCTATGATATGGTCCAATCGACGCGCGAGAGGAATCGGTCGGACATGAACCAAATTGACGTCTGGTTTGCTCGCGACGAAGATTGGGAGCATGCCTCCTGGGATGAGATTTTATCGGCCGAGGAGAAAGAGCGACGCCATCATTTTCTCTTGGAAGAGGATCGACGCCGATACAGCCTCTCGCACGGAATGCTGCGCACGATCTTGGGAAGAATGATCGGCCTACCTGGGTGGGAAGTCGCGATTCAAGCCGACGATCAGGGACGCCCGTTCCTGGTTCCGTCGTCCGTGCTTGATTTCAATCTTTCCCATACCAAGGGGTTGTCGGTGTTGGCGGTGGTCGAGAATGGTCGGGTCGGGGTTGATGTGGAGAGGATCGATCGCCCCGTGGCGACGTTGCTGGGAAGCATGTCGATCCTCACTGGCCGAGAGCAAGCCGATTGTCTTTCGCTGGGTGAGGCCGATCGCGCGCGTCGATTTCTCTCTTACTGGGTGATGAAAGAGTCGCTGCTCAAAGCGTCGGGGGAAGGATTAAGGCGACCTCTCACCGAGATCGAATTCGAATGGAGCGTCGATCGGCCCCCTATCGCGAGAATGGGAATCGAAGCGGGACAAGCTTGGTCGTGGGCGCTTCTCGAAAGTGTGCCGGGCTTTGTGATTGGACTGTCGGCGTGTTGTCGAGAAATCGAGATTCACTTGAAGCCTTTTGTCCCAGCGACTCTCCTCTAACCGACCGCAGAATGCGTCCATTCTAAACACTTACCCCATGGACTAGGGACTCGCCAGATCTCCCGGGCCCGGTGGATCCACGGGCCGAGGGGCCACATTCGACGGCTTCATCCAGAGAAATGCCACGCAGATCGCGGTTGTGGTTGCTAAGCCGGCAATCGCCATCGAAATGTTCTGTGTCGGATCTAAGAGCGGGAGCGGAATCGCCGCCAAGGGAAGCGGGGGAGGGGGAACAACTTCCAGATAGGCGATGAGGCGTTCTTCTGACGGGGGTTCGTTGTCGGCGTCATCGGGGCTGGGAATGTCGCCTCGCTTGCGGGCGGCCGGGCTCAGACGATCAAACAAAGCCGTTGTTTTGAGCTCGGTCCCAGAGGGAATTTCGAGTGGGACTTGGAGTCGATACTGGTGCGACCAGAGGTAAGGCTCGGCATCGACCTCCATTAACTTTCGCTGGGCTCCGTCGCGCGGGTCGGGTGGCCAAAAGAGGCGAAAGTTTCGGCCGAGTCGGCTCAGCTTCGGCGTGATCGCCAGCAAAAACTGGTTGTTGTCGATCGTTTGAGAGACGGAAACCTCCTTGGCAGGGCTCTCGGCGGTAATCGAGATGGAAGATTCTTCCACAGGAATCACTCGCACCATTCGAGTCACACTCGCCTTGTCCGCCCAAACAAGACCAAACTGCGTTCGATCCGATTCGGGGCGACCCGTCGGCCGATACCGAAGTCGAAACAAAAGGAGTGATCGGGCAGGGATCTCTCGAGCGATATCCTCCGGATACAGAACAGGCAACGAGCCGGCTGAGTACCAAGCCAACAGATTCGGATCGAGTTCCGACGTCGAGGTCAAATCGCGAAGATTCGGATAGGCGCTCGCCAAGCCTTCGGGGACAACGTAGACAGCGGCTTGCCAAACGATTCGGCGATTGCTCGGCTTGAATTCCATCCCGCGAACGAGACGACTCTCCTTCCATTGAGGATCGACCAGAAAATCGCGGTACTCGTGACGTCCTTCGGCAGGAATTTCGACAGGCGAGTTGGCGACATCAAAAACCTGATTGGGTTCACTGGCGATCTGCCAGCCGGCGGCCGATGGTGTATTCTCCTCCTCGGTGGTTACGTCGCCTCGCGGCGAACCATCATTGACCCATTTGATGACCAGCGATCTCTCTTGCTCACTCAAGCCGAGATCATTCGCGAAGGTGATTTCGTGGCCATGCGCGAACCAAGGAGGCATCTGCCCCAAGCGTACGACTTCGCGAATCATCTCTGCTCGGCCTTCGACATCCTCATAACGCTGCATGGGAAACGGGGCAGCTCCGCCGACGCGATGGCATGTCACGCAGTGTTTGTGAAAGATCTTCGCAATTTCGCCGTGCCAATGAACCGTGGCGTTAGGGCTCTCTTGCAGCGTTCGACCGATTCGGCATCCCGAGACGCGTGTATTGGGGACGCTGACGTCGCGGCCAGCCAGAACCTCCTCCATCGCGATCTCCAGATCGGGCCGAGTCGGCTGAGATCGGTCCACCTCGTCATCGATCTGATCATCAATTCGACCGCGGTAACGAATTCGGCGATCTTTGTCGAGTAGGAAAACCTCTGGGGTCCTTTGTGCCCCCAAGGCGCTCGCGACTTGACCCGCGACATCCTTGATCAGTGGGAATTGGAGCTTAAATTCGCGAGCAAACCGTGCCACTTGGGCGGGGGCATCTTGCACATTGGAGCTAATCCCAAGGAAGCGAATGCCGCGATCGGCAAAGGATTGTCGGAGGGCTTCCAAGCGGGGAGCGTATCGCTGCGTGACAGGGCAATCCGTCCCGATAAAGACCAGAACCACACCGCCGCCGGCCGACTCTTCAGACAAAAGGATCTTGTTCCCCTTATCATCCGAGAGATTGAAATCGGAGACAGTTTGGGCAGCGTCCTGGGCCAAAAGTGTCCAGCAAGCGAAAAAAAAGACGATCATAGTTCAACGCCGATGCGATGCCGGCAAGGCAAAGGATTCGATAAGATTCGGGGCCGGCCGCCGATCGGCTCCCAGAGATCACCAGTATACCGCGCGGCCCGATTTCGACGACCCAACTCGGCGAGCTGGTCTTGATCCAAAATCACCCTCCCTCTACCTTTTGTGCTCGGCAGCGGATCGGCGGTGGATGTCCTCTGCCGATGCCCGCCTGGGGTCGGGTCCAGGCCGCGAGGAAATTCATGACGCAGGCAATGAATCTGGCCTCTCGCTACGTTCTCGATCTTTGGCAATTGCGATACTTTTGGCTGTCGCTGGTCCGTGTCGATCTGCGCCATCGCTACCGCCGAAGCGTGCTGGGTCTGGGCTGGTCATTACTGAAGCCCATGGGAATGACAGCGGTTATTTGCGTGATCTTCACCACGATCTTCGGGGCGAAACTGGTCGAGTTTGCTCCCTTTGTTCTGATCGGCATGACTTTCTGGGGTTTTATCACGGAAACCGTGTTGGGAGGCTGCACCGCCTTTTACTCGGCCGAAGGATATCTTCGCCAAGCGAAGTTGCCGCTGGCGATTTTTCCGCTCCGCGTCGCGTTAGGAGCCGGTTTTCATTTTGTTGTCATGATCCCCATCATTTTCCTCGCGGTGAGTTTGACGACGGGTCCGCCATCTTGGACGGCAGTCTTGTCGTTGCTGACATCGTTGATCCTGCTTTTTGTGATTGGATGGGGGCTCGCGCTGCTGTCGGGGCTTTTGACGGTCGCCTTTCCGGATATGAAGCATATCCTCGAGCTCACGCTTCAAATCGTCTTCTATTTGACGCCGATTATTTATCCCCCGTCGGTCCTGGCCGAGCAGCGGTTCGGGTCGGCGATCATGCAGGCCAATCCGTTTTCGCATCTGCTCACCCTGGTCCGCGCCCCGCTCCTCGAGTCCGTCCCGGCTCCCTCGGAGAGTTTGGTGGTGGGTTGGGTTTTTGCACTGATCCTGGTCGGTCTTTCGGTGGTGGGGATAACGCGCACGGAGAAACGATTGATCTATTGGCTTTGATCGTGGCATGAAACGAACCGTTTCATCGAATCGCAGGGCAGTTTTACTCGTCGAATCAAGAGGTTACTGGTAGGGCAGGAGGGTCTGATCGCTTGGCACGCATCGAATTGGATCACGTGGATGTCGTCTTTCCCGTGGGCCGGGATAAGGGAATGACATTCAAGGATTTCGTGATCAATCTTCTCGGCGGTCAGGCCAAAAGGCGAATCGAGAACGTCCACGCTCTTCGCGAGATCACTCTTACGCTGGGCGAAGGAACCCGCCTGGGGATCATCGGCCACAATGGCGCGGGCAAAAGCACTCTTCTGCGAACCATGGCGGGCATCTTTCCCATCGAGCAAGGACGCCGAAACGTCGAGGGGCATCTCTGCTCGCTGTTCGATATTACGCTCGGTTTCGATCGCGAAACGACCGGTTGGGACAACATCTATCATCGCGCGTACTTGCAGGGCGAAACCCCCCGCAGCCTCCGGGGCAAGATCGAAGAAATTGCGGAATTCACCGAGTTAGGAAGCTTTCTTGATCTGCCGCTGAAATGCTACTCGGCCGGCATGGTCATGCGATTGGCTTTTGCCATCGCGACGGCTAATCGACCTGAAATCCTGCTCATCGACGAGGTTTTCGGTACCGGCGATCTCGGCTTTCGGGTGAAGGCCAAGCAGCGTCTCACCGATCTGATCGACTCTGCCAAGATCATTGTGATGGTCGGTCACGACTTGGCGTCCATCGAAAGCTTCTGTGACAACGTCATTTGGATGGAGCAGGGGCGAATCAAGCTGATGGGGAACAGCCGCGACGTCATTGCTGCCTATCAGCAGGCCGCCGCCGTCTTTCCTTCCACCGAGTTGGTCGCTCGCTATCGAGGCCCCGCGGACGAAAACATGTACATCGGTAGGCTCCTTCGGCTAGGGGAAGAAGTCCGAGCCGAGATCGCCAAAAGCATCGATGGAAGATGGCAGCTTCTTTCATCCGTTCCAGTGGCAAGGTCGAGCGGGCGGCTTCGCTTCGATGTGATCGGTGGCGAGCTTCGACTTTATCTCGACAATCTGCTTCTGGTTGAATCCGAGGACCATGATCTGACCCGTGGCTCGGTCGGTTTGCGGTCGTCGCATACCGGGGGATCTTTCGAGAGGTTCTCCGCTCGGGGAATCTCGCATGTCGGCCCAAGGCACCCTTTGGGGGGGGAACTTCTCCGTGGCCCTTGGCAACCTATCTTCGGACGATTCATTCCTGCCGACGAAGGCTGGACCGTCAGTGATGAAGGACCAGCATTAACGTCGCTTCAATCCGTGGATGCTGCTGATGTTTCTATATCTTGCGATGTCAACTTGCCTGCCCCGACTGCTGTTCTGACGATGCGATCGACGATGCCTGTCGGAGCAGCCGCCTAATACACGCTCTTTTTCACCGCTCTTCACAAGCGATCCTGTTATGTCATCCTCCAAGGACCTAGTGGCGTCATCGATTTAAGTGAGGTTATTAGCTTACCCGGCGAAGCGGTGTGAAAAACGGTGCCGAGACTCGGACCGGTTCGGAAGGGGAGCAAATCTGCTCGAAGAGCTTTTCGTAGTCGCGTCCACGTGCATCGTCGTCGAAATGATCGACGGCGAAAGATCGGCAAGAGTCTCGAAGATCGAGGCCATCGCGAATCTGCCAAATTGCTCGGTCAAGCGTCTGGGCAAGGCCCCTGGGCGAAAGCGAGGCCGACAGCCAACCGGTTTGGCCCGGCAGAATCATCTCCGGGACGCCTCCCACGGGGTACGCGACCACCGGCGTGCCACAAGCGAGTGACTCGATGATGACGTTAGGAAGATTGTCGACCGGCGCGGGGTGGAGCATGATGTCGACGGCACTGTAGATCTCCGTCTGCGTCTGTGGCGATGCAACGAAACCCATTTGAACAATCTTGATTCCCGGAATGTCCAGCTCGAATGACCCTTGTCCCATCAGAACCAACACCGCTGGCCGACATTGCAAATCTCGAAGCAGTTCGGGAAGGATCGTTCCACCCTTTCGGCGATCGTTCAAATCATGGGCGCTCACCAGGATCAGGGGCCGACCATCATCGGGAAGGCCGAGCGATTTTCGAACATCACGGCGCGGTCGAGGTTTGTAGGTCTCCAACGGAATGCCACTTTGAATGACGTCAATATTCGCTTCGGACCACGCGCCGCGAGCAGCTTCCTGCGCCAGCCAGCGAGACGGGGCGACCGCGCGGATCGCCATCCTCCGTTGAAGCACGTTCCGTTTCTGCTCCCAAGCCGCTGGGATCAAGGCTGGCTCGAGCGGGGGATACTCGGTCGCGGTGGGACATTGGCTAGTGCAGCCGGTCTCGAAAGCTCGGCAATCGTAGTTGTAAGCACACCGGCCGGTGAAGCTCCACATGTCGTGCATGGTCCAAACGACAGGAGCAAAGTAGGCGGCTACCTCGGCGATTTCGGGCGACCAACCTTTGCTAACCGCGCCGTGGAGATTCTGAATCCAGACGATCTCCGGCCGAATTCGGTCCAGCACCCAGCGAAGCCGAGCGTTGAGTTCATGAGGAAGACTCGATGGATTGGTCCGGGTCGGCTCAAATCGGCCGCGACGCCAGCCGTGATTTAATATCGGGTACATCGGCCGATAATTGGTTGGATCGGTTGCGTAAGGAAGGCGAAGCGGCCAGGTCGTCCAGGGATGGGCCGCAAAATCCGGATTGTGAACGAGGTAGTGCATCTCGTGATGTAGCGCAATCGGTCTGGCCAAACGAGCGCCCGCGGTCGCGGCCCCTCCTACGGTTTCGTGATCAGAAATGACCACTATCCGCATGACCCGTTTTCCTCCATTCCCCAGTTGCTATCCCTGATTGCTTCTCGGCCCCGGTCGCTTCCATCGATGGATGAGTTCAGCCTGCTTTGGCTAGTGGTCGGCTCGTCGAAATTTCACCCTGCCAAATCCTCTCGAAATCGAGAAAGGAATGAGGGTCGGCCGCATGTCGAGCGTGCTGATAACGAGTCCAGGCGAAGCTAGCCCCTTTGACATACGCGATGAACATTTTCAAAAGAGCATGATCGTATTTGCGAATCGAAATGCCGTACTGGCTTCGAACCCTATTCATTTCGCGTAAGCCGATCGTTTCAATCTGCGTCTTGGTCTTGCTGTAGTCATGCATCCGAAAGGCACCGAAGATATCGGGCAAGCGTCGCATGTTGCCAGCATTCATGAAGCGAACGAAAAGGTCATAATCCATGGCAAAGCGATACGTAGGATCGATGTTTCCCACGCGGTCAAAGAGACGCCGACGCCAAAAAGTGGTCTCTTGCGGAATGTAGTCGAATCTCTTCATGAGATAGCTGGAGTGGGGCGGCAGAATCCAGTAGCCGATCACGCGGTTCTTCGGATCGACAAAGCAACGGTGGCTGTAGATGACGTCGACGGAAGGATGGTCGGCAAAATACTTCGCGACCTTATGCAGCGTTCCCGGCGTGAGCATGTCGTCAGAATTGAGATAGGCCATGATCTCGCCCGTCGTGCGAGAAAAACCGCGAGCAATCGCGTCGGCTTGGCCCTTGTCTTTCTTTGATTCCCAATAAGTGAGGTGGTGGGCATATTTCTCGATCACCGGTCGAGTCGAATCAGTCGAACCTCCGTCCATCACAATGTATTCGAGATTCTGATAGTTCTGACACAAGACGCTTCGCAGCGTCCATTCGAGAAAATGCCCCTGCATATAGGAGGGGGTGACGATGCTGATTTTCGGCCAATCCATTCGCCCATCCTTCGGCGGCCACAGTCGAGAGGCCGATTACCTTTTCGCCTTTAATCCCCTCATTTCAATGGACAGGCATCGCGATTGGGCCCGTTTGACTACACAAGGCCGACTTCAAGCGGAAAAGGCGATCTCCTGCATGGCGTTCTTCCTTCCGAACGCGTGATAAAAACAGCGTCGTCAGGGAGTTGCCGACCGCCTTGCTTGCAAAGCGTCTGACCCCATGACCGGTGGCAGTCTAACAGCGTCACAAAACGACACAAGCGAAAGCTGCGCTCGGCCCGCCGATCTTCTTCTCTTTCTGCCTCTCATCACGCACACTTTTGAGGCCGGATTTTCCGACTTTGAGTGTTGCGTCAACAGTTTCCTTGCACTCGGCAAAAAAAGGCTAGCCTTTCGTACCACCTCATTCAAAAGACGTCCCGTCGATTTGCACTTCCGTTTGGAGGCTTTTTCTTTGAGCCTCCCATAAAACAGGGGAGCCCTTTCCATGCGGCAGCAGCCCAACATGGGACGACGGTCTTTACATCTCGAAAGCCTGGAAGAGCGAGCGGTCCTCACGGCCAGTTTTCTGGCCAGCACCCTCGGTCAGTACGAACAGTGGAAGACCGGACAGTATTCGGTTGATGACATCTCCGTGGTGGCCAATCCACAAGAGAGCCTCGGGGCGCCGACCGTTCAAGACACCCAAGCGTGGAGTTTGATCAATGCCACGCAGGCCTTCACGAACTACTCACAGTATCGCGGCCAAGGATACTCAGTCGCGGTGATTGATACCGGAGTCGACTACACGCACCCGGCACTGGCCGGTCGCGTTCTTCCAGGATGGGACTTCGTCAATAACGATGCCGACGCCATGGACGACAACGGGCACGGCACGCATGTTGCTGGGATCATCGCCAGTGCCAATACGCAATACGGCGGGATCGCGTCGCGAGCAAACATCATCCCGTTGAAGGTGCTGGGGGCCAACGGCTCGGGGAGCTTTTCTGGGGTCGAATCCGCGCTGCAATGGGTGATCGCCAATCAGTCTCGCTACAACATTGTGGCGGTCAATATGTCGCTGGGGTCAGGCAATTTTCAGTCTAATCCCTACAGTTTCTTAGAAAATGAGTTTCAAACGCTCGGCTCGCAAGGCGTCTTTATCTCTGCGGCATCGGGCAACAGCTTTTACACCTTCAACAGTCAACTCGGGCTCGGTTATCCCGCGATATCGAGCCTGGTCGTCTCGGTCGGCGCGGTCTACGACGCCAGCGTTGGTTCGCTGAGCTGGAGTAGTGGAGCCCGAGATTTTTCCACCGCGCCCGACCGCATCACCAGTTTCACGCAACGAAGTTCAGGACTGGACCTGCTCGCACCTGGCGCGCTCATCACGAGCACGGGCCGCGGAGGTTCGTGGGTGACGATGGCCGGGACGTCGATGGCGGCCCCCGTGGTCGCGGGCGCAGCAGCGCTCATCCATCAAGCTCTCGACGCGGCAGGCCGATCCGCACAGGCGAATCAATCAACCATCTTGCAGATCCTGCAGTCGACGGGTGTCACCATCAACGATGGAGACGACGAAGACGACAATGTCGTCAACTCGGGATTGAACTTCAAACGTCTTGATTTGAATGCCGCCCTGCGGTCGATCCTTGCTTCGGTGCCGGCACCACCGCCGTCGCCGCCGTCGGCACCGACCGGGCCGATCAGTCGAGCGGATCAGGTTCAGATTGTCAGCTCGCCCAACTGGACCATTCAATCTCGCGAACGAACCGATTCCTCGCCGGTTCAGGTCAATGTTGCCTTCGGCTTGACGGGCGACCATGCTGTGGCGGGCGACTGGAACGGAGATGGATTCAAAAAGGTCGGCGTCTTCCGCAGTGGCTGGTGGTACAACGACGCGGATGGCTCGCTCGGTTGGAGTGCCGGCGACCGCAGTGGCGCTTTCGGCGCTCCGGGGGACATCCCGATCGTCGGCGATTGGAACGGCGACAAGAGAGACGATGTCGGCGTTTTCCGGGGGGGACGCTGGTTTCTCGACGCCAATGGGAACATGTTCTGGGACGGGAACGATCAAGTCGGACAGTTCGGTGTTGCGACCGATATTCCGGTGGTCGGCGACTGGAACGGTGACGGCAAGGATGAAATCGGCGTCTTTCGAAATGGGACGTGGTATCTCGATTGGAACGGCGACCGAACCTGGAGTGCCGGCGATCGAATCGCCTATTTCGGTGGGGCAGGCGATGTTCCCTACATTGGTGACTTTAATGGCGACGGTCGCGACGAATTAGCGGTTTTTCGCAATGGATCATGGTTCGTCGATTCTGACCGCAGCTTGACGTGGACGGCCAATGCCGACCAAACCTTCAACTTCGGCTCGGCCGGGCAACAGTTCATCATCGGCCGTTGGAATCCAACCACCGTCAACAGCGTCGCGAACGCAGGGGGGTCTTTGGTGCAGTCAGAAAGCCTTGCTTCGGCAGAGAGCGTCAACCTTCCGGCCGGGCCCTCGACAGCGGATGTGGCTCGCGGGTTTGTCTCCAGCAATATGGACCGGACGCGGGCTCTGGACAATGTCTTTGCCCAGTTCGCGACCGAGAGAGCGCTTCCATGGGAAAATGGGATCCAGAACGTCACGCACAAGGATGCCGGCAATAAACAGGATAGTATCGAGGCGAAGCCCGGTCGTTCGCGCGAACCGTTGGCCAAGTCCGTCGCACGGGTCGTCGCCGAGAATCAATCAAGCGATCCCTTCGACAGACTCAGTGACGACGATCTCCTGTTCGAGGGGGATGCTCCTTCCGAAGTCCCATACGGAGATGATTCCGCTGAAGATCTCGCCCTAATGGAAGCCGGATCAGGCTCGGCCCACGCATTGCAGGCGTAAGAATACTCAGAAGGAACTTTTCCTCCCCCCACGCTCGCTTCTCGGAGCACCGTGGGGGGAGGAGATCGGGAATCTAGCCCCCCATGGGGTGCATGCCGACCGCGGTTTTTACCGATCGGTTTTCGTGATTGTTCAGAGAAGTTGATTCATTTCTCGCTCGCCCGCCCAGCTTCGCTTCGAGGTGGGGTTGCAACAGAATCCTGCCTCCGGTACCTCTGCTTGAGTGGTTAGTTGAGTCTCGCAAGGAAGCGACAACGTGAGCCAAGCCCCTTATCTTTCCGTGGTCAGTCCCTGCTTCAACGAAGAATTGGTCCTTCCCGACTTCTACAAGCGGATGAAAGCAGCCTGTGACGATCTCGGTCAGACCTACGAAATTGTTTTGGTTAACGACGGTTCGCGAGATCGCACCCCGATCCTCATGGATGAATTGGCCGGCCGGGACGCTCATGTCGTCGCGGTGCATCTGTCACGAAATCACGGGCATCAGCTTGCCCTGAGTGCCGGGCTCACGGTTAGTCGTGGTGAAAACGTTCTGGTGATTGATGCTGATCTGCAGGATCCTCCGGAGCTTCTTTCGTCGATGATGGATCGTCGGGAGGCCGGGGTTGACGTTGTTTATGGCAAGCGTCGCGAGCGGGCCGGCGAGACATGGTTCAAGCGGATGACGGCTCACTGGTTTTATCGGTTTCTGGATTCGCTGACCGATACGCCGATCCCGCGCGATACGGGCGATTTTCGTCTGATGAGCCGTCGAAGTGTCGATTGGTTGTTGTCGATGCCCGAGCGGCATCGGTTTATTCGCGGCATGGTGAGCTGGATCGGCTTCAAGCAGGAGCCCATCATCTATGATCGCGATCCTCGGTTTGCTGGCGAAAGCAAGTATCCGCTCCGTCGTATGCTTCGATTGGCGATGGACGCCATCACTGGTTTCTCGATCAAGCCGTTGACGCTGGCAGTTTACCTGGCGATGGCGTCGGGCGGGCTGAGTCTGTTGTTCGTGGTCTACGCTGTTCTGAGTTGGTTTGGCGGCGAGGCAGCCTTGGGCTGGTCAAGCTTAATGGTGGTGGTCTCGATGATGAGCTGTCTTCAGTTCGTTATGTTGGGGATCCAGGGTCAGTACCTCGGCCGACTCTACGAACAAAGTAAAGGTCGGCCTCTCTTTATCATTGATCGGATTCAGGCGGCCGACTCGCTCGCTTCGTCTCGCGATGGACGCGCGTCGTCGATTTACCCGGCATCGAGCCGCCGTGCGGCCTAGGTAGGAAACAAAGCTTCTTTGCTTGGGTCTGTTGATTGTGTTTTCCTTGGCACCAGGGAGGGTGTACATGATCGTCAAGTCGTCCGCGGCCGTTTCGTCAACGGAAGATATCGACAAGGTTAATGAAGAGATCTTTCACGATGAGTGGGCTGGCTCGATCGATCCGCAATCGGTGATGGTGGATCAAAGCTGGGAGGCGGCCACCTGTCCGGAGCACCGCTGGATTCGCCAGCAATTAGGAGATCTAAAGGGGAAGAAAGTTCTCGATGTCGGCTGTGGAGCAGGCGAGGCAGCGGTCTGGTTTGCCAAGCAAGGGGCGGACGTCACTGCATGCGATATCAGCCAGGGCTTTCTCGGCTTGGTGCATCGTGTGGCGAGTATTCACGGGACTTCGTTGAAGACGGCGCAGGTCGACGCGGATGGCCTGAGTATGCCGGCCGATTCATTTGATATCGTCTATTGCGGCAACTTGCTTCATCATGTTCATCTTGAAACGGCATTGGTTCAGATGAAGGATTGTTTGAAGCCGGGCGGCAAGTTGGTGACGTGGGATCCTCTGTGTCATAACCCTGTCATCAACGTGTATCGCCGAATGGCCTCGCAGGTGCGAACCGAAGATGAGCATCCGCTTCATGTCCGCGACATCAAAACTTTCGAGAGGCACTTCGTCAATGTGAAGACCGGATTTTTCTGGTTCACCACCCTCTGGATCTTTCTTCGCTTCTATCTGATTGAAAGGGTTCATCCTAATAAGGATCGTTACTGGAAGAAGATTATTCGAGAGCATGAAAGGCTTGCTCCGATTCATCGCCGATACGAAAAGATTGATCAGTTACTCCTCTCGGCATGTCCCATATTAAAGCGATACTGCTGGAATATGGCGGTTTGTGCGACGAAGGGGGGCAAGGGCTAATATGCAGACGCAGCCTATTGCTTCGGCTGATGCCCGATCGTGGGCTCGCTGGCCTGTCGTTGTCGGCGTCCTTTTGGCGAGTGTCGGTTTCACCTGGATGGTGTTGTCGCAGTCGACCATCAACGGCCGACTGGCGGCGCTGCCCGTCTTCGATGATTCATCCTACTTGTACGATGCGGCCAAACGAACGGAGACACTGCATCGCTCGGGTTGGTCGGGCTTGGCGTGGGAGCTTAAAGCGCATCCTCCTCATGCGCCTTACTCGAGTCTGATGGCGTTCACGAGTTTTGCTCTCTTCGGTCGCCACGATTGGGCTCCCTACATTACCAACATCGTGATTGTTCTGGTTCTGGCGGGATACGCGTGTCGCATGATGCGTTCGATGCCTCGGCTTGGTCCGGTCATTGCGGTCGCGACGATATTGGCTCTTCCGCTGACAGGTTGGAGCGTGCACGAGTTTCGTCCAGACTTGGCATGTGGCCTTTTTACATCGATTCTGCTGATTGAAATCGTCTCAACGCTTCCCGAGCGTCGATCGTTTTTCTGGTCGATCGGGATGGGTTGTCTCTTTGGTCTCTGTTTGCTCACAAAGCCTTCTGTTTTTCCTGTTACTGGTATCTTGACTGGGTCGGCCATGCTCCTTTCGCTGCTACGTGCATGGATTGATCCGACTCAATCGCACCGCTTGGCGAAAGCTTTTGGATCGTGTGTGGTCGTCGGATTGGTCGGGCTCGCGCTATGGGCTCCATATATGGTCGTCGCGTACGATCACATTATTCCGTACATCGTGGACAACATCTTCGGGCCTAACCGTGAGTTTTGGGTCATGAAGGGTTCATTCAAAGAACATTTGGCGTTTTACCTTTACGGGTACGGCGGCATGTTCGCGATCGGCAACTTCCGTGTCCCGTTTCTTCTTTGGATGCTGGCAGCGGGTCTATTGGTTGGGGGTGGTTGGCGATCAGGGAAAAGGTTGACCCTGATCGTGCTCGGGATGATGTTGATCATCAGCTACATCCTTCCGACGATCAATGAAGTCAAGCAGCCCTTTTTCGGCGCGGTCTTCTACTTCAGCTTTTCTTTTGTCGCACTCTTATCGATCGCGTGCCTGGTCGAACGATTTCGATCCAATCGCTATGTTGTGACGGGGCTTGTGCTCCTTTCGTTGGGAACCTTGGCATTTGGTCTCAAAGATTGGCGAGCCCCGTACATCAATCTCGGCCATGAAGGGGAAGGGGCCATCGTCCAGCGAGAGGTCTACAAGATCATCGCCGCTCACGCGAAGGATGGTTGTCGCTTCAGTGTCACCACCTCCGGCTGGATCAACGGAACGACGCTGGCGTATTCGCTGTGTCGTGATGGTGTCAATCTTGTCGATCACCGAGAAAAGTGGCTGATCGACGACCTGGCTGTTCATGAGTCGATCATGAAGTGGTCGGACATCGTCATCACCAGCGAATCGGGCACCGGTTTGGTGGATGAGCAGTTCCCGGCTGCGAAGAAACAAAAAGAGCTACTCGATCTGGCGCAGAATTTGGATGAATTCACGCCGATCGGCGAAGTGGCTACTCGCTCCGGCAAGGCGTTTCACATCTTTGCCAAGACCTCCTATCTTGCCAGTCTTCCGGAAGAAAAGCGTATTGTCCGGTAGGCAAAGTAACTTTTTCCGGTTCCGTGTTACGACGGATATCGATGTCGCAAGGAGGCTTGTGACGATGAGTGAATTACAAGGTCGCGATTTACCCAAACGGCGAGCTCTTTCGGCTTGCAGGTCGAAGATCACTCGTTACACTCTTGGGGCATCGACAGGGACGCTCGATGCCGATGTCCACGAGGTTGACGGTACAGGGAGGTACCCATGTCCTCGTTCGTTTCCTTTCCGCAACGTTTGCTCGAGCGAGCACGTGACCAGATACGTCGAGGCGGACTAGCCGAGGCGGCTCGGACGCTCGACCATATTATTCATCACCCCAAGCTCGATCCGGCGATCGCCTGTGAGGGGAATTTTTTGCTGGCACAGGTTCGCTTTGCGCTGGCGGATCTTTCGGGGGCCGAGCAGTCGGCACGAAAGGCACTCGCCTTGGATGGGGACAATCCCGACTATCACCACCTGCTTGGACAAATGCTCGAGGAGAGTGATTCCGACCAGGCAGGCGAGCATTTCTCTCAGGCGGCTCGGTTATCGCCCAACGATCCTCGAAAGGTCCTCTCTTTCGGCAAGAGCATTGCCGATCGTAAGGACCGTGAACAAGGTGTTCGGCTCATCGAGTCGGCGTACGCTCATGCTCCGGATGATCCGGACGTGGTCGAGTCCGTCATGGACGGTCTTCTTGATCATGGGCGAATCGACGAGGCGGAACTCGTCGTGACGCAGGCTCTCTATCGGCACATCGACGATCGTCGTTTCCGGTTGATTCGTGATCGCTTCCGGGCACGCCGATGCGAATTGATGTTAACGAAGCGGGCCAAGGGATCGGATGGGGCAATGGAAATCATCCCCTACCGGAATCCGATTCTGTCCGCGCGAAAGCCAGGCGGGGCGAAAAAGCCCGACCGCTCGAAGACCCCGCCCGCGCCGCCGGTCCCTGGTCCGGTCCGGACCACGCCGACTGCCATTGATGAAGGAATGAGCCTGCTCGAAATCCTTCGTCGATCGGGCTCGGCCGCTTCCTCCAGCATTTATCATTCGCTGGGGCTGCTGGGCAAAGATGATTTTGAATCGCAGGCCCGCGAGATCGCGTCGTTTCTCTCGGATGCTGATTCGCTGGAACGGATCATCCGGGATCTTCCCCCCGCGAGCCGAAAGCTGTTGGGGACGCTGGTTCAATTGGGAGGATATGTTCCCGCGACGACGGTCTTTCAGACGACAGGCGTTGATGCTCCGCCGCCCGACTACGCTCAATCGCTGATCGCGTTGGGGCTGGTTGTCTTTGGACAGAGCACGCGGGGCCGACGTCCGATGGTCCTGGCCGTTCCCTTTGATCTACTCGGTCGACTGGCTCGAATCTTGAAGGTAACGATTGGTGGGTGAGTCCGTTTAGATCTACTTCGGCTCATCGACGGCTCGGTAAAGAGTTCGCGCTCGTCGAAAGCCGAGCCGACGATAGAGCCTGACAGCGCCGATGTTGTCGGCCGTGACTTCGAGCATGCCTCGATTCATTCCGCAGCGGCGAAAGCCGTTCAGAGATTGGATCAGTAACGTCGTTCCCAGACCAAGATTCCGGACTTCCGGGACGATGCCGAGGTTTTGAATCATTCCCATTCCGCTGTAATCGATCACTCCTTGCACGGTGCCGACATAATCATCGCCGCGCGCGATGAGCCAAGTCGCTTCCGGTACGAAGCCTCGTCGAGAGGCAATGTCGCGCATCAATTGGATGCAGCCATCGTGCTCGCCGAGACAGGGGAAGATGCGTGCATCTAGTTCGGTCCGGAAGCAGCAGAATTTGACCCACGCATGATACTCGAGGACGGACCAGTCCCAGCTCACCCAGCGGTAGCCTGCCGGCAAAGGAATCGGCGCGGAGACAAACTCTAGGTCGATCTCCATGCGGAACCGCTTGTAGTAAGCGATGCTCATGCTTAACTCGCCCAGAACTGGGTCGTCGCAAGATCGGGCGGTCATCTTCGGCCGCGGGAACCCCATTCCCGGCCAAGCGCCCGAATCATCCCGAGAGATTATACTCCACAAGATGCCCCCGTGCCCAGGGATCAGGACGTACCTGCCGTCGGAGCCGAAGTCTCATTGGGCGGGTTGGTGATCTTTCTGTTGTTCCGGGCCCCTGGTAACATTCAGAGATCGAATTCCTGCAAGTTTGGCGGGGGATTGAGACAATGGACCGGGCTCGACTTCTGGACATAGACTGTGAGGCCTTTCCGATCGAGCACCGTGGTCGGCCGGGGCTCTATATTCGCAATCGACGTCGTTTGGCCGACGATGGGATCTATGTGCCGCGCGAATGGGCGGTCGTGTTGCCCCTCTTCGACGGTCGAAACACCGTCGATGAAATCTGTCAGCAAGCCGTCGGCATCGAGCGAGCGATCGTCGAGCAGATTGCCCGCGGACTCGACAGCATTTATCTTCTCGACAACCAGCGGAGTCGCGACCGTCGGCGGACCGTCATTGACGCGTTTCGATCGGCCAAGGTTCGCGAGCCGATCTGTGCGGGTGGCGTCTACCCCGATGATGCGGGCGAACTTTTAAAGCAGATCGATGCGATGTATCGCCATCCTCATGGGCCCGGCCCCGCCAAGTCCTTCGACCCGAGAGCGAGTAGGCCGCGATCCGTCCTCACGCCGCACATCGACTACCGTCGCGGCAAGCAGAGTTTTGCCTTCGCCTTCAAAGAGATTGCCGAGCGATCGCAGGCGACGATCTATGTGATCCTGGCGACCAGCCATCATTCTTTCCACCGATTCGTTTTGACCGCCAAAGATTTTCGCACGCCGATCGGGTTGGTTCATACCGATGCCGACTTTGTTGATCTGATAGCGGACGTTTACGGACACGCGGTTTTCGAGGATGAATTTGCCCATCAGCCCGAGCATTCGATCGAGTTGACTCTCCCCCTTTTGCAACATGCCTTGCGAGACAGACCCGACTTCAGCATCGTTCCATTGCTCGTCGGTTCGTTCGGCGACTCTGTTGATGAAGGTCGCTCGCCCGCGGATTTTCCGGAGATCGCCCGGATGGTGGACGCTCTCCGGGCGGCAGAGGAATCGTGCGAGCAAGAGGTCTGTTACATCGTATCAGGGGATTTGGCGCACATCGGTCCGAAGTTCGGCGATCGGCCGAAGGTCGATGCGCAAAAGAGCCTCGCTTGCCGATCGGCCGACGAGCGTTTGCTTCAACAACTGACAACTCCGGATCCAGGCAATTTGTTCAGTGTCATGCATGCCGATCGGGACGAACGGCGAATCTGTGGGTTTCCGCCGTTGTGGGTCGCATTATCAGCCGCGGCGCCTCGCCGGGGGAGCGTCCTTTGCTATGACCAATTCGTCGACCCGGCCGGCAGCGAGATCGTCAGCTTTGCCAGCATGGTCTTTGAATAATCACGCCGATGGTTCGAAGAAATCATCTCAAGAGAAGGTGGATCGCGTATGCCGAGCGTGCTCATCATCGGAGCCCATCCCGACGATGCCGAGGTTAAGGGGGCAGGGACAACGTGCCGATGGGTCGAGCATGGCATCCGTGTCACGTTTGCCATCATGACCGATGGGTCGGCCGGCCATCACCAAATGTCGGCCAATGATTTAGTCGCTCGCCGATTGGCAGAAGCCAAGGAGTCGGCTACACGACTCGGCGCCGCGGTCGAATGGTTGGGATACCCCGACGGATTGCTTGTCCCTTCCTTAGAAGCTCGGCTCGATGTCATTCGGTTGATTCGTCGAACGAAGGCGGATCTGGTTCTGACGCATCGGCCGGCCGACTACCATCCTGACCATCGCTACACGGCACAGATCGTTCAAGATGCGGCGTACATGGTCACCGTTCCGCGAATCGCACCCGAGGTGCCGATCTTAAAGCATAATCCGATCTTCGGCTACTTCCATGATCGCTTCACGAAGCCGACGCCGTTCACGCCCCACGTCGTCGTTCCTGTCGATGATTACGTCGAGAGGATTGTTCACTCACTCGATGCCCATGCGTCGCAGTTTTACGAATGGTTGCCACACAATATGGGAATCTTGAATCAAATACCCACCGATCCGAATGCTCGGCAACAACAGCTTAAAGAATGGTTTGTCGGACGATACTGCCTGAAGTCATCAGAGCTTTCTCCCGGATCGGCACCGCCGAAATCAAGCTTTGTGGAGGCATGGGAGATCTCGGAGTACGGTTCTCCCTTGACGCCCGAATCGCGTCGGCAACTTTTTCCGTTCCTCGACTAACGGGCCATTCTGCTTGAGAATCGGGTCTTCCTCGGGCAGATTGGAGCAGAGTCCAGAAGGTTGCCCTGAGGAGAATCATGATGCGCGAGGTTTCGATGTCGGTCCCTTCCGGTGACGGCAGCATGTGGACCCGTCGGCGATTTCTTCATGCGACGACATCGGCCCTCGGGGCGTCGGCGCTCTCGGCATGGGGCAGCGACACCAAGCCGATACGCGTGGCTGCCATCGTGACGAGCTTTACTCATCGAAGCCATGCGCACGTCATCCTTGAAAACTTTCTCGAAGACTATCCCTTCAACGGCCAGCGTACATCGTCAGGGTGTCAAGTCGTATCGCTCTTTACCGATCAACATCCCGAAGGGGATATGGCCCCCGCGGTCGCCAAAGAGTACCGCATCGCGCATGTGCCGACCATTCGAGAAGCCCTCACGTTGGGAGGGAAGTCATTGGCGGTCGACGGCGTTCTCTCGATCGGCGAACATGGCGAGTACCCTTACAACGAAAAGAAACAGCATCAGTATCCGCGCAAGCGATTCTTTGACGAGATCGTGGCGACGTTTCGCGAGGTAGGCGGAGTTTGTCCGGTTTTCAATGACAAGCATCTTTCCTATCGGTGGGACTGGTCGAAAGAGATGGCCGACGTCAGCCGATCGATGGGCTTTGCCCTCATGGCGGGGAGTAGTGTCCCGCTGGCGGAGCGTCGTCCTTCGGTCGAGCTTCCTGATTCATCGCCGATCACGGCGGCGGTGTCGATTCATGGGGGCGGGCTCGAATCGTATGATTTTCATGGCCTGGAAGTGTTGCAGTCGATGGTCGAAGCGCGGCGTGGTGGTGAAGTCGGCGTCGCCCGCGTCGAGTTCCTGGGTGAGGAGAAGCTTTGGCAGAAAGGGGAGGCCGGCGCGTGGTCGATCCCATTAGCAGACGCGGCCATGCGGGCCGAGCTGGGTCCCGAGGCTCCCGGAGTGCGCGAGCTGTCGCGGACGCCGCGATTTGCAAATCCGCATGGCATCCTCATCACCTATCGCGATGGCTTTCAAGCACTCATGTTGAAGTTCGGTGAGGATGGGATTCGATGGAATTTTGCTTGCCAGATTGATGGGGAGAAGGAACCACGCGCGACGCGCTTTCATGTCGGCCCCTGGCAGAATCGAAATCTCTTCAAAGCCCTATCGCATGCGATCCAGATTCATTTTCGCGAGAAAAAGCCTCCTTATCCCATGGAGCGAACACTTCTCACGAGCGGCATTCTGTCGGCAGCCATGGATTCTCGTTTCGAAGGAGAAAAACCCGTCGATACACCTTGGCTCAACATCGCTTATCCCCCCATCGATTTTCGGCGTTGCCGAGAGATGGGCCAAACATGGAAGCAGATCACCGACCAGACTCCCGAGCCGGCCGGCATGCATCGGTTTTTTGGCAGCTCGTCGTGAGCGTCGCACAGCGAGTGGAGAAATACTGTGATCATCAGGCCAGAAAACGGGGCGTGGATCGTCACGCGTCAGATAGATCATGGTCATCAGTCGGGCGTATTGGCAAGTCGTTGGGGAAACGAGCTTTTCGCCCGGCCGATCCCGTTTGATGAACTCGTCGATGCTTGCGATAAGCACGACGAAGCTTGGCGATATTTGGATGAACACCCCTCCGTCGATCAGACGAGCGGCGAGCCTCATTCGTTTATGACGATGCCGCTGGACCGACTATTGCCGGTTTATCGTGACGGGGCCGAGCGAGTCGGGAAGGATAACCCTTACGGCGGCTTTCTCGTCGCGATGCACTATCAAGGATTTTTCAACCAGCGCTTCGGGCTCGATCAAGGTCTGCTGGCTCGATCAGTGCCGATCAACGACGTTGAAGTGATTCGGACCTATCTCGCCTCCATGGAGATGATGCGCGGCCGACTTCGTTCGCGCGCGATCGAGACGCAACAACTCTCTTGCCATTGGGCCACCGCTCCCTCGACCGTGCATGCCTATTTGATGTTGCAGGTGGTCGATGTCATTTCTCTTTTTCTCTGCCTGGATCCTACGAGGACTTGGCCGTTGGGATGGGTGCCCAGGACGCCGGGAGGGACGCTCATGACACTGACGATGCGGCCATCCACCGAGGCGGGCTTGGTTCATGTCGAGCCCTGGCCATTCCAACGAGCCGGCGTGATCGAGTTGAACTTCCCGGTTCGCCGGCTCGTTCAACGCCGGTTCGAGAGCGACGACGATCTTCGCCAATCGCTTCATCTTTCGCCTTGGGAACACTTTTCGTTTCGAGTCGCTCCATGAACGGGGTTTTGTCTCCGTCTGGCCGTTTTTTCTCCTTCCTGGTCCTCCTGTTTCCCCTGCTAGGCCTCTCGACCGCTCGACTCTTTGGGGAAACAACAAAGCTGACCAAGAATAGGTGAATAGGAGAAAGTCATGGTTGCTCATGTGAAGACGGAGAACTTCTCGGAAGCGGTTCTTCAATCGAAAGTCCCGGTGCTCGTCGATTTCTATGCCGCCTGGTGCGGGCCGTGCCGACTGCTGTCCCCCGTTCTGGACGAGTTGGCCGGCGAGTCGGGTGGCGCGTACGAAATCGTCAAAGTCGACGTCGACAAGGAACCCGAGCTTGCCGCCCGGTTCGGCGTCACCGCGTTGCCGACGCTGCTCCTTCTCGAAAATGGGGAGGTGACCGAACGACGTGTCGGTCTCGAGAATAAGACGACCCTGCGTCGGCTCCTGAGAGTGGGTGCCGCGTGAACGGGGAGCGATCAACCGGGTCTTTGATGCTGGACCCGGGCAAGCGTGGATCCTACCCTCGTAGGGAGAGTAGGATTCACGCATGGGGGACTTCGATGGAGAGTCCGGAAACAGGTTTGACCGAAGAGCTTCAAAGCCAGTTGGACCGACTGAAGGCCGGCGACGAGACGGCCCTTGATGCGGCCCGGAGCGAGTTGATTCGATTGGCCGGCGGTAGGCTCGAACAATTGGCTCGGCGAATGCTCCGTAAAAATCCTCGATTGCATCGCTGGGAAGAGACTGCCGACGTTCTGCAAAACTCGCTGGTTCGGCTTCACCGAGCGCTTGAAACGGTGCGCCCCGAGTCTGCTCGGCAACTTTTCGGATTGGCGGCGACACAGATTCGACGAGAACTTGTTGATCTGGCTCGCCGGCACTTCGGACCCATGGGGGATGGCGCTCATCACCATACCGACGGAAAAATGAAAGAGGATGCTCGGCCTGATCATCATGATCCCGCCGACCGGTCCGGCGAACCATCGACCCTCGCGGAATGGACGGAGTTTCATGAAAAGGTGGAGCTCCTCCCGGAAATCGAACGGGAAGTTTTTCATTTGCTGTGGTACGAAGGATTGAATCAAGAAGAGGCGGCGGCCATGATCGGCGTCACCTCGCGGACGATTAAGAACCGTTGGCGAAACGCGAAGATTCTCCTGCAACAACTCCTTCATCAAGCACCGGAGACCGAGGAATGACCTACTCCCCATACGAGCTGGATCAACTCCTCGAAAAGTGGGAGGACCTTCATGAACAGGGGACACCGGTAGAGCCGGCGAGGTTGACCGACGATGCAGAGCTCGCGCAGGCGTTGGTCGACCGAGTTCGACAAATTCAAGAGATGGATTGGCTTGATCAAGATCGTGAAACGATCGACCTGTCGTTATCGAAGTTATCGACGGGGATAAAGTCGGACGCCAAGTTTCAGCAGTGTGTCCCTTGGCTGTTGGGGAATCGGTATACGCTGGAGTGCATGATCGCCGGCGGCGGATTCGGGCAGGTCTGGAAGGCTTGGGATCGCCATCTCGAACGTCATGTGGCCGTTAAACTTTCGCAAATCGACAACAGCGTCGAAGCCCGGCATGTCGCCCGACTTCAGCATCCCGGCATAGTGGCCGTGCATGATTTGGGGAAAGAGCAGGAGACTTGGTACATCGTTTTCGATCTCATCGAAGGGGTTGACCTAGGCAAGCGGATCGAGAGTGATCCTTTGCTTTGGTGGCAGTCGGTCGAGGTGGTGGCAAAAGTGGCCGACGCCCTCGATTATGCTCACAAGCGAGGTTTTGTTCATCGCGACGTCAAGCCCGCCAACATTCTCGTTAAAGAGGATGGAACGCCGGTGCTTGCGGATTTCGGCATCGCCGTCACCGAGGGGGAGATGAAGGGAGAGACGGCGACCACGGCGGGGACGCTCGCGTATATGGCTCCCGAGCTCCTGGTGGGCGACGGAAAGCAGGCGGATGTCTGCACCGATATCTACGGACTAGGCGTCGTGCTGTATCAATCGCTCTCGGGGAGCCTTCCCTTTAAGGGGCGTAACTTCTTTGAAGTCCGACAACGGATCCTTTCGGGCGAGATGCCGAAATGTCCCGAGACGTGTCACACCGTTCCAGAAGAACTGAAGCAAATCATCTTGCGATGCCTTCACAAGGATCCTGATATGCGGTTCCAATCCGCGTCCGAACTTGCCGCCACGCTTCGGTCATTTCTGAAGCCTTACTGCGACAAGGCGAAGAAAGCTTAGCATCACGCCGAGCGTTCATTCGCCGCCGGCACCGGTGGGAAGAGGTTCAGAAGCTCTTTCCCCTTGGTGCGGGTCGCGCAGGCTTTCAATCCATTCCTTGATGAGCGAGACTCCCTCGGAGTGAATCATTCGACGGGCAACTTCAGGCATCATGATGCCGGGATCGGTGGTATTGAGTCGGAAATAAAGAATCGAGTCCTCTGGCTTGCCTGGAACGATGCTGTACTTTCGGCCGCCGCCACCCCGTCCAACCGCGACCGGACTTTTCCAGATGCCGAGCTTCTCGGTTTCCTCCATCGCGATACGGAAATCCAAACCCGCGTTGCGCGCTGGTCCGCCGCGATGATGACAATGGGCACAATTAATTTCGAGGTATGCGCGAGCCCGTTCGTCGAGCGTGCCGGTCGAGGCATCGTCCCAAACAGCATTGCGCGGCGCTTGGTCGGGTGACGACGGGGCACCGTCCAGAATCCCCATTTTTGTCCAATGAACAAGCTGGTTCTCTTTACCGTCGGCATAAGGGTAGTCTCGATTGAGATGCCGAGCCTTCGGACCGATCGGGAGGATTTTCTTCTCTTCCTCGTGACAACTGATGCACTTGTTGGCGTCGGGGATGATGTAGTCGTTGGTTTTCGTCGAGCCATCATCGTGGATCCAAGAAACAGGAACGACGGCGCCGGCCAGTGCGAGCGTGGCTGACGTTTGCTCGGCGTTCCACTGATACGAGAACGCCTCCCAGCCTGTCTCTTTACGATGGAGGATTCGAGTCTCCATGATTCGCTCCCCTTTGGACAGGTCTCGGCGATCATGGGGATAGGTGAAGGTTTTGGCGATTACGGTGTCGACGGGGAAGTCGAAGACAGTCGCTTCGTCGTACTTGGCTTTGCTCCCCTCGGGGAGTTTGACGAATCGGTACTTGGAGGTGTAGTCCGAGAAAAGAGAAGAGTTCAATTCGTAGGGGACAACGCCGGGCAAGGTTTCGTGGATGAGCTTCCCCGAATCGCCTTGCTTGAAGATGTTCCAAGCCGCAAGGTCTTTAGGTGGGCGCGAAGTTTTGGGTTTCTCAGCCATACCGGCGGAGCGGTGACAGGCGGTTGTCATGCAGGCCATCAATAAAAGAGGCACGACCCATCGGCCATGCCTCTGCGCGAAGATCGACTCCAACATTCGCCGTCGCCGTCCTTTGTTACTTTACCACGGTGTCATCGAGCTTGACCGCGTCTCGGGAGGCAATTTTACCCGCCATGGTGGCTAAATCACGCTCGAGCCGTTTGGCATGTTCTGCTGCCTTGCCTGGTTCAAGAAGGTCGGTCGGGCTCGAAACCAGATCAAAACGAAGATTGATGAAATCGGCGTCCTGATTGTTCTCGATGTAGACACCCTTACCTTCTTTCAACTTACCCTCCACGACATTGGCAGGATTAACAATTCCATCGTAGATAACATCAGGGTAGGGGGTGCCGATCAGCGCTGCCAGCAGTTTGATCATGCCGGCCGGCTTGTCGCCGCCACCGATGAATTTGTTGTCGTGGATGTAAATTCCCTCGGGAATGGGGTCGTAGTTCTTATCTTCGATTTTTCGACCTGTGAAGAGGAAGCTGATCACCGAGATGTTCGAGGTTTTGTTGTCTTCGAGGGTATTGTTGAAGACTTCAACATTGTCGGTGGCCATCACCATCAGCCCGGTTCCCGGCGGTACCGTCGCGACGATGTTTCCCTCGGGGGCAAAATTGACGTGGTTATTCTCGTAAACTTTGTTGTCGTAGACGCGGTGCCCGCCGCCGTTGCCCGAGGGCAATCCGGGTAGATCAAAAATCAACAGGCCGCCGGCGTTGTTGGTGGCGATGTTTTGGTAGACGTCGGCATTCTTGCTGTTTTCGATTTCGATGCCAGCGACGTTCTTCTCTGCTCGGCAATGACGAACGATGATGTTTTCCGACTGTCCGACGTAGATGCCGGCGTCGGATGCTCCCTCGGCCACGCATGATTCGATGAGAACATTCTTGCAATTGACCGGATACAGCCCATAGGCACCGTTCTTTGGATTCCCCTCGTTGTGCCAAAGGGTCGAGACCCGTTCGAAGACGACGCCATTGGATCCTTCGACTTTGACGGCATCACCCTTGGTCTCTTCCAGCGTGAGATCCTGACAGCGGAAGCGATCCGCTTTCACGAGAAAACCTTCTCCGCCGGTGCCAGCCAACTGTTTCTCAAAGTTCAGAATGGTCTTATCCTGACCTTGTCCTCGGACCGTCACGCCCGGAACTCGCATCTGCAAGCCACTGGTGAATTCATACTTGCCTGCTTCGAAGACGATCGATCCACCCTCGGGGATCGAGATGAGGGCCTCGGTCGTTCGCTCCTGCAGCTTTTCACCAAGAGGAATCACAATTTGAGGCTTGGCGTTGGGGCCTAGTTTGTCGAGCTCGGCCGCCAGGTCGACCCCGTCGGCAAAGACGAGCCGAGGACCAGCCGTCGGCTTCGATAGGCCGAGCTCTTGCGAAAGGTAGAACGCGCCGAAGGCCAAACCGATGCCGACGACCAAAGTAATTAGTGCTCGAAA